>NZ_RJLN01000143.1 GCF_003725545.1 Micromonospora solifontis | reverse complement strand
AGCGGCCCGGCACCTGGGCCGCCGCCGCCGGCGTGTGCTGCCTGACCGGGCTGCTCGCCGTGCTGGTCACCCCGGTGGCGGTGCCGATCCTCGCCGGCTACGCCCTGGCCGCCCTGCACGCGGTGGCCACCCGGTACCCACTCGTCCGCCCGGAGGCGTCGTGACACCCGCCGCCCGGCCGGCCGCCACCAACCCGGCCGGTGTGCCGGGCACCGGACCGGGCGACCGGGAAGCCGATCCCCGGCTGGTCGTCGGCGACACCGAGGTGGCCCGCTACGTCGTCAGGCCGGACCTCGACCCGAGGCACGGGCCCCGGCCGTACCTGCACCCGGTGCGGACCCTGGCCGGCACGCCGGTCACCGACGCGCTCCCCGCCGACCACGTCTGGCACCTCGGCGCGTCCCTCGCCGTGCAGGACGTGGACGGCACCAACCTCTGGGGCGGGCGGACCTACGTGCGCGGCACCGGCTACACCTGGCGGGACGACCACGGGCTGATCGCGCACACCGGCTGGCGGGAACGGGCCGCCGACCGGCTCGACCACGACCTGGAGTGGCGGGACCGGACCGGCCGGGTGCTGCTGCGCGAGCACCGCCGGCTCACCGCCACCCCGGCCGGCGACGACGCGTGGTGGCTCGACCTGACCGCCACCCTCACCCCCGCCACCGGCCGGGACGTCCACCTGGGCAGCCCGGCCACCAACGGCCGCCCCGGCGGGGCCGGTTACGGCGGCTTCTTCTGGCGGGCCGTCGCCGACGCCGAGCCCCGGGTGTTCACCGCCGACGACGCGGGGGAGGAGTCGGTCAACGGCTCGGCCGCGCCCTGGCTGGCACTGACCGGCACCGCGCCCGGTGGCGGGGCGTACACCCTGGTCTTCAGCGGACTGGGGCCGGGCGACCGGTGGTTCGTGCGGTCCGCGATGTACCCGGGCGTCTGCGTCGCGTACGCCTTCGACCGGGCGGCGGTGATCGCGGCCGGCCGGCCACGCCACAACCGGCACCGGGTGCTGGTGGCCGACGGCCACCTCGACCGTGCGGCGGTCGCCGCCCGGCTCGACCGGCCGGAGCGACCGTGACCGGCCCCGAGGTCGCCTGCCTGGGCGAGACCATGGTGGTGCTCGCCCCGCCGGCCGGCACGCCGCTGGAGCACGCCGACCGGCTCGCCGTCGGGGTCGGCGGCGCGGAGTCCAACGTGGCCATGGGGCTGGCCCGGCTCGGCCACCGGGCCGCCTGGGTCAGCCGGGTCGGTGACGACCCGTTCGGCCGCCGGGTGGTCCGCGAGATCGGCGCCGCCGGGGTGGATGTCTCGCTGGTCACCGTCGACCCGGCCGCCCCGACCGGCGTCTACCTGAAGGACCCCGGCCCCGACGGCACCCGGGTGCACTACTACCGGTCCGGCTCCGCCGCCTGCCGGCTCACCGCGGCCGCGCTCGAGGATCCCCGCCTGGCCGGGGTGCGGCTGCTGCACCTGTCCGGCATCACCGCCGCCCTCTCCGACAGCTGCCGCGACCTGGTCGGGCAGACGCTGGCCACCCGCCCGCTGCCCGACGCCCGGATCAGCTTCGACGTCAACCACCGCCCGGCGCTCTGGCCCGCCGACCGGGCGGCCCCGGTGCTGCGCGACCTCGCCGACCGGGCCGATCTGGTCCTGGTCGGCCTCGACGAGGCCCGGACCCTGTGGGGCAGCGCCGATCCCGCCGCCGTCCGCGAGCTGCTGCCGGGTCCGGACCTGGTGGTGGTCAAGGACGGCGGGGTCGGCGCCACCGCGCTGCCGCGTACCGGCCCCGCGGTCTTCGTGCCGGCGCTGCCGGTGGCCGTGCTGGAGCCGGTCGGGGCGGGGGACGCCTTCGCCGCCGGCTTCCTCTCCGGGCTGCTGCGCGGCCTCGACCTGCCGTCCTGCCTGCGGCTCGGGCACCTCACCGCGGCTCCGGCGCTCGCCGCGGCGGGGGACAACGCGCCGCCGCCCGACCCCGCCTGGACCGCCCGGGCGCTGGCGTTGCCGGAGGCGGACTGGGCCCTGCTCGAACTGTCGAACCATGGTGGAGGGAGCCGAGCATGAGCGGGCACGACTTCGGACCCGTCTTCGGCGACACGCGGGTGATGGTGATCCTGCGCGACCTGCCGCCCGACGAGACGGTCCGCCTCGCCGAGCAGGCCTGGGACCTCGGCATCGACGTCGTGGAGGTGCCCATCCGCACCCCGGACGCGGTGCTCGCGCTGCGCGCCGCCGTCGAGGCGGGCCGCCGCCGGGACCGGCTCGTCGGCGCCGGCACCGTACGCACCCCGGCCCAGGTCCGCCAGGCGGCCGGCGCCGGGGCCGCGTTCACCGTCGCCCCCGGCCTGGACCTGGCGGTCGCCGACGCCGCGGTCAGCTACGGCATCCCGCACCTGCCCGGGGTGGCCACCCCGACCGAGGCGCAGCACGCCCTCGACCACGGGCTGGTCTGGCTCAAGGCGTTCCCCGCGGTCAGCCTCGGCCCGGCCTGGTTCCGGGCGGTCGCCGGCCCGCTGCCCGAGGCCCGGTTCGTCGCCACCGGCGGCATCGACGCCGACAACGCGGGCGACTTCCTCGCCGCCGGGGTGCGCCTGGTGGCGGTCGGGTCCGCCCTCACCGACCCCCGGCAGATCCCCCGCCTCGCCGCCCTCGCCACCGGGCGGGACTGAGTCCGCCCCGGAGCACGGTCAGGCGGGGGCGGGGGCGGGGGCGAGGCTCTCTCGGTGGACCAGCTCGGCGGGGAGGGTCTCCACCCGGTCCCGGTCGGCGGCCGGGTCGAGGGCCAGGGTCATCGCCCGGGCGCCCAGCTCGGCCAGGGGCAACCGGACCGTGGTCAGCGCGGGGGTCACGTCGGCGGCGATCGGCATGTCGTCGAAGCCGACCACGGAAACCTCCGCCGGCACCCGTACGCCGCGCTCGCGCAGCACGCCCAGGGCGCCCACCGCCATCGCGTCGTTGAGCGCCACCACGGCGGTCAGCCCCGGTACGGCGTCCAGCAGCTCCACAGTGGCCCGGGCCCCGCCGTCGCGGGTGAAGTCGGCGTACCGGATCCGCTCCGCGGGCAGCGGCGCGGCCAGTCCCGCGCGGAGGCCGGCGAGCCGGTCGCCGGTGGTGGTGAGCGTCGCCGGGCCGGAGATGACGGCGACCGTGCGGTGACCGAGCCGGCTCAGTTCCGCCCCGAGCAGCCGGCACCCTTCCTCGTTGGCCGGCAGCACCGCGTCGCCCCGGTGCAGATGCCGGCCGACCACCGCCACCCGGCCACCGGTCGCCGCGTACGCGGCGAGCCGCTCGTCCAGCAGCGCGTTGACCCCGTCGTCCTGGTAGCCGGAGCCGGCCAGCACGATCGCGGCCACCTGCTGGGCGCGGAGCAGGTCGACGTACTCCAGCTCCCGCACCGGGTCGCGGTAGCTGTTGCAGATGATGACCAGCCGGCCCCGCTCGGTGGCGACCCGTTGCAGCCCCCGGGTGACCTCGGCGAAGTACGGGTCGGAGACGTCGTGCACGACCACGCCGACCACGCTGCGTCGCGGCCGGGCCAGAAGTTGGGCGTGCGCGTTCGGGACGTATCGCAGCTCGGCGACGGCCTGGAGCACCCGCTCGCGCAGCGCTTCCGCCACCGGCTTGCTGCTGCCGTTGATGACCCGCGACGCGGTCGCGGGGGAGACGCCCGCCCGGCGGGCGACGTCGGCCAACGTCGCCATGCCATCCCCCTTTGTCCATCCGGTCGGGCAGAGGCTATCGCAGGACCGCCAGGAAAGCCCTTGCCCGAGCGGCGGAGATCACTTCCGGGTGGGGCGGGAGGTGGTGGCCGTGGTCCGGACCGCCTTGACGATGGCGGGAATGGAGCCGATCAGCAGGACCAGCGCCCAGACGACCGCCACCACGGCGAAGACCAGCGCGCCGAGGTCGTCGGTGATGCTGACCAGGATCCCCGGCACCAGCCGGTGCAGGAACTCCAGCACCACCGTGCAGAGCAGCGTGGTCAGCGCCAGCAGCACCAGGCCCTTGTTCTGCAGGAAACGCGGCTGGGCCAGCAGCAGCAGGCCGCCCCAGAGCAGCTTGAGCAGCAGCACCAGGCCGAGCAGGGCGGACGCCTCGCCGACCGGGAAGAACCCCCACAGCGCCAGGTACGCGAGCGTGCCGAACGGCGCCGCCAGGAACAGCGAGACCATGATGGTCAGCTCGACGAAGGTGACGATCAGCAGCACGAAGGCCACGATCAGCAGCACGATCGAGAAGACCAGGGTGGCCACCCCCTGCACCCGGCCCTGGATCCGGTCCGGCACCACCATGCTCAGGCTGAACAACCCGGTCGTCCAGAGCGCCACCACGTCGATCAGCGCCAGCTGGCCGGTGCCCCGGCCGGCCGGTTCGGAGACGTGGCCGACGTCGCCCAGCTCCACGCCGAGCCGGCCGGCGCTGTCCCGCAGCGCGCCGCCGGCGTCCCCGCCGCCGGTGAGCAACGCCGAGCCCAGCTCCAACCCCACCACCAGGGCCACCGCGAGCAGCGCCAGCAGCAGGAACGGTTTGCGCAGCTCACCCATGGCGTACCTCCCCGCCGGTCAGGACCGGGCGACGGTGACCACACATCCGCCACCTCCCGGGCAGCCCAGCGCGACCTCGGTCGCCCGGTCCACGGCCACCTTCGCCACCGCCGTGCCGTCATCGCCCGGCGTCACCTCGTCGTGGACGGTGACCTCCGCGCCGCGCGGCGCCGGCGCGGTCACCTCGAAGGCCGCCCGGCTGCGCAGCACCAGGGTGCGCAGGCCGCCCGGGTCGGCCACCCGCAGCAGGCAGCCGGTGGTGAAGCCGACCACCGTGCCCTCGGCGGACGGGCTGGGCGGCGGGGCCGGCGGCGGGCAGTCGACGTCCACCTCGGCCGGATCGACGGCGGCGCCGCCGGCCTCGAGCCGACCCAGCCAGCCCGGCCGGGCCGCCGGGTCACCCCGGTCGTGCCGCCCCCCGCCGACCGCCACCAGGTAGAGCACCACCAGCAGTCCCGCCAGGGCCGCCAGCAGCACCTTCTGCCGTCCGGTCACGGGGTGAGCACCTGCGTGAAGCGGAGCTGGTCCACCCCGGCGAAGTACCGGTCGGTGCCCTGCGTCTTGCTCACCGCCACCAGGGTCACCTGGTGGGCGCCCCGGCTCAGGGTCACCGTGCCGACGTCGATCCAGTCGGTCTTCACCACGGTCGGGGTGAAGCCGAAGAAGGTGTCGCCGACCTGCCGGCCGTCGATCAGGAAGATGGTGTTCGCGTAGTCGAACGACGTGGTGCGCACGGTGGCGAAGCGCCAGGTCCCGTCCGCCGGCAGGTCCACGGTGACGGTCACCCGGTCGCCGACGGACCGGCCCAGGAAGAACAGCTGGGCGTCGCCGGACCAGGTGACCAGGCAGCAGTTCTTCTGCTCCAGCACCCCCGCCGGGACCGGGCCGGTCGACTGGACCGCCGCCCCCGGCACCAGGCTCTCCGCCTCCAGGGTCACCACCCGCGCCTGCGGCGGGGCCGGTGGCGGGTCGCCGCCGCGGGTCACCAGGAAGACCACCACCCCGGCCACGACCAGCACCAGCACCGCCGCGGCCGCGATCCACGGCCACGGCGAGCGCTTCGGGGGTACGGCCGCCTTCACGTCGTACGTCACCCGGCCGCTGGACCGGGAGCTCTCCTCCGGCGCGGTGTTCGCCGAGTACGCGAAACCGGTCATGTCGTAGCGCCGGGGCGGGGTGCCGGTCGGCACGGTGAGGCGGACCAGGAAGGACACCGACCCCTGGCCGGGCACCGCCCGCTGCGGCTCGGCCACGGTGAACCAGCCGCGCTGCGTGCCCTCACCGGGGGCCACGTCGAAGACCACGGTGTCCGGCGCCTCGCCCGGGTTGGAGACGGTGAAGGTCAGTTCGCCGCTGTTGCGCGCGTCGAGGGTGAACTGCTCGGCGGCGGCGACGACGGCCCATTCGGTGGTCATGGCGGCTCCTCTACGGCTGGTCAGGGGGTTCAGGGGAGGGAACGTGCGCCCGGCCGACCGCCCGCCCGGGCGCGGCGGGGTCCGGGTCGGGGAGGATCTCGACGGTGACCGCCGCCGGCTTCTCCGCCTCGACGATGCGGGTGATCACGGCGAGCTGGTCGGCGGCGGCCGGCGGCACCCGGACCACCACGTGGAAGGGGCGGTCCGCCGGTTCGTCCAGCCGGAACCCGGTGACCCCGGTGGCCAGCTCCAGCGCGGTGCGCATCCCGTACGGGGTGCCGCGCCAGCGGGCCAGCAGGGCGCCGTGCGCGACCAGGTCCCGCAGCCGGCCCACCGGCAGCGGCAGCGGCGCGTCCGCCCGGGGCGCGGTGACCACGTGGTCCATCGCCACCCAGCGGGTCAGGTACGCCACGAAGCCGTCCGGCGTGCGGTACGGCGCGAACAGCGCGTCGACGTCGGCGAGCACCGCCTCGTCCGGGGCGTGCAACGCCTCCATCACGTCCAGCAGCGCGCCCAGCACGCTGCCCGGGCCGGCGGCCCGCTGGTACGCGGCCGGCAGCAGCCGCTCAATCGCCGCTCGGCGCATCCTGCCGCACCACCTCGATGTCGTGCTCGCCGGAGCAGAGCAGCCAGGTGCCGGGAACGGTGACCACGTCGGCGGTGGCCTGGTTGGCGCTGGCCGCCCAGTCCACCGCGTCGCCGCTGCGGTACACGCCCCGCTCGCCGCCGGCCAGGATCAGCCGGTCGGCGCCCCCGGCGCCCGACGGCGTGGTGGCGGCGATCGCGTCGACCGGGACGAACCGGGTCCGGTCCCGCAGCGGCAGGCCGCAGTTGACCATCACCGACTGCCACTGCGGCTGGGCGGCGAGGGTGTCCAGCCGGACCACGCCGCCGCTCTGTGTGGCCGCGACCGCCAGGGTGCCGCTGAACGCGAGGTCCCGGCACGTGCCCCCGATCCAGCCGGCCTGCACCGCCTGCCACTTGACGTCGGACTCGAACAGCCGGGTCCGGTGGCAGCCCTGGCCGGGCTTCCTCGGGTCCGGTTCGCCCGCGCCGCACCAGAGCAGCGTCGCCGGCCCGTCGTACTGCACGGCGAGCACGCGGTTGTCCACGTTGGCCAGGCCGACGTGCGAGAAGGTGCCGGGGCGGCCGGCGGCGGTGGAGAGGTAGACCCCGAACCCGGCCTGCGCGGCCACCGCCACGCCGGGAGCGCCGCGCTCGGAGACGAACGCCCGGACGGCGTAGAAGCCGCGGTCGGCGTCGGCCGGGTCGACCAGGATCTGCAACGGCACCGCCCCGGGCAGCAGGGAGACCTCGAACAGGCCGGTGTCCGTGGCGAGCAGCAGCGCGCCCGCGCCGTCCCGGTCGATCCAGGCCAGGTCCTGCACCCGGGAGTCCAGGTCGGTCAGGAGCGTCCAGGTCTCCCCGAGGTCCGTGCTCAGCCGGACCCGGGAGCCGCCCGAGTCCCGGGCGGTGACCACGGCCACCGAGCCGGCCCGGGGCACGATGCCGGGGCGTGCCGGGGCCGGTGCCGGAACCACCCGGAGCACGCTCTCCGCGTCGAACCGACCGGCCGGCTCCCAGCCCGCCCCGGCGTTGGTGGAGCGGAACAGCACCGGGCCGCGCCCGGCGTACCAGGTGGCCGGCTGGTACTGGTCCACGGCGAGGGCACGCACCTGCGCGTCGGGCGCCTCGTCCACCACGAACCGGACCGACTCGACGTACCGCACGCCCGGTTCGGCGTGCTCCAGCATCCGGTACACGTTGGACGCGCGCAGCGGCTCGCCGAACGCCCAGCCGGTCGGGTTGAGCGCGGTGGGCAGCGGACTGAGCGTCTGGTGCAGCCGATCGTGCACGCGCCGGCGGACCGCGTCGACGTCCTCCTCGCGCCGGACCACCACCCGGGCCCGGATGGAGACCGCCTTGTACCGGGCCCAGCTCGCGCGGACCGCGGTGCCCAGCGCGCGGCGCCGCTCCAGGTCGGCCGCCACGCCGCGGCGGGCCTCCTCGACCTCGTGTTCGCGCAGCACGTCCACCGGCAGCCGGCCACCGGGGCGGGCCTGGTCCGGCACGTACGGCACCAGGACCACCTCGACCTCGCCGGGGCGGGCGAAGCTGTAGACGGCGGCCCGGGTGAACGCCCGGGCCCGGGCGATCGCGCCGGAGCCGGTGGCGAGGATCTCGTAGTCCCGGGCGGTCACCGCGCGCTGCTGGGCGAAGAACTCGTACGGCCCGCGCGCCAGCGCCGACTCCAGCGACTCCAGGTCCCGGCCGCCGCCGGCCGGTCCCGGGTTCTCCGCCCGCAGCCCGGGCAGCGGGTCGCGCAGGCTGGTCAGGGTGCCGGCCGCCACGTTCCCGGCCGGCCCGCCGCCGCAGCGGTACCAGAGCCGGAC
>NZ_RJLN01000142.1 GCF_003725545.1 Micromonospora solifontis | reverse complement strand
CCCCCCACCGCTCGCCGTCGCATCCGGCGGAGCCACCTCCGCCGTCACCGCTCCCGGCACCACCCTCGTCACCGGCGGCACCGGGACCCTGGCCCGGCACGTGGCCGCCCACCTCGTCACCCGGCACGGCGTCCACCACCTGCACCTGCTCAGCCGCCAGGGCCCGCACCACCCGGGGGCCGCCCGCCTGGTCCACGAACTGACCGGCCTCGGCGCCAGCGTCGCCATCACCAGCTGCGACAGCACGGACCGGGACCAGCTCACCGCGGTGATCGACCACATCGACCGGACCGGTCACCCGGTCACCGGCGTCATCCACACCGCGGGGGCGCTCCGGGACACCACCCTGACCAACCTCACCGCAGCGGATCTGCACGCCACGTTGAACCCGAAGGTGGACGCCGCCTGGCATCTGCACGAGGCCACCAGGAACCGGCACCTCACCCACTTCGTCGTCTTCTCGTCCAGCTCGGGGACCATCGACACGCCGGGTCAGGGCAACTACGCGGCGGCGAACGCGTTCCTCGACGCGCTCGCCCAGCACCGCCGGGGCCTCGGCCTGCCGGCGACCAGCACGGCGTGGGGCTACTGGACGCAGCAGACCGGCATGACCGGCCACCTGACCGAGGTGGACCGGGCCCGGATGGCCCGTGCGGGCAGCCTGGGGCTGGCGACCGAGGAAGGGCTGGCCCTGCTCGACGCGGCGCTCACCCACACCCATCCGAATCTCGTCCCGGTCAAGCTCCACCTGCCCACGCTGCGCAGCCAGCCACGCGTACCCGCGATCCTCAGCGCCCTGGTGGGCAGCCCCACCCGGCGTGCCGCCGGGGAGGAGGTGGCCGGCGGGCGGTCGCTCGCCGAGCAGCTCGCGGCGCTGCCCGCGGGCGAGCGGCCCCGGCTGCTGCTGGACCTGGTCCGCGGGCACGTGGCGGTGGTGCTGGGTCAGGGCTCGCCCGCCTCGGTGCCCGCGGGGTCACCGTTCAAGGATCTCGGGTTCGACTCGCTGACCTCGGTGGAGCTGCGCAACCGGCTGCGGACCGCAACCGGCCTGCAGCTGCCGGCCACCCTGGTCTTCGACCACCCGACGCCGGTGGCGGTGGCGGAGTACCTGGCCGGGCAGCTCGCGCCGGCCGAGCAGGCGCCACCGACATCCGTACTCGCCGAACTGGATCGGGTGGAGGCGGCGCTGGCGGTGGCCGCGCTGGACGACGCGGAGCGACGCCGGGCGGAGGACCGGCTGCGCGACCTGCTGCGCCGGCTGGACGGCCTGCGGCCGGCCGGCGCGGACCTCGAGGACCTCGTCGACCTGGAGTCGGCGAGCGACGAGGAGCTGTTCAGCGCGCTGGACAAGGAACTCGGCGGTTCCCCGTCGTGACCAGATTGATGATCGTTTCTGCCGGCTCCGACCAGGGGGACGCACGATGAACGACGAAGACAAGCTCCGCAGCTATCTGAAGCGGGCCACCGCCGACCTGCGGTCGACCCGGCAGCGGCTACGCGAGGTGGAGGACCGGGCCCACGAACCGGTGGCGATCGTGGGGATGGCCTGCCGGTACCCGGGCGGGATCGACACCCCGGAGCAGCTGTGGGACCTCGTCGCCGGGGGCGGCGACGCGATCGGCCCGTTCCCCACCGATCGGGGGTGGGAGCTGGAGTCCCTCTACGACCCCGACCCGGACTCGCCCGGCACCACGTACGCCCGCGACGGTGGGTTCCTCACCGACGCCCCCGGCTTCGACGCCGCCTTCTTCGGCATCAGCCCACGCGAGGCGACGGCGATGGACCCACAGCAGCGGCTGCTGCTGGAGACCGCCTGGGAGGCGGTCGAGCGGGCCGGCCTCGACCCGGCCAGCCTGCGGGGCACCGCCACCGGGGTGTTCGCCGGGGTGATCTCGCAGGACTACCTGGCCCGGATGAGCGAGCCGGACCCGGACCTGGAGGGGTACCTGGTCACCGGCAACTCGGGCAGCGTGGCCTCCGGGCGGATCGCGTACGTGCTGGGGTTGGAGGGCCCGGCGGTCACCGTGGACACGGCGTGCTCGTCGTCGCTGGTGGCGATGCACCTGGCCGTGCAGGCGATCCGGGGTGGCGAGTGTGACCTGGCGCTGGCCGGTGGGGCCACGATCCTCGCCCTGCCGCGCCCGTTCATCGAGTTCAGCCGGCAGCGGGGCCTGGCACCGGACGGCCGGTGCAAGCCGTTCGCCGCCGCCGCCGACGGCACCGGCTGGGGCGAGGGCGTCGGCCTGCTCCTGCTGGAACGGCTGTCGGTCGCCCAGCAACGCGGGCACCGCATCCTCGCCGTGATCCGGGGCTCGGCGGTGAACCAGGACGGCGCCAGTAACGGGCTGACCGCGCCCAACGGTCCGTCCCAGGAGCGGGTGATCCGGCAGGCCCTGGCCAACGCCCGGTTGACCCCCGCCGACGTGGACGTCGTCGAGGCGCACGGCACCGGCACCACCCTGGGCGACCCGATCGAGGCGCAGGCGCTGCTGGCCACGTACGGGCAGCAGCGGCGGGACGGGCAGCCGCTCTGGCTGGGGTCGGTGAAGTCGAACATCGGGCACACCCAGGCCGCCGCCGGGGTCGCCGGGGTGATGAAGATGGTCCTCGCGATGCGGCACGACCTGCTGCCGCGCTCGCTGCACATCGACGCGCCCAGCCCGCATGTGGACTGGACCGCGGGCGCCGTCCGGCTGTTGGACGAGGCCGTCGACTGGCGGCCCAACGGCCACCCGCGCCGGGCCGGGGTGTCGTCGTTCGGGGTGAGCGGCACCAACGCCCACCTGATCATCGAGGAGCCGCCGGCCGGGGAGGCGGGTACGGACGGCGCGGTGCCGGCGGGCGCTTCGCCCGCCGGGTCGCCGGCCGACGAGATGGCGGCGGACGGCGCCGCGACCGCCGGCGATGGACCGGCCGGCAGCGGGGACGAGCAGACCGGGCCGACGTCCGCCCCGGCCGACGGCAGCGAGCCGGCGGATCTGCCCGGCGGCGGGTGGGTGCCGTGGCTGCTGTCGGCGAAGACCGAGACCGCGCTGCGGGAGCACGCCCGCCGGCTACGCGACTGGGTAGCCGGCGCCGAGGACCTCGACCTCGCGGGGGTGGCGCACGCCCTGACCCACCGCACCCTGTTCCCCCACCGCGCCGTGGTCCTCGGCCGCACCGTCGACGAACTGTCCGAGGCGCTCACCGCCCTGGCCGACGGCACCGAGCACGACAACCTGACCGTCGGTGAGGCCCAGGACGGCGGGAAGGTCGGCTTCATCTACCCCGGCCAGGGCAGCCAATGGCCCGCCATGGCCCACCAGCTCTACCGCACCTCACCCGTCTTCCGTCACCACATCGACCGCGTCGACACCGCGCTGCGTCCACACACCGGATGGTCCCTGCGCGACGTCATCCTGGAACGGCCGGAGGCGGCCAGCCTGGACCGGGTGGACGTCGTCCAACCGGCGTTGTTCGCGGCGACGACGGCCCTGACCGCGCTGTGGCGGCACCACGGCATCGAGCCCGACGCCGTCATCGGCCACTCCCAGGGCGAGATCACCGCCGCTCACGCCGCCGGCGCGCTGACCCTCGAGGACGCCAGCCGGCTCATCGCCCACCGCGGCCGCGCCCTCACCACCATCGAGGGCACCGGCGCGATGCTGGCCGTCACCGGGCCGACGCCGAGCGAACTCACCACCCTGCTGGCCGACCTGCTCCCGCAGCACGCGCCCGAGCTGCACCTCGCCGCCCACAACGCCCCCACAGCCTGCGTTCTCTCCGGCAGCACCACCGCCATCGAGGCGGCACATCAGGCCCTCACCGAACAGGGCCACCAGGCCAGGATCATCCCGGTCAGCTACGCCAGCCACTGCCCCCACATCGACCCGCTGCACGCGGAACTGACCGGCGTGGAAACGACTCCCCGGACCAGCGACACCACCTTCTACAGCAGCACCCGCCAGGGAGTGCTCCCCGGTGATGAGCTCACCACCGGCTACTGGTGGGACAACCTCCGGCAACCGGTCCACTTCCACCCAACCCTCCAGCAGCTCATCACCGACGGACACCACACCCTCATCGAGATCAGCCCCCACCCGCTGCTCGCCCCCACCATCGACGACGACATCACCGCCATCCACACCCTGCGCCGCGACACCGACCCCTGGCACACCCTGCTCACCAACACCGCACTCCTGCACACCCGCACCACCCAGCCCATCACCTGGACCCACCTCCTCCCCCAGGCCCGGACGGACGTCACTCCGCCGACCTATCCCTTCCAGCACCAGCGGTTCTGGTCGACCGTCGCGCCGGCCGCCCACCCCGGGCGGCTCGGGCTGCGGGCCACCAGCCACCCGCTGCTGCCCGCCACCCTCACCACCGCCACCGGCGGCGAACACCTCTTCACCGGGCACCTCTCCCGTCGGTCGCACCCCTGGCTCGCCGACCACACCATCGCCGGCGTCGGGCTGCTGCCGGCCACCGCGCTGGTCGAGGCCGCCCTGCACGCCGGCGCCGTCGCCGGGTACCCGCTGCTGGAGGAGCTGACCCTGGAGGCGCCGGTGCCGGTCGCCGACGGCGGTGCCGACCTCCAGGTCACCGTCACCGGCAGCGACCAGCCGGGACGGCGTACGCTCGCCGTCCACACCCGACCGGCCGACGACCCGGACGCGCCGTGGACCACCCACGCCACCGGCCTGCTCGCCGGGGAGGACGAACCCGCGCCGGAGCCGCTCGGGGCCTGGCCGCCCACCGGCGCCGAGCCGGTCGACCTGGCCGGGGCGTACCCGCGGCTGGCCGAGGCGGGCTACCGGTTCGGGCCGGCGTTCCAGGGACTGCGCGCGGCCTGGCGCTCCGGCGACGACCTGCACGCCGAGATCGCGCTGCCCGAGCAGGTGGACGGCACCGGCTACGCGGTGCACCCCGCGCTGCTGGACGCGGCGTTGCACCCGGCGCTGCTGGCCGTCCTGGACGACGACGCGGACACCGTCCGCCAGGCGTTCGCGTGGGAGCAGGTCCGCCTGCACGCCACCGGCGCGACCGTTCTCCGGGTACGCCTCACCCGCCGGTCACCGGAGCGGCTCGCGCTGACCGCGTACGACCCGGCCGGGGAGCCCGTGCTCAGCGCGGCAGGGGTGCTGTCCCGGCCGACCAGCGGCGCGCGGCTCGCCGCCGGAGCCGCCCGGCCGGACCGGCTGTTCCAGCTGGACTGGACGCCCGTCGCGCCGGCGCAGGCCGAGTCGACCGCGTCCTGGGTGCTGCTCGGCGACGACGCGGCGGCGGTCGGACTGCCCGACGTACCCGTGGTCGGCGACCTCGCGGCGGTGCCGTCCGGGACGGCGGTGCTGGTGCTGCCGCTGCCCACCGACGACGACGAGGACGTGCCGGCGGCCGTGCACCGGCGGACCAGCGCGCTGCTGGGCACGGTGCGGGCCTGGCTGGCCCGCGAGGAGTTGGCGGACAGCCGCCTGGTGGTGGTCAGTCGCGGCGCGGTCGGCACCGGGGCCGGCGATCCGGTCACCGACCTGGCCGGGGCCGCCTGCTGGGGACTGCTGCGCTCGGCCCAGACCGAACACCCCGACCGGATCGTGGTGGTCGACACCGACCGGCACCCGGACAGCCTCGCGGCGCTCGCGGTCGCCGTCGGCACCGCCGCGGTCCGGGGCGAGCCGCAGCTCGCGTTGCGGGCGGGCGGGCTGCACGCGCCCCGGCTGACCCCCGCCACCGCCGAACCGGCCGCCGCCCCGCCGTTCCGCCCCGACGGCACCGTGCTGATCACCGGCGGCACTGGCGCGCTCGGCCGGCTGACCGCCCGGCACCTGGCCGCCCGGCACGGCGTGCGGCACCTGCTGCTGGCTGGCCGGCGTGGCCCGGAACACCCGGACGCCGAGGCGGTCGTGCGGGAACTGGGTGAGCTCGGGGCCACGGCGACCGTGGTCGCCGCCGACCTGGGTGACCCCGCCGCGGTCCGGGACCTGCTGGCCCGCGTCGACCCGGCGTACCCGCTCACCGCGGTCGTGCACGCGGCCGGGGTGACCGACGGCGGCCCGGTGGACCGGCTCACCGACGACCAGCTGCACCACGTGCTGGCGCCGAAGGTCGACGCCGCCTGGCAGCTGCACCGGCTCACCGACGCGCACCTGGTGCTCTACTCCTCGATCGCCGGCAGCCTGAACACCAGCGGGGTGGCCAACTACGCGGCCGCGAACGCCTTCCTCGACGCCCTCGCCGCCCACCGGCGCGCGCAGGGCCGCCCGGCCACGGCGCTGGCCTGGGGCTACTGGGACGTCGAGACGGGCATGAGCGGGGCCATGTCCGACGCCGACCGGCGGTTGCTGGCCCGGGCCGGGCTGGCCGCGCTGCCCGTCGAGGAGGCGGTACGGCTGCTGGACACCGCGCTGGCCACCGATCGTCCGGCGCTGGTGCCGGCCGGCCTGGACCGGGCGGCGGTCCGCGCCCGGGCCCGGGGCGGGGACCTGCCGGCCGTGCTGCGCGCGCTCGCCCCGGCCGGGCTCCGCCAGGCCGCGGCGACCGCCCCGGCCTCGGCGTCCCCGCTCGCCGGGCAGCTCGCCGGGCGTGCGCCGGACGACCAGCTTTCCCTCCTGGTCGACCTGGTCCGGGCGCACGTCGGCGCGGTGCTCGGGCACGTCGACCCCGCCGGCCTCGACGTGGGGCAGGACTTCAAGAGCCTGGGCTTCGACTCGATGACCGCGGTGCAGCTACGCAACCGGCTGCGTACCGCCACCGGGCTGCGGCTGCCCGCCACGCTGGTCTTCGACCACCCGACCGTCCGGGCGGTGGCCACGCTGCTGCGCGGCATGCTGCTCGACCTGCCCGCCACCGGCCCGGCCGTCACGGCCGCCGCGACCGGCACGGCGGAACCGATCGCGATCATCGGCATGGCCTGCCGCTATCCGGGCGGGGCCGGCTCGCCCGAGGAGCTGTGGCGGTTGCTGGCCGCCGGCGTCGACGCGGTCGGCGAGTTCCCCACCGACCGGGGCTGGGACCTGGCCGCCCTGTACGACCCCGACCCGGACACCCCGGGCACCACGTACGCCCGGGCCGGCGGGTTCGTCCGGGACGCCGCCGAGTTCGACCCGGCCTTCTTCGGGATCGCCCCCAAGGAGGCGACGGCGATGGACCCGCAGCAGCGGCTGCTGCTGGAGGCCGCCTGGGAGAGCATCGAGCGGGCCGGCATCGACCCGACCACGCTGCGCGGCACCGCCACCGGCGTGTTCACCGGCCTCACCCACCAGGAGTACGTGAGCCGGCCCGGTGCCGCGGCGGACGCCGAGGGTTACCTGCTCACCGGGAGCACCACGAGCGTCGCCTCCGGCCGGGTGGCGTACGCGCTGGGTCTGGAGGGGCCGGCGGTCACCGTGGACACGGCCTGCTCGTCGTCGCTGGTCGCGCTGCACTTGGCCGCCCAGTCGCTGCGGGGCGGGGAGTGCGAGCTGGCGCTCGCGGGCGGGGTGACCGTGATGGCGAGCCCGACCGGGTTCATCGAGTTCGCCCGGCAGCGAGGGCTGGCCGCCGACGGCCGGTGCAAGCCGTTCGCGGCGGCGGCGGACGGGTTCGGCTTCGCCGAGGGCGTCGGCCTGCTGGTGCTGGAGCGGCTGTCGGTCGCCCGGGAACGGGGGCATCAGGTCCTCGCCGTGATCCGGGGTTCGGCGGTGAACCAGGACGGCGCCAGCAACGGGCTGACCGCACCCCACGGCCCCTCCCAGGAGCGGGTGATCCGGCAGGCCCTGGCCAGCGCCGGGTTGACCCCGGCCGACGTCGACGCGGTCGAGGCGCACGGCACCGGCACCACCCTCGGCGACCCCATCGAAGCCCAGGCGCTGCTCGCCACGTACGGGCAGCAGCGGCGGGACGACCAGCCACTCTGGCTCGGGTCGATCAAGTCGAACATCGGCCACACCCAGGCCGCCGCCGGCGCCGCCGGCATCATCAAGATCGTCCTCGCCCTCCGCCACGGCCTGCTGCCCCGCACCCTGCACATCGACGCCCCCACCCCCCACGTCGACTGGGACAGCGGCAACGTCCGCCTCCTCGACCAGCCCATCGAATGGACGCCCAACGGGCACCCCCGCCGCGCCGGCGTCTCCTCCTTCGGCATCAGCGGCACCAACGCCCACGTGATCCTCGAAGAAGCACCCGCGACGGAGCCGGTCGCCGCGCCGGCCGACCCGTGGGACGGGTGGGCGGCGTGGGCGCTGTCGGCGAAGACCGACCGCGCGTTGCGCGAACGCGCGGCACACCTGCTCGGCTGGCTAGCCGACCACGAGGACGTCCCGCCGGCCGCGGTCGCGGACGCCCTGGCCCGGCGTACCCGGTTCGCGCACCGGGCGGTGGTCACCGCCGCCGACCGCGCCGACTTCGTCGCCGCGCTGACCGCACTGGCCAACGGCGAGCCGCACCCGCACCTCAGCACCACCATCGCCAGCGGCGACAGCGGGAAGCTGGCGTTCTGCTTCACC
>NZ_RJLN01000141.1 GCF_003725545.1 Micromonospora solifontis | reverse complement strand
GCCGGCAGGCGGCCACCCCCGGCCGGCGGCGCAGCGCGGTACGCGGCGACGGCGAGCGGCGGCTGCGCGGCTACTCCGGTCCCGGACCGGACCCGCGCGATCCCCAACTGCTCGGCGCGGTGCTGGAGAAGCTGGTCAAGGCGCGCGGCTGGCAGCAGCCGGCGGCCGAGGCGACGGTCTTCGGCGCCTGGGAGCGGGTGGTCGGGCCGGAGGTGGCGCAGCACAGCCGCCCGGTCAAGCTGGAGAACGGCGAGCTGACCGTGGAGGCCCGGTCGACGGCGTGGGCCACCCAGCTGCGGCTGCTCGCCAGCTCACTGCTCCAGCAGATCGCCCGCGAGGTGGGCCACAACGTGGTCCGCAAGCTGCACATCCACGGCCCCGCCGCGCCGTCCTGGTCGCGCGGCCCGCGCCGGGTCCGCGGCCGGGGCCCCCGCGACACGTACGGCTGACCCCCGCGGCCTCCGACCGGCGCTGGTCCGGCGCGGCCTGCGGCATGCCGCCCCTCTTGGACGTGGGACACCGCCAGTTGCCGCAGTCCGGCCCTCCCCGGCGGGCGGCGGGTCAGACGTCGGCGTAGACGGCGAAGCCGCGGTCGGCGCAGCGCCGGTAGAAGGCGGCGAGCACGCTCAGCTCGGCGCAGGTGAAGTTCCACTGCGGCGGATCACCGTTCTCGTCGCGCAGCTTGTCCAGCCGGCTGTCCAGCCAGCGCAGCTGCTGCTCGGCGAGGCGGCCGTCGCCCAGCAGGGCCCGCAGCACCTCGCTGACCGACTCGAAGGTCACCGCCTCGCCGATCGGCCGGTGCCGGGCCACGAACTTCTCCACCCCGTCGGCGATCCACGAGCAGCCGTCCGGGTCGATCACCGGGTCCTCGTCCTCGGCCGCGTTCTCCGTGGCGTAGAGCACGTTCTCCAGCCCGAGGATCAGGTCGACCAGCTCGGTGTACGCCGTCGCCCGCACCGTGCCCGTCTTGGCGATCAACTCGGCGAGCGCGGCGGTGGGGGCGGAGATGCGTGGCATGTCCACGATCTCGCCGAAGTCGACGAACTCGGCCGGCGCGACCGGATCGTAGAAGCGGCCGGTACGCGGCCAGTGCACCGCGACATTGTCCAGCCCCATCTGGCGTCACCTCTCACCAAGCGCGATGTCGGACCGATCGGGTCGATCGTCCCGGTTCCGGCCACGAAAGATCAAGACCGCAGCGGCGGCGCCGCAAAGGTACGGCACCTCCGGTCCCGACGCGACCCCCGGTCGGTCACCATGCCGGTGGCGATCCGGCGCCCGGGGGCTTCAGCCGGGCCGGCGGCCGGGAATCCGACCCGCGCATCGCCCGGTGGCGCCCGGACCGGATGCCGGCCGGTCTGACGCCGCGCCGCGACCGGAAGCCGTCGCTGGCGTGTAGGGGGAGTCGCGGACAGCCAAGTTCGGGCCGCTACGGAGTTCTCAGCCGCCGCGCAGCGGTGCCGAGTGGCGGTTTGGTCGGCTGCGCAGAGTAAGATTGACGGTGAGACGAAAGACTCGACACGGAGCGACGGACAGGGGCCCCAGGGCCCTTGATCATTGTCCCGGGTCGGGTCGAGCCGATCGCGATCCGCGGGCAACCGCGGCGATCGGCGTAGCGATCCGTGACCTGGATACCCGGGGACCGGTCCGTGCGCGCCGACGTCGCGTCCTGTCCGCCGAACCCGCGCCCCGCGCCCTGGCGTGGTCGGTGCGAGAAAGTGGCCGAGGGTGGCAGCGGAGGACAACAAGAAGTACGGCGCCGAGTCGATCACCGTTCTCGAGGGGTTGGAGGCGGTCCGGAAGCGGCCCGGTATGTACATCGGGTCCACCGGCGAACGCGGCCTGCACCACCTCGTGTGGGAGGTGGTCGACAACGCGGTGGACGAGGCGCTGGCCGGATACTGCGACACCATCGACGTGGTGCTGCTGGCCGACGGCGGCGTCCGGGTCACCGACAACGGGCGTGGCTTCCCGGTCGACCTGCACCCCAAGCTGAAGAAGCCCGGTGTCGAGGTCGCGCTGACCGTGCTGCACGCCGGCGGCAAGTTCGACGGCAAGGCGTACGCGGTCTCCGGTGGTCTGCACGGCGTCGGCGTCTCCGTGGTGAACGCCCTCTCCACCCGGATGGCGGTGGAGATCCACAAGGATGGCTTCGTCTGGCGGCAGCAGTACAGCAACTCCAAGCCGACCCCGCTGGAGAAGGGCGAGCCGACCGACCGGACCGGCTCGGCGGTCTCCTTCTGGCCCGACCCGGACGTCTTCGAGACGGTCGACCTCGACTTCCAGACCATCTACCGGCGGCTGCAGGAGATGGCCTTCCTCAACCGCGGCCTCACCATCCACCTGCTCGACGAGCGGGTCGCCGAGGGTGAGGAGGGCAAGCCGCGCGAGGTGACCTTCCTCTACAAGGGCGGCATCGCCGACTTCGTCCGGCACCTCAACGCCTCGAAGAACCCGATCCACAAGACGGTGGTCGAGTTCGGCGCCGAGGAGGAGGGCATGTCGGTTGAGATCGCCATGCAGTGGAACGAGTCGTACGGCGAGTCGGTCTACACCTTCGCCAACACGATCAACACGCACGAGGGCGGCACCCACGAGGAGGGCTTCCGGGCCGCGCTGACCAGCGTCGTCAACCGGTACGGCGCGGACAAGAAGCTGCTCAAGGGCGACGAGAAGCTCTCCGGCGAGGACATCCGCGAGGGCCTCGCCGCGATCATCTCGGTCAAGCTGGCCAACCCGCAGTTCGAGGGGCAGACCAAGACCAAGCTCGGCAACACGCCGGTGAAGAGCTTCGTGCAGCGGGTCTGCAACGAGTGGCTGGTCGACTGGTTCGACCGCAACCCGGCCGAAGCGAAGATCATCATCCAGAAGGCGTCCCAGGCGGCCCGGGCCCGGATCGCCGCCCAGCAGGCGCGGAAGCTGGCCCGCCGCAAGTCGCTGCTGGAGTCCGGCTCGATGCCGGGCAAGCTGGCCGACTGCCAGTCCACCGACCCGCGCGAGTCCGAGGTGTTCATCGTCGAGGGCGACTCGGCGGGCGGCTCGGCCAAGCAGGGCCGCGACCCGCGGACCCAGGCGATCCTGCCGATCCGCGGCAAGATCCTCAACGTGGAGAAGGCCCGGATCGACCGGGTGCTGAAGAACAACGAGGTTCAGGCGCTGATCACCGCACTCGGCACCGGCATCCACGACGACTTCGACATCGAGAAGCTGCGCTACCACAAGATCGTGCTGATGGCCGACGCCGACGTGGACGGCCAGCACATCCAGACGCTGCTGCTCACCCTGCTGTTCCGCTTCATGCGGCCGCTGGTCGAGCTGGGCCACGTCTACCTGGCCGCCCCGCCGCTCTACAAGATCAAGTGGAACAAGAAGGGCGACGACGCCCAGTACGCGTACTCGGACCGGGAGCGGGACGGGCTGATCGCGCTGCGCCAGCAGAAGAAGCCCAACGCCAAGCCGGACGACATCCAGCGGTTCAAGGGTCTCGGCGAGATGAACTATCCCGAGCTGTGGGAGACCACGATGAACCCGGCCACCCGTACGCTGCGCCAGGTGACCCTCGACGACGCCGCAACCGCCGACGAGCTGTTCAGCGTGTTGATGGGTGAGGACGTCGAGGCCCGCCGGTCGTTCATCCAGCGCAACGCCAAGGACGTGCGGTTCCTGGACATCTGACGGAGGCGCCGGGCCGGCCGGATCCACCGGACGGCCCGGCATTCCACAGAGTTATCCACAGCCCGGCCGGTTTCCACAGCCGTTATCCACAGCACGAACACGACTCTGAGTCTGATAAGGGTTAACAGTGACCGATACTCCCGAGTCCACCCCGAACGAGCCGGAGACCCCGGAGACACTGGCCGCGGTCGTGGCGCATGACCGGATCGAGCCGGTGGGCCTCGAGGTCGAGATGCAGCGCTCGTACCTCGACTACGCGATGAGCGTGATCGTCGGGCGGGCCCTGCCGGACGTCCGGGACGGGCTCAAGCCGGTCCACCGGAAGATCCTCTACGCCATGTTCGACTCCGGCTACCGGCCGGACCGGGGCTACGTGAAGTGCTCCCGCGTCGTCGGTGACGTGATGGGTCAGTTCCACCCGCACGGCGACTCGGCCATCTACGACGCGCTGGTCCGGATGGCGCAGCCCTGGTCGCTGCGCTACCCACTGGTCGACGGCAACGGCAACTTCGGCTCGCCGGGTAATGATCCGGCTGCGGCCATGAGGTACTGTCTGACCGGAGATGCCCGGATTCGTACCGCCGACGGGACCGTCCGGATCGGCGACGTCGTGCCGGACGCCGCGTCGAGCAGCGAGACCGACATCGAGCTCAAGGTCCGCGACCGCAACGGCGACCTCGTCCGCGCCTCCAAGTTCTTCCACTCCGGCGAGCACCCGACCCTGCGGCTGCGCACCCGCGAGGGGTACGAGCTGACCGGCACCCACAACCACCCGGTGCTCTGTCTGGTGGACCTGGCCGGCGTGCCGACCCTGCTGTGGAAGCTGCTCGCCGAGATCTCCCCGGGCGACCGGGTGGTCCTCCAACGGACGGTGCCGGACGAGATCGGCTACCCGATGCTGGAGCACGTCGAGGCCGCCGTCCTCGCCGGGGCGTTCGTTTCGGAAGGCTGGGTGTCCGAGGGGCGGGCCGGGTTCAACAACGTTGACCGCGAATTCTTCGTCCGAGTCCTGGCCGCCTACGACCTCGCGGTCGGCGGCTCTCGGTACGTCAGCGAGCGCGTCATCGCCTCCGGCAGCCTCCTGCACGAGTTCGACGTCCAGGACGTCACCGCGCTTCGCGCGAGCCTGCTCGGCGAGCTGGTGGGAGTGCGCAGTGCCGAGAAGTTCGTGCCGGAGTTCGTCTGGCAGGGTCCGGCGGCCGTCAAGCGCGCCTTCCTTCAGGCGCTGTTCGAGGGGGACGGCTCGTCCTCGCTGCTGCCTCGCCACACCATCCAGATCTCGTACTCGACCCGCAGTGAGCGGCTGGCCCGTGAGGTCCAGCAACTGTTGCTGGAGTTCGGCGTCGTCAGCCGGCAGTGCCGGTACGAGAACGGCGAGATCAAGGTCGTGGTGACCAACCGCCGCGACGCCCGGATCTTCGCCACCCACGTCGGCTTCCTTGGCCGCAAGCAGGCCAAGCTGGAGTCGGAGCTGGATCAGGTGCCGGCGCGCAGCACCGCGCTCTCCAGCGACCACGTGCCGTTCGTGGGCGACTTCATCCGCGAGCACGGCGCGAGCCGCTGGACGGAGCGCGACTGGCTGCGCCGGCACAACGTGGACCGGATCGAGCGGTGGGAGCGGGACCGCGACGAGATCGCCGCCCGGATCACCGAGCCCGGGATTCTGGACGTGGTCGAGCCGCTCGTCGACGGGCGCTTCTACTACGCCGTGGTGGCCGAGGTCGCGGACGGCGGCGTCCAGCCCGTCTACAGCATTCGGGTGGACACCGACGACCACTCGTTCGTCTCCGACGGCTTCGTCAGCCACAACACCGAATGCAAGCTCGATCCGCTGGCGATGGAGATGCTGCGGGACATCGACGAGGACACCGTCGACCTGCAGGACAACTACGACGGCCGGGCCAAGGAGCCGACCATCCTGCCGTCGCGGATCCCGAACCTGCTGATCAACGGCTCCGAGGGCATCGCGGTCGGCATGGCCACCAAGATCCCGCCGCACAACCTGCGCGAGATCGGCGCGGCCGTGCAGTGGTGCCTGGAGCACCCGGAGGCCGACGAGGCGACCACCCTCGAGGCGCTGCTGGAGATCGTCAAGGGCCCGGACTTCCCCACCCACGGCCTGATCGTCGGCCAGGCCGGCATCCAGGACGCGT
The DNA here is from genome assembly GCF_003725545.1 of Micromonospora solifontis. Taxonomy (GTDB): domain Bacteria; phylum Actinomycetota; class Actinomycetes; order Mycobacteriales; family Micromonosporaceae; genus Micromonospora; species Micromonospora solifontis. Next base: position 2,729 of record NZ_RJLN01000141.1, on the reverse strand, counting down.
ACCGGACCGGCCGCGGCTCGATCCGGATGCGCGCGGTGGTCGAGGTCGAGGAGGACAAGCGCGGTCGCCCCGCCCTCGTGGTGAGCGAGCTGCCGTACCAGGTCAACCCGGACAACCTCGCCGAGCGGATCGCCGAGCTGATCAAGGAGGGCAAGCTCGCCGGCATCGCCGACATCCGGGACGAGTCCTCCGGGCGTACCGGTATGCGGATCGTGCTCGTGCTCAAGCGCGACGCGGTCGCCAAGGTGGTGCTGAACAACCTCTACAAGCACACCCAGCTCCAGGAGACCTTCGGCGCCAACATGCTGGCCCTGGTCGACGGGGTGCCGCGCACGCTCAACCTGGCCCAGTTCATCCGCCACTACGTCGAGCACCAGATCGAGGTCATCCGCCGGCGGACCGCGTTCCGGCTGCGCAAGGCCGAGGAGCGGGCGCACATCCTGCGCGGTCTGGCGAAGGCGCTGGACGCGCTCGACGAGGTGATCGCCCTGATCCGGCGGTCGCCTACCGTGGAGGACGCCCGCCAGGGCCTGATCCGGCTGCTGGAGATCGACGAGGTCCAGGCGACCGCGATCCTGGACATGCAGCTGCGCCGGCTGGCCGCCCTGGAGCGGCAGCGGATCCTCGACGACCTGGCCAAGCTCGAGCTGGAGATCGCCGACCTCAAGGACATCCTCGCCAAGCCCGAGCGGCAGCGGAGGATCGTCTCCGAGGAGCTGGGCGAGATCGTCGCCAAGTGGGGCGACGACCGGCGGACCAAGATCATCCCGTTCGACGGTGAGGTTTCCATGGAGGACCTCATCGCCCGCGAGGACGTCGTGGTCACCATCACCCGCACCGGGTACGCCAAGCGCACCAAGGTCGACCTCTACCGCTCCCAGCGGCGCGGCGGCAAGGGCGTCAGCGGCGCCACGCTCCGGCAGGACGACATCGTCAGCCACTTCTTCGTATGCTCCACGCACGACTGGATCCTGTTCTTCACCAACAAGGGCAGGGTCTATCGGGCCAAGGCGTACGAGCTTCCGGAGGCCAGTAGGGTGGCCAAGGGCCAGCACGTGGCCAACCTGCTCGCCTTCCAAGCGGACGAGCAGATCGCGCAGATCATCGAGATTCCGAACTACCAGGTGGCTCCCTACCTGGTACTGGCCACGAAGAACGGCCTGGTGAAGAAGACGCGGCTCGAGGAGTTCGACTCCAACCGTTCCGGCGGCATCATCGCGATCAACCTGCGCGATGAGGACGAGCTGGTCGGTGCTGCCCTGGTCAGCTCGGATGACGACCTGCTGCTGGTGTCCAAGAACGCTCAGGCGATCCGCTTCAACGCCAGCGACGAGGCGCTGCGCCCGATGGGCCGGGCCACGTCCGGCGTCATCGGCATGCGCTTCAGCGAGGAGGATGTTCTCCTTGCCATGGAGGTCGTGCGCGAGGGCATGGAGATGGACGTGCTGGTCGCAACGAACGGCGGGTACGCAAAACGTACGCCGATCGAGGAATACCCGGTCCAGGGCCGGGGAGGTAAGGGCGTGCTGACTGCGAAGATCACCGAGCGACGCGGTGGTCTGGTCGGTGCGGTGGTGATCAGCCCGGATGACGAGCTGTTCGCCATCACCAGCAACGGCGGCGTCATCCGGACTCCGGTGAAGCCTGTACGCCGTACGCGGGACCGGAACACAATGGGGGTCAAGCTGATGGACCTCCCGGACGGCGTAACTATCGTGGCGATTGCTCGCAATGCCGACGAGCCTGACGAACAGGACTAGTTGATGACGGAGACACAGGCGAAGTCGGGGAACACGGGGACCTCGGCCAACCCGGTCGACGAGGAGGCCGCCAAGAGCGGCGCACCAGCGACCGGCCGCGCGGCCGTGGGGCGGGCCACGGTCCCCGCCGACGCGCCTGCCCCGAAGTTCACCAGGGCCCCCGGCATGGCCCCTCCGCCGGAGAAGCCCGCGGAGGACTCGGCGACGAGCGAGAAGACCGAGCAGGCCGACAGCCCGACCTCGGTCGGGACTCCGGCCGCCGCGGCCAAACCCGCCCCCACAACGACGCAGCCGATCAATGCAACGGGTACGGCGAAGCCGTCGCCCGGCACGACCGGCACCCAGCCGCGCGTCGGCGTCGGGCTGGGCACCGCGCCGAAGCCCGCACCGGACGGGGCCCGTCCCGGCACCACCGGCCGGCCGGCCAACGGCGGTGGCCTGCCGCCGGGCATCAGCGGCGCGGCCGCCGTGGGCGCCGCCCGGGTCGGTGAGGCGGTACGCGCCGCGCGCAGCTCGGTCAGCTCGGCCGCGTCCCGTGGGCCGCGCCGGGCCCGGCTGAACCTCAAGCGGATCGATCCCTGGTCCGTGATGAAGTTCGCCTTCGCGGTCTCGGTGGTGCTCTTCATCGTGGTGGTCGTCGCGACCTCGGTGCTGTACCTGGCCCTGGACGCGATGGGCGTGTTCAAGAGCGTCAACGCCAGCCTGACCGACCTGGTCAACGCCGGCGGTCAGGGCGGCGGCGGGTTCCGGATCACCGCCAAGGGCGTGATCCTCAGCTCCGCGCTGATCGGCCTGGTGAACGTGGTGCTCTTCACCGCGCTCGCCACCCTCGGCGCCTTCGTCTACAACGTCTGCGCCGACCTGGTCGGCGGGATCGAGCTGACGCTCGCCGAGCGGGACTGAACGGATCGACGCCGGGGCGCGCCGCGTAAAGCGGTCGCCCCGGCGCGGCGTATGCGGGTAGGTTCA
>NZ_RJLN01000140.1 GCF_003725545.1 Micromonospora solifontis | reverse complement strand
TGGCTAGCCGACCAGTTCGCCCAGGCCCTGGACCGCCCCGGCTGGTACGTCGACTTCCACACCGAGGACCAGAAGTACGTCGTCTTCCCGGACAAGACCTTCGTCTACCGCAGGGGCGACGCTCGGGGCCGCGCCGAAGCCGTCGCCTACGCCCGCTCTCAAGGCGTACCGCACGATCAGTGCGACTGGGGCGAATAGCCGATGCCGCCCTGCAGCCCCGTGCGCCACGCCCGCGTGCCAGCCTCGCGGCGGCCGTGGGCGCCCAGCTCCGCAGGGCGCCCACCAGCGTCAGTCGGTCAGGTCGAACTCGCCGAGCTTCGCGCCACCGATGAACGCATCCCACTCAGCCTGCGTGAAGGTCAGGATCGGCCCCCGCCCTCGGGCCTTGGTGTCCCTGACCCCGATGGCGTCCCCGCCGAGGCGGGCGACCTCCACGCACGAGCCGTTGTTCCCGGATCGGCTCGACTTGAACCACTTAACCGATTCCATCCTTCTTCTCCTGAATAAATCGGATCGACTCCCTGGGCGACAGCGCCAGGGAGAGCAGGTGCTCGTGCACGCCCGTGAGCCGCCGGATCTCCTCGGGCGACTCCAGGAACAATTCTCCGGCCAGGGTCTCGATGTAGCCAAGGGGCGGGTCGCCGTCTGCGAACGTCAGCACCTCGAAGCCGCCGTGCACGGCGAGGTGAGCGCCGGCAGCGAGCGTCAGGACCTGCACGGTCACGTTGGGCAGCGCGGCGACCTTGATGATGTGCGCCAGTTGCTCGTGGCGAACGTCCGCGTCGCCAACCTCCAGCATCAACGCCTGCTCGGTGATGATCGCCTGCAGCCGAAGCGGTGGCTTGCGCGCCGTCAACACCTCCTGGCGCTTGAGACGCGCCTCGACGCGCTGGGTGATCTCCTCCTGGTCGGTCTCCCGGCCGATGCGGATCACCTCCTGCGCGTACGCGCGGGTCTGCATCAGCCCGGGGATCAGGGTCGGCTGGAACTGCCGGAGATCCGTAGCCTCCGCTTCGTAGGCGATGAACGTGACGTATCGGGCCGGGAGCGTGTTGAGCCGCTGCCACCAGCCCGGCTCACGCAACTGCTCGGCCATCGCCCGCAGCGCCAGCCCCTGCTCCTCATCGTGCGGCACGTCGTAGGCGACGAGGATCTCCAGCACGTCGCGTGGGCGCGGCTTGATGTCGCCGGACTCGATGCGGGCGATCCGCTGCTGCGAGCACCTGAGCAGCTTGGCCGCATCCCCCTGGGTGAGGCTGCGCGCCTCGCGTAGCCGCCGCAGTTCCCTGCCGAGGCGGCGCGAGCGAGGAGTCGGCGGAGTGAATCGGGCCATCCTCTGATCTTCCCTCATACAAGGCCAGCCTTCCTAACAGGGCGTAGCCGTAACCCTAGTACTTGCGCAGCATCGTACGATGCTGCAATATCGATGAACATAGTACGAGGCCGCAACGTAGCGTCGCCATGACGCCAATTTGGCGGGGCCAGCGGCGGTAGGTGCGCCAGCGCCGAGAGCGCCATCCGCAACGCGACCTCAGTGCGACGGACGAACCGGGCCTGGCCCTGCTGTCAGGCACAGACCGATTGAGGTGATCGCGGTGCTGTTCGGTGTTCTCGCGGCGTTGGTGGTCGGCTATGTCGCTGGACTGGTGTCCTTCAAGATCAAGGATCGGTGGTGCCCGCAATGCGGGTCCACGACCATCGCTCGCGATCAGGTCAGGCGAGCGCGATGACGGTTCCTCGGCTGGGTGACGTGATCGAGGTCGGCGAACAGGACTACATGTACGGCACCGGGCAGCTGACCTTGCGGATCACCTGCACAGGCGACCGAGTCCGAGTGGGCGACGACGAGTGGCTCCACCTGGAAGGTCTGACGCTGCGGGCCGACGGCACACAGCTCGGCCAGAGCCCGCGGCCCGCGCTCGTCCGCATGCGGGCGGTCCGCATCGCGTCGCCGTCGAGGTCGTCCTGATGAGCACGACGTACCTGGCCAGCACGGCCCTGGAGGAAGTCGAACGAGCCCAGGCGGAACTCGAACGCCACTTGGAGGTCCGGCCGTCCGGCCAGTGCGTGACGTGCGGCGAGGTCGAGCCGTGCTCCGACAGAAGGCGGCCTCCACATTCACCAAGTACGGACGTCTCCCACGCCGTCGACCAGGCGCTTCGGGGGTGCGCCAGGTCGGTCGAACCGTGGCGGGCGCTGCGCCGGCCTCCTGGTTCACGAGGGCCGCAGCCGGCGACGGCGACGAGGTATCCGCAGCGCAGTCGTGAGTCACGGCTCGGGCAGGCTCCGCCGTGAGGGCGAGCGGCTTGCCACAACCGGGCTCGGCGTCGGGCCAGCCATGCAGACATTCTGATTCGAGAGGGCATCGACAAGTGAACCGCGTACCGGGCGCTCACACGAGGGCTCCACGCACGCCGAACGATGTGCTGCGGCGGGCACGGCTGGCCAAGACGTCACCGACGGGCTCGGGCCGGGCGATGTCGCGGCAGGAGGTCGCCGAGGCGGTCAACGCATGGATCTGGGAGCACCAGCAACAACGCACGCACCTCGACGGCGCGTACATCGGCAAGCTCGAACGCGGTGAGGTCCGCTGGCCGCTGACCCACGTCCGGGCGGGGCTGCGCGGGGTCTTCGGCGCGGACGACGACGCCTCGATCGGGCTGTACGTCGTCTACGGTGCGGGCCGACCGACCGATGACGGACAGCCAGTGGTGCGTCAGGCATCGGAGGCAGTGCCACCGCCCACACCGCTCGCACGGTCGAACGGCGTCGCGGACGCGGTGCCCACTGTCCGTCTCGGCGTCCCGGCGGGCGCGGCGGTCGAGATCACGCTCGACAGCGGCAGCGCCGGGCCGATCCGCGTCGTACTGACCACGATGCCCGACGACAGTCCCGACGAGGCGGCGCCACTGCCGAGTCCTGGCACCGGGGCACGGGTGTACTCGCTCCCCGACCGGCGCAGGCGAGCCTGATGGGGCAGCGACCGGCCGAGCTGACGCCACAGGCGTCCGGGCGGCACTTCCTCGGCGCGGAGCTGCGCTGCTGGCGGCAGCAGCGCGGCCTGTCGCTGGCCCGGTTAGCGGCGCGGGTGTACCTGAGCCCGGACCTGCTCGGCAGGATGGAGAAAGCCGAACGTACGGCGAGCCTCGACGCGATGATTCGCTGTGACGAGGTGCTCGAGACCGGCGGAGCGCTGGCCCGATTGTGGCGATTCGTCAACCACCAGACGGCCACGCTGCCCGCGAGGTCCGCATCGGCGACAACACCGACACGGATCAGAGTCACCACGGAGATCGTGGCAGTGGGATCGGTCGACCTCGGTCCCGCACTTCATGAGACGAACCGCGGCGGGGCGCGCTTGTACGTGCTGCCCGGCGGACGGGAAAGGTGAGCGCGATGGGCGCTGTCCGAACCTCGGTCACGCCGGAACGGATCCGCGAGGCGCAACAGGCACTGGGACTGCAACTGGCCCGTTGTCGCAAGGCGGCCGGCAAGACCCAGGCCGCCTTGGCGAGGCGAACGGCGTACTCCCGCAGCACGATCGCCAACGTCGAGGTCGGCCGGCAGAACATGCCACGCGGCTTCTGGGAGCGCGTCGACCGCGAGCTCGAGGCGCGAGGCACGTTGATGGACGCGTTCGGCGCGCTTCACGAACTGGTCGCCGCCCGCTATGCCCAACTGAGCGCGACAGTCGAACCTGCCCCATGCGGCTGCACGATCACGGTCGCCCGATGGAGCAGGCGGGAAATCCTCGCCTTAAGGGAGGCACTGCGGCTCAGCGTGCCAGCGTTCGCCGAACGGCTCCGCATCGCCGCCTCGGTCGTCGCCGGATGGGAGGACCGCCGGCACCCAGCAGACCCCACTCTGGCGATGCAGGCCGCCCTGGACGACGCCCTCAAACTCGCCGACCAGGACGCTCGCACTCGCTTCGCCAATATCCTCCGCATGCCACCGATGACTTCGGACGACCACGCTCGTGCATCCGGCGGTGGTCGTTGCGCCACGGTTACTCCGATTAATCGGAGCGACGGATCGCAGACTGCGTTGTGAAGGAACGCCGGTGACCGCGCCCCTGACCCCCATCCCGGGACTGCGCCGAACGGTCCTGTACGAGACGGCGGTGGCCATCTATCAGCGCCACCGCCAGAGCGAACTCGGAGTGTGCGGCGCGTGCGGGCAACCAGCACCCTGCCCGGCGAGACACCACGCCGCCCTGGTGATCTCGTCGACGGGGACTGATCCAGAGCCACTCGAGGAAAGGTCCTCCCCGACCTACAGCGGCTGGCAGGTGGGCGGACGCGGCCGACCCCTGGACGAGAGCGCCTTAATGTATGAGCGCGATAGTGACTAACCCGCGCCGCCGTAACTCCCGGGGCCACCGAGCGGCAGACAACCCGGACCACGGGTGCCTGCCGCTCAACCTTGCAATCCGCTTCCGCTAAATCACGTCGTCCCCGGCTTCAGCCTGATCCACCCTGAACTCCACCGAGCGGGAGGCCGACGACGCGGGCAACGCCGCCTGCTCCGCTCTGAGGATCCTCAGCAGAAGCAAGACCCGGGCATTGGACACTCCGTCGTCGCGCATCGCGTCGGCCAACGCATCACGAGACAGGGACCGGCCATCCCTCTCCAGCGTTGCGAGAGCGGCCCCCGCCGCCGCCAGCAACTGCGCCACCGCGCTCGCATCCGCCCGCATCGGTAGACCGGTCGACCGCCCGGAGGCCGGGCTCCCCGACTGGCCGGTCCCGTTACTCGCGGACGGTCCGAGAAAGGTCGCGACCCGTCCGACCTCGGCCCGGACGACGCCCCGCCCCTTGCCCATCAGATCGTCGCCACCTACGGCGACGTTCGCGGCGAGACTGGCCAGGGTGGCGACCACGAGCGTCACCCACGGAACCCAGCCGGTCCGGCGACCCGCGCGACGCTGCCCCACCAGATGCAGACTCGCCACGATCTCCAGCCCGTCAACGCTGACCGGGGACGCATACGCCTTCCAACCGAACTGTCCGTGCCGCAAGGCGAGTTCAGTCATATGGGCGAACGAGATCGCACCAGCGACGCCCGCCAACGCGAGAACGGTCAGCCACGCCGCCGGGGTGCGGGCGTTCCCGGCGGACCAGGAACCGGGTGCCCTCAGGCCAGCCAGCCGCGTCGAACAAACCGGTGATGTCGCAGACCTCGGCATGTTCACGCAGGTCACCGTCGGTGTCGACGGCCGGAACCCAGCCGGTTGCAGCCCGGATCGCCGCCCGCACGGGTTCGGTGATCGCGGCGCCGACACTGAATCGGATGTCCAGATGCTGCTCACGTAAGGCCCGGATGTGGGCCAGGAAGCCGTGGCTGGAACCAGCCGAATCCGAGCGCAGCAGGATCGGGGTGCCGTGCCGGACCGCGTCGGGGATCTGGGTGAGTGCCTGGTCGAGCACGCTGATGTGGTCGGCGGTGGTGTTGGACCCGGCCCGGCCTTCGCGCAGCAGGCCGGCGAGGGCTTCGCCGGTGTTGTCCAAGAAGCACAGCAGCGGGTGGAAGCCGAAGGTCTTCTTCCAGGTACGGGTCGCTGATTCCTTCTCGGAATGGCAGATCACGATGGTCGCGCCGATGTCCAGGACCAAGCCATCGACTGGGCGGCCGGCCAACGTCGGCCACGGCAGGTCGCCGCGGACCTCGGCGTGCTGGGCCCAGGCGACCTCGCGGGCGTGTGCCCGGGCGGACCGCAGCTCAGCCAGCGCTGTTTCGTCGAGCTGCGACAACAGCCGCCACGCCGTCGGATCGGAAGCGACCGGACCGAACAGCGCGGCCTCGTTGCGCAGCACGGCAAGGTCGGCGATGGCCTCACCGCCGTCGGCCAGCATTACCGCCATATCCACGGCGATCCGGCCCGGATCATGCCCGCCCTGCCGCTGCCGCAACCCCGCCAACGCCTGACTGAACGCGCCGGCCAAACCGGTCGCGTCAGCAAGGTCGGCGAGTAGCCGGGCACCGGCGTGACTCACCACGCCGCGGCCACCACCGGTCACCATGATCTTTGGACGCGTTGCGGTACTCTGCACCCTGCAAGTGCCTTCCGTGACAGGAACATGGGACTCTCGACAAGCCCTATTTTCCCTGATCAGAAGGCACTTCTTTCGTTCCGGTCCACCCCTTGGACAACCCTTACCGAAGGGCCGAGGCTAGTGACTTCGGCAGGCTCCGAAGTGGAACCTCGGAGCCGGCCATAGCTCTGCCGCTGACCTTTGGCGTCAGTTCAAGAATTGCCAAGTCTGATTCGTAGCTGGCGGGTTGGCACACGGGAACTGGGCGGCCAACGCGCCGTTAGCGGTACTTGCCCCCGAGATTCCCAAGCACAGCCCGCTTCCTCGGTTCTGGAGTCGGAACCACGTCTGCGTGCTGTCGGTCCACAGAACCTTCCAGTCCTGGTTGTAGCTGCCGCCCGGGGCCGCGATGATCGCCGCCGCTCCGGAGGCAGTGCTGGCACCGTCGATTCCCATGTCGCACACGATAGAGCCGTAGTCGCGGGCAGACCGTGGACGACGCCCGCCGTTGCGCTGGACGACGTTCGGGTCTGCGCAACGCCGAGTCCGGCAACTGGTGGTACGGCTCGACCGACTCGGACGGGCGTTACCGCGCCGGAGTAGGCATTTAACGCTCGGTCCGGCCGAACAGAGCCAGTCTGTTCGGCCGGACCGGATATGCGGGGCTCAACTAGAAGTTGGTGAAGGACCACGTCTGGTTGATCGCGTTGGCGCAGGTGTAGATGGCGGCCCTCGCGCCGGCGGCGGTGCTGGCACCGTCGATTCCTAGGCACATCGAGGTGTTCTTACGGTTCCTGAGGTAGAAGAACGTGTCGTCGATTGCCGATACGACCCAGTCTTGGTCGAAGCTGGAGGAGGGGTTGACGATGACCGCGGACGTGTTGGAGGCGGTACTGGCGCCTGCGGTTCCCAGGTTCCGGACTACGCCGTAATTCTGAAGGGTGGTGTAGCCGGAGTCGTTAACGAGGATCCATCCCTGCAGACTGCTGCCGCTGCCGTTCTGCTGGCGGACGACGGCGTTGTTGGCGGTACTGTCGGCCTGCAGGAACTTTGAGGACTTCTTGTTCCTCACCGCAACCGGAACTGCGGCCAGCGACTTCGCCGGGGACAAGACCGCCGAGATCGGCACCGAGGCCCTGTCATCGGTCTCTGCATGCGCGGCTGCCGGGCTAACGGCAACCGCCAGCGCCGCAGTCACAGCCGCCGAAACTGCCGCCCTGATTACTTTGTTACGCACGGCGACTCCTCCCCGTGGTCACTCGGCTGCTCCGAGTGATCTCCCGACTGCGACAGTGCCAGACGGCTCGTTCTCGTGCAATAGGCATCCACGAATGTTCGACAATGATCATGAGATCGCCGGGCGGGTCGTCAACGAGGAACCAAGCCCGCGGTGCAGCGGCAGCCGTTCGCCTGCCCGGCCCAATTGACCCACGGGTACGAGTCAATGCCGCCTTCGAGGGTGCTTGTCGTGCGGGTGCGTTCCGATGCGCAGGTCGCAGTGGTCGCCGCCGCGCCGTTGCTCAGCCCGGATCGACGTACGCCTCGCCGCCGTGGGTTGGCTGCAGCCGTCAGGTTTGGTAGAGGTGTGCACTCTGCGTGCACTGGCCGTAGGTCCCTACAGTGGAGTTTCGCGAGCGGTACGCCGTCTCTGCCAGGCATGGCGGCACGTCCCAGTGGTTGGGCCAGCGTGATAACGTGCTTCGATGAGTTCGACATCCAAGGATGCTGCGGCTGGGCATGTTGATCGCGTTGCCGACTACTACGACGACAACACCCGGCGCTTCCTGCTGGTTGCCGAGAGCCCAGGCAGCGACGCTATCCACCGCGGGGTGTGGATGCCTGGTGTCGCGGGCGTGGCGGAGGCGGCAGACACTGTCAACCGTTTGATAATCGAGCGATTGCGCGGGCACGTGCCCGCCGAAAGCGCAAGGTTGCTCGACCTTGGCTGTGGCGTCGGTGCGACTATGGTTCGCTTAGCCCATGAGATGGACGGGCTTGTATCTGGTGTGACCATCAGTCGAGTGCAGGCCGAGATCGCTGAGAAACGGTTCGCTCGTGAAGGACTGACCGAACGCTGTCAAGCGATCTGTGCCGACTTTGCTGAGCTACCCGCAGAGCCACATTACGACGCCATGGTCGCCGTTGAGGCGATCGTACACTCGCCCTCTCTGGAGAACTTGGTCCCGTCTCTCGTGGAGAGGCTGCGTCCTGGAGGTCGCCTTATCCTGTGCGACGACTGGGTAACCGACAAGGATCGCGGTCTTGCCGCTCGCGAGCGTTGTCTGGACCAGTTCCGCGCCGGTTGGCGCATCGGCAGCTTGCACACTGTAGCCGAGCTGGCCGCCATGTCGGAGAGCGCTGGCCTGCGCATGGTGGAGGACTTGGATCTCACGTCGTACCTGCGCCTCGGTCGTCCTCGCGACCGTTTGATCAATCTGGTTGTCGGCGCCACGTCCGTAGTTCCACGGGTTCGCAACCGTCTTGTAGAGGTGCCGTTCTGGGCCAACATGATCGGCGGATCAGCGTTGCAACATGCATTGTCGCGACGCTGGCTGGAGTACCACTTGATCGTACTTGAGAAGGCATAGAACCTCCTGGTTCCATTTGGTGCGTAGAGCTGCAGTAACGTCGTCGTCACCCTGAACGCGGCCGTTCGCGAGGGCCTA
>NZ_RJLN01000014.1 GCF_003725545.1 Micromonospora solifontis | reverse complement strand
TGGGCGCGACGACCGGCCTGGTCGTGGGCGCGGTCTTCGGGGTGGCGCTGGGGGCGATCGCGGCGGGCGTCGAGGCGGCCGGAGCGGTCGGGGCCTCGGCGGACGAGGTGACCGTGCTGGTCGCCGAGGAGACCGCGCCGGAGTCACCTCCGCAGGCGGTCAGGAAACCGAGCAGGGCGAGGGTCGCGAGGCTCGGCAGGGTCCGGCGCATGGGCGGGCGGTCCTCTCTGGGGGAAGGTGCCCGCACCGTACTGAGCCCGCGCCACCCGGATCATCGGCCGCTCGGCCGCCCGTGGCCGCCCCGTCGGCGGACCGGCCTCAGGACGGGGTGCGCGCGGTGAGGACCGCGTCGAGCAGCCCCGGGTAGAGCCGGTCCACCTCGTCCCGGCGCAGCCGCACGTACCGGCTGGTGCCGGCGACCCGGGTGCGGGTCAGGCCGGCCTCGCGCAGCACCTTGAGGTGGTGGCTGCGGGTCGCCTTGGAGACCCCGAACTCGAAGGTGCCGCAGGCGTACTCCCCGCCCTCGGCGAGGGCCCGGACGATCTGCAGCCGTACGTCGTCGGCCAGCGCCGCCAGCACGGCGGTGACCGGTACGTCCCGCAGCTCGGGTTCGTGCAGCTCCATGTGACCAGGGTAACCCATGTTCGACATTCGTCGAACAACCTCCTATGGTCGGGTTCGTTGGTTCGACGATACTCGAACATTGGAGCTGTGATGCGCTCTCGTCACGCCGCCTTCCCGCTCTTCGCCGTGCTGAGCTGGGGCGTCATGTTCCCCGTCCTGGCCAGCGCGCTCACCCGGGTGGACGCGCTCAACCTGACCACCGCCCGGTACGTGCTCGCCGCCGCCGTGCTGCTCGCCCTGCTGCTCGCCCGGGAAGGGCTGGCCGCCCTCCGCGCCGGCCGGCGCCGTACCGAGCTGGTGCTGCTCGGCGTGGTCGGCTTCGCCGGCTTCAACGTGCTCACCAACCTCGCCCTCGGGCACGCCGCGCCGCAGCAGATCGCCCTCTTCGCGGCCACCACCCCGCTGGTCACCCAGCTCGTCCGCTGGGCGCGCGACGGCGTACGCCCCCAGCCGGCGCTGCTCGGCCTGTCGCTGGTCGCCCTGGTCGGCGTCGGCCTGGTGATCACCCGGGGCCGGCTCGACGGGCTGGGCCAGTTCGGCCCCGGCGGGCTGCTCATGATCGGCGCGGTGGTCAGCTGGGCAGTCTACACGCACGGGGCCGGCCGCTTCCCCGAGTACTCCCCGCTGCGCTACACCACGCTGACCGCCGTCGCCGGCACGCTCGCCATGCTCGCCGCGAGCGCCGTCGCCGACGTCGCCGGACTCCAGCACGCGCCGGCCGCCGCCGACCTCGTCGCGGTCGCCCCGCAGCTGGCGTACGCCGTGCTGGTCGCCGCGGTCCTCGCGGTCCTGGCCTGGAACACCGGGGTACGCCGGCTCGGTGCGGCGGACGCCGCGCTCTTCATGAACCTGGTCCCGGTGACCACGTTCCTGGTGCAGACCCTGCGCGGCTACCGGCCCGGCGCGGTGGAGCTGGCCGGCGCCGCGCTGACCATCGCCGCCCTGGTCGCCGCCAACCTCGCCACCCGCACCCGCAAGCCGTCCGCCGCCCGGCCCGCGACCGCCGTGATCGACCGCCCCGCCGTCGTGGACCCCGTCGCCGTCATCGCCCGCTAACCCCGCCCCCGCCCCCACCCGCCCCCGCCCCCACCCGCCCTCCACCCGCGCCAGATGCGCGCTGATTCACGGAAAGAGTGGCCTCCGGAGCTTCGGAAGCCACTCTTTCCGTGAATCAGGGCGGATCTTGGGGCAGGGCGGCAGGGCGGCAGGGCGGCAGGGCGGGAGGGGGCGGGGCGGCGGCTCACAGCGTGGGAACCCGAGGGGGTGGGCGCGCGGACTGCGCATAGACTCGGCGGCACAACTGCATACCTCATCCAGAGGGGCTGAGGGATACGGCCCGATGACGCCCCGGCAACCACCCGCGCGCTCGACGACGAGCGACGGCGGGCAGGTGCCAATTCCGTCCCCGCCGCACGAGGCGATGCGGGGAAAGATGAGAGGACTCCTCGACATGACGTCGACGCTTCCCGCCACGTCCGGCATCGACACCACCCTCAGCCCGGCCCGCGCCCTGATCTGTCGCGCCTGCTCCGCGCGCTACCCGCTCGCCGCGCAGCACGCCTGCTACGAGTGTTTCGGCCCGCTGGAGGTCGACTACGACGCCGCCGCCCTGGCCACCGTCACCCGGGAGCAGATCGAGGCCGGCCCGAAGAACCTCTGGCGGTACGCCGCGCTGCTCCCCGCCGGCCAGGACCCGGCCACCCGGGTGACCCTCGACCCGGGGCTGACCCCGCTGGTCGCGGCTCCGCGCCTCGGCGCCGAGCTGGGCTTCACCGCGCCGCTCTGGGTCAAGGACGACAGCGGCAACCCGACGCACTCGTTCAAGGACCGGGTGGTCTCGGTGGCGCTGACCGCGGCCCGCGCGCTCGGCTTCACCCGGTACGCCTGCGCCTCCACCGGCAACCTGGCCAACTCGGTGGCCGCCCACGCAGCCCGCGCCGGGGTGCCCTCGGTGGTCTTCATCCCCAGCGACCTGGAGCAGGGCAAGGTGGTCACCACCGCCGTCTACGGCGGTGACCTGGTGGCCATCGACGGCTCGTACGACGACGTGAACCGGCTCTGCGGCGAGCTGGTGGAGACCGACGAGTTCGAGGACACCGCCTTCGTCAACGTCAACGTCCGGCCCTACTACGCGGAGGGCTCCAAGACCCTCGGCTACGAGGTGGCGGAGCAGCTCGGCTGGCGGATCCCCGCCCAGGTCGTCATCCCGATGGCCAGTGGCGAGCTGCTCACGAAGATCGACAAGGCGTTCTCCGAGCTGGTCGAGATCGGCCTGGTCGAGGCGCCGGCCGGCGGCTGGAAGGTGTTCGGCGCGCAGTCCGCCGGCTGCAACCCGATCGCCACCGCGCTGCACGCCGGCACCGACGCCATCACCCCGGTCAAGCCGACCGGCATCGCCAAGTCGCTGAACATCGGCGACCCCGCGGCCGGCCTCTACGCGCTGGAGGCGGTGCGCCGGACCGGTGGCTGGATGGACCAGGCCGACGACGACGAGATCCGCGCCGGGATCAGGCTGCTCGCCCGGACCACCGGGGTCTTCGCCGAGACCGCCGGCGGCGTCACGGTCGCGGTGCTGCGCAAGCTCGTCGAATCCGGCCGGCTCGACCCGGCGGCGGAGACCGTCGTCTTCAACACCGGCGAGGGCCTCAAGACCCTCGACGCGGTGGCCCCCCAGGTCGGCCCCACCCACCGCATCAAGCCGACCCTCCGCGCCGCCCGCGACGCCGGCCTCCTCTCCTGACCCCACCCCGCCCCCCGCCCCAGGTCGTTGATCAAGGGGTTTGCGTCACCGGAAGGGCCGATTCCGACGCAAACCCCTTGATCAACTCGACCGGGCGGGGGAGGGCGGATCGCCCGGGCGGGGGATCGGAAAGATCCGGTGGGTAACTGGCGATTTGCTGTGAGTACGGGAAACCCGCCGACAAGGACTTGACGGCAGGAACCGGACGGCGCAAGATGCTCCGTGCGGGAGGGCATCCGCCGGAGACTTTTCAAGTTCTTGCGACCCAACGCCGGAGGCGTTGTGCGGACGTCCCTCCCGACCAACGTCCGAAGGGGCCGGCGGAAAACCGCTGGCCCCTTCGCTGTGGGTGGCGCAGGCTCACCCGCATGGGTATCTCCGTCACCCCCCTCGACCCCGCCGACCGGGCGACCCTTGACGCGGTCTACCGCACGGCGGTCGCGGCCCAGGCCGTGGACGAGCCCGACCTTCCGCCGCCGTGCCGGCGCCGGTTCGAGGCGCCGCTGTGGCACCCGATGCCCGGCATCGACGCCCGGTGGTCGGTGGCCCGCCTCGACGGGGGGCCTGTCGGCTGGATCCGGCTGTACCTGCACACCCTCGACAACACCGAGAACGCCAGCGTGGACCTGGTGGTGGACCCGGCGTACCGGCGGCGCGGGGTGGGGCGGGCGCTGCACGAACACGGCCTGACGGTGCTGCGGGAGCACGGTGGCAAGCGGATGGTCGGCTCGACCGTCACCCCGCTGCCCGGCGAGGAGCATCGGGAGCTGCCCGGGGCCGCCTTCGCCGCCGCCGTCGGCGCGCGGCCGGCGCTCGCCGATGTCCGCCGCCGGCTCGACGTCACCACGCTCGACCGGTCCCGGCTGGCGGCCCTGCTCGCCGGCGCCCGGGCAACCGCGGACGGCTACCGTGCGGTCCGCTGGCGGGACCACGTCCCCGAGGAGCACGTCACCGACGTCGCCCACCTGGAGGGCCGGCTGCTGCTCGACGCCCCGCTCGGGGAGCTGGCGTGGGAGCAGGAGCAGATGGACGCGGAGCGGATCCGGGGCGTGGAGCGGGCGCTGGACGGCCGGGGCGTCCGCCGGTACAACGTCGGCGCGGTGCACGAGGCGTCCGGCCGACTGGTCGCGTGGAGCCAGCTCAGCTTCGACGCGAGCAGCGTCCGACATGCCTGGCAGCAGATCACCATCGTCGACCCGGCGCACCGCGGCCACCGTCTCGGACTGCTCTGCAAGGCCGAGAACCTCGCGTACGCCCTGAGCCACGAGCCGGAGCTGCGCGTGATCGACACCTACAACGCGGCGGAGAACACGCACATGATCGCGATCAACGAGCAGCTCGGCTTCCGGCCCGTGGCCGGCTCGACGGACTGGCAGCTCACGCTCTGAGCCCGCCGGCCCCCGGCCGGCCGAGCCGGCGGGCCAGCTCCCGGACGGCCCGGTGGAAGTCCTCGTCCGGCTCGAACCGGTGTCCGCCGATCGGCGGCGGCACGGTGTCCCCGGGCGGGATCAGCAGTGTCCCCGGGTCGCGGACCCGGCGGTCCACCCCGGCGGCCGGGTCGTCCGGTGACAGCCCCGCCGGGAAGATCCGCCCCCCGATCGGGTCGGTGTTCCGCCACAGGCTGATCCACTTCCAGTCCAGCCGCTCGCCGATCTCGCGCAGCACCTCCGGGCCGAAGTAGGCCGGGAAGACCCGGCGGTAGAGCGGACCGAGCGGGGTCGCGTACGTCAGCAGGGCCACCCGGGCGCGGCAGGACTCGGGCAGTTGCAGCACGGTGGCCGCGACCAGCACGCTGCCGTGGCTCTGGCCGGAGAGCACGATCGCGCCGCCGTCCCCGGTCAGCTGGGCGATCCGGCGGGTCAGGTCGGGTATCGCCCGCTCGGTGTAGCAGGGCGCGGCCAGCGGGTGCGCGGCCCGAGGCCAGAAGGTGGCCAGCTCCCACAGCACCCCGACCGCCCGGATCGCGGGCGACCGGTAGGCGAACAGCCCGGCACCGGCCAACACCACGGCGAACAGGCCGATCAGCAGGCCGCCGAGATCAGTCGCGAAGATCACCGGGCCGGCCAGGGTCGTCCCGCCGGCCCGGGCGGCGATCGACTCCGGCCCCTGGTGCGCGACCGACAGCCCCGCTCCCGCGAGGGCCAGCACGGCCAGCAGCGCGTACGCCCCCAGCAGCAGCGGCCCGAGGCGGCCGGCGAGCCGGGCGCGGACGATCCGGTCCCGGAGCGCCCGGACCCGCTCCGGCGGCACCCCGGCCGCCTCGGGGAAGTCCTGCCGGATCAGCTCCTCGGTCTCCCGCCGACGGCGGGACCGGTGCCACCGGCGGCCGGCCAGCGCCACCACGGCGGCCAGCACCACGGCGAAGGAGAACCCGAGGGCGGCCCACCGGTACGCCACCGGCGGAGCGAGCGGCGGGGCGCCCGGTGGCAGCGGTCGCGCCGGGGTGGGGCTGGAACCCCGGTCCAGGTACTCGGCCACCCCGTAGCTCAAACCGGACGAGAAGGCCACGGCGAGGCCGATCGCGGCGGAGATCAGGACCGGCGCGCCCAGGCCACCCAGCACCGCGGATGCCCGCGGTCCGGCCGGTCGCGCCAGCACCACGCCGGCGAGGAGGAGCAGCAACCCCAGCTGGGTGGTGAAGACGGCGGCCACGAGGACGTCGTACCCGGGCATTCCCCCGCCGGCCGACCAGGGCGACCGGGGCGCGGCCGCGTAGCCGACGGTGAGCGCGGTGAGGGCGACCGTCCCCCACCGCGCCCCACCCGTGGCCCGGCCCAGCCAGGGCTGGGCGTCCCTGCGGTCCAGCTGGGGCAGGCAGAGCAGCGCCGCGGCCGCCAGCAGCAGTCCGATGGCCGCCGCGAGCAGCAGATACCCGGGCAGGTTCCGGTCGTGCGGGACGAGCACCAGCAGCAGCGCCAGGTCGAGCACCCCCAGGGCGATGGCGAGGTGCAGCGAACGCAGCCGGCGCAGCAGTGCCCGGTTGTCCCAGAAGTGCCGGGTGTCCAGCCGGTCGGCGCCCACCCCCTGCGGCCTCGTCGCCGCGTCCTCGGGGAGCTGCCAGGTGCGGTCGCTGGTCCGGCGGACCAGCCCGACCGCGAGGATCGGCAGCAGCGCCAGGATGGCCAGCCGCTGCCCCGGGGGCACCCCGCCGAGCCACGAGATCTCCCGCCGTCCCTCCAGGCAGCGCGGAAAATCCGCGCACTGCCAGCCGATCAGGTCGAGCGCCACCCCGACGGCCGACAGCACGTACATCGCGGTGAGGCTGGCGGCGAGCAGCCGGCACAGCGCCCGCCCAGGCGTCGCCGAGGCCCGGCCCGGGGGCAGCATCCAGATGGCGATGTTGGCCAGCATGAAGGGCAGGAGCAGCACCAGCGAGAGGGTCCGGATGGCGGTGCCGCCGGTGAGGCCGCTCCACCGGTACGCCTCCAGGTCCGAACCGCCCGGTCCGGTCGGCTCGCCGAAGCCCGGGCGTACCCGGTAGAAGCCGGCGTCCCGGTCACCCGCCACCCGGACGACCACCGGGCGGTCCAGGATCGCCTCCGGCCCCTTGTCGGCGACGCCGTGCACCCGGATCTCGGTCGTCCGCACCCGCCGCCGTCCTCTCCTGGTCGTCGGCCGCGGGGTTACCCGGTGCCGGTCCGGTCATTCCCGGGCGGTTTGGGGCAGCTCGACCAGTGGCGGGCGACGATCGAACTTGTGACACGCCCCTACTGATCTGGTGGCTTCCTGTTGCATGATGGCGGGCATGACGGAGACCCCGCACCCCCTGTACGACAGGCACGCCGACACCCTGAACCGTGCGCTGACCGCGATCACGGAGCGCGGGTACTGGTCCGCCTACCCCGAGTCGCCCAGCCCCCGCGTGTACGGCGAGACCGCAGCCGCCGACGGCAAGGCCGCCTTCGAGGCGTACCTGAACGCCGACTTCCCCCTTGACCAGGCGACCGACGGGGGGACCGTCGCCACCGAGGTCAGCCCGTTCGGCCTGGAGCTGAACGTGCGTTACCCGCACGCGGGCGCCGACCAGTTGGTGGCCGCCGCCAGCGTCGCCCTGCCCGCCTGGCGCGACGCCGGCCCGCAGGCCCGGGTGGGCGTCTGCCTGGAGATCCTCGACCGGCTGCACAAGAACATCTTCGAGCTGGCCAACGCGGTGCAGTTCACCAGCGGCCAGGCGTTCGTGATGGCCTTCCAGGCCGGCGGCGCGCACGCGCTGGACCGGGCGCTGGAGGCGATCGCCTACGCGTACGCCGAGATGACCCGCCACCCGGGGACGGCCGGCTGGGAGAAGGCCGCCGGCAAGGGCGACCCGTTGCGGATGAGCAAGACGTTCCACGTGGTGCCCCGCGGCGTGGCCCTGGTGATCGGCTGCAACACCTTCCCGACCTGGAACTCGTACCCCGGGCTCTTCGCCTCGCTGGCCACCGGCAACCCGGTGATCGTCAAGCCGCACCCCCGTGCGGTGCTGCCGCTGGCGATCACCGTGCGGTACGCCCGCCAGGTGCTCGCCGAGGCCGGCTTCGACCCGAACCTGGTGCAGCTCGCCCCCGAGGCGGCGGACGAGAAGCTCGCCTCCACCCTGGCCCTGCACCCGGCCGTGCGGATCGTCGACTTCACCGGCTCCACCGAGTACGGCGACTGGCTGGAGGCCAACGCGCGGCAGGCCGCCGTCTACACCGAGAAGGCCGGCCTGAACACGGTGGTGATCGACTCCACCGACGACTTCGCCGGCCTCTGCCGCAACCTGGGCTTCACGCTCACCCTGTACAGCGGGCAGATGTGCACCACCTCGCAGAACCTGCTCATCCCCCGGGACGGCATCGAGACCGACCAGGGGCACAAGAGCTTCGACGAGGTGGCCGCCGGCATCGCCGCGGCGGTCGGCAAGCTCACCGCCGACCCGGCCCGGGGCGTCGAGCTGACCGGGGCCATCGTCAACGACGGCGTGCTGGAGCGGCTGGAGGAGGTGACCAAGGTCGGTGAGCCGGTGCTGGAGTCGCGGACCGTCGAGCACCCGTCCTTCCCCGGCGCGGTGGTGCGTACGCCGACCATCGTGAAGCTGGACGCGGCGGACACCCCGACCTACTCGCGGGAGTGGTTCGGGCCGATCTCGTTCGCCATCGCGACCGACTCGACCGAGCACAGCCTGCGGATCCTGCGCGAGACGGTGGGGGAGAAGGGCGCGCTCACGGCCGGCGTCTACTCCACCGACGAGGCGGTGCTCGACGCGGCCGAGGCGGCGGCGATCGACGCCGGGGTGCACCTGTCCTGCAACCTCACCGGCGGGGTGTTCGTCAACCAGTCGGCGGCGTTCTCCGACTTCCACGGTTCCGGGGCGAACCCGGCGGCCAACTCGGCCCTCACGGATGGCGCCTACGTCGCCAACCGCTTCCGCATCGTCCAGTCGCGCCGGCACGTCTGAGGTGCAGGGAGGGGCCCTTGTCAACGCCTCCGGTAGCACAGGGGCCCCTTCCTGACCTCCCTGCGGTCAGGCTGCCCTGCGCATCTGGAGTTCCTTGAGGGTGGGGATCCTCGGGTGGGGGACGCGGACGCCGGTGTCGACGAACCCGAGGCGCTGGTACGCCCGGTAGGCGCGGTCGTTGCCGACCACCACCTCCATCATCAGCTCGGGCCGGCCGCACGCCCGGGACCAGGCCGCCACCTGGTCCACCAGGGCGTCGAGCAGCCCGCTGCCCCGCCAGGCCGGGGTCAGGTAGACGGCGTAGACGATGGTCAGGCCGGGTTCGTCCGGGGCGGCGACGCCGCCGGCGTGCCCGACGAAGCGGCCGCCCGGATCGGCGACGAACTGGGCGCTGCCGCTGCCCCGGGAGACCGCGGCGATCCGGGCCGCGTACTCGGCGTGCGGGCGGGCGGCCGCCTCCGCCACGGTTTCCAGGAAGGCCAACGGCGAGTCGGCGAGCATCTCCAGCCGGAGTGCGCGCATCCGGGCGGCGTCCTCCGGACGGATCCGGCGGACGTTCGCGGTGCCGGCCGCGGTCAGGGTGGGCGCGCTGGTCATGTGGCCATGCATACCGGAGCGTCGTGGTACGGCACTCAGGCGGGGCCGACGCCGGCCGAAATATGCCCGATTTGTGGTCGTGCGCCGTCGTCACGCCTCGTGTAGCGTGCGATTTCGGTCACCGATTCAGCGGCCGTCGCCGATCGCCGAACCGGTGGTCCTCCGGTGCCGGTCCGCCGGCTGCCGGGGTTGTGGAACGCCGCGCAGAGTGAGGAAGTGCACCGTGGCACAGGGCACCGTCAAGTGGTTCAACGCCGAAAAGGGCTACGGCTTCATCGCCGTCGACGGCGGGCAGGACGTCTTCGTCCACTTCTCCGCGATCGAGATGGACGGCTACAAGGCGCTGGACGACGGCCAGCGGGTCGAGTTCGAGATCGCCCAGGGCCAGAAGGGCCCGCAGGCCGAGCACGTCCGCGTCATCGCCTGATCCGTCTCCGCCCTCCGGCGGACCTCCACCCCGATCAGGGGGCTGCGCTGCCGGCGCGCACCAGGGAAGATCGTGAGCCGTTCCAGCCATCGTCGCTGAGGAGGGTTCATGTCCGACCAGCCCCCGTCGGGCCCCACCGAGCCGGTGCCCCCGGCGTCGTCCGGTGCCCCGGCCGGTTCGACGCCACCCGGGTTCCCCCCGCCCGGCCAGCCCGGATTCACGGCGCCCGGGCAGCCGGCCATGCCCGGTGGACAGCCCTGGGCGGCGTACCCGCCTGATCCGGCGGGCCAGCCGCACGGTTGGTCCTGGCCGGCCCCGGCGGGTCCGGTTCCCGGCGGGCCCCAGCCGGCCGATCCGGCCGGGCCGCACGGCTGGTCCTGGCCGGCCCCGGCCGGCCCGGTGCCGGGCGGGACGTATCCCGGCCCGCCGCCGCTGCCCGGCGGGGTCTACCCCGGCCCGCCGCTGCCCGGATACCAGCCGTACGGCTGGTATCCGGGCATCGACCCGGCTGACCCGCTGGTCCCGCCCCCGCACGCGGGGATCGGCGGCTGGTTCGAGCGGTGCGCCGGCGCGCTCCGCCGCAGTTGGCGGCAGCTGCTTCCGATCATGCTGCTCAGCCAGGCCGTGCCGGCGGCGGTGATCGCCGTCCTCTCGGTCGGCCTCGCCCCCGAGAGCCAGCCGGTCACCGGGCCGGCGGGCAACCCGGCCCTGCCGGCGGGGTACTTCCGGGACATCTTCGTCTTCTACGGCGCGGTGCTGCTCGCCGGCCTGGTCTTCGGCCCGCTCCAGGCCGCGGGCTGGGCCGCCGGCACCTGGCTGGTCACCCGGCAGGCGACCGGCGAGCCGGTCACCGCCGGCGCCGCCTTCCGGTACGGCTGGCGTCGGGCCGTCGGGCTGTGGGGCTGGACCATCGTCGCCTCACTGTTGATCATGGTGGGGTTCTGCGCCTGCGTGCTGCCGGGCATTTACGTGATCTTCGCGGTCGCCCTCTTCGGCCCGGTCTACCTCTTCGAGCGGAAGGACCCGATCGGCCGCTCGTTCGGGATGCTGCACAAGCGGTTCGGCATGGTGCTGGGCCGGGTCGCGCTGGTCGTGGCGGCGCTCGTGGTCGTGGCGGTCGTCAACGGCGTGCTGGAGGCGGTGAGCAAGCTGGTGTTCGGGGCGGACCCGATGAGCGCGCCGGGCACCGCGACGGGTGCCGTCCTGGTGGCCGTGCTGAGCGCCGTGCTGGCCACCCCGGCCTATCTGTTCCAGCTCGTCGGGCTGGTCGTCGCGTACGCCGAGCAGCGTGCGCAGTCCGAGCCGGTGAACGTCGCCCGGCTGGCCGCGGAACTCGGCTGAGCGGCGGCATCGTGCTTGCACTCGGCTAGGGAGAGTGCTAAACAAGTCATTGGCACTCGCATGCGGTGAGTGCCAAATGGTCGGGGCGGTAGGGCCACGGCCGAGCCGGCGTCTCGATGGCGCCGGAGCGGCACGGGCCGGTCGTCGCGGGCTGTCCGGCCCGACCGAGGAGACGTCGTCGTCGCCAGGTGGCGACGTCCCCAAGGTGCGTACACCAGGCGGCCCATCCGGGATCCCGGGTGGCCCGTGAGTGTCCAGGAGGACAACGCCGTATGGCCAAGATGATCGCGTTCGACGAAGAGGCGCGCCGCGGCCTCGAGCGGGGCATGAACCAGCTCGCTGACGCCGTCAAGGTGACCCTCGGCCCCAAGGGCCGCAACGTCGTGCTCGAGAAGAAGTGGGGTGCCCCCACCATCACCAACGATGGTGTGAGCATCGCCAAGGAGATCGAGCTCGAGGACCCGTACGAGAAGATCGGCGCCGAGCTGGTCAAGGAGGTCGCGAAGAAGACCGACGACGTCGCCGGTGACGGCACGACGACGGCGACCGTCCTGGCCCAGGCCCTGGTCCGTGAGGGCCTGCGCAACGTGGCCGCCGGTGCCAACCCGATGGCCCTGAAGCGGGGCATCGAGGCCGCCGTGGCCAGCGTCTCGGAGGAGCTGCTGAAGCTCGCCAAGGACGTGGAGACCAAGGAGCAGATCGCCTCCACCGCCTCCATCTCGGCCGGTGACACCAGCGTCGGCGAGATCATCGCCGAGGCGATGGACAAGGTCGGCAAGGAAGGCGTCATCACCGTCGAGGAGAGCAACACCTTCGGCCTGGAGCTCGAGCTCACCGAGGGTATGCGCTTCGACAAGGGCTACATCTCCGCCTACTTCATGACCGACCCGGAGCGTATGGAGGCCGTCTTCGACGACCCGTACATCCTGATCGCCAACAGCAAGATCTCCTCGGTGAAGGACCTGCTCCCGATCCTGGAGAAGGTCATGCAGTCGGGCAAGCCGCTGCTGATCATCGCCGAGGACCTGGAGGGCGAGGCCCTGGCCACCCTGGTGGTCAACAAGGTCCGCGGCACCTTCAAGTCGGTCGCGGTCAAGGCGCCGGGCTTCGGTGACCGCCGCAAGGCCATGCTGACCGACATCGCCATCCTCACCGGTGGCCAGGTCATCAGCGAGGAGGTCGGCCTCAAGCTCGACGCCGTCGGCCTCGACATGCTGGGCCGCGCCCGCAAGGTCGTGGTGACCAAGGACGAGACCACCATCGTCGACGGTGCCGGCGACGCGGAGCAGATCCAGGGCCGGGTCAACCAGATCCGGGCCGAGATCGACAAGAGCGACTCCGACTACGACCGCGAGAAGCTGCAGGAGCGCCTGGCCAAGCTGGCCGGCGGTGTCGCGGTGATCAAGGTCGGCGCGGCCACCGAGGTCGAGCTCAAGGAGCGCAAGCACCGCATCGAGGACGCCGTCCGCAACGCGAAGGCCGCCGTCGAGGAGGGCATCGTCCCGGGTGGTGGCGTCGCGCTGGTGCAGGCCGGCAAGACCGCCTTCGACAAGCTGGACCTGACCGGCGACGAGGCGACCGGCGCGCAGATCGTCAAGATCGCGCTGGACGCCCCGCTGCGGCAGATCGCCGTCAACGCCGGCCTCGAGGGTGGCGTCGTCGTCGAGCACGTCCGCAACATCGAGCCGGGTCACGGCCTCAACGCCGCGACCGGCGAGTACGTCGACCTGCTCGCGTCGGGCATCATCGACCCGGCCAAGGTGACCCGTTCCGCGCTGCAGAACGCCTCGTCGATCGCCGCGCTGTTCCTCACCACCGAGGCCGTTGTGGCGGACAAGCCGGAGAAGGCTCCGGCCGCCCCGGCCGGTCCGGGTGGCGGGGAGATGGACTTCTGAGTCCAGTTCCACCAGTACGCCGAGAGGGGGCGGGCCGCGTCAGCGGTCCGCCCCCTCTCCGCATGTCTGTCACGTCGGCAGTGGCCGCTGGTTGCGTCGCTTGTACGCCCGGTCGTACGGCGGCAGGATGCGGATCGGCTCGTCCACCGGTTGCCGTGGCTCCTCGGTGGACGGTTCGCCACCGCCGGTCATCTCCGCGAGTTGCTCGGCGTCCCCGTAGTCGAGCCGGTCGAACGGCAGTTGCCCGGGGAGTTCGTCGACCGGTCGCCAGCTGATCGCCGGGTCGTCGGTGCGTTCGTCTTCCATGGTCATGGCTGCCTCCTCTACGACCGACGGTAGGCGGCGGTCGATGAGCGGTGAGGCGGAATGGGGTTATGTTACTTATGTCCGTTAAGTTCCTTGCGATACAGGAAGAAGACCCGTTCGATCCGGGCACCCGCCGCGCCCGAGTAGAACGGCACCGGCCCCACCCAGCCGATCTGCGCCGCGCCGATCCCGGCCGCCGCCTGGTCACGCAGGCAGCGGCGCAGCAGCACCCCGCCGATCCCCGAACCCTCCGCCTCCGGGACCGTCCCCATCGGACCGAACCAGCTCGGCCGGGACGACCCGTACGCGGCGAAACCGAGGATCTCACCGTCCCGTTCGGCCAGGTGCGCGCCCGCGTCCGGCCGGCCGACCGAGCCGGCCAGCTCGCCGTCCCACGTCCCGCCGAAGGTGTCCCGGGCCAACGCGACCAGCGCCGGCAGGTCCGCCGGTTCGGCCCGACGTACCGCGACGCCGCTGTCCGCCAGCCGGCGCTCGGCGGCCTCCGTCGAGCGCAGTGCCGGTGACCCCGCCGCCAGGTCCGCGGTCATGTTCCAGGCGGTACGGTCCTGCCGGTAGCCGAGGCGCAGCGCGGCGCAGACCGCCGGGGTGTACCGCACGTCGATGCCCGGCCAGGCGTAGTACGGCGGGTTCCCGGCCAGCAACAGCTCGGCCGCGCCGAGCCCGGCGAGCCGCCGTTCCGCCTCGGTGAGGAGGGCCCGCCCGACCCCCTGCCGCCGCTCCGCCGGGGCCACCGCCAGCAGGTCGACGTGCCAGAGCCGGGAATCCCACCGCGAGACCGAGCCGACCAGCACCCCGATCAGCTCGCCGGCGCGTACCGCGCCGAGCCGTAGCACCGGCCGGTCGGCCGCCGCGCGGGCGGCCAGGGTGTCCACGATCGCCGGCGCCTCGGCGGCGTCCTCCGGCAGGTCGAGGGCCCGCCGGCAGAGGTCGACGACGGCGGGCAGGCGGTCGAGGTCCAGCTCGATGATCTCCGCGTCCATGGTCGCCGACCCTACTCAACTGCCAGGTTTGTTTACAGGGTCGACCCGTTAAAAGGGGGCCCCTGCTCTACCTGAGGCGTTAAGAGGGGGCCCCTGCTTGCGCTGCGGCCCGGACGGCGGCGTAGGCGTCGACCAGCCCCGCGCCGACCAGGTCCCGGTCACCACCGCACCGATCCGCGCCCGGTGGCACGCCCGCCGGGCCGGCCGTGTCCAGCAGGATCCGCCGGGTCCGGGCCAGGTCGCCGACGAGCGCCGGATTCGCCGACCACATCAGCGCCACCACCCCCGCCACCTGCGGCGTCGCCATCGACGTGCCGTCCAGGGTGGCGTAGGAGCCGCCGGGGAACGCGGACGGCACCCCTGCCCCGGGTGCGACCAGGTCCGGCTTGGCGAGGCCCCCGGCCGCCGGGCCCCGGCTGGAGAAGCGGGTGAGCTGCCGCGCCCGGTCCACCGCGCCGACCGTCAACACGTCCTGGTACGGGGCCGGCGGGTCGGCCACCGAGCCGCAGTACGGGCCGGTGTTGCCGGCGGCGGCCACCACGAGGATCCCGGCCGCGGCCAGGGCGGCGGTCGCCGGCCGCAGCGCCCCCGGGTCGCAGCCCTCGATCGGCGGGCAGCCCCACGAGTTGGTCAGCACGTCCGGCGCGCGCTGCGGCCGGCCGTCGGTGAACGGGTCCCCGCCGGCGGGGAACGGGGCCAGCATGAACTGCAGGCAGTCCAGGTAGTGGGCCGGGCTGCCCAGGTTCCGCTCCAGGTTGACGCAGCCGACCCACTGCGCCCCGGGTGCCACCCCGATGCCGTTGCGGCCCACCGCGCTGCCCACCGTGTGGGTGCCGTGCCCGCCCCGGTCGCCGGGCGTCCGGGTGTGCTCCCACGGGTCGTACCAGGAGTCGGCGCCGCCCCGGAAGCCCGCCGCCAGCGCCGGATGCCGACCGTCCACCCCGGAGTCGGAGCTGCCGACCACCACGCCCGCGCCGGTGACGCCCAGCTCCGACCAGACCCGGTCCGCGCCGATCAGCGAGACGTTCCAGGCCGGGCCGGCCGGCGCCGGCTGGTCGCCCCGGGCCGGGGGAGGTGCCGCCGGCAGCGGGCGCAGTCGCTGGCTGACCAGCACTCGGGCCACCTCCGGCCGGCCGGACAGCCAGGCCCGCACCTCCGGGCCGCCGTCCGTCTCGACGGCGTTGACCAGGTAGTACGGCGTCGGGTGCAGGCGCAGTCGGGTCAGCTCGCGGCGCAGGTCGCGCTGGGTCCGGTCGGCGGTGGCGACCAGGCGCCGGTAGACCTCGGCCGCCCGGGCGTCCCGCCCCGCCCGCCCGGGCGCGCCGGCCGGGAGCCCGGTCAGGTCGGCCTGCTCGCGCAGCACCACCAGCAGCCGTTCCCCGTACAGGCCGGGCTGGCCGGGGACCACGTACACCACGGCCACGGCGGCGAGCAGGCCCGCCGCGACCAGCCCGGCCACCCCACGCCGGGGCGCGCCGGCCCGGCGGCGGGCCAGCAGCACGCCGTACCCGACGGCGAGCAGCACCGCGACGGCGAGCGCCGCGCCGGTCGCGACCGCGGCCCAGAACGGCACGTCGCGGCTGGTCGCCAGCAGGAGGGTGAGTTCCTCCGGGTCGGTGAACGCCAGCGGCCCGAAAAGCGCGAGACCGACCAGCCAGCGGGCCGGGGCGCGCCCGCCCGGCCGGCGGCCGTGCCGAGCGGCGGCGTCCAGCGCGCCCAGCACGAAGCCGAGCGGCGGCAGCAGGAACAGCCCGGGCAGCTGCGCGCCGGACTGCCCGGCCCCGGCGGCCAGCAGCACCAGGGCCACCCCGGCGACCAGGCCGCCGACCAGCACCAGCCGGGCCGGCCGGGGCGGCTCGCCCACCGCGAACCGGCCCCAGAACCCGGCGTCGAGCAGCACCCCGGCGAGCGCGCCGAGCGCGGCGGCCGCGAGCCCGGCGAGCACCGTCTCCAGGAAGCCGCCGAGCGCCCCCAGCCAGGCCCAGGGCAGCAGCATCGCCAGTCCGCCGGCCACCGCCAGCAGGGCCACCGCGTCGAACCGGCGTGGCCGGGCCGGTCCGGTGCCGCCCGCACGGTCCGGGCCACCGCCGGACGGGCCGTCGTCCGGCCTGGTCGAACGGCTGTCCGGGCCGATCCGCGCCCCGCCGCCCGACGCCGCCGGGGTGCTGGCGAGGGCGGTGCCGGCGGGGCGACCCGGCCGGCGTGCGACGACCAGGGCGAGCAGGGCGGCGCCCGCGGCCAGCGCGGCCAGGTACGCCTCCTGGTGCACCGGCGGCAGCGCGCGGAGCAGGGTCGCCGCGCCGAGCGCGAGGGTGCCGACCAGCCAGACCCGACCGGTGGCCCGGACCGCCGGGGAGCGGGGAAGCAGCGCGAGCGCCAGCGTCGGCGCGCCCACCAGCAGCACGGTGACCAGCGCGATCACCGGCCAGAGCAGCACCACCCGGTCCCGGCCGGCGGTCAGCACCGCCTGGTCGAAGACCCAGCCGGCGAGCTGGCCGACCACGGTGACCAGCACCGCCCAGACGCCGGTGAACACGGCGGCGACCACCGGCCACGGCCCGCCCTCCCGGGGCCCGGGAGCCGGCGGCGGAGGCGGAGCGGCGAGCGGACCGGGCAGCATGACCTTCACGGTACGGCCCGGCCGGTAGATGTCGCCGCAGCGCCCGGACGGTTACGGTGGACGGGTGCGCGACCCCAACGTGTCCCGATCCGCGGCCGGACAGCTCTCCGTCGAGCGTCGCGCCGACGACCTGCGCCGGCTCCGCGCCGAGCGGTTCGACGTGCTGGTCATCGGCGGTGGCGTGA
This sequence comes from Micromonospora solifontis, assembly GCF_003725545.1. Lineage (GTDB taxonomy): Bacteria > Actinomycetota > Actinomycetes > Mycobacteriales > Micromonosporaceae > Micromonospora > Micromonospora solifontis. The sequence goes on along the minus strand of NZ_RJLN01000014.1, from coordinate 72,550 downwards.
CCGGGGCGGGCGCCGCGCTCGACGCCGCGTCCCGTGGCCTCAAGGTGGCCCTCGTGGAGGCGCGCGACTACGCCGCCGGCACCTCCAGCCGGTCCAGCAAGTTGATCCACGGCGGCCTGCGCTACCTGGAGCAGTTGGAGTTCCACCTGGTGCACGAGGCGCTGACCGAGCGGGGGCTGCTCGCCACCCGGCTCGCCCCGCACCTGGTGCGCCCGGTGCCGATCCTCGTGCCGCTTCCCGCCGAGGGCGGGGTGCGCGACCTGGCCGGCCGGTTCTTCCGCCGCTCCTACTACGGCGCCGGGGTGGCCGCGTACGACGTGTTCGCCGGCGTGTTCGGCGGCGGGCGCGGCATGCCGCTGCACCGGCACCTGAGCCGGGAGGGCACGCGCCGGATCTTCCCGAGCCTGCGTCCGGACAAGCTGGCCGGTGCGATCCGCTACTACGACGGGCAGGTCGACGACGCCCGCCTCGTGGTGACCCTGGCCCGCACGGCGGCCAGCCTCGGTGCGACCGTGGTGACCAGCGCCCGCGCGGTCGGCCTGATCCGGCAGGCCCGGGAGGTCACCGGGGTCCGGGTCCGCGACCTGGAGGCCCCCGCCGGCTCGCCGGACGCCGAGTTCGAGGTGCGCGCCCGCACGGTGATCGCCGCGACCGGCGTGTGGAGCGACGACATGTCCCGGATGCTCAACGACGTCGGGCTGCGTCCCGGCTTCCGGGTCCGGGCGTCGAAGGGCGTGCACCTGGTGGTGCCGCGCTCGGCGATCACCGGCGAGACCGGCCTGATCCTGCGCACCCCCAGCAGCGTGCTCTTCGTCATCCCGTGGGGCGGTCACTGGATCATCGGCACCACCGACACCGACTGGCGGCTGGACCGGTCCCACCCGGCGGCCACCGCCAAGGACATCGACTACCTGCTGGAGCAGGTCAACACGGTGCTGGACCGCCCGCTCACCACCGACGACATCGAGGGCGTCTACGCGGGGCTGCGCCCGCTGCTGGCCGGCGAGGCGGACTCCACCTCCAAGCTCTCCCGGGAACACGCCGTCATCGAGCCGATGCTCGGGCTGCTCCTGGTGGCCGGCGGCAAGTACACGACGTACCGGGTGATGGCCTCGGACGTGGTCGACCGGGCGGTGCACCGGCTCGGCTGGACGCGGCCGTCGCGCACCGCCGACCTGCCGCTGCTCGGCGCCGACGGGTACGCGGCCATGTGGCGGGACCGGGCCGACCTGGCCCGCCGGCACGGGGTGCCGGTCGGGGTGGTCGAGCACCTGCTGGAGCGCTACGGCACGCTCACCCTCGACCTGCTCGCCCTGGTCGACGCCGACCCGCTGCTCGGCTCCCCGCTGGCCGGCGCCCCGGAATACCTGGCGGCCGAGGTGGCGTACGCGGCCCGCGCCGAGGGGGCGCTGCACCTGGAGGACGTGCTGACCCGGCGTACCCGGATCTCCATCGAGACCAGCCACCGCGGCCTGGAGTCGGCGGAGCACGCCGCGGAGCTGATGGGCGCGGTGCTCGGCTGGGACGAGGCCACCCGGGCCCGCGAGGTCGCCCACTACCGGGCGCGGGTCGAGGCGGAACGGCTGTCGCAGGAGATGCCGGACGACGTGGCGGCCGACGCGGCCCGGCTGGGTGCGCCGGACGTCCGCGGATTCGCCGCCGACCGGGGTGTCGACGGGGACAGCGCGGAGCTGCCGTCCGCCCGGTGACCGGCGGGTAACGTCGCTCCGGAGGGTACCGGGCGCTACCTACGGAAGTGTAGGTTCCCGTGCGTGGTTCGCCCATTCTGGTCGCGCGTCCTCGCTCTGTCCGCCGGTGTCCTGCTGGTCGTCTCCCTGGCCGGCTGTTCCCTGTTCGATCGGGCCGAGGGTTCCACCACACCCCCGGGCGGAGCGCCGACCGCAGCGGCGGGGCAGCGGGTGTCGCTGGTGCAGCGGCTCGGCACGGATGGCCCGGTCCGGACGCTCGACGTGGACCCGAGCGGCCGGTGGCAGTGCCGGGACTGCGCGGGCGACGGGGTCGACTCGACCGGCCAGCTCAACCCGGAGCAGACCCAGCGGTTGCAGCGGATGCTCACCGACCCGGCCCTGGCGAAGGAGACCGACGAGGCCCGCCAGTACAAGCAGGGCTGCATCGACGCGTTGACCTCCAGCCTGCTGATCACGCCGGAGCTGACCGTCACCATGCAGGACTGCCCGGGCGAGGCGAAGCCACCGGTGGCCTACCAGATCCTGCTGCTGCTCACCCAGACCACGCCGGCCGAGGACAAGGGCTGACGATCAGCACACCTTGCCGGGGTTGAACAGCCCCGCCGGGTCGAGCGCCGCCCGGATCGCCTGGTGCACCCGCACCCCCACCGGGCCGATCTCGCGGGCCAGCCAGTCCCGCTTGAGCAGCCCGACACCGTGCTCGCCGGTGCAGGTGCCGCCGAGTTCCAGACCGAGCCGCATGATCTCGTCGAAGGCCCGCCGGCCGCGCGCCACGCTCGCCGGGTCGGCGCGATCGACCACGATGTTCGGGTGCATGTTGCCGTCGCCGGCGTGCCCGACCACGCCGATCGGCACGGCACACTCCGCGGCGATCCGGGCCACCCCGTCCAGCAGCGCGGCGAGCGCGCCGCGCGGCACCGCCACGTCGTCGATGACCAGGCCGCCGTTGCCGGCGGGGAAGGTGTCGGCGGCGAACTTCTCCATCGCCGGGTGGGCCAGCCGCCGGGCCTGGAGCAGGGCGGCGGCCTCGGTAGCGTCGGTGGCCGCGTACACCTCGTCGGCGCCGGCCGCCTCGCACACCTCGGCGAGCCGGGCCAGGTCGCCGGCCGCCCGGGCGCCGGTGTCCACCGCCGCCAGCAGCAGCGCCTCCGCGTCGGTGCGCAGGCCCATCGGCCGGTACGCCTCGATGGCCCGCAGATGGGTCCGGTCCAGCAGCTCCAGCAGGCTCGGGGTGAGCCCGCGCTCGGCGATCCCGGCGACCGCCGTGCCGGCCGCGGCGGTGGTGGGGAAGACCGCGACCAGGGTCAGTGACTCCTCGGGCGCCGGCCGCAGCGCGAGGGTCACCTCGGTGATCACGCCGAGGGTGCCCTCGGAACCGACGAAGAGCCGGGTCAGGTCGTACCCGGCGACCCCCTTGGCGGTCCGCCGGCCGGTGCGCAGCACCTCACCGGAGGCGAGCACCACCTCCAGGCCGAGCACGTACTCCGTGGTCACGCCGTACTTGACGCAGCACATCCCGCCGGCGTTGGTGGCGACGTTGCCGCCGATGGTGGAGGACTCCCAGGAGCCCGGGTCCGGCGGGTACCAGAGCTGGTGCTTGCGGACCGCACCGGCCAGCGTCGCGTTCACCACGCCGGGCTGCACCACCGCGATCCGGCTCACCGGGTCGATCTCGACGATCCGGTCCATCGCCACGGTGCTCAGCAGCACCGCGCCGTCGACCGCGTTCGCCGCGCCGGCCAGCCCGGTCCGCGCCCCCTGCGGCACCACCGGTACGCCGTGCCGGCCCGCCGCCCGGACCACCGCCGCGACCTCCCCGGTGCTGCGCGGACGCACCACCACCAGCGGCGTACCCGCCGCGCACAGGTCGGCCTCGTCCCGCGCGTGGACGCGCAGCAGGTCCGGGTCGGTCAGCACGGCGGCGTCACCGAGGGCGGCCCGCAGCTCGTCGAGGAGGGGATTGGCGGCCATGCCGGGAAGGCTAGGTCGGGTCCGCGTGATCATCAACCGGGCGTACCGTTGGTCGCCATGCTCTACGTCGACCGGCCCGCGGTGCCCTGGCGGGGCCGGCTCTGGTCACATCTGGTCAGCGACGTCTCGTACGCCGAGCTGCACGCCTTCGCCGAGGCGCTGGGCGCCCCCCGCCGGGCCTTCGACCGCGACCACTACGACCTGCCGGCCGAGCGCTTCCCGATGGCCGTCTGGCTCGGCGCCCAGGTCGTCCCCTCCCGCGAGCTCGTCCGCCGCCTCCACGCCGCCGGCCTCCGCCGCCCCAAACACCTCCACCCCACCCCGCCCTCGCCCCTCGTCCCGCCCTCCGCCCCGCCTCCCGTCCCGCCTTCCGCCCCCGGCGATCTTGCACTTTTGGTTGACCATTCCGGGTGATCTGTACCCGTCGGCGTGATCCGGTCGGGTATGCCGCAAACCGCGGTCACCAGCGGACCGGAGACCCCGACCTGCCGCAGAACGAGTCGATCACCAGCCGGCGGCTCAGGGGTGGAGGGTGGTGAGTTCGCGGGTGAGGTTGGCCCGGGCGGGGGTTTCCCAGCGGGCGTGCGGGGCGGGGAGGCGGTAGAGGGTCGGGAGGGCCAGGAGCTGCTCCAGGACCTGGGCACGGGCGGCACGGAAGGCCGGGTCGGGGACGTGCGCGTACTCCCGCCGGACGGCGGCGGCGTAGCGGTCGTAGGCGGCGGGCGGGGCGGCCAGGATCGCCAGGTCGGCGTCGCAGAGCAGGGCGCCGTCCCGGTCCCCGGGCGGGACCGCGTGCCCGGCGGTGAGCAGCACCAGCCGGCGTACCTCGGTCACCGCCGCCGCCGGGAGCCCGGCCCCGGCGAGCAGCTCGCCGGCCAGCTCCGCGCTCGCCCGCTCGTTGGCGTCCCCGTCGGCCCGGGGGTCGTAGACCGCGTCGTGGCACCAGGCCGCCAGCCGCACCAGGTCCGGGCGGCGGGCCGACCCGGCGTACGCGTCGACCACGTCCAGCACCGCCCGCAGGTGCGCCACGCCGTGGTAGTGCCGGTGCGGCTCCTGCCAGGCGGCGAGCAGCCGGGCCCCGGCCCGCTCGACACCGGCCGGGTCGGACGCGCCCGCCGCGCCGGCCGTGTCCCGCCAGCGTTGGATCAACTCCGTCACCCGGTGGAGTCTGCCGCACCACTCGTCGGGCGCGAGGATTCAGCGGGTGCGGGACGGGTAGTCCCGGCCATGGCCGAGGCCCGGGAGCGACGACGGTTGTCGTTTCTGCGCCGTGCCCCGCTCCGGGAAGGGCTGGTCGACCTGGACGGGCCGCGGATCGCCTCGGCCATGGACGAACTGCGGAACCGCAGCAAGGCGACCCTGCACGACCGGCTGCACCGGGTGCGTACCGCCGCGGGGCTGGCCGTCCAGGCCGGCCTGGCCGCGGGGCTGGCCTACCTGGTCTCCCACCGCCTGCTCGGCAACCCGCAACCGGTGTTCGCGCCGATCTCGGCGGTCGGCACCCTGGCGGCCTCCGTCGGCCAGCGGTTCCGCCGGACCATCGAGCTGATCGTCGGGGTGGCGGTCGGGGTCGCGGTCGGTGATGCCCTGATCTATTTCCTCGGCACCGGCGCCTGGCAGCTCGGCCTGGTGGTGACCGCGGCGATCCTGCTCACCATCTTCGCCGGGGCCAGCGTGGCCATCGTGATCCAGGCGGCGGCCACCGCCGTGCTGATCGTGACGCTCAGTCCGTCCACTCAGAACCTGGAGTTCCCGCGCTTCGTCGACGCGTTCGTCGGCGGTGGCATCGCCCTGCTGGTGACCGCGATCCTGCTGCCGCTCAACCCGCTCCGGGTGATCAACCGGGCCGCCCGGCCGGCGTTGGACCTGCTCGCCACCCAGCTCGACGTGTGTGCGGACGCCCTGCGAAGACGCGACCGGAGCGCGGCCCAGCAGGCGTTGTTGCGGCTCCGGGAGAACAAGGAGGAGCTGGCCGCGCTCTCCGAGGCGATCGAGGGCGCGAAGGAGACCATCACCATCTCGCCGGCCCGCTGGCACCGGCGCAGCGAGCTGACCCACTACGCCGAGGCGGCCGACCCGATCGACCGCTCGATGCGCAACAGCGGCACGCTGATCCGCCGCTCGGTCACCCTGATCGAGGACGAGGAGCCGGTCCCGGCGCCGATGCCGGACGCCATCGCCCACCTGGCCGAGTCGGTCCGCCTGCTCCGGCACGAGTTCGCCGCCGGAGAGGAGCCGGAGCAGGCCCGGGAGCGGTCACTGCGTGCGGTCAGCGAGGCCGGCCGGGCGTACGCGGAGGGGGTCGGCTTCTCGGGCAGTGTGGTGATCGCCCAGGTGCGGACCACCGCCAGCGACCTGATGGTGGCCTCCGGCGTTGACCAGGACGAGGCGAACCGGCTGGTCCGGCAGGCGTTCGGCGAGAAGGAGCAGCGCACCGGCGAGACCACCGAGCAGAGCCCCGCGCCCAAACCCCCCACTGCGCCCCCCGTCGGCTGACCTCCCCATCGAGCCCCTCGTTCACGGAAAGAGTGGCCACTCTTTCCGTGAATCAGTGCGATCTTGCAGGGGGCGCGGACGGCGGTCAGGGGAGGGTGGCCAGGGCGGTGAGGAGGGTGTCGATGTCGGCTTCGGTGGTGCCGAGGCCGAGGCTGGCCCGCAGGGCGGTGGGGGGCAGGTCGGTGCGGCCGGCTCTCGCCGCGGCCTCGGACAGCAGCCGTCGGGCCAGGGGGTGGGCGCAGAACAGCCCGTCCCGTACCCCGATCCGGTGCGTCCGGGCCAGGTGGGCGGCGACGTCGGCGGAGTCCCGCCCGGCGACCACGAACGAGGCGATGCCCACCCGGGGCGCGCCCGCGCCGAACGTGCGCAGCTCCACCACGTGCGGCAGCGCGGCGATGCCGTCCCGCAGTCGGGCCAGCAGCGCCTGCTCCCGGGCGTGCAGGACGTCCCGGTCCGCGTCGGCGAGCGCCGCGCAGACCGCGGCGAGGGCCACCGCGCCGAGCAGGTTCGGGGTGCCGGCCTCGTGCCGGGCCGGCCCGGTCGCCCAGCGCACCTCGTGGGTGGCCGCGCCGACGTGGCTGGTGGCCCCGCCGCCCGCCAGGTACGGCGCGGCCGCGTCCAGCCAGTCACCCCGCCCGACGAGCACGCCCGCGCCGAACGGGGCGTACAGCTTGTGGCCGGAGAGCGCCAGGTAGTCCACGTCCAGCGCGGCCAGGTCCACCGGGGCGTGCGGGGCGAGCTGGGCGGCGTCCAGCAGGATCCGGGCGCCGTGCCGCCGAGCGACCCGGGCCAGCTCGGCCACCGGCCAGCGTTCCCCGGTCACGTTGCTCGCCCCGGTCACGGCGACCAGGACCGGCAGGCCGGGCCGGGCGTCGCGGGACAGTTCGCCGAGGGCGGCGTCGAGCGCGCGTACCGCCTCGGCGGGGCCGGCCGGCACCGGCAGCCGGACCGAGCCGCGCGGCCAGGGCAGCAGGTTGGCGTGGTGCTCGCCGGCGAAGGTGACCACGGTGGTGCCGGCGGGCAGCGCCCGGGCCAGCAGGTTGATCGCGTCGGTGGTGTTCCGGGTGAAGATCACGTGGTCGTCGGGGCGGGCGCCGACGAAGTCGCCGACGGTCTGCCGGGCCCGCTCGTAGGCCAGCGTGCACCGCCGCGAGAGCGCCCCCGCGCCGCGGTGCACGCTCGCGTACCAGGGCAGCAGCTCGGCCACCGCGTCGGCCGCGGCCCGCGCGCACGGCGCGCTGGCGGCGTGGTCCAGGTTGATCTCCCCGGGTACGCCGAGCACGCCGAGCGGGTCCGGCCGGGCCGGTACCGGCGGCGTGGTCAGCGAGGGTACGAGGGTGACGGTCATGCCGGAGCCTCCCGGGTCCAGGGGACCCCGGGGTATGGGCACCGGGACGGGGTCCGCGCTTGCCCAGCACGCCGTTCGGGCTGGGCCCGGTCATCACCCGGGGCACCCCACCGCGAACTCGACGAGGGTTGCCGGCCAGCAAGCCGGGGCTTGACGCTGGCGCTCGTGACCTGCCCCGCAGCATAGCGGGCGGAATGCGGCCGGAGAAGCGGGCCCGGGATGACTACGCTGACCGCATGGCCGACACCCCGCCCGGCGGAGCCCTGCCGCCGCCGACCGCGCCCGCCGTCCCGCCGCCCGGGTCGTCGGCGCCCCGGATGCCGCTGCGCCGGCTCGGCTGGCGGCGGATCCTGGCGCTCGCCGGGGTGGTGCTGCTGATCGCCGCGGGCGCGGTGTTCATGGTCTTCACCCTGGGCGAGAGCCTGGGCGCCGAGGCCCTGCTGGTGGGCGTGATCGCGGCGATCCTGCCGGTGCCGGTCCTGGTCTCCTGCTTCCTCTGGCTGGACCGGTACGAGCCGGAGCCGCTGAAGTATCTGATCTTCTGTTTCGCCTGGGGCGCGTTCGTCTCCACGGCCATCTCGCTGCTGGTCAACGAGACGGGCGCGAAGCTCTTCAAGGACTGGGGGCTGCCCACCGCGCTGACCGCCGTGCTGGTCGCGCCGTTCATCGAGGAGCTGACCAAGGCCGCCGGGCCGATCCTGCTGCTCATCTTCCGGCGCCGGGAGTTCTCCGGGATCACCGACGCGCTCGTCTACTGCGGGCTCTCCGCGATCGGCTTCGCCATGGTGGAGAACATCCTCTACCTCGGCGGGTACGGCTACCGCAGCGGCGTCCAGGAGTACGGTCCGGCCACCGGCGCCCAGCAGGTGATCGCCATCTTCATCGTCCGGATCCTGCTCTTCGGCTTCGCCCACCCGCTGTTCACCTCGATGACCGGGGTGGGTCTCGGGGTCGCCGCGCGCACCGCCGACCGGCGGGTACGCTTCCTCGCCCCGATCGCCGGCCTGCTGCTCGCGATGATGCTGCACGGCACCTGGAACCTGCTGCCCTCGCTGGCCGCCGCGACCGGCCAGCCGCTGATCGCCCTGTACGGCTACATCGGCGTGATGGTGCCGATCTTCTTCGGCATGGTCGGGCTGGCGATCTGGCTGCGCGCCTGGGAGGGGCGGCTGACCGAGCGGACCCTGCCCGACTACGTCCGGGCCGGCTGGCTCACCCCGCCCGAGGTGGCCGCGCTGGGCAGCCTGGGGCGGCGGCACGCCGCGCGCACCTGGGCCCGGCGGGTGGCCGGCGACGGCGGGGTGAAGGCGATGCGGGGCTACCAGTTCGCGGCCACCCGGCTGGCGCTGCTGCGTGACGGCATGCGCCGGGGACTGGACCGCAAGCCGGCCGAGCGGGAAAGGACGGTGCGGGAGGAACGGGAGCTGCTGGACGCGATCAGCGCGTACCGGTCGTTCTTCGTGGGCCGGGACCCGCAGGCGCCGGTCGGGGTCTGGGACGGGCAGCGCTACCACCTGCGGTTCCCGGACGGGTCGCAGCGGGCGGTCGAGGCACCGGACGAGCCGGTGGTGCCGATCCCGGTGGTGCTCGCCCCACCCCCGCCCCCGGCCCACCTCACCGGCTACGGCCCGCCCGGCTGGTACGGTCCGCGCCCGGCCGCCCCCTGGCCGCCCGGTGCCTGACGGCCCGCGCCCGGCTCGTCCGGCGCCGTGCCGCGGTCAGCTCATCAGGCCGGTGAGGAAGTCGCCGAAGCCCTGGAAGATCGCCATCAGGGCCACCCCGATCCCCTTGAACACCTGCGCGGCGCCGTCCGGCCGGAACGCCATGAAGTAGATCAGGAATATGACGAATCCCCAGGTCAGTATCTTCTTCACGAGTACCGGCATGGTCCCCTCCCCAGGGCGCTGAGGTGCCTGGGCTTCCCGCCGGGCAGCGGTGCAAACGGCGCCCTGGGGCGGGTGGGGGTCCTAGAGGTAGAGGCCGGTCGAGCCGGTCGACTCCCGCTCCACCCGTTCAGCGGCGACGGCGTGCACGTCCCGCTCACGCAGCAGCACGTACGCCCGGCCGTGCAGTTCGACCTCGGAGCGGTCGTCGGGGTCGAAGAGCACCCGGTCGCCGGCGACGATGGAGCGCACGTGCGGGCCCACGCCCACCGCGGTGGCCCAGGCCAGCCGCTTGCCCACGGCCGCGGTCGCGGGGATCACGATGCCGGCGGTGGAGCGGCGCTCACCCTCGCCGTTCTCCGTACGCACCAGCACACGGTCGTGCAGCAGGCGGATCGGCAGGCCGGTGTCGAGGTTCTGGTCGACGGTCACGCGAAGACGCTACCGCGTGCGCCACGGTCGATCCTCCCGTGGTTGAGCGTGACCGGGGAGGGGCAATGTGTGGCGGAGTCCCCCTAGGGTGGGGCGGACGGACGTATCCTGTCCCCCCTGTGACGTGGGCGGGCCAAAGTTTCCGGAGGTGCGCTTGAGCCGCTTCGAGGCGCTGCGCGGACGGCTCCGCCGCGCGTACGAGTCCGGCCGGCAATCGGCGCGGGCCCGCCGGAGCGACCCCGAGCACGCGCCGGGGGAGTCGGGCGTGGCCACGCCGTCCTCGCCGGGCCCGGCCGCCCCGCCCGCGGCGACCGTGGTCGGCGCGGAACCGCCCGCCGTCATGCACGCCACGACGTCCAGCCGGGACGACACCGAGGTGCCGCACGCACTGCGGATCGCGGCGGCCTGGTCCTGGCGGCTGATCGTGGTCGGCATCGTCACCTGGGCGCTGCTCCAGATCATCGGCACCATCCGTATCGTGATCATCCCGCTGACGGTGGCCCTGCTGCTCTCCGCGCTGCTCGCCCCCGCGGTCGGCTGGCTGCTCCGGGCCCGCTTCCCCCGGTCGCTGGCCACCGGCGTGGTGCTGGTCGGCGGCCTGGCCGCGGTGGTCGGCACGCTGACCCTCGTGGTGAACGAGTTCATCCAGGGCGTGCCGGAGTTGAGCGAGAAGACGTCGCAGGGCGTCCGGCAGATCCAGAACTGGCTCAAGACCGGCCCGCTGCACCTGTCCGACAGCCAGCTCAACAACTACATCGACGAGGCGCAGAAGTGGGTGGACGAGAACACCAAGACGTTCACCAGCGGCGCGCTCAACACCGCCGCCACCCTGGCCGAGGTGCTCACCGGCACCATCCTGGTGCTCTTCGCGACCTTCTTCTTCCTCCGGGACGGCAACAAGATCTGGCGCTTCCTGGTCCGGCTGCTGCCGGTGAAGGCGCGCTGGAAGGTGGATGACGCGGGCCGGGCCTCCTGGGCGACGCTCGGCGCGTATGTCCGGGCCACCGTGCTGGTCGCCTTCATCGACGCGGTCGGCATCGGGATCTTCCTCGTCATCTTCGACATCCCGTTCGCGTTCCCGCTGGCCGCGCTGGTCTTCCTGGGCGCGTTCATCCCGATCGTCGGGGCCACCCTCTCCGGCGTGGTGGCGGTGCTGGTGGCGCTGGTCGACAGCGGCCCGGTGACCGCGTTGATCATCCTGGGCGCCGTGATCGGCGTGCAGCAGGTCGAGGGGCACGTGCTCCAGCCGCTGATCATGGGCAGGGCGGTGGCCATTCACCCGCTCGCCGTGATCATCGGGATCGCCGCCGGAGTGGTGCTCGCCGGGATCGCCGGCGCGCTGGTCGCGGTGCCGCTGATCGCGGTGCTGAACACGGCCGTCCGCCGGCTGGCCGCGCGTACCGTGCCGGACACCCCGCCGGACGCCGTGGTGGTCGCCGCCCAGGCACCCTGACCCCCGGTGGCGCCGGTTCAGCTCTTGGCGAGGCGTTCCAGGGCGCCGCGGGCGACGTCGGGGCGGGTGGTGTACCAGAACGGCGGCAGCGAGCGCCGCAGGAACGGGCCGTACCCCCGGGCGGTCTCCAGCCGGGAGTCGAGCACCGCCACCACACCCCGGTCGCCGGTGGCCCGGATCAGCCGGCCGACGCCCTGGGCCAGCCGGACCGCCGCGATCGGCACGCTGACCGCCGCGAACCCCGAGCCGCCGCCGGCGTCCACCGCCGCCGCCCGGGCCGCCGCCAACGGCTCGTCCGGCCGGGGGAAGGGCAGCCGGTCGATCACCACGAGCTGGCAGGAGTCGCCCGGCACGTCCACCCCCTGCCAGAGCGACATCACCCCGAACAGGCAGCTCTCCCGCTCCTCGCGGAAGCGCCGGACCAGCAGCGGCAGCGCCTCCTCACCCTGGAGCAGCACCGGCAGGTCGGTCCGGGCGCGCAGCAGCTCCGCCGCCTGCTGCGCGGCGCGTCGGGAGGAGAAGAGGCCGAGGGTACGTCCACCGAGCGCCCCGACCAGCGCCAGCAGCTCCTCGCCAGCCGCCTCGGGCAGCCCGGAGACGCTGGGGCGGGGCAGGTGCGCGGCGACGTACAGGATGCCCTGCCGGGCGTAGTCGAAGGGCGAGCCGACGTCGAGCGACTTCCAGCCCGGCCCCTCGGTGGCCGGGACCGTGCCGACCGCGGCCCGGCTGCCCTCGGTGCTCGCCACCGGGGCGGGGGCGGTGGCCCGGCCGGCGGCGGCCGCGGTGGCCAGCGCGGCGGCGGCCGGCGAGGGCGGGGTGGGGGGCGGTGCCTCCAGCCCCAGCGCCCGGGCCACCGTGTCGAAGCGGCCGCCCAGCGCCAGGGTGGCCGAGGTGGCGACCACGGTGCGCTCGTCGTACAGGTGGGTGGCGAGCGTGCCGGCGACCGAGAGGGGCGCGACCACCAGCGCCCGCCGGCTGCCGTTCTCCGGCTTCTCCACCCAGGCCACGTCGTGGTCGGCCTCCTCCAGCAGCCGCTGGGCGGTGGTGGAGAGCTCGTCCAGCACCGCCTTGGCCTGCTGCTTGCGGACCGGGTCCGGGTCGTCGGACTTGATGTCGCCGATGGCCTCCAGCGCGGCCCGGGTCGCCGCGTCGAGCAGGGTGCACGCCTCGCGCAGCGCGGGCGGCAGGCCGGCGGTGAGCCGCCCGGCCGGCGCCTCGGCCAGCCCGACCGCCAGAGCGTCACCGGCCTCGGTGAGTCGTTCGGCGATCTCGGGGCGGAGCAGTGGCCGGGCCCGGCGGGTGGACCGGTCGATCAGCTCGGGGACCAGCTCGGCCTGCGCCGCCGAGGAGACCCGGTCGGCCAGTTCGTGCGCCTCGTCGACGATGAGCAGCTTGTGCGGCGGCACGATGTGCCGGCCGGCGAGCATGTCGACGGCGAGCAGGCTGTGGTTGGTGACCACGATGTCCGCCTCGCGGGCCCGGGCCCGCGAGGCCTCCGCGAAGCACTCCTGCCCGAACGGGCACCGGGTCGCGCCGACGCACTCCCGGGCCGGCATCGAGACGGTCCGCCAGACCTGATCGTCGACGCCCGGGTCCAGCTCGTCGCGGTCGCCGGTGGCGGTCTCCTCCGCCCAGTCGCGCAGCCGCTGCATCTGCTTGCCCAGCCGGCCCGCCTCGCCGAGCCACTTGGTGCCGCCGCCGGGACGGGGGGTGTCGAAGAGGGTGTCCTCCGGCTCCTCCTCGGTGGAGCTGTCCAGCCGGGCCAGGCAGAGGTAGTGGTGCCGGCCCTTGAGCACCGCGAAGGTGGGGCGGCGGTGCAGCAGCGGCTCGACCGCGTCGGCCAGCCGGGGCAGGTCGTGGTCGACCAGCTGGGACTGCAGCGCCAGGGTGGCGGTGGAGACCACCACCGGGCCGTCCACGGTCAGCGCCGGCGCCAGGTACGCCAGCGACTTGCCGGTGCCCGTGCCGGCCTGCACCAGCAGGTGCTCGCCGGTGGCGACGCTCCGCTCGATCGCCTCGGTCATCTGCTGCTGGCCCGGGCGGGCCGCGCCGCCGGGGACCGCGCCGACCGCCGCGGCCAGCAACTCGCCACCGCCGGGCCGGGCACCTCGACGCTTTTTCGGCACGGCGGAACCGGTGGCGGTGCGAGGCGGGGTCACCGTGCGACCGTACCCGCCCCGCCCGACACCGGCCGTGCCCCTCCACCGCGTGGCGTGCCGGGCGGGTCGCGCCGGGTTACCTGCCGAATGCGTCGCGTGGCCGGAATCGGCTAGGGTGCCACTCATGCCGAGCGACGTGGTCCGTGTGATCTACCGCAAGTACGACGGCAGCGCCCATCGCGACTACCCGGCCCGCCGGCTCGCCGAGGACGATCTCGGCGTGTGGCTCGGCGTACCGGCCGGCACCGAGTCGGTCTACCACGGCCGGCCCTCGGTCGAGCAGATCCCGTTCGTCCTGCTGGTGCCCCGGCACGGCTGGTGGACCGGCATGTTCAACCCGCCACCCCGGACCAGCGAGGTCTACTGCGACATCGCCACCCCGGCCCGGTGGGAGGGGCAGGACATCGTCCACCTGGTCGACCTCGACCTCGACGTGGTGCGCCGGCGGGAGACCGGCGTGGTCGAGCTGCGCGACGAGGACGAGTTCGCCGAGCACCGGGCCCGCTGGGGCTACCCCGACGAGCTGGTGGCCGAGGCCGAGGCGGCCGCCCGCTGGCTCTTCGGCGCGCTCGGCGACGGCACCGAGCCGTTCGCCACGTCGTACCGGAAGTGGCTCGCCCTGGTGGTCTGAGCCGGCCTCACCACCGCGGCGGCCACACGTCGTCCGGCCCGAACTCCGGCAGGTGGCTCAGCTTCTCCGGGTTGAGCTGGTGGAACACGCCGCTGACCCGCCCCTCGTGCACCGCGTACGCGCAGACCATGCGCAGCGGGCGGCCGTCCCGGTAGGTCGTCTCCAGTTGCCAGCCGAGGGCGCCGTCGACCAGCACCGGCCGGGCGCGCAGCGGGCCACCGTGCCGGCCCGCCTGACCGTAGATGCCGAGGATGAACCGGGCCACGATCTCGGCCCCGATCACCGGCCGGCGGCCCGCCGGGAAGTGCCCGCCGCTGTCGCCGATGAGCATCACGTCCGGGGCGAGCACCTGCACCAGCCGGTCCAGCTCACCGGACTCCACCGCGGCGGCGAACGCGTCGAGGACCCGCCGCTGTTCGGCCAGGTCGGCGGTGTGCCGGGGGGCGTCCGGAGCGGCGACCGCCCGCCGGCCCCGAGAGGCGAGCTGCCGGGCCGCTGCCGGTGTGGTGCCGAGCACCTCGGCGACCGTGGCGAACGGCACGGCGAAGACGTCGTGCAGGACGAACGCCACCCGCTGCTCCGGGCTCAGCCGTTCCAGCACCACCAGCAACGCGGTGCCGAGCTGGTCGGCCCGGACCGCCCGCTCGGCCGGGTCGGGGGCGAACCCGTCGGCCGTCTGCACGTCACGCACCACCGGCTCCGGCAGCCACTGACCCGGGTACGCCTCCCGGCGGACCCGGGCGGACCGGAGCACGTCGAGGCAGATCCGGGAGCAGGTGGTGGTGAGCCAGGCGCGGAGCTGCTGAACCTGGGCGCGGGCGGCCGGGTCGGCGAGCGCGCCCGCGTACCGCAGCCAGGTCTCCTGCACCGCGTCCTCGGCCTCGCTCCGGCTGCCCAGCATCCGGTACGCGACCGCCAGCAGGTGCCCGCGTTCCGCCTCGAACTCCGTCGCCAGATCGCCCACCGTCCGCTCCCTCCCCGCGCCCACATTCTCCCCGTCCCACTGGACGCCCCGCCGCCCCCAAACGTGACACATCCGTGTTCCGCGCCCCCGCCGCCCCTGCGCCGCCCCGCCCCCGCGCTCCCCGCCCCGTCCCCGCCCCGCCCTCTGCGCCGCCCCGCCCCGCCCCGCCCCGCCCCGCCCCGCGCCGCCCCGCCCCGCCACAAGATCCGCGCAAAAACACGGAAAGAGGGGCCTCACGCGCGGCCGAGGCCACTCTTTCCCCGAAAGAGTGGCCTCGCGGCGGGCGGCGTGGCGGCCCCGGCCGATGCGGCGGGGGGGGGTGCTCGGGAGGCGGGGGTGGGCGGGGTGGGTGAGGATCGAGGGATGAGCGGTGTGGACGAGGTCGTGCTTCCCGCGGGCGGGTCGGTGCGGGAGCTGCTGCGCGCGGCTCCGGGCGCGGTGGACCTGGCGGCGATCGATCCCCGGTCGACCCCGGGGCTGCCGGCGGCGGCCGGGAGCGGGAAGGGACGCAAGCAGTGGGCGCGGGCGCAGGTCGAGCTGCTCGGCGCGGAACTCGGCCGGCGGCAGGAGATGCTGTACGCGGCCGCGAAGGGCGCCGCCGGGCCGGCGGCTCCCGCCGGCGCCCCCAGCCAGGCCGGCGCACACCTGGACGGTGGACGCCCACGCCGGGTGCTGCTGGTGCTCCAGGCGATGGACTGCGGGGGCAAGGACGGCACGATCAAGCGGGTGGCGGGCGCCATGAACCCGCTCGGGCTGCACATCCGCTCGTTCGGCCCGCCCACGGCGGAGGAGCTGCGGCACGACTTCCTCTGGCGGATCCGGCGGGCGCTGCCGCCGCCCGGGTACGTGGGGATCTTCAACCGCTCGCACTACGAGGACGTGCTGGTCGCCCGGGTCGAGTCGCTGGTCGACGAGCCGACCTGGCGGGCCCGGTACGACCTGATCAACGAATTCGAGCGGGAACTGACCGGGAACTCGGTCACCCTGGTGAAGGTGATGCTGCACATCTCGTACGCCGAGCAGGGCGAGCGGCTGATGGAGCGGCTCACCGACCCGACGAAGTACTGGAAGTACAACCCCAGCGATCTGGACACCCGGGCCCGCTGGGACGATTACCAGGCCGCGTACGCCGATGCCCTGGCCCGGTGCGGCACGGACGACGCGCCCTGGTTCGTGGTGCCGGCGGACCGCAAGTGGTACCGGGACTGGGCGGTCGCCCACCTGCTCCGGGAGACGTTCGACGCACTTGATCTGGGGTATCCGCCTGCCGATTTCGACGTCGAGCGTGAGCGCCGCCGGTTGCGGGGCGAGAGCGGGAGGGCGAAGGTGAACGGCGGGTGAACGGACGGTGAATCGGGCCTGACCAGGGGTGGGCCGGCGATTGCCCGGTTCCGCGGGGTACCTAGCATGCCCAGAGCACGCGCCTTTCGGGGCGACGGCCACCCTTCCACCGACACGACGAGGTCCGTGCTGTGAAGTTTTCCTTCCGTCCCACCGAGGGCGCCTTCTACGAGCTCTTCACCAGGGCCGCGCAGAACCTGGTGAAGGGGACCGAGCTGCTCAACGAGCTGGCTCTGCCGGGGGTAGAGGTCCAGTCGGTCAGCGAACGGCTCACCGAGGTCGAGCACGACAGCGACCAGATCACCCACGAGCTGTACAAGAAGATCAACTCTACCTTCATCACCCCCTTCGACCGGGAGGACATCTACCGTCTGGGCTCGTTGCTCGACGACGTGATGGACCACCTGGAGGCGGTCGGCAACCTGCTCTACCTGTACGGCCTCACCAAGCTGCCGTCCCTGCCGCGGGAGATGCACGAGCTGGTGAACGTGCTCGACCAGCAGGCCAAGCTCACCGCCGAGGCCATGCCCCAGCTGCGTTCGATGAAGAACCTCGAGCCCTACTGGATCGAGTGCAACCGCCTCGAGAACGACGGCGACCAGGCGTACCGGATGCTGCTGGTCCGGCTCTTCTCCGGCGAGTACGACGCGCTCACCGTGCTGAAGATGAAGGAGGTCGCCGACGAACTGGAGGCCGCCTGCGACGCCTTCGAGCACGTGGCGAACACCGTCGAGACCATCACGGTCAAGGAGTCCTGATCCCGTGAGTCCCGAACTCATCGCCGTACTGGCGGTGATCGTGGCCGCGATGGCGTTCGACTACACGAACGGTTTCCATGACGCGGCCAACGCGATCGCCACCAGCGTCTCCACCCGGGCGCTGACCCCCCGGGTCGCCCTGGCCCTCGCCGCCGTCGGCAACTTCGTCGGCGCCCACTTCGGCGCCGGCGTCGCCAAGACGGTCGGCGACGGCCTGGTCACGCTCCCGAAGGGGATGCCCAGCCTCGGCGTGGTCTTCGCCGGGGTGCTCGGCGCCATCGCCTGGAACCTGATCACCTGGTACTTCGGCCTGCCGTCGTCCTCCTCGCACGCCCTCTTCGGCGGTCTGGTCGGTGCGACCCTGCTCGCCACCGGCGGTGTCGTGCAGTGGGGCAACATCTGGGAGAAGGTCATCGTCCCGATGGTGCTCTCGCCGGTGGTCGGCCTGATCCTGGGCTTCCTGGTGATGCTGGCGATCCTCTGGCTCTTCCGGAAGGGGCAGCCGGGCAAGCTCAACCGGGGCTTCCGCTGGGCACAGACCGTGTCGGCCGCCGCCATGTCGGTCGGCCACGGTATGCAGGATGCGGCCAAGACCATGGGCATCATCGTGCTGGCGCTCTACACCGGCGGCTACCAGAACGACAAGACGCACATCCCGCAGTGGGTGTTCTGGACCTCGGCGGCCATGCTGGCGCTCGGCACGTACTCCGGCGGCTGGCGGATCATCCGGACCCTCGGCCGCAAGATCATCGACCTGGGTCCGCCGGAGGGCTTCGCGGCCGAGACGGTGGCCAGCGCGGTGCTCTACTTCAACGCCCTGGTGCTGAAGGCCCCGATCTCCACCACCCACACGATCACCTCGGCGATCATGGGTGTCGGCGCCACCAAGCGGCTCTCCGCGGTGCGCTGGAACGTGGCCGGCAACATCGTGATCGCCTGGATCATCACCTTCCCGGCGGCGGCGGCCATCGCCTGCCTCGCGTACCTGCTGGTCCGCCCGCTCTTCTGAGCAGCCGACGCGCTGAGGGCCCCCGGCCGGGGGCCCTCAGTCGTAGGAGACGCCGATCTCGGCCTTGATGTCGTCGAGGAGGGCCATCACCTCGAGCGTGGCGGAGTGCGGCACCAGTGGGCTCTCGGTCAGCCCGGCGGCCAGGCAGCGCTGCACCTCGATCGCCTCGTGCTGGTAGCCGCCGCCGGTCAGGTCCGCCGGGATGGTTTCCGGCTCGGCCCCGGCCCGGTGCAGCACCGCCGCGCCGGGCCGGTAGAACGGCTCGGGCAGGTCGATCCGGCCGGTGGTGCCGGTGATCGCCGCGGTGATCGCGGTGGCGCCGACCATCCCGCAGCTCAGCGTCGCCACCGCGCCGGAGTCCCAGCCGAACACCAGGCCGGTGTTCTCGTCCACGCCCTCCGGGCTCAGCCGCGCCCAGGCCCGCACCTGCTGCGGCACACCGAGCAGCAGGTGGGCCAGGCTGATCGGATAGACGCCCAGGTCGAGCAGCGCGCCGCCGCCCAGCGTCCGGGCCCGCATCCGGTGCTCCGGCGGGAACGGCCCGGCCGCCCCGAAGTCCGCCCGTACGTGGGTCACCTCGCCGATCGCGCCCGCCGCGATCAGCTCGACCACCCGGAGGATGATCGGGTTGCATCGCATCCACATGGCCTCCATGAGGAAGAGGCCACGGCGGCGGGCGGTCTCGACCAGCTCCGTGGTGGTGGCCAGGTCGAGGGTGCAGGGCTTCTCGACCAGCACGGCCTTGTCACCGGCCAGGCAGGTCATCGTCGCCTCGTGGTGCGCGGCGTGCGGGGTGGCCACGTAGATGACGTCGACGTCCGGGTCCGCGGCCAGCTCCGCCCAGGAGGCGTACGCGCGGGGCACGCCGTGCCGGGCGGCGAAGAGCTCGGCGCTCTCCCGGGTCCGCGAGCCGACCGCGACCAGCTCGGCCCCCGGCACCAGCCGCAGGTCCTCGGCGAAACGGCCGGCGATGTGTCCGGTGGCCAGGATCCCCCAACGCGTCATGTCCGGCACGGTATCCCCTACCGCCCGGCGGCCGGGAGGATGATCCACCCAGCGGGAACTAGGCTCGCGGGATGACCAACGACGGCTTCGCCGCACCCCCCGCCCTGGTGGAGCACGCCCGCCGGTTCCGCGCCCAGGGTGGCGTCCCGGCCGCGCCCCGGGTCGCGGCCACCGTGCTGCTGCTCCGCCCGTCCGGCGCCGACTTCGAGGTGTACCTGATCCGCCGGGTCGCCGCGATGGCCTTCGGCGGAATGTACGCGTTCCCCGGCGGCGGGGTCGACGCCTCGGACTCGCAGGCGCACCTGGACTGGGCCGGACCCGACCCGGCCGCGTGGGGTGAGCGCCTCGCGCTCGCTCCGGACGCCGCCCAGGCGGTGGTCTGCGCGGCCGCCCGGGAGGTCTTCGAGGAGGCCGGGGTGCTGCTGGCCGGCCCGGGCGCGGCGACCGTGGTGGGTGACGTGAGCGGCGACGACTGGGAGGCCGCCCGGCAGGACCTGGAGGCCCGCCGTACCGGTTTCGCGGATCTGCTGGCGGGCCGCCGGCTCACCCTCCGCTCCGACCTGCTGCTGCCGTGGAGCCGGTGGATCACCCCCGAGTTCGAGCCGCGTCGCTTCGACACGTACTTCTTCGTGTCCCTGCTGCCCGAGGGGCAGCGGACCCGGGACGTCTCCGGGGAGGCCGACCACACCCTGTGGATCCGCCCGGCGGACGCCCTGGCCCGGGCGGAGTCCGGCGAGTTGAACATGCTTCCGCCCACCATGGTCACGCTGGCCCAGGTCGCCGCCGCCGGCGACCTGGCCGGGGTGGCGGCGGCGGCCGCCACCCGGGACGCCGCCACTCCGGTCACCCCCCGCCTCGACCTGTCCGACGACGGGGAGGCCCGCTTTCACCTGCGCTGATCCCGCCCACGAGGTCCGCGCGATGCGCGGCAACCCGCGGTGTCCGGCGGCCTGGCTGCCCCGACCCGCCGCCGTCGAGTTGATCATGACGCTGCCAGCGGCGGGGGTCCGTCGGTGGCGCGGAGGTAGCGGGCCGCGAGGGTACGCAGCAGGTCGGCCAGTTCGGGCGGGTCCTCGACGGTGAAGTCGAGGTCGAGCAGGCCCGCCCAGACCGCGATGGTCTCCAGCCGGTCGGCGCCGGTGTGCAGCAGGCAGGTCTCCGCGTCAACCGGCTCGACGGTGCCGACCGCGGGGTTGATGCGCTCGGCCACCGCCTCGGCGGGGGCGTGCACCCGGATCCGGGCCCGGTGCCGCCAGGCGGCCGAGGAGACGCCGTGCCGGACCCGGTCCACCACGTCCTCGGGCAGTTCCCGGGGCGCGAAGCGGGGGCCGGCCGGGGTACGCGGGCTGATCCGGTCCACCCGGAAGGTCCGCCAGTCGTCCCGGGCCGGGTCGAAGGCCACGAGGTACCAGCGGCGGCCCCAGATGACCAGCCGGTACGGCTCGACCTCCCGCCGGTCCGCGGTGCCGTCGTGCCGGACGTAGTCGAAGCGCACCCGTTCCCGGTCGCGGCAGGCGGCGCTGAGCACGCTGAGGGTTTCCGCGTCCACGGTCGGGCCGGGCCGGTCGTGCGGCACCCCGACGGTGTGCGTGTGCAGCGCGCCGACCCGGCGGCGCAGCCGGTGCGGGAGCACCTGTTCCAGCTTGGCGAGCGCCCGCAGCGAGGTCTCCTCGATGCCGGCGACGCCGCCGGCGGCGGCGGTGCGCAGCCCGACCGCCACGGCGACCGCCTCCTCGTCGTCGAGGAGCAGCGGCGGCAGGGCGGCGCCCGCGCCGAGCCGGTAGCCGCCGACCGCGCCCCGGGTGCCGTGCACCGGATAACCGAGGGTGCGCAGCCGTTCCACGTCGTTGCGTACCGTCCGGGTGCTCACCGAGAGCCGCTCGGCCAACTCGGTGCCGGTCCATTCGCGGGGGGTCTGCAACAGCGACAGCAGGCGCAGCAGCCGGGCCGAGGTTTCCAACATGCCGCCAAGAATGCCCGATCATTAGGAACGAAGTGTTCCTAATCGATCCCTAGTGTCGGTGGCATGGCAGACAACACCGCGATCGTTCCGTTCCGTATCGATGTCCCGCAGGCCGAGCTGGACGACCTCGCCGACCGGCTGGCCCGGACCCGCTGGGCCGAGGAACTGCCCGCCGACCCCGGCGCGACCCCCGCCGGCCCGGTCCCGCCCGGCTGGGAGTACGGCGTCCCGGTCGGTTACGTGCGGCGGCTGGTCGAGCGCTGGCGGACGACGTACGACTGGCGGGCCTGGGAGGCGAAGCTCAACGCGTACCCGCAGTTCACCACCGAGATCGACGGGCAGAGCGTGCACTTCCTGCACGTCCGCTCGCCGGAGCCGGACGCCACCCCGCTGATCCTCACCCACGGCTGGCCCACCACCGTGGTCGAGTGGCTGGACGTGATCGGCCCGCTCACCGATCCCCGGGCCCACGGCGGCGACCCGGCCGACGCCTTCCACCTGGTCGTCCCGTCGGTCCCCGGTTTCGGCTTCTCCGGTCCCACCCGGGAGCGCGGCTGGAACCGGTTCCGGGTGGCCCGTGCCTGGGCCGAGCTGATGCGCCGCCTCGGCTACGACCGCTACGGCTCCGCCGGCAACGACCTGGGCTCCTTCGTCGCCCCGGAGGTGGGTCGGGCCGATCCCGCGCATGTGCTCGGAGTGCACGTCACCCAGGTGTTCTCGCTGCCCTCGGGCGACCCGGCCGAGCTGGCCGCGCTGACCGAGGAGGAGCGCGGCAAGGTGGCGTTCGCCGACTGGTTCGTCCAGCGCAAGGGCGGCTACGACAAGCTGCACTCGACCGAGCCGCAGAACGTCGCGCACGCGCTGGCCGACTCGCCGGCCGGCCTGCTCGGATGGAGCGCGCAGCTGATGGGGGAGTTCCTCGACCCGGACTACGTGCTCACCAACGTGATGATCTACTGGCTGACCAACACCGCCGCCTCGTCGGCCCGCTACTACTACGAGGACGCGGAGGCGGTGCCGCCGACCCAGAAGGTGAACGGCCGGGGAGCGGAACCGCTGGAGCCGACCACAGTGCCGCTGGGGCTGGCCAACTTCGCCTGGGACTTCGCGTCGATCCGCACTCTCGCCGAGCGGGACCACAAGAACATCGTCTCCTGGAACACGTACGACCGGGGCAGCCACTTCGCCGCGCACGACGCCCCGGATCTGCTGGTGGCGGACATCCGGCAGTTCTTCGCGAAGCTGCGCTGAGCCCGGGACGTCAAGAGGGGCCCGTTCCTCCGCGAACAGCGCTGAGAAGGGGCCCCTCCGTGCAGCTCAGCCGAAGCGGCCGGTGATGTAGTCCTCGGTCTTCTTCTGGCTCGGGTTGCTGAAGATCTTCTGGGTGTTGTCGTACTCGATCAGGCGGCCCGGGTCGCCGGTCTTCTCGATCGAGAAGAAGGCGGTCCGGTCCGACACCCGGGCGGCCTGCTGCATGTTGTGCGTGACGATGATGATGGTGAACTTGTCCTTGAGCTGGAACATCAGGTCCTCGATCGCCAGCGTGGAGATCGGGTCCAGCGCCGAGCAGGGCTCGTCCATCAGCACCACCTGCGGCTCGACCGCGATGGTCCGGGCGATGCAGAGCCGCTGCTGCTGCCCGCCGGAGAGGCCGGCGCCCGGCTTGCCGAGCCGGTCCTTCACCTCGTCCCAGAGGTTCGCCGAGCGGAGCGCCTTCTCGGCCGCCTCCTCCAGGATGGACTTGCGCCGGACACCGTTGAGCCGCAGGCCGGCCACCACGTTCTCGAAGATGCTCATGGTGGGGAACGGGTTGGGCCGCTGGAAGACCATGCCGATCATCCGGCGGACCGCGGTGACGTCCACGTCCCGGTCGTAGATGTCCTGGTCGTCGATGGTCAGGCTGCCCTCGACCCGGGCACCCGGCAGCACCTCGTGCATCCGGTTGATCGACCGCAGGAAGGTGGACTTGCCGCAGCCCGATGGGCCGATCAGGGCGGTCACCGTCTTCGGCTCGACGGTCAGGTTGATGTTCTCGATCGCCTTGAAACCGCCGTAGTACGCGGTGACGTCGGTGGCTTCGATGCGCTTGGCCATGGTGGCGGTACCTCCGGGGTTCATCGGCCGAGCCGGTTGCGACGGGCCAGCAACTTCGCCGCGACGGTCAGGACGAGGACGAGGGCGACCAGGGTCAGCGCCGCGGTCCAGGCCCGCGCCGGCGAGTACTTCGAGGCCTCGCCGGCCTGCTGGTAGACGAAGAGGGCCAGCGAGGACTGGTTGTTCTCGAACGGGTTGAAGTTGATCGCCGCGCCGCCGCCGGCGACGAGCAGCACCGGCGCGGTCTCGCCGGCGGCCCGCGCGATGGCGAGCATGATGCCGGTGACGATGCCGGGCAGCGCGGTCGGCAGCACGACCCGCAGGATGGTCTTCCATTTCGGCACACCGAGCGCGTACGAGCCCTCGCGCAGCGGCGCCGGCACGAGGCGGAGCATCTCCTCGGTGGAGCGGACCACGGTGGGCAGCATCAGCACGCTCAGCGCCAGTGCGGCGGCGAAGCCGGAGAAGCCCGGCCGCCCGTCGTTGAACACGGGCGAGACGATCAGCACCCAGAAGGCCAGTACGAACAGACCGGTGACGATCGACGGGATGCCGGTCATCACGTCCACGAAGAAGCGGATGGTGAAGGCGAACCGGCCCCGGCCGTACTCGACAACGTAGATCGCGCAGAGCACCCCGAGCGGGACGGTGATCAGCGTGGCGATGCCGACCTGCTCCAGCGTGCCCACGATGGCGTGGTACGCGCCGCCGTTGGCGTCCCGGGCCCCGATGTTGTTCATCGAGGTGCCGAAGAAGTTGCCGTCGAGCCGCGCGGAGCCCTTGCTGACCAGGGTCCAGACCACCGAGGCCAGCGGCAGCACCGCCAGCACGAAGGCCGAGTGGATCAGCGCGCTCCAGGTCCGGTTGCGGGCGGACCGGCGGCCCTCGACCGCGTTCGCGGCGAGGAAGAGACCGGCCAGGTAGAGCAGCGCCGCGACGACCACGACCAGGACCGCGCCGCCGATGCCGGCGCCGTACACGATGCCGGCCGACGCGAGGAGCGCCACGACGGCGATGGCCGGCGGGGCGTACCCGGGAAGGCGCCTGGCCCGCAGGCTGGCCGGCTGTGCCGGCGGCCGCGGGCGGTGGGTGGTGATGGTTGTCATGCTGGGCTTCCTTCAGCTCGCGACTGCGGGGCTCGCAACCCCGGCTCACTCCTCGCGCTCACGCCGCAGACTCCGTGAACTCACGGCGGCGGTAGATGATCGCCCGGGCGGTGATGTTGACGATCAGGGTGATCGCGAAGAGCACCAGGCCGGAGGCGATCAGGGCGCCCCGCCCGGTGTCGTTCGCCTCGGCGAACCGGTTCGCGATGTTCGCGGCGATGGTGTTGCCGCCGCTGGCCAGGACGTTGAACGAGATGGCGTACGTCGAGCCGAGGGTCAGCGCCAGGGCGATGGTCTCGCCGAGGGCCCGGCCCAGGCCGAGCATCACCGCGGCGATGACCCCGGGACGGCCGTACGGCAGCACCGCCGTGCGGACCATTTCCCAGCGGGTGGCGCCGAGCGCCAGGGCGGCCTCCTCGTTGGCGGTCGGGGTCTGCCGGAACACCTCGCGGGAGAGCGAGGTGACGATTGGCAGCACCATGATCGCCAGGACCACCGATCCGAGCAGGATCGAGTTGCCGTACGGGCCGTCACCGAAGATCGGGATCCAGCCGAAGTACCGGTTCAGCCAGGCCGACAGGTCGGCGACCGGCTGGGCGAAGTAGTCCCGGCCCCAGAGCCCGAAGACCACGCTGGGCACCGCGGCCAGCAGGTCGACCAGGAAGCCGAGGCCGTTGCCCAGCCGGCGCGGCGCGTAGTGGGACAGGTAGAGGGCGATGCCCAGCGCCACCGGCACCGCCATCAGTAGGGCCAGCAGGGCGGTGAGCACGGTGCCGAAGGCGAGCGCGCCGATGCCGAACTTCGGCGGGTTGTCGTTCGGGAACCAGCCCTCGAAGGTCCAGAACGACTCGCTGTTCGCCCGCAGTGCCGGGACGGCCTTGGCGATCAGGAAGATCGCGATCGCCGCGATGACCACCAGCACGAAGGTGCCGGCGGCCAGGGTCAGGCCGCGGAATGCGCGTTCCGCCCCGAAGGCCTTGGCCCGGGGCAGCGCGTCGCCGCCACCCGGACCGGGCGTACCAGGGTTACCGGAGGGCTCGGCCACACGCGCCGAGGCACCGGCGGGCCAGCCGTGGCTCGTGGCCACGGTGGTCCCGCCGGTGCCGGCGTGCGCCGAGCGCTGAGGGGTGTCACCCATCTGCTCGCTCGCTTCGCGTAGAGGAGGTGGTGTCAGGAGAGGCTCTTGACCGCGGTCTCGACCTTGGTACGGACGCTCTCGGGCAGCGGGGCGTAGCCCAGCTCGACCAGGTCCTGCTGGCCCTCGGCGCTGGCGGCGTGGCCCAGCAGGCCCTTGACCAGCGGCAGCTTGTCGGCGGCGAGGCCCTTGCTGCAGACGATCTCGTAGGTCGCCAGGACGATCGGGTACGCCCCGGCCTCCTTGGTGTTGTAGTCGATCGACATCTTGAGGTCGTTGCCCTGGCCCTCGAACTTGGCCCCGGCGATGGTCTTGCCGGCCGACTCGGCGGTCAGCTCGGTGAACTCACCGGCGCCGTTCTTCACCTTGGCCTTCTTCAGGCCGGAGTTCTCGGCGTACGACAGCTCGACGTAGCTGATGGTGCCGTCGGTGCTCTTGACCTTGCTGGCCACGCCGTCGGACTTGGCGGCGCCGACGCCGCCCGGGGCCTTCCAGGCCTTGGCCTTGCCGTAGGTCCAGTCCGCCTCGGCGGTCTTGGCGAGGTAGTTGGTGAAGTTGTCGGTGGTGCCCGACTCGTCGGAGCGGTGCACCGCCTGGATGGCGGTCGACGGCAGCTTGGCGTCCGGGTTGTCGGCCTTGATCGCCGGGTCGTCCCACTTGGTGACCTTGCCGGCGAAGATCTTCGCCAGGGTGGCCGGGCTGAACTGGAGGTTGTCCGCGCCGCTGACGTTGTAGACGACCGCCACCGGGCCGATCACCATCGGCAGGTTGAGGGCCTGGCCGCCGGCGCACTTGGCGTCGGCCTGCGGCTGCTCCTCGGGCTTGAGGGCGGAGTCGGAGCCGGCGAAGTCGGCGGTGCCGGCGATGAACGCCTGGATGCCGGCGCCCGAGCCGGTGGGCTCGTAGTTGATCGTGGTGCCGGCGCACTTCTGCTGGTAGGCCTTGATCCACTCGGCCATGGCGTTCTTCTGCGCGGAGGAGCCCTGCGCGTTCAGCGTGCCCTTGCCGCAGTCGACGGCGGCGGCGGAGCCGGAGGCGGAGGTGCCGGTCGGCTCGTTGTTGTCCGAGCCGCAGGCGCTGAGACCGAGCACCGCGGTAAGAGCGAGGCAGGCGATGGCGCCGTGCCGCTGGAGCTTCACCTGAGGGTTTCCCTTCACGTCTTTGGTCAGGTCGCCCGGGTCGTGGCCCGGGTGCCGGCGCTGACCGGCTGACACGAAAGTTAGAAGTGCCAGGTGGACGGTTTGCCGGCCGGAAGTGAACGGCGGATGAACAGGTGCGACCGACGGGGTGGCCGTGGGCCGAGGAAGTGTTGTCCGTTACGTGAACTCGCGGCCCGCTATCGCTATTAATACTATTTTTCCGGGCAGCCGTTATCCGGTCGAGTCCACCGCGTGACACCACCGTGACCGCTCCGCGGGACGCCGGCGAGCCGGCGGCGGGTCAGCCGAGCTGGTAGTTGACGTGGGCCGACCAGCGGGCGAAGCCGAGCCGCTCGTAGAGCGCCACCGCCGGGGTGTTGGACTCGTCGACGTAGAGCATCACCCGGTCCAGCCCGCGCCGGTCGCGCAGGTACGCCAGGCCGGCGGCGGTGAGCACCCGGCCCAGCCCACCCCGGTGCGCGCCCGGGTCCACCCCGAGCACGTAGACCTCGCCGATCGGGGCCGAGCCGGGCCGCTCGTGCACCTTGGTCCAGTGGAAGCCGAGCAGCCGGCCGGTCGCGGACTCCACCGCGAGCAGGAAGCCAGCCGGGTCGAACCACGGCTCGGCGAGACGTACCCGCAGGTCGGCGAGGGTCCACCGGCCCTGCTCGGGATGCTGGGCGAAGGCCGCGTTGTTGACCGCGAGCCACGCCTCGTCGTCCTCGCCGGGGCGGAACGCGCGCAGCTCCACGCCCTCGGGCAGGGCCGGCTCGGCCAGCGCGGCGGTCAACGGCCGGCGCAGCTGCCAGAGCACCCGGGCCCGGGCGAAGCCCAGGTCGACCGCGAGCGCGGCGGCCGACGGGTGGTCGCCGTGCGCCCAGGCGCGCAGCGGTCCGGAGGCCGCCACCAGCACGCCGCGAGCCAGCGCCCGTCCGGTGCCCCGTCGCCGGTACGCCGGGTGCACCACCAACTCCACCCCGATGCCGTTCGCCGGGTCGGTGGTGTCGACGTGGGCGTACCCGGTGAGGGTGTTGTCGGTGGCCCGGGCGACGAGGTGCACGGCCGCCGCCTCCGGGTCCCGCAGCCGCAGCAGCACGTGCTCGTCGAGCGGGTCCGCGCCGTCGGCGTCCCCGGCCGTACGGGCCAGCGCCAGCACCTCGGCCACCTCGACCGGTGCCAGCCGGTCGGCGCGGGCGACGCGGTCCGCCGTCCTGGGCTCGCTGCTGCTCATCCCGTCACGGTAGCGGCCGGCGGGGCGCCGATCATGCCGGACGCGGGCACGGCGTGGTGGCGGCGGTCACGTGCTGCCGACGGGCAGCGCCTCCAGTTGGTAGCGGTCCAGCAGTTCGGGCAGCAGGTACTGCAGCGCCTGCACCGTCCCCGAGCGGTTGCCGCCGGCGTCGTGCATCAGCACGATCGAGCCGGGCTCGACCTGAGTCATGACCGTGTTGATGATCTTCTGGGCGCCCGGCGCCGTCCAGTCCGCCGGGTCGACCGCCCAGTGCAGCGGGGTCATGCCCAGGTCCTCGCAGGTCGACACCACCCGGGACGTCCAGTTCCCGCCGGGCTGCCGGTAGTACGCGATCCGCGCGTCCGGCGCGGCGGCGTGGATCGCGTCGCTGGTGCGCAGCAGGTCGGCCCGGATCGCGTCCGGCGACCGCTTGCCCAGGTTCTCGTCGTGGTTCCAGGAGTGGTTGCAGAGGGTGTGGCCGTCGTTCACGATCGCCTGGATCAGGTCCGGGTGGTTCTCGGCGTTCTCTCCGACCACGCAGAAGGTGGCCTTGACGCCGTACTCCTTCAACAGGGCGAGCACCTGCGGGGTGTACTGCGGGTCCGGGCCGTCGTCGAAGGTGAGCGCGATCCGGGACGAGCCGGTGGAGATGCGGCTGCCGTACGGGCCGTCGCCGGCGTCGCCGGCCGGCGGCGCCGAGTCGCTCCTGGTGGGGCTCGGACTGTCCGGCGGCGGGGCGGGGAACTCCCGGCTGGGCGGCTGGTCGGCGTAGTGCGGACTGTTCGCGCCGGCGGTCACCCCGGTGGCGCGGCGCGCCTGCTGCTCGGGCACCAGGCTGCGTCCCAGCGCGTACGCCGAGCCGAGCAGCGCGGCGATCACCAGCGTCACCAGGCCGGCCGCGCGCAGGGTGGTCCGCGACATCAGCCGGCCCGCCCATTCGGAGCGGGGCGCGCAGCCCTCGTCGCCCCCGTGGTCACCGCACGCACCATCGCCCCCTCTGCCCCGGACCAATCCGGCAGTCAGAATAGGTCCGACTTCAGGGGCAAAAAGGGCAATCAGGAAACGGTCCCTCGAAGGGAGGGACGGGCGCGGATCCGGTCAGACCGGCAGCGGGGCGGGCTCCGACTCCGGCAGCGAGCGGGACGGCGGCACGACGAACTTGTAGCCGACCTGGCGCACCGTGCCGATCATCGACTCGTACTCCGAGCCGAGCTTGGCCCGCAGCCGCCGCACGTGCACGTCCACGGTGCGGGTGCCGCCGAAGTAGTCGTACCCCCAGACCTCGCGGAGCAGCTGGTCCCGGGTGAAGACCCGGCCCGGGTGCTGGGCCAGGAACTTCAGCAGCTCGAACTCCTTGTAGGTGAGGTCCAGCGGGCGGCCCTTGAGCTTGGCGGCGTAGGTGTCCGGGTCGATGGTGAGCTCGCCGGCCCGGATCGAGCCGCCGGCGCCGGCCGTGGCGTTGCTCAGCCGGCCGACCGCGAGCCGCAGCCGGGCCTCCACCTCGGCCGGCCCCGCCCCGGCCAGGATGACGTCGTCCACGCCCCAGTCCGCGTTCAGCGCGATCAGGCCGGCCTCGGTGACCACCGCGACCAGCGGTACGCCGAGCCCGGTGGCGTGCAGCATCCGGCAGGTCGCGCGGGCCTCGCTCAGCTCGGAGCGGGCGTCCACCAGCACGGCGTCGGGGCTCGGGCCGGAGACCAGCGTGCGGACGTCCCGTGGGGCCGTCCGCACCGAGTGCGGCAGCAGGTCGAGTGCCGGCAGCACCACGGATGGTTCACCTGCGCGCGCGGTCACCAGCAGCAGGATCTCCACACGATCACCTCCGTCCCGGCGGCCGGTCGGCCGCGCGCGACCAGCGGCACTCCGGCAGGGGAGGCGCTGAGAACTTGCGTGGGTCCCGGCGTCGCTGACGGGCGGGTAACGGCTTGAGCGTAACGGATCGCCCGGCCTTCACCTCCGTGCCCTTTCCTGTTTGTCGGATCTGCCCCCGATCGCGGCCCAGGTTTTAACGTTGCCGAAACCGTGACCTCCGCCCGGGCGGCCTGGTCTGGCACGATCGGGGCGTGTTTCCCTCGACCTCGCCCGAGACCGGCCGCGACCCGTGGACCGACGACGCCCGCTCAGGGTCGGTCGGTCCCTCCCGTGGCTACCCGCCGGCTCCGCGTACCGGCCCGGCCGACGACGGTGGGGAGCGGCCGGAGCGGAAGGGTCCGCGCCGGCTCCGCAAGGGCGGCCCGGGTCGGCGTCCGGACGACGAGACCGACGAGGCGCCCGAGGAGGAGGTGCCGCCGGTCCCGGTTCGCCGCCCGCTGGCCCTCACCGTCGCCGGGTTCGCCGCGCTGCTCGGCGTCGGCCTGGTGCTCGGCGCGCAGACCGCCGGCCCCGGCCACCGGCTGCCGTTCGCGGCCATCATCTTCGGCGTCCAACTGCTCTTCGTGCTGGCCTGGACGATGGCCATGCGGCCACCCGCGCTGCTGGTGGTCGCGCTGGTCAGCGCCGCGGCGGCCGGCATCGCCGACGTTGCGGCGGTGCAGTCGGAGATCGCCGGGCTGGCCCCCCTCGGGTACGCCGCGGCGGCCGGGTTCGTGCTGGGTGTGCTCGGTCAGCTCGTCCGCCGGGTGGACCGGGTCCGGGTGACCGACTCGCTCGGCGGCACCCTGCTGATCGTGGTGGGGGTGGTCGCGTTCGCCACCCTGATCGTGCTCAGCCGGATCCCGAAGGGCACCCAGGCGATCACCGTCTGCCTCACCGCCACCGGCGTCGCCCTGCTGGTGGCCCGGCTCACCGACGCGGTGGCGCCGTGGCCCCGGCTCGCCCCGCAGGTGCCCCGGGGCGCCGCCGGGGTGGTCGCCGGCGCCATGCTCGGCACGCTGACCAGCGCGGTCCTCGGCAGCTACCTGGTCGGCTTCACGCCGACCAGCGCCGCCCTGGTCGGCCTGGTCACCGCCGCCACCGCCGTGCTGGCCGACCTCGCCGTCGGGTACGCCGAGGCGGGCCGGCTGATGGCCGGCGAGCCGCCGACCATGTGGATCGCCCGGCACATGCAGGGTCCGCTGGGCGGGTTCGCGCTCGCCGCGCCGGCCGCGTACGCCATGTGCGTGCTGTTCCTCTGAGCGCACGGTTGGGGGATCGGCGCGTCGGGTAAGTACCGTTGCGCCGCCGGACGGCGACGGGCCACCGGGCCCGGCGCACGACGGCGACCCGAGCGTGAGGACCGTGCGCCGCGCCGCGGCGTCCGGCAGGTGGACAGGAGGCGGCGTGGCAGAGGCCCCGGCGTACGAGGAGCGACCCCGGCGACGTGGTCGCCGGGTGTTGACCGGTTTCGTGGTCCTGCTGCTGGTCCTGGCGGGGTTGCTGGTGGTCGCCGACCGGCTGGCGGCCGGGGCGGCCGAACGGGCCATCGCCGACCAGGTCGAGCAGGAGGTCGCCAAGCAGGACGCGACCTCGGCGCCCCCGAAGGTCGACGTGGCCGGCTTCCCGTTCCTCACCCAGGTGCTGGCCGGGAAGTACCAGCACATCTCGATCGTGCTCACCGATGTGCAGGGCAAGGTGCAGGGCGACGCGGTCGACGTGCCCCGGCTCGACGTGGACGCCCGCAACGTGAAGGCGTCGCTGGACACCCTCCGCAGCCGGCAGGGGGACGTGACCGCCGAGACGGTCGACGGCCGCGGCACGGTCACCTACGACAGCCTCGCCAAGCTGCTCGACCGGCCCGGGCTGAAGCTGGGTGAGCAGAACGGCAAGCTCACCGTCACCGCGCCGGTGGACGTGCTGGGCGTCAAGCTCACCGTGCACGGCACCGCCGACGTCACGGTCGCCGGCGGCAAGGTCGCGCTGCGCTTCAACGAGCTGACCGCCGAGGGTCTGCCGAACCTGCCGCTGGCCCGACAGGTGCTGACCAACTACGCCAAGGGCATCTCGATCGACGTGCCCCTGCCGGAGCTGCCGTTCCAGCTCAACGTCCGCAAGGTGGAACCGAAGCCGGACGGGCTGGTCGTCACCGCCGACGCGAAGAACGTGCCGATCAACTCGGTGAGCTGAGACCGGACCCGCCCGCCGGGTGTCCCGGATGCTGGTCGGCCCGGTGGCTTCGGGCGGAGTGGCTGGTAGTCTCCCACCTCATGGGGACGCTCCTCACCAAACGGCGCGCGGTCGACCTGTGCCGCGTGGCCACCTGCCTGTGTCGCCCCGTCATCTGACGGCGGGGCTGTCCTCGGCCGCCTAGGCGGCCACCGGCACACAGGGTCCGCGTACCCTCCGGTTTTCCCCCTGATCGCCCGGCAGCGGCGCCGTCGCACGTACCCGTGATCCGTTCCTAGCTCTGGGTCCCGCGCGTGGTGCGACAATCACCAACTTCAATCTCCGCGCGCAGGCTCACCATCCATCCTCACCAGGGAGTGATCTGATGAGTCGCGACACCGCACTCGTCTCGGCCGAGTGGGCCGAGAAGAACATCGACGCCCCGGGCGTCGTCTTCGTCGAGGTCGACGAAGACACCTCGGCCTACGACACCGGCCACATCGCCGGTGCGATCAAGCTGGACTGGCGGACCGACCTCCAGGACCCGGTCCGCCGGGACTTCGTCAACAAGGCCCAGTTCGAGGCGCTGCTCTCCGAGCGGGGCATCGCCAACGACGACACCGTCATCCTCTACGGCGGTAACAACAACTGGTTCGCCGCGTACGCGTACTGGTACTTCAAGCTCTACGGACACCGCGACGTGAAGCTGCTCGACGGTGGCCGCAAGAAGTGGGAGCTGGACGCCCGTCCGCTGGTCACCGACGCGGTGACCCGCCCGGCGACGCAGTACGTCGCGCAGGAGCCGGACACCTCGATCCGCGCCTTCCGCGACGAGGTGGTCGCCGCGATCGGCACCCGGAACCTGGTCGACGTGCGCAGCCCCGACGAGTACGCGGGCCGCCTGCTCGCCCCCGCCCACCTGCCGCAGGAGCAGGCCCAGCGCGCCGGCCACGTGCCGACCGCGATCAGCGTCCCGTGGTCGAAGGCGGCCAACGAGGACGGCACCTTCAAGTCCGACGACGAGCTGCGCAAGATCTACGCCGATGCCGGGCTGGACGACAGCCGGGAGACCATCGCCTACTGCCGGATCGGCGAGCGCTCCTCGCACACCTGGTTCGTCCTGCAGGAACTGCTCGGCCACCGCAACGTGAAGAACTACGACGGATCCTGGACCGAGTACGGCTCGCTGGTCGGCGTGCCGGTGGCGCTCGGCGACACGCCCGGCGAAGCCGGGCCCAACAGCTCTGTCGGGGAGGCCTGATCATGACTGCTCCCACCGCCGCCGGTTGCGCCGCTCCGGACCAGGCCGCCCCGCTGCCGGCCAGCCTGGACCTGGAGAAGGAGACCGTGATCACCGGCCTGGTCAAGGCCGAGTCCGGGGAGGCCGTCCCCGGCGCGTACGTCCGGCTGCTCGACGCCACCGGCGAGTTCACCGCCGAGGTGGTGACCTCTCCGGCCGGCCAGTTCCGGTTTTTCGCCGCGCCCGGTG
The DNA here is from genome assembly GCF_003725545.1 of Micromonospora solifontis. GTDB lineage: Bacteria > Actinomycetota > Actinomycetes > Mycobacteriales > Micromonosporaceae > Micromonospora > Micromonospora solifontis. Next base: position 39,214 of record NZ_RJLN01000014.1, on the reverse strand, counting down.
ACTGGACCCTGCGGGCGCTCTCCCGGCACGGCAACGGCGACACCGCCGTCACCGCCGCTCGCGGGATCAACGAGGTGACCGTCACGGTCGCCGCCTGACCCACGCTCTGCCGCTCGTGGCCCGCCGCCCCCGTGGGGGCGGCGGGCCACGGCGTTCCCCCCGCCCTCGGTGCGCGCTGATTCACGGAAAGAGTGGCCTTCCGAGCTGCGGAGGCCACTCTTTCCGTGAATCAGGCCCCGTCTCGGGTCGGAGGGGTGCGGGGGTGGCGGGGTGGGTCGTGCGGGCGTGACACGATGGCCCGGTGAGTGGTGCCCTCCAGGCGGGCTACGCCCCGCCGAGCCGTCCCGACCAGCCGGCGCCCGGCCGGCGCTGGCTGGTGCCGGCGGCGGTGGTCTGGGCGGTGCTGCTCGCCGGGCTGACCTGGTGGTCGGTGCGGCACGACCCGCCGACCGTGAAGGAACAGCGCACCCTCGGCGAGGCGGCGCCGGTGGTGGACCGGGCGATGGGCCGCCTGGTGGCCGCGCTCGACGACGACGCCTGGGAGCTGACCCCGGTGCGGGTGGCGCGGGGCTGCCGGGTCACCCCGCTGTCCGACGGCGCGACCCTGACCCGGGGACTGGACGTGCCGGTGCCCGTCGGGAGCGAGCGGGCCCTGCTGGACCGGGTGGCGCAGCGGCTGCCCGCCGACTGGCGGGCCGGGGTGGCCACCGAGGCGGGCCGGCCCCGGCTGCGGGCCGACGCGGGGGAGTTCATCGCGGTCGACGGCCGGGTGGTGGCCGACGGCCTGGTCCGCTTCTCCGCCGCCACCGGTTGCCGCCCGGCCGACACCGAACTCGTCGAGCTGCTGCCCGGCCATCCCGTCGGGCCGGAGCTGACCGCGGCGCTGCGGGCGCTGGGCCAGGCGCCGCCGCCGGACGCCGCGCAGGTCGCCGCGGCTCCCTGCCCGGGGGGCGGGCTCGCCCGGACGGTCGGCGTCACCGCCGGCGCGGTGCCCGCCTCGCTGGCCGCGCTCCGGCCGCTCGGCGCCGTCGTGGTCGACCGCCCCGAGCTGTACGCCTACCGCGTCGGCTCCGTCGCCGTGCTGGCCGACAGCACCGGCGGGAAGCTCCGCCTGGTCGCCTCCACCGGCTGCGCCGGCTGACCCGCGCCGGCTGCCCCGGAGGCCGGCCGGCGGCTCACCGACCGGTGGATCAGTCGTCGCGCTCGTGGTCGTGCGGGCCACGGCTGCGGCCCAGCGCGTCCACCCGGCCCCAGCGGCCGGGGATGTCGAGCAGCTCCACCCGGCCCATCCCGTCCGGCACCGACGGGTCGATGATCAGATGCTCGCCCTGCGGCTCGAGGCCGAGCATCACCCGCAGCAGCAGCAGCGGCGTCCCGGCGGACCAGGCCTGCGGGCTGCACGCGGTCGGGTACTGCACCGGGTAGTCGGTGAGGTTGCGTTCGTAGCCGGCGAACGCCTCCGGCAGCCGCCCCTGGAAGAAGCGGGAGGCGTTGAGCATCGCCGAGCAGATCTGGCCGGCCTCCTCCCGGAAGCCGTACTTCCACAGGCCCCAGGCGATGATCGAGTTGTCGAACGGCCAGACCGTGCCGACGTGGTAGCCGATCGGGTTGTACCGGGCCTGGTCGTCAGCGAGGGTCCGCACCCCCCAGCCGGAGAAGAGCCGCGGTCCGAGCAGGTGCTGGGCGACCGCCGCCGCCCGTGACTCGTCGACGATGCCGCTCCACAGCAGGTGGCCGATGTTCGAGGAGAGGGCGTCCACCTGCTGCCCGTCGGGGTCCAGGGCCAGCGCGTAGTACTCCCGCTCCGGGATCCAGAAGTCCCGGTTGAACCGTTCCTTCAGCGCCGCCGCCTCGCGTTCCAGGCGGTCCGCGTAGGCGGGGTCGTTCCAGAAGGTGCGGGCCAGCCGGGCACCGCGCAGCTTGGCGTCGTACGCGTACCCCTGGAGCTCGCAGGTTGCCCGGGGGAACTCGGGCATCCGGCCGTCGGAGTAGGAGATCGAGTCCCAGGAGTCCTTCCAGCACTGGTTCTGCAGCCCGGTCTCCGGGTTGCGGGTCAGGTACCAGACGTAGCCGGTGCCGAGCAGGTCCCCGTAGGTGTCGATCCAGGCCAGCGCCGCCCGGGTCTCGTGCTCCAGCAACCGGACCAGCTTCCCGTCACCGGTCCACCGCTCGTACTCGTCGAGCAGGATCACGAAGAGCGCGGTCGAGTCGGCCGAGCCGTAGTACGGGGAGTGTGGCTGCTCCCCGAAGCCGGCGGTCTCGCCGTAGCGCAGCTCGTGCAGGATCTTGCCGGGCTCCTCGTCCCGGAAGTCGTCCAACCGGCTGCCCTGGAGCGCGGCCAGCATGAGGATCGTCGGCGGCACCAGCTCGGGCAGGAACGGCAGCACCTGCAGCGAGGTGAAGATGCTGTCCCGCCCGAACAGGGTCATGAACCAGGGCAGCCCGGCGGCGAGCAGCCGTACGCCGAGCGCGATCGACTCGTAGCGGAGGGCGGCCAGGTCGTTCAGGCTGCGCCGGTACGCCCCCGCCAGCGGCTGGCAGTCGCAGCCGAGCTTCGGGGCGCGGGCGATCAGCTCGTCCTGCTCGGCGTGGATGGCCGCGACCGAGCGGTGGCCGCCCAGCGGCAGGGTGGCCCGGATGTCCTCGCCACGGGCGCCGTAGATGAACGTGGCGGTGTGCAACCGGGTGGTCCACTCGCCGTGCGGCCCGATCCGGATCCGGAAGGTCATGCCGCTCTCGTCGATGGCGGCCGGGGCGGTCGTGGTGATCACCGCCTCCCGGTGGAACCCCTCCCGGCGGTAGGTGAGCCGGAGCTCGTCCTGCCCGACCGTCGGCGTGGTCCGGCCCTTCTTCCGCCGCTTGTGCTTGATCTCGAACAGGTCGGCGAAGTCGGAGCCGATGTCGAGTCGAAGGCTGAACTCGACCTCCTGCTCCGCGTGGTTGAGCAAGGTCAGCTCCTCGTCGAAGCTGCCGCCGATCGACCGGCTGCGGATCAGGGAGACCTTGGCGTCCAGGTAGTGCGTGGGCTCGCCGGGCACCAGGAAGAAGCGCGTCCGGTAGGACTGCGAGTCGTCGATGGACAGGGCGTGCAGCTTCTCGCCGTTGAGGGTGAGGACCCAGGTCGAGATGAACCGGGTGTCGAAGGAGAAGAGCCCGGTGGGAAAGTCGAAGGAGGGCTCGATGTTGCCGCGTCGGTCGCTGACCAGGAAGGTGTTGCCGTCCAGGATGCTGACCCGCTCCTTCATCATCCGGACCTTCCGACGTGTCGGCGGGCGGTCTCCCGGGGGTCCCGGGTGCCGGGCGGGTCGGGGAAGAACCGGCGGAAGAGCAGGAACAGCACCACGTTGCCGCTGAACGTGGCTTCGTTGCGCAGCACCGCGGCCATGCCGGCCTCGCGGCCGGTGACCAGTTCCTCGAACAGTTCGCTGCTGACCGTGAAGACGGCGTCGGCGGGGCGCGCCTGCTCCTGGCTCACCCGGACCGTGCCGGGCGCCAACTCCACGTACCAGTGCTCGGTGCGGTTGCCGCAGGTCAGGTCGATCTGGAGCAGGCCACTGGTCGGGCCGCGCAGCACCGCCGGGGCACGCGCCGGCAGTGCCGCGAAGAACCGCTCGATCGCCTCGCCCACATCCGAATGGTAGGCAGCAGTCGGAAATGTCGGGTCAATATCGGCGCTCCGCCCCCGGAACGAACATTCCGTCGCGGCGAGCGGCCTCAGTAGACCAGCGCCTGCGCCCCCTCGGCCATCGCCTCCTCGACGAAGACCGCCGCGCCGGCGATGCGTACGCCGGGAATGACGTCGTCCTGGCCGATGTCCCGGCGGGCCGCGCACTGGGTGCAGGCCGTCACCTTTCCGGTGGCCAGGATCACGTGCAGCAGCTCGGCCAGCGGCGCGGAGTGCGGCAGCTCGAAGTCCTGCGCCCGCCCGGGCAGCGCGAACCAGGTCGACTCCCCGGTCAGCCAGAGCGACACGTCGACCCCGGCGGCGGCCGCGGTGGCGGCGACGGTGAAGGCCTGCGCGCAACGCTCCGGGGCGTCGGCGCCGGCGGTGGCCTTGACGACGAGAGTGCGGGCCATGCCGCCCAGCATAGGATGGCCCGGATGGTTACCGAGATCGGGTTCGTCAGCCTGCTGGTCGCCGGCCTCGGCGCGCTCGCCGGTGGCCTGGTGTACCTGGCTGTTCGCATCTCGAGAGGAAAATGGTGAGCGTGAGGAGTGAGCCGGGTTTGCGAGCCCCGCAGTCGCGAACGAAGGTGGCGCGGTGAGCGAGAACCCGCTCCAGCCCCCGTGGCTGAACGCGCCGCCGGTCGACCCTTACCCGTACGAGGAGAGTCACGACCTGCGCGTCGGCCCGAAGCTGCACCGGAGCCTGGACGGGCTGCTGCCGTACATCGGGGTGTGGCGCGGGCGTGGGCGGGGTGGCTATCCCACCATCGAGGACTTCGACTACGCGCAGGAGATCCGGATCAGCCACGACGGCCGGCCGTTCCTGTTCTACGAGTCCCGGGCCTGGATCCTCGACGAGGAGAGCCGCCCGGTCCGGCCGGCCGGGCGTGAGGTGGGCTGGTGGCGCCCGGTGATGGACGGCGACCGGGTCACCGACGAGCTGGAAGCGCTGATGACCACGCCGACGGGCGTGATGGAGCTGCACATCGGCAAGCGGACGGGCACCCAGATCGAGTTCGCGACGGACGCCGTGATCCGGACGGCCACCGCCAAGGAGGTCACCGCCGGTGCCCGCCTGTTCGGCATCGTCGAGGGCGCCCTGCTCTACGCCCAGGAGATGGCCGCCATGGGCCAAGCCCTGAGCCCCCACCTCTCCGCCCGCCTAACCCGCGTAGCCGGCTAACCCCCCACCCCCACCCCCCTCCCACCCCTCCACTGTCCCGGCGATCATGAAGTTAGCGGCGACGAATGGGACATTCGTCGCCGCTAACTTCATGATCGACGCGGAGGCCGGGGGAAGCCGAGGAGGGTGAGGAGGGGGGCCGTCAGGGGGGAGGGGGCGCGGGGGGTGGCGTCGAGGGATCTGATCTCCGCGAGGCCGCGGATGGACGAGGTCAGCCAGATGGCGTCCGCGCGGTGCAGTTCCGGCGGGGTGATCAGGCGTTCCTCCGCCCGCAGGCCCAGTTCGGGCGCCCGGTCCAGCAGCCAGCCGGCGGTCACCCCGGGCAGTATCCCGGTGGCCGCCGCCGGCACCGTGCCGAGCGTCGTGCCGCTGAGCCAGACGACGTTGGCGGTCGGCCCCTCCAGCACGTACCCGTCCGTGGAGACCCACAGCACGTCGTCCACGCCGGTCCGGGCCGCCCAGCGCCGGGCCGCGGTGTTCACCGCGTACGAGGTGGACTTCAGGCCCACCGGGAGCCAGTCCAGCTCCGGTCGGGCCCGGGCGGTGACCCCGAGCGGCAGGGTGGCCACCGTCACGCCGTCCCGCCGGGCCCGCCTCGCCGCCGCCGGGACCTCGGCCAGGGTGGCGTAGACGGTCGGCGGCCCGCCGCCCTCCGGGCCTCGGGTGCAGACCAGCCGCAGCGCCCCCTCCCGCTCAGGCGGCCACCCGGCGCGGACCGTGTCGATCAGGTCCACCAGCGCGCCGGCGGGCGGCAGGTCCAGTTCGATCGCCGCCGCGCCGGCGCGCAGCCGGTTCAGGTGTGCGTCGCGCAGCCATGGCTCCCCGCCGCGCAGGTGCATGGTCTCGAACAGCCCGTCGCCGTGCAGCACGCCCCGGTCGTCGCCGCGCAGCACCGGCTCCCCGGCCGGTACGACGCCCCGGCCCAGCACCGCCACCCGCGAGGTCACCACGACCGCCGAGGGTAGCGGCGTACGGCGGCCGGTTCGGTGCGGCGGCCGAACTATGATCGGACGGTGTCCGAATCCTCCCTCGCGGAACTGCTCCGCTCCCGTGGGCTGCGGCTGACGGCGCAGCGGCAGTTGGTCCTCCAGGCGGTCATGGAGTTGGGGCACGCCACGCCGGAGCAGGTGCACACGGCGGTCCGTGAGGTGGCCGCCGGGGTCAACATCACCACCATCTACCGGACGCTGGAGCTGCTGGAGCGGCTCGGCCTGGTGACCCACACCCACCTGTCGCACGGCTCGCCGACGTACCACGCGGCGGGCGAGCACCAGCACGTACACCTGGTCTGCCGGGAGTGCGGCGCGATCGACGAGATCGAGCCGGAGCTGCTCCGCCCGCTGGCCGACCAGTTGGCCGGGCAACGCGGGTTCCAGGTCGACATCGGGCACGTGGCGCTCTTCGGCGTCTGCGGCCAGTGCGAGGACGGGGGACGAGAATGATCGACATCGCGGGTGCGGTGACCACCGAGGCCATCGACGAGGAGACCCGGGACCAGCCCGAGCCGGTCCACCGGGCGGCCGGGGTCGGCCCGGTCGCCGCTCACTACGGCGACCCGATGCGCGAGCAGCGCACCCTCGCCACCGGGGTCGGTCTGGTCGACCGCTCGCACCGCGGTGTGGTGGCGGTGCCCGGCGAGGAGCGGAGCAGCTGGCTGCACACTCTGACCAGCCAGCATCTCGCCGCGCTGGGCCCGTGGCAGGGCACCGAGCTGCTGGTCCTCTCCCCGCACGGGCACGTGGACCAGCACGCCATGGTGACCGAGGACGGCGAGACCACCTGGCTGGACACCGAGCCGGGGATGACCACCGGCCTGCTGTCGTACCTGGAGAGGATGCGGTTCTTCAGCAAGGTGGAGCCGCGCGACGCCACCGCCGACCACGCCGTGCTCTCGCTGGTCGGGCCGGAGGCCGCCGGCGCGCTCGACACCCTGGGGGTCACCGGGCTGGCCGCGCCCGACGTGGTCGCGGTGCCGGGCCCGAAGTTCCGCTCCGGTGAGCTGCCGCCCCGACCCACCGTGGTGTACGACGTGAAGCCGCTGCCGATCGGCGGGTGGGCCCGACGGGTGGCGCTCGGCGTGGACCTGCTGATCCCCCGGGAGGCGATGACCCAGGTGGTGGACGAGCTGCGCGGCGCCGGGGTGCCGGTGGCCGGGCTGTGGGCGTACGAGGCGGTCCGGGTGGCCGCCCGGCGCGCCCGGGCCGGAGTGGACACCGATCACCGGACGATCCCGGCCGAGGTGGACCTGATCGCTCCGGCCGTGCATCTCGACAAGGGCTGTTACCGGGGCCAGGAGACCGTGGCCCGGGTGCACAACCTGGGCAAGCCGCCGCGACGCCTGGTCCTGTTGCACCTGGACGGGGTGACCACCGACCAGCCGCCGGTCGCCGGTACGCCGGTGACCCTGGACGGCCGCACGGTCGGCTTCGTGGGCACCGCGGTGCACCACTACGAGCTGGGTCAGATCGCCCTCGCGGTGGTCAAGCGCAACGTCGCCGACGACGCCCGACTGATGGTCGGGGAGACGGCCGCCGCCATCGAGCCGGCGTAAGGGGTGCCGCCTCAACGGGCGTCAAGCGGAAGATTTCCCGTTTGACGCGGCTGAGACGCGGATTTCTGTTGCCTCGCGGCTGTCGACCGGAGGCGAGCCGGCGGTCTAGGATCCCGACATGACGACAGGGACGTTGATCACGGTTGCCCCCACCGGCGCGGAGTCGGCCAAGGCGGAGGTGCCGGCGCTGCCGGTGACCCTCGACGAGCTGCTGCTGACCGCCAAGGAGTGCGAGGCGCTCGGCGCCGCCGTGATCCACGTCCACATCCGCGACGACCAGGCGAAGCCCACCCTGGACCAGGGCCGGCTGCGGGAGACCGTGGCGGCGCTGCGGGAGAGCACCGACCTGATCGTGCAGCTCTCCTCCGGCGGCGCGGTCACCGACCCGGAGGCCGACCGGCTGGCCGTGCTGGACGCCGGGCCGGACATGGCCTCCTGCACCATGGGCACGGTCAACTTCGGCGACGACGTCTTCATGAACCGCTGGGAGTTCATCGTCGACCTGCACACCCGGATGCAGGAGAAGGGCGTCGTCCCCGAGTACGAGATCTTCGACCTCGGCCACCTCACCGCGCTCCAGCGCCTGCTCGGCAAGTACGGCCTGCCGCACGGCGGCCACGTGCACGTCGACTTCGTGATGGGGGTGCCGGGCGGGATGCCGGGCACCACCGCGACCCTGGTCGCCGCCCAGCAGATGCTGCGCGACCTGCCCGAGGGCACCACCTTCTCGGCGACCGGGATCGGCCGTAGCACCATCCCGGTGCTGCTGGCGTCCCTGTCGGCCGGCGGTCACCTGCGGGTCGGCATGGAGGACACGGTCACCTACGCCAAGGGCCGGCCGGTCGAGTCGAACATGCAGCTGGTCGCCCGCGCGGTCGGCTTCGCCCAGCTCGCCCAGCGCCCGCCGCTGACCACCGCCGAGGCCCGGGCGCTGCTCGGCCTGTAAGCCACGCCCCGCCCGCCACCCCTGTACGGCCCCGGACGCCGCCGCTGGTCACCCCGGTGCCGGCGCCTCCGGAACTCTCGGTACCGTCCACTCCGTGGGAAAGACGTACGAGGGCGGCGTGCCGCTCGCCGAGGTGGTCCGGTCCGGGTTCGTGGAGGGCCTGCACCGGGGTTCCGTGGTGGTGCTCGACGCCGCCGGTACGCCCGTGGCCGGGGCGGGGGACGGCACCTCGCCGATCTTCCCCCGGTCGTCCAACAAGCCGATGCAGGCGATCGGGATGCTCCGGGCCGGCCTGCCGCTGACCGACCCGGCCGACGTGGCGCTCGTCTCGGCCAGCCACGCCGGCGAGGAGTTCCACGTGGAGCGGGTCGCCGGGCTGCTGCGCCGGGGCGGACTCGACGAGGAGGCCCTGCACTGCCCGCCGGACCTGCCGGTCGGGGACGCGGCGCGGGACGCGGTGCTGCGGTCCGGCGGCGGGCCACGGCGGATCCAGATGAACTGCTCCGGCAAGCACACCGGGATGCTGCTCACCTGTCTCGCGGCCGGCTGGCCGCTGAACGGCTACTGGCTGCCCGAGCACCCGCTCCAGCAGCGGCTGTCCGCCGCCATCGAGGAGTTCACCGGCGAGCCGGCGGCGGCCGTCGGGGTGGATGGCTGCGGCGCGCCCGTACTCGCCGTGTCGCTGACCGGGCTGGCGCGGGCGTACCTGCGGTTGGTCTCCGCGGAGCCGGGCACGGTGGAGCGGACCGTGGCGGACGCGATGCGGACGTTCCCGGAGCTGGTGGGCGGCACCCAGGCCGACGACACCCGGCTCATGCGGGGCGTACCGGGGCTGCTGGCGAAGGTCGGCGCGGAGGGCGTCATCGCGGCGGCGGTGCCGGGGGTCGGCGCGGTCGCTCTCAAGATCGACGACGGCGGCGCGCGGGCCCGGATGCCGGTGCTGGTCGCGGCCTTGCGCCGGCTCGGCGTCGAGGCCCCGGTGCTGATGGAGTACGCCGAGGTGCCGCTGCTCGGCGGCGGACTCCCGGTCGGGGCGGTCCGCCCGGTCTGGTGACCGACCCCGCCCGACCCCGACCAGCATGCGGCAGGTCCGGGTTTTCCGGCGGGCGTGGCCTGGCTTGGTCCGCGCCGGATGCGGCAGGTCGGGTCGTCCGGGCCCGAGATTGACCCGGTTCACCGCGACTCGCCGGCTGCGGCGCCCGCCCGTCAGGGCGACGGTCAGGGGAGGAAGTCGAGCAGGGCGGCGTTGACCGGCTCGGGGCGCTCCAGTGGCAGCAGGTGCGCGGCGTCCGGGACGTCGGGCAGGCGGACGCCGCGCGGGGCCTCGGCGGCGATCCGGTCGGCGAGCCGGCGCAGGTCCGCGACGTCGTCCGCGCCGGTCCCGGCCAGCACCGGCATCCGCAGCTCGCCGAGCCGGTCGACGGCGGGCGGGTCGAGCTCGCCCACCTCGACGGCGCTGAGCGCCTGCTCGGCGGCGAGCGCGCGGCGGTCCAGCTCCACGGCGAACCGGATCAGTTCCGGGTCGACGTCGGCCGGCTCCCGGGTCGGCCCGACCACCCAGAACCGCACCTCGCCCTGGGCGGTGGCCGCGAAGTCCTCCGGGTCCACGTCGCCGACCAGTTCGTTCCAGAGCCGCTCGGTCTCCTCGGTCCATTCGTGGCCGGAGACCGGCGCGCCGAGGAGGGCGAGCGCGGAGACCCGCTCCGGGTACGCCAGCGCGGTGTCCACCGCGACCCGGCCGCCGAAGGAGCAGCCCACCAGGGCCGCCTGTGCGATGCCGAGGGCGTCCAGCAGCCCGATCACGTCATCGTGGTGCGCGAAGGGTGCCGGCGGCAGCTCCGAGTCGCCGTAGCCGCGCAGGTCGGGGGCGATCACCCGGTGCCGGGCGGCGAGCGCGGGGAGCTGGCCCCGCCACATCCGCCGGTCGGCGATGCCGGCGTGCAGCAGCACCACCGGGCTCCCGCTGCCGGCCTCGTCGTACGCGAGCTGGGTGCCGTTGACCTCGATCTTGACCACGGGGGCACGGTACGGACCGTCCACCGGGTGCGCAACCGCCAATTCGTGACCTCGCTAACTCTGGCTAGCACTTTGCTTGCAGTAGCTAGCATCGCGAGCTAGTGTTGAGGCATGGCCAACGGTAAGGACCTTCCCGACGTCGGCGGGTTCATTCGCGACCTGCGGCGTAACGCGAAGATTTCCCTGCGCCAGCTCGCCGAGCAGGCCGGCGTCAGCAACCCGTACCTCAGCCAGATCGAGCGCGGGCTGCGCAAGCCGAGCGCCGAGGTGCTCCAACAGCTGGCCAGCGCCCTGCGGGTCTCCACCCCGGCGATGTACCTGCGGGCCGGGCTGCTGGACGACAAGGAGGGGCAGGGTGTGCTCGCGGCGATCGCCGTCGATCCCGAGCTGACCATGGCCCAGAAGCAGTCCCTCACCCAGATCTACGAGACGTTCCGCCGGGAGAACGCCCGGCTCGCCGAGGCGACCGCCGCCGCCCAGGCGGCCACCGAGCCGACCTCGGCCGAGGTCGCCGAGCCCCGGAGCGCGCCGGAGGCCCCGGCCACCGCCACGCCGGCCGCGACCGGCCCCACGACGCCGGACGGCACCCCGACCGAGGCGGTTCTCGAGTCGGTCGCCGTCACCGAGGCGGGCGCCACACCCACCCCGACCACCGCCGTCCCCGAGAAGAAGGCCGCCCGTCGGGCGGTCCGCAAGGCCGCCGGTGCGGCCGAGGAGGAGAAGTCATGACCCAGCCGAAGACCAACCGCATTCCGGCCCCCGTCTACGCCGCCGCCGGCGCCGGCGAGCTGGCCCTCGAGCAGCTGCGCAAGCTCCCCACCGTGGTCAGCGACCTCGGCACCCGGGTCGTCGCCGACCTGAGCGGCAAGGCCGTCGTCACCGGCGTCGAGCTGCGCCAGAAGGCGAACACCACGCTGAAGACCGCCAACCTGACCGCCGTCGGCCTGCGGGAGAAGGCCGTCCCCGCCGACCTCGACCTGGACAAGCTCCGCGAGGTGGCCACCCTGGACAAGATCCGTGAGGCCGCCACCCGCAACGCCGCCGCCGTGCTGACCGGCGCGCAGGCCGCCCAGGCGCGCGCCCTGGCGGCGTACGCCGAGCTGGTCGCCCGGGGCGAGCGGGTCGTCGGCGCCGGCGTGCTGGAGGCTGCCGACACGGTGAACGCCGACATCGAGGCGACCGAGGCCGCGCCGGTCACCGAGGCCGCGAAGCCGGTCGAGGCGCCGTCCCCGGCCGAGGTGGCCGAGGCCGTGGCGAGCAAGCCGGCCGCCGTGAAGCGGACCCGGGCCACCAAGGCCACCGCCGCCAAGGCCGGTGCGACCAAGCCCGCCACCCCGTCGGCCAAGCTGCCGAAGGTCACGAAGCGGACCCGCCCCGCCGCCGAGTGAGTCGAATCTGGACCGGGACCCCGGACAGCGTCCTGTCGGACGTTTCCGGGGTCTCGGCATAAGCTTGCCGACATGGCCATCGCCGCGCCGATCTTCGCGTTCGAAGTCCGCTATGTGATCGAGCTGCTCCTGCTCGTCTTCGCCCTGATCATCGAGGGAGTGGCGCTGGTGCACGCGATCACCCAGCGCTCCGACGCGTTCCCCGCGATCGGCACCCTGCCCAAGGGTGGCTGGATCGCCATCCTGGCGGTCTGCATGCTGCTCACCCTGCCGTTCTTCGGATTCGGCGGCGCGATCAGCATCTTCGGGCTGGTCGGCATCGCGGCCGCCCTGATCTACCTGCTGGACGTGCGGGTCGGGCTGCGCGACCTGCACGACGGCCGGGGCTTCTGGTGAGAGGTTTCCGCTGGCCCCCGCCGCCCGACGGCGGCCCGCGCACCTGGGGTCCCGGCCCCGGGGCACCGCGGACCGGCCGGCCGGCGCTGCCCGAGCCGGAGACCGAGCTGGTCACCACCCCGCACGGGGTACGGCTGGAGCGACTGGTCACCGGCACCGGTGAGCCGGTGACGGTGTTCGCGCACGGGCTGGGCAACGGCATCGCGACCACCCGTCCGTTCGGCAGCGCGGTCAGCGGGCGGAAGGTCTTCTTCCAGTTCCGCGGGCACGGCCGTTCCGACTCGCCCCCCGGACCCTGGACCTACCTGGAACTGGCCCGTGACCTGCGGGCGATCGCCGACCTCGCGGGCGCCACCCGGGCCTTCGGGGCCAGCCTCGGCGCGGGCGCGCTCTGCCGGCTGCTCGCCGAGAGTCCGGAACGCTTCGAGAAGCTCGTCTTCTTCCTGCCCGCCGTGCTCGACGAGCCGCGCGGTGAGGTGGCCCGGACCCGGCTGACCGGCCTGCTGGAGGCGGTGGCCGACGGGGACGCCTCGGCGCTGGCCGACGTGGTGTCGCTGGAGCTGCCGCCGTCGGTCCGCAACACCCCGGCGGGCTGGGCGTACCTGCGGCAGCGGCTCGACCAACTGCTCCGGGACGGCCTCGCGCCGGGGCTGGCCAGCCTGCCGGAGCAGGCGCCGCTGCGCGACGCCGGGGCGCTCGCCGCGGTGACCGCGCCGGCGCTGGTGATCGCCTGCGCGGGGGACGACCTGCACCCGGTGCCGGTCGCCGAGCGGTTGGCCGCCGCGCTCCCGAACGCCACCCTGCACGTGTACGACCGACCGGGCGTGCTCTGGACGGAACGCGCCGACCTGCGCGAGCGGATCTCGACGTTCCTGAACGGGTAACCTCCGCTGTCATGGGCGTCACACACCACGGCCGTACGCACCGCCTCGACCTCGCCGACCCCACCCTCCGGGAATGGGCGTGCACGGTGCTGGCGGCCGACCCCGAGCAGGGCATCGTGCTGGACCGGTCGGCCTTCTACCCGGGTGGCGGGGGGCAGCCGCCGGATCACGGAGTGCTGCTGTGGCAGGGGGCGCAGACCCGGATCGTGGGCACCCGCAAGGGCGACGACCTGTGGCTGATCCCGGCCGAGGGTGACCCGCTGCCGCCGGTCGGCACCGCCGTCACCGGCGCGGTCGAGGACGACCGGCGGACCATGCTGATGCGTACCCACTCCGGGCTGCACGTGCTCTGCGGGGTGGTCTTCCGCGACTTCGGCGCGCTGGTCACCGGCGGGAACATGGAGCCCGGCGAGGCCCGGATGGACTTCAACCTCCCCGAGGTGCCGCCGGACTTCAAGGGCCGGATCGAGGAGCTGGTCAACGCCGAGGTGGCCGCCGACCGGGCGGTCGCCGTGCGGGTGCTGCCGCGGGCCGAGGCCCTCGCGCTGCCGGACATCATCCGCACCCAGTCCAACCTGATCCCGCCCGACGAGCAGCAGGTCCGGATCGTCGACATCGTGGGGCTGGACGTGCAGGCCGACGGGGGTACCCACGTCGCCTCCACCGCGCAGATCGGCAAGGTCCAGGTGGTCAAGGTGGAGAGCAAGGGTCGGGCCAACCGCCGGGTACGCGTCCGCCTGGTCGACTGAACTCAACCGGGCAGGTGGGCGGCCCGGACGTCGAGCAGCCACCGCTCCACGGTCTCCTCGTCCGGCCCGTCCGGCAGCGGGGTGCGGATCCGGTCGAAGTCCCGCCCGGCCGCGGCGACCAGCGCCTCCGCCTCGTCCAGCGCGCCGCCCGCGACCCGCTCACCGAACGCCCGGAACCACTCCGGGTCGGCCAGCCGGATCTCCAGCACCCCGGTGGCGTAGAGCACCCGCCCCTGGTGCAGCAGCCGGGCCAGGTGCCGGGCGTGCTTCGCGGAACGCCGCCGGCCGCCGGTCGAGGAGTCGCGTGTCGTCAGTTTGCGGAACTGCTGGGTGGCGTAGCCGAGGTAGGCGTCGCGGACCCGGGGCGCGCTGAGGAAGGCCGAACGGATGGCGATCAGCCGCTCGCCGAATTCGGTGCGGGTCTCGTAGCAGTCGTCGGGCAGCCACATCAGCTCGGTGGCGGTCGGGTTGCCGCTCAGCGCCAGGAGGGCGTACTTCCTCGCCTCGTGCAGGGTGACGTCCGGGTCGGTGGTGACCACCGACTCGCGCGGCGGGTGCAGGCCGTGGAAGGCCACGGTGGGCGCGGCGAAGACGCCGATCCGGTCCACGTCCGACCCGGGGCCGGCCAGCCCGTACGCGACCGAACCGACGATCCCGGAGAGCAGCAGGTGCATGCCGCTCATGATGGCGGATCCGGATCACCCGGAAAACCGGACTTGGGCTGTCAGGTATCGGTGCGAGGGTGGGTGGCATGACGAAACCGCTGACAGGAAAGATCGCGCTCGTCGCCGGGGCGACCCGGGGCGCCGGCCGGCAGATCGCCGTCCAGCTCGGCGCCGCCGGGGCCACCGTCTACGCCACCGGCCGGACCACCCGCGAGCGCCGCTCGGAACTCGACCGGCCGGAGACCATCGAGGAGACCGCCGAGCTGGTCACCGCGGCCGGCGGCACCGGGATCGCGGTCGCGGTCGACCACCTCGACCGGGACCAGGTACGCCGCCTGGTCGAGCGGATCGACACCGAGCAGGGCCGGCTCGACGTGCTGGTCAACGACATCTGGGGCGCCGACCCGCTGATCACCTGGGAGAAGCCGGTCTGGGAGCAACCCCTCGACGCCGGCTTCCGCACCCTGCGGCTGGCCGTGGACACCCACATCATCACCAGCCACTACGCGCTGCCGTTGCTGATCCGCCACCTGGGCGGTCTGGTCGTCGAGGTCGGTGACGGCACCAAGGCGTACAACGACGACAACTACCGGCTCTCGGTCTTCTACGACCTGGCCAAGGTGTCGGTGAACCGGCTCGCCTTCACCCAGGCGCACGAACTGGCGCCGCACGGGTGCACCGCGGTCGCGCTCACCCCGGGCTGGCTGCGCTCGGAGGCGATGCTGGAGCACTTCGGGGTCACCGAGGCCAACTGGCGCGACGGCGCGGCGAAGGACCCGAACTTCCTCATGTCGGAGACGCCGGCCTTCGTCGGGCGCGCGGTGGCCGCCCTGGCCGCCGACCCGGACCGGGCCCGCTGGAACGGCGAGTCCGTCGACGCCGGCAGCCTGGCCCAGGTGTACGGCTTCACCGACCTGGACGGCACCCGCCCGCACTTCTTCCGCTATCACGAAGAGGTGATCAAGCCCGGCAAGCCGGCGGACGACAAGGGCTACCGCTGACCCTCCGGCCCGAACCCGTAGCGCGCCGCCGCGCGCCGGGCCGCCTCGGCGAACCGCGCCCGCAGCTCCGGCGGGTCCAGCACCTCGACCTCCGGCCCGAGCCGGAGCAGCACGTCGTACGCCACCGGGACGGACTCGACGGGCAGCCGGGTCACCACCCACCCCTGCCCGTCGGGTTCGCCCGCCCCGGCCACCGCCTCCTCGTACGCGAAGGGGGCCTCGGCCACGTGCCGGAGCGCGCGCAGGCCGGCGGGGCTGAGCCGGACGGTGACCTCGGCGCGCAGCATGCTGCGCAGGAACGACACCGCCTGCTCCCGCCAGTACGCGCCCAGGTCGAAGCCCTCGTCCCGGTCGAAGGTCTCCGCGCCGGTCTCGACGCCGACCACCCGGTCCACCCGGTAGGTCCGGTGCCCGTCGCCGACCCGGCCGACCAGATACCAGACCCCGCTCTTCAGCACCAGCCCGTACGGCTGCACCGTGCGGGTCACCTCCCGCTCGCCGCGCCGGTAGCGCAGCTCGACCACCCGGTCCCGCCAGACCGCGCGGGCCAGCTCGGCCAGCCACGGGGGCGGGGTCGACTCGCGGAACCAGCCCGGTACGTCCAGGTGGAACCGCTGACCGGTGCGGGCGGGCGCGTCCCGCAGGCTCGGCGGCAGCGCGGCGAGCACCTTCAGCTCGGCGGCGGCCACCGCGTCGGCCAGGCCCATGTCGCCGGCCGGGCCGGGCAGCCCGGCCAGGAAGAGCGCCTCCGCCTCGTCCCGGGTCAGCCCGGTCAGCCGGGTCCGGTAGCCGCCGAGCAGGCGGTAGCCGCCGGCCCGGCCCCGGTCCGCGTACACCGGCACCCCGGCCGCGGAGAGCGCCAGCACGTCCCGGTAGACGGTGCGTTCGGAGACCTCCAGCTCGCGGGCCAGCTCGGCCGCGGTCATCGTCTCCCGCGCCTGCAGCAGCAGGAGCAACGAGATCAGCCGGGACGCACGCACCCGCCCATTGTGTAAGGAAGGGCCCCCTGTTAACGCCTCCGGTAGTAAAGGGGGCCCCTCCTAACAGGGCTGACCGGGTGGGATGCGGTCTGCCACTAGGCTGTCCGGTCGTGGACGCACCCCGCCTCGCCGCGCCCGTGACCGGCGCCCTCACCCGCTTCGTCGCCGGCGCCGGCCTGCTGCTGCGCGGCTTCGCCCTGTACGTCCGCAGCCCTGGGCTGATGCTGCTGGGGATCGTGCCGGCGTTGATCTCCGGGGCGCTCTTCGTCGCCGCCTTCGCCACCCTGCTGTACTTCGTGGACGATCTGGCCGTGCTGGTCACCCCGTTCGCGGACGACTGGTCCGGGACCTGGCGGGGACTGGTCCGGGTGGTCGCCGGGCTGGCCGTCGTGGGACTGGCCGGGCTGCTCGGGGTGCTCACCTTCACCGCGGTGACCCTGGCCATCGGCGACCCGTTCTACGAGAAGATCTCCGAGCGGGTGGAGGACCGGCTGGGCGGCACGCCCGGCGCGGTCGACGTGCCGTTCTGGGCGTCGCTGCGGCGCAGCATCGTCGACTCGCTGCGGCTGGTGGCGATCTCCGCGCTGGTCGGCGTACCCCTCTTCGCGGCCGGCTTCCTCCCGGTGGTGGGCCAGACGGTGGTCCCGGTGGTCGGCGCGCTGGTGGGTGGCTGGTTCCTCGCCCTGGAGCTGGCCGGTGCGCCCTTCTACCGGCGCGGCATGCGGCTGCCGGACCGCCGGTCGATACTGAAGGCGGACCGGCCGACCACCCTCGGCTTCGGGGTCGCGGTCTTCGTCTGC
Organism: Micromonospora solifontis; assembly: GCF_003725545.1. Classification (GTDB taxonomy): domain Bacteria; phylum Actinomycetota; class Actinomycetes; order Mycobacteriales; family Micromonosporaceae; genus Micromonospora; species Micromonospora solifontis. The sequence goes on along the minus strand of NZ_RJLN01000014.1, from coordinate 21,989 downwards.
TTCCTGATCCCGCTCGGCGCGGTGCTGGTCATGCCGGCCGCCGTCGCCGGGGCCACCCTGCTGGCCCGCCGGTCGCTCGGGCAGCCCGTCGAGGAGGGGTGACATGGAGATCATGCTGGTGGAGGGGGACATCACCGCCCAGCCCGTCGACGCGATCGTCAACGCGGCGAACTCCTCGCTGCTCGGTGGCGGTGGGGTGGACGGCGCGATCCACCGCCGGGGCGGCCCGGCGATCCTCGAGGCGTGCCGGACCCTGCGCGCCTCCCGCTACGGCAAGGGCCTGCCGACCGGCCAGGCGGTCGCCACCACCGCCGGCGACCTGCCGGCCCGCTGGGTGATCCACACCGTCGGGCCGGTCTTCGCGGCTCGCGAGGACCGGTCCGCGCTGCTGCGCGCCTGCTACGCCAACAGCCTGGCGGTCGCCGACGAGCTGGGCGCGCTGACCGTCGCCTTCCCGTTGATCTCCGCCGGTGTCTACGGCTGGCCGGTCGACGACGCCGTCCATCAGGCGTTGACCGTGCTGCACGGGGCCGACCCGGTGCACGTCGCCGAGGCCCGGCTGGTGCTTCTCGGCGCGGACACCTACGCGACCGCCGTACGGGTCGCCGCCGGGCTCAGCTGAGCCGGCGTCGGCAGGACCACTGGCTGTCCACCGGCCGGTAGCCGAGCCGGGCGTTGATCGCCAACATTGGCGCGTTCGCCTCGTCGTTCGAGGTGTACGCGATCCGTACCCCCGCGGCGGCGGCGCGGTGCAGGGCGGCCTGCTTGGTCAGCCGGCCCAGACCCCGGCCACGGTGCCCCGGCACGGTGCCGGTGAAGTCCGACCACATCCGGTCGCCGTCCCGCTTGACCAGGCTGAGGGCGACCACCTCGCCGTCCACCTCGGCGACCGTGCTGGCCTGCCGGTCCAGCCCCGGGTTGTCCCACACCTCGTGGTGCCAGAGGTCGTAGCCGAGCACGTCCGTGGGGACGTCGCCCGGCTCGTCCAACGACGACTCGGCGTCCGCCCGGTGGATCCGGCGCGGGTCGACCCCGGCGGCCGGCAGCAGCCGTACGCCCGGTGGCGGCTCGGGCATCGGCGGGGCGGGCCGCAGGTCGAGCGCCGAGTAGCGCAGCTCGCGGCTGGGCGTGAAGCCGTGCCGCCGGGCGAACGGCAGGGATTCGGTGCGGCAGTGGATGAGCACCCGGGTCGCGCCGATCCGCCGCAGGTGACCGAGGGCGGCGTCGAGGAGGGCGGTGCCGACGCCCCGGCGCCGGTGGGCCGGGTCGACATGCAGGGTGGAGACCTCGCCCACCCCCGGGGTCGAGGTCTGCGAGTTGCGGTACGCCGACACCCAGCCGACCAGCCGCCCGTCCGCCTCGGCCACCCAGGCCGCCCAGTCCTCGCCGGGCGGCGGCTGGACGATCATGCGCCGGGTCGACTCGACGCCGCGCACCAGGTACGGGTAGACCAGCGCGCGCAGCGCCACGACGGCGGACGCGTCCTCGGGACGGGCGGGGCGGATCAGGGCGTCGCTCATCCGGCTGACCCTAGATCCGTCCCGCGCCACCGGGCGAGCGGATTAATCCTCGGTACGGGCGGGACGGGCCGGCCGACCCCTGGCGGCCGGCGGCGGGGTGTCAGGAAGGGGCCCCGGATCTACGCCTGGCGTCAACCGGGGCCCCTCCTTGCACGTCAGGCGGATTCGCGGACGACCAGTTCGGTCGGCAGCATGAGCGCCTGCTCGATCTCCTCGCCCGCGGCGATCCGCAGCAGCTGTCGGGTCATCGCCCGACCCAGCTCCACTATGGGCTGCCGGACGGTGGTCAGCGGCGGCTCGGTGTAGGCCGCCGTCTCGATGTCGTCGAAACCGATCACCGCCACGTCCTGCGGCACGCGCCGGCCCGCCTCCCGCAGGGTGCGCAGCGCGGCGTGTGCCATCAGGTCGGAGGCGGCGAAGACGGCGTCCAGGTCCGGGTGCTCGGCCAGCAGCTGCCGCATCGCCGCCGTGCCGGACTCCCGGGTGAAGTCGCCGTACGCGACCAGCACCGGCAGGCCCGCCTCGGTGATCGTGTTCCGGTAGCCCTCCAGCCGTTCGATGCCGGCGACCATGTCCTGCGGGCCGGCGATGGTGGCGATCCGCCGCCGGCCGTTCTCGATGAGGTACCGGACCGCCCGGGTGACCCCACCGACGTGGTCGACGTCGACGTACGGGACCTCGGCGCCGTCCAGCGGCCGGCCGCTGCACACCACCGGGATGCCGAGCCGGGCCAGCCTGCCCGGGAGCGGGTCCTCGCCGTGCAGCGAGGCGAAGAGCACCCCGTCCACGTGCCGGCCGGTGGTGTACCGCTCGACCCGCTCGTGCCCGGCCGGCGAGCCCGCCAGCATCAGCACGAGCTGCTTGTCCGCCGCCTCCAGCTCCTGGGCCGCCCCCCGGATGATCCCGGGGAAGACCTGGTCGTCGGAGAAGACCCGGGTGGCCGCCTCGGGCATCACCAGCGCGACCGAGTCGGTGCGTTGGGTGACCAGGCTCCGGGCGGCGAGGTTCGGGACGTACCCCAGCTCCTCCACCGCCCGGCGCACCGCCTGCTGGATGGGTTCCGCGACGGTGGTGGAACCGTTGACCACCCGGGAGACCGTGGCCCGGGACACGCCTGCCCGCTTCGCCACCGCCTCCAGGGTCGGCCGTTGTGCCGTCGTCATCCCCGTTACCACCACCTCGTCACAGCCCGTTCCGGGAGATCACCCCCTGGTACCAGCGGGCACTTTCCTTCGGTGTGCGCCGCTGGGTCAGGTAGTCGACGTGCACGATCCCGAACCGCTTCCGGTAGCCCTCGGCCCATTCGAAGTTGTCCAGCAATGACCATACGAGATAGCCCCGCAGGTCGACCCCACGGGAGATGGCCTGGTGCACCGCGCGCAGGTGCCCGTCGAGGTAGGCGACCCGGTCGGTGTCGGCCACCCACCCGGTCCGCTCGGTGCCGGCCTTGTCCGGGAAGGCCGCGCCGTTCTCCGTGATGATCATCGGCAGGCCCGGGTAGTCGGCGGCCACCCGCTCCAGCAGACGGGTGAGACCGGCCGGCTCGATCATCCAGCCCATGTCGGTCAGCGGCCCGACCGGCGGCAGGAACTCGACGCTGCCCGCGCTGCCCGGGTACGCGCTGCCACCCGCGCCACCCGCCCGGCCCGCCACGTAGGTGGGCGCGTAGTAGTTGATCCCGAGTAGGTCGATCGGCGCGGCGATCACCTTCTCGTCCCCGTCCCGGATGAAGTCCGGCTCGACCAGCCGGCTCACGTGCGCCAGCACGTCGTCCGGGTAGCCGGCCCCGGTCAGCGGGTCCAGGAAGATCCGGTTGTGCAGCCCGTCGACCAGCCGCACCGCGGCGGCGTCCGCCGGGCTGTCGGCGTCCGCCGGCTGCACGTCGGCCAGGTTGAGGGTGATCCCCAGGACCTCCACGCCGGCCGCGCGCAGCGCCAGGGTGGCCAGGCCGTGGCCGAGCAGCAGATGGTGTACGGCCCGGAACGCGTCCCCCGCGTCCTGCCCGCCCGGCGCGTGCACCCCGTTGCCGTACCCGAGGTACGCCGAGCACCACGGCTCGTTGAGAGTGGTCCAGGTGCGGACCCGGTCGCCGAGCCGCTGGTGGACGGCGACCGCGTAGTCGGCGAAGTGCTCGGCGGTCTCCCGGGTGGTCCAGCCGCCCCGGTCCTCCAGCCCCTGCGGCAGGTCCCAGTGGTAGAGCGTGACGATCGGGTCGATGCCCCGGGCCAGCAGGGAGTCGACCAGGCGGTCGTAGAAGTCCAGGCCGCGCGGGTTGACCGGGCCGGTGCCGTCGGGCCGGATCCGGGGCCAGGCGACCGAGAAGCGGTACGCCTGGAGGCCCAGCTCCGCCATCATCGCCACGTCGTCGGGGTAGCGGTGGTAGTGGTCGCAGGCGATGTCGCCGGTGTGCCCCTGGAACACCTTTCCGGGCGTACGGCTGAAGGTGTCCCAGATGGACGGGCCGCGACCGTCCTCCCGGACGGCACCCTCGATCTGGTACGCGGCGGTGGCCGCACCCCAGACGAAGCCCTCGGGAAATCGAAGCTCACTCCTCGCGCTCACGCCTTGACCGCACCTTCCATGATGCCGCCGATGATCTGGCGGCCGAACACGATGAACACCAGCAGCAGGGGAAGGGTGGCGATGGCCGTTCCGGTGAACACCTGCGACATGTCCTGGTAGTAGCCGTCGGACAGGGCCCGCAGCGACAACTGCACGGTCGGGTTCTCCGGGTCGTTCAGCACCGCGTACGGCCAGAGGAAGTCGTTCCAGGTGGTCATGAAGGTGAGCAGGCCGAGCACCGCGGCGGCCGGGCGCAGCGCCGGCAGCACCACGTTCCAGTAGATCCGCGCGGTGTTGCAGCCGTCCATCCGGGCGGCCTCGATCAGCTCGGTGCTGACCGCCTGGCCCGCGTACTGGCGCATCATGAACACGCCGAACCCGGTGACCAGCGCCGGCACGATCACCGCCGGCAGCCGGTCGTTCCAGTTCAGCTTGGTCATCAGCAGGTACAGCGGGATGACGCCGAGCTGGGTGGGGACCATCATGGTGGCGACGATGACCAGCAGCAGCGCGTTGCGACCGCGGAAGCGCAGCTTGGCGAAGGCGAAGCCGGCCAGCGTGGAGAAGAAGACCACCGAGACGGTGACCGTGCCGGCCACGATCGCCGAGTTGATCAGACCGGTGAGGAAGTACGCGTCGGTGTTGTCGAACAGCTTGGCGATGTTGGCGCCGAGGTTGCCACCCGGGACGACCGGGGGCGGCACCTGGCCCATGGCGTCACTGGTCTTGCTGGCGACCACGAACATCCAGTAGATCGGGAAGATCGACAGGACGGCCGTGAGGGTCAGCGCCAGGTAGGTGAGCCGGCCGGCCGACCAGAGGCGGGTCATCGGGAGTCCTCCTTGCGGGCGGCACCGCCGCCGAGCCGGCGGAGGAGCAGGACGTTGATGGCCGCGACCACCGCGATCAGCGCGAACAGCAGCCAGGCGATCGCCGAGCCGTAGCCGAAGTTGTAGTGGGGCGCGAAGGCGTTCTCGAACATGTACATGGTCACGGTCTGCGACTCGCGCAGCGGCCCGCCGCGGATCGCGTTGGTGCCGGAGTTGAACATCCGCGGCTCGGTGAAGAGCTGGAGGCCGCCGATGGTGGAGATGATGACCGCGAAGATGATCGTCGGCTTCAGCAGCGGCACGGTGATCGACCAGAACTGCCGCGATCGGCTCGCACCGTCGATCGAGGCGGATTCGTAGAGGTCGCGGGGGATGGCCTGCATGGCGGCCAGGAAGATCAGCGCGTTGTAGCCGGTCCACCGCCAGTCGACCATCGTGGAGATGGCCACCCAGGAGGCCAGGCGGTTGGCCTTCCAGTCGATCGCGTCGACGCCGACGTGGTCGAGCAGCCAGTTGATCATGCCGAACTCGCGGCCGAAGAGCACCGCGAAGACGATCGCCACCGCGGCGGTGGAGGTGACGTTCGGGATCAGCACCGCCATCCGCCAGGTGGTCCGGGCCCGGAGCTGCCGGTTGAGCAGGTTGGCCAGCCAGAGCGCCAGCAGCAGCTGCGGGACCGTGGAGATGACGAAGATGCCGAGGGTGTTCACCACCGAGTGCCAGAAGTCCGGGTCGGCCAGGAGCTGGCTGTAGTTGTCGAGACCGATGAACGGGTGCTCGGCGCCGAGCAGGTCCCAGTCGTGCAGCGAGACCCAGAACGTGTACGCCAGCGGGTAGGCCCCGAAGACCCCGAAGAGCAGGAAGAACGGGGCGATGTACAGGTAGGGCGAGTACTTCGTGTCGAACCGGCTGAGCCGGGCGCCCCGGCCGGGGCGGGCGATGCGGTGCGCCGGTCTGACCGGCGGGCGGGCGTCGAGCTGGACTGCCATGGCCCGTGACTCCTTTCCGCCGTGCGGGCGGCGCCCCGTCGCCGGGGCCCCGCCCGCACGCACTGGCTCGGGTTACTTGGCAGCGGCCTTCTTGGCGTTCTCGACCGCGTCGGTCCAGCCCTGCTCCGGGGTGCGCTTGCCCAGCTCCACGGTGCGGACGGCGTTCTCCACCTCGGTCCGGACGGCCTGGTTCTTCGGGCCCATGTAGACCGGCTTGAGGCTCTTGGCGCCGGCGGCGAAGATCTTTCCGACCGGGGCGTCCGAGAAGTAGGCGTTCTTCGAGTCGACGATCGCGGGGTCGTCCAGGGCCTGCGGCGACGAGGGCAGCGGGCCCTTGGCCTTGAAGGCGCCGATCTGCCCCTTGGCGCTGGTCAGGAACTTGGCCAGCTCGATCGCCTCGGCCTGGTGCTTGCCCTGCTTCGGCACGGCGAGGAAGGAGCCGCCCCAGTTGCCGCCGTTACCGGGGACCTGGGCGATGTCCCACTTGCCCTTGGCGCCCGGGCCGGCGTTGCCCTCGATGACCCCGGTCATCCAGGCCGGGCAGGCGATGGTGGCGAACTTGCCCTGCTTGAACGCGGAGACCCACTCCTCCGACCAGGAGCCGTACTTGCCGGAGAGGCCGGAGTCGATGATGTCCATCGTGGTGTCGTACGCCTGCTTGACCGCCGGGTTGCTGTCGACCACCAGGTTGTTGCTGGTGTCGTAGTAGCTGTAGCCGCTGGTGTTGCCGGCGGTCTGCAGCAGGATGGTGTTGAAGGTGTTGGTGGCGGCGTCGAGGAACGCGGCCCCGGGGTTCTTCGCCTTGAACTGCTCGCCGACCTTGACGTAGTCCTGCCAGGTGGGCCAGAGCTTCGAGACGGCGTCCCGGTCGGTGGGCAGGCCGGCCTTGGCGAACAGGTCCTTGCGGTAGCACATCGCCATGCCGCCGACGTCGGTGCCGAGGCCGATCAACTGCTTGCCGTCGGCGGTGAGGCCCTGGTTCCACTTCCAGTCCAGGAAGTTGCCCTTGAGGTCGGCGGCGCCGTGGTCGAGCAGGTTGACGAAGTTCTGCGGGTTGGCCTTGTACTCGACCAGCAGGCCCTCCTCGATGGCGACGATGTCGCCCGCGCCCTTGCCCGCGGCGAGCCACTGGGTGAGCTTCGGCGAGTACTCGTCCAGGTTGCTGCCGGTGCCCCGCTCAACGATCTTCACGTTGGGGTGGCTGGCCATGTACTCCTTGTACAGCTCGTCGTAGCCGAACTGGCCGAAGACGTCGACGGTGAGCGTGACCGGACCGTCGGCGGCGGCCTTGTCCTCGCCGCCGCCACAGGCGGTGGCGCCGAGCAGCGCGGTGGTGGCGACCAAAGCCACCGCCGCCAGCCGGCGGCGCGTGAAGGTACCCATCTCTTATCTGACCCCTCTTGGTCGTTACGGGTGGTGGAGAGTGGTTCCGGTTCTCAGAGAGCGCTCTCACAAGAGGGTGGTGGCTGCCCCGGCTCCTGTCAAGAGAGCGCTCTCAGGCCGTTACGAAACTCGGCCCGCCCGCCGAGCCCCGACCATGCAGGAGCGGCATGTCTGACAGACATGATCACGTCTCTCAGACATGCCGCTCCGAAGCGATGTCTCCTGCCGCGGCCCGCCGCGGCGCCCGCCCACCCGCAGCCGGGGTCACCCAGAAGCCAGGTCAGCCCACCCGCAGCCCGCTCAGCAGCCGGCGGTCGCCGGCCACCCCGAGGGCGTCGAAGCTGATCCGGCCCATCAGGGCCAGCAGCAGGTCGCTCGCGGTGCCGCTGACCTGGGCCCGGGCGTGGTGCTCGTCGTGATCCAGGATCGTCGCGGTGTCCAGCAGCGCCATCCCCTCGCCGCGCAGCCGCAGGTACCAGTCCTGAGCGGCGTCGGTCGCGGTCAACTGCACCACCCCGTGCCACTGGCCGGACTCGATCCGCCGGCCGGCCGGCAGCCAGGTGTCCAGCACCTCACTCACCCCGTCGGCGGCGAGCTTGGCCTCGATCGGTTCCCCGGCGCCGATCGCGAGCTGGGCGTCCCAGCGGTGGACCGCCGTCTCGTGCGCCATCCGGCGCGGCCAGAACCCGGCCTTCTTCGGCTGCGGCGCGAAGTTCCACGCCGGGGTCTCCACGTCGAGCCCCTCGAAGAGCGCCATGAGCTGGTCGTACTCCCGCCGGTACCACTGCGCGGCGGTCAGCCCGGCCGGCGGCTCCGGGTCCTGCCGCTCGGGCCGGGTCGCGGTCCCGGCGGTCACGACCGTGCGGGCCCACATGTACACCCGGGTGAGGTGGTGAGCGAGGTCCGAGACCGTCCAGCCGGGACAGGAGAGCACCGGTGTCTGCGGGGGTGCCTCCGCGACCGCGGCGGCGAAGGCGGGGCCCTCCGTCCGCAGCGCGCCGAGCCAGAAGTCCTTCGTGCCGTGCAGTCTGCTCATCGCAATCCTCCCGGGGGTGACCGGGCCACCAGTGGGTGCCGCGGCTACCCCTCAGCCTAGGGTGAAGGGCGTGTCAGACGTCTACGCCGAACCGGCGACCGGAGCCGACCCGACCGACCCGGCCACCCTGGCGCGTTACACCACCCTCCGGCTCGGTGGCGCCGCCGGCCGGTTGGAGACCGCCACCAGCGCCGACGAAATCGTACAGAAGGTGCGGGAAGCGCAGTCGCGGGACGAGCCGGTCCTCGTCCTCGCCGGCGGCAGCAACGTGGTGATCGGCGACCAGGGCTTCCCGGGCACCGTCGTGCTGATCCGGTCCAGGGGATTCCGGGTGGTCGCCGAGGACGCCGACACGGTCACCGTCCGGGTCGAGGCCGGCGAGCCCTGGGACGACCTGGTCGCCGCCACCGTGGAGCGCGGCTGGTCCGGGCTGGAGTGCCTCTCCGGCGTCCCCGGGTCGGCCGGCGCCACCCCGATCCAGAATGTCGGCGCGTACGGCCAGGAGGTCGCCGAGACGATCACCGCCGTCGAGGCGTACGACCGCACCCACGGCGCGGTGGTGCGGATCGAGGCCGCCGACTGCGGATTCGCGTACCGGGGCAGCATCTTCAAGTACAGCGACCGTTGGGTGGTGCTCACGGTCGACTTCCGGCTCACCCGCTCCCCGGTCTCCGGCCCGGTCCGCTACGCCGAGCTGGCCCGTGCGCTCGGCGTCGAGGTCGGCGACCGGGTGCCGCTGGCCGACGCCCGGGCCACCGTGCTGCGGCTACGCGCGGGCAAGGGCATGGTGCTCGACGCGGACGACCCGGACACCCGGTCGGTGGGCTCGTTCTTCACCAATCCGGTGCTGGAGTCGGAGGCGTACGAGCTGCTCCAGGAGCGCGCCGCCGACCTCGGCGAGCCGCCGCACTGGTCGGGCGCCGGCGACGTGGTCAAGGTGAGCGCCGCCTGGCTGATCGACAAGGCCGGCTTCGGCAAGGGGTACGCGGGCCCGGACGGGGTCGCCATCTCCAGCAAACACACCCTCGCCCTCACCAACCGCAGCGGCACCGCCCCCACGGCCGCGCTGGTCGCCCTGGCGAGGGAGATCCGAGACGGCGTCCACGACCGCTTCGGCGTAACCCTCCACCCCGAACCCGTCCTCATCAACTGCACCATCTGACCCACCCCCGAGACCCCGGTCGATCATGAGGTTAGCCGGAACAAATAGGGCGTCCGGCACAGCTAACTTCATGATCGCCGGGGTTGGACCCGGGGGGGGTTAGGTGGGGGAGACGGCGGGCCAGGGAAGGGTGACTTCGCCGTGGCGCCAGCGGCGGGGGCGGTCCAGGACCGGCCAGCCCGCGTCCTTCACGGCGGCGACCGTGCGGGTCCAGCGGTCGCGGGGGCCGAAGGGGGCGTAGCCGGCGGCGGCCTGCCAGGCGTCCGCCAGGGCGCGGATCAGGTCGTGGATCCGTTCGCCGGGGACGTTGCGATGGATCAGCGCCTTGGGCAGCCGCTCGGCGAGCTGCGCCGGGCTCTCCAGGGTGGTCGGGCGCGCGGCCAGGGTCAGCGTGCGCGGGCCGGTCCGGTCCAGCAGCACCCAGCTGCCCAGCCGGCCCAACTCGTCGCAGGTCCCCTCGACCAGCAGCCCGCCCGGGGCCAGCCGACCGGTGACCGTACGCCAGGCGTCGGCCACCTCGCTCTCGTCGTACTGGCGCAGCACGTTGAACGCCCGGACCAGCGCGGGCCGGAGGCCGGCCAGCTCGAAGCCGCCCCGCGCGAAGACCAGCCCGGGTGGGTCGGCGGCCGGCTGGGCGGCGGCCACGCGTACCGGATCGATCTCCAGCCCGACCACCCGGACGTCGGCGCGGACCCCGGCCGCGAGCCGGGCCCGGAGTTCGACCGCCGTGATCGGGGTGGCCCCGTAGCCCAGGTCGACCACCAGCGGGTCGGCGGCCGCCCGCAGGGCGTCGCCGCAGGTCTCGACGATCCAGTTGTCCACCCGCCGGAGCCGGTTGGGATTCGTCGTCCCGCGGGTGGCGACGCCCAGCGGTTTCATCAGCTCACACCCGGTGCACCTTGTGCTGAGCGGCCTGGGCCAGCGGGCGGACCACCAGCCGGTCGACGTTCACGTGGTGCGGCCGGGTGGCGCACCAGGCGACGCAGTCGGCGATGTCGTCGGCGAGCAGCGGCTCGGCCACCCCGGCGTAGACCGCGGCGGCCTTGTCGGCGTCGCCGCCGAACCGGACCAGGCCGAACTCCTCGGTCTTCACCATCCCCGGGTCGATCTCGATGACCCGGACCGGACGGCCGCACAGCTCCAGCCGGAGCGTGCCGGCGACGGCGGTCTGCGCGTGCTTGGCGGCGGTGTAGCCGCCACCGCCCTCGTAGACCACCTGGCCGGCGGTGGAGCCGATGATCACGATGGTGCCGGCGCCGGACGCCTCCAGCGCGGGCAGCAGCGCCTGGGTGACCCGGACCGTGCCGAGCACGTTCACCTCGTACATCCACTGCCAGTCGGTCACCGAGCCGGACTCCACCGGGTCCAGGCCGCGCGCCCCGCCGGCGTTGTTGACCAGCAGGGTGACCGGGCCGGGCGCGGCGGCGGCCGCGGCGGCCAGCGCGGCGACCGACTCGTCCGAGGTGACGTCGCACGCCACGGCCGTGGCCGCGCCGCCGGCCGCCTCGATCTCGGCGACCAGGCCGGCCAGCCGGTCGGTCCGCCGCGCGGCGGCGAGCACGTGGAAACCCTCGGTGGCCAGCCGGCGGGCGGTGGCCGCGCCGATCCCGCTGGAGGCCCCGGTGACGATCGCGACAGAGGTCATCCGGTCATTCTCTCCCGGCGTACGCCCCGATGCGGCGATGAGGTCCGTCACGCCGGCGGGCCGCCCCCACGCATTAGCACCCGCCGATCGGGAAGATGACATCCGGCGAGGACGTTGTCCGAAAAGCGCCGGGCGTGCGGGGACGGCATCAACCGTGACAGAGGGAGCGGACGTGGCGGAGTTGCACACCGGTGTCGGTCGTCAGCGAGGTGTTCTGCCGTGGCCGCGGCCACGCCGGATCGCGACGCTCTCCGTGCACACCTCGCCACTGCACCAGCCCGGCACGGGTGACGCCGGGGGCATGAACGTCTACATCCTGGAGGTCGCGCGCCGGCTCGCCGAGGCCGACGTCGAGGTGGAGATCTTCACCCGCGCCACCTCGGGCGACCTGCCGCCGGTGGTTGAGATGGCCCCGGGCGTGCACGTCCGGCACGTGACCTCCGGCCCGCTCGAGGGGCTGACCAAGGAGGAGCTGCCCGGCCAGCTCTGCGCCTTCACCGCCGGCGTGCTGCGCGCCGAGGCGGCCCGCCCGCCGGGCCACTACGACCTCATCCACTCGCACTACTGGCTCTCCGGGCAGGTCGGCTGGCTGGCCAAGGAACGCTGGGGGGTGCCGCTGGTGCACACCGCGCACACCCTGGCGAAGGTCAAGAACGCCCAGCTCGCCGCCGGCGACCGGCCCGAGCCGAAGGCCCGCGTCATCGGCGAGGAGCAGGTGGTCGCCGAGGCCAACCGGCTGGTCGCGAACACGCGGGTCGAGGCCCGCGACCTGATCGACCGGTACGCCGCCGACCCGGCCCGGGTGGCCGTGGTGGAGCCCGGCGTGGACCTGGACCGGTTCCGCCCGGCCGCCGGCGACCGGGAGGCGGCCCGGCTCGCCGCCCGCCACCGGCTCGGGCTGCCCACCACCGGGTACGTGGTGGCCTTCGTCGGCCGCATCCAGCCGCTCAAGGCCCCCGACGTGCTGATCCGGGCGGCCGCCGCGCTGCGCGAGCGGGATCCCGCGCTGGCCGCCGAGCTGACCGTGGTGATCTGCGGCGGCCCCAGCGGCAGCGGCCTGGACCGGCCCACCGCCCTGATCGAGCTGGCCAACTCCCTCGGCGTCGCCGACCGGGTGCGCTTCCTGCCGCCGCAGACCGGCGACGACCTGCCCGCCCTCTATCGCGCCGCCGACCTGGTCGCGGTGCCCTCGTACAACGAGTCGTTCGGGCTGGTCGCGCTGGAGGCCCAGGCCTGCGGCACGCCCGTGCTGGCGGCGGCCGTGGGCGGGCTGGTGACCGCCGTCCGGGACGGGGTCAGCGGGGTGCTCATCGACGGCCACGACCCGGTCGACTGGGCCCGTACGCTGGCTCGCCTGCTGCCCGATCGGCTGCGCCGGGTGGCGCTGGGCCGGGGCGCGGAGCGGCACGCCCGCGACTTCTCCTGGCACCGCACGGTCTCCGGCCTGCTCACCGTGTACGGCGAGGCGATCGCGGAGCAGCGGGCCCGGCTGGCCGGCCGGCTCGCCGGGGATCCGGCCCTGTCCTGCTCCTGGTGACCGGCCGCCGGGCGCGCGGCGCGGGTGCGGAACCGACCGTAGAGTGGGTGCGATGAGCCGCAGGAGTGAGGTCGCCGCGCTGATCGAGTCCGTCTGCGCCGAGCGCGAGCTGGAGTGGGAGTCCACCGGCGAGGCGTCGTACGCGGTCACCCTGCCGGGCACCCACAAGCTCAAGACGATCTGCAACCTGATCGTCGGTGAGCACGCGCTGCGGATCGAGGCGTTCGTGATGCGCCAGCCCGACGAGCGCCGCGAGGAGCTCTGGGCCTGGCTGCTCCAGCGCAACGCCCGGATGTACGGGGTGTCCTTTTCCATCGACGCGGTCGGCGACGTCTACCTGACCGGCCGGGTCAGCCTGTCGGGGGTGGACGAGGACGAGCTGGACCGGCTGCTCGGCGCCGTGCTGACCTACGCCGACGAGTCCTTCGACGGCATGCTGGAGATCGGCTTCGGCACCGCCATCCGCCGGGAGTGGGAGTGGCGGGTCAAGCGGGGCGAGTCGACCGCCAACCTGGCCGCCTTCGCGCACCTCTTCGAACCCTCGGCGGGCGCGACCTCCGGGGCCGGAGGTTCGGAGCCGTCCTGACGGGTATGCCGCACCGCGCGGTGCGGCACTTGGGACCCACCGCGGGCCGAGGACGGACTGTCGAGGAGCGTGTCCCATGGCTCAGCGCATCAGCTCAGGTCGCGGCACGACGGCGACCAGGACCAAACGGCGAACCGGCAACCAGACCCCGAACACGCCGGGAATTTCCGAGTCCGAGATCTCCCGGATGAAGGTCGACGACATCCGGGGCCAGCTCCGCCGGCGCGGCGTCTCCGGGATCTCCGCGCTGCGCAAGCCGGAGTTGGTGAAGACGCTCGCCCGGACCCTGCGGTCGGAGAGCCGGGCCGGGGGCGGCGCGGCGCGGAAGAGCACCGGCCCCGCCGGCCGGGCGTCGGCGACCAAGAAGACCACCGCCGCCAAGAAGACCACGGCCGCGCGGAAGACGGCCGCCGCGAAGAAGGCGCCTTCCGCACGGGCCAAGGCACCGGCCTCGCGGGCCAAGGCGGCGCCGGCCGCGAAGGCCACCGGCGCCCGGGCCAGGGCGACGGGGGCCCGCAAGGCGGCGCCCGCCCGTAAGGCCGCCCCGTCCCGGGCCGCTCCCGCCCGGGGTACGGGGGCGACCGCGGTCCGCAGCGGGCGGTCGGCGTCCCGTTCGGTGAGTTCGTCCCAGCAGATCACCTCGTTGAGCGACCGTCCGGAGCGTCCGGGCCGGAGCCTGGTCACGGCGAACCATGAGGTGATCCAGCGGTGGGCGCGGGCCCGCAACGCGAAGCCGGCCACCATCGCCGGCACCGAGCGGGAGGGCCGTCCGGGGGTGCTCACCTTCAACATCCCCGGGTACCGGGAGAGCAGCCGGATCCGCCAGGTCACCTGGGACGACTGGTTCCGGACCTTCGACCAGCGCGGTCTGAACCTGATCTACCAGGAGCAGATGCGGGACGGGCGGCAGAGCAACTTCTTCCGTACGGAGAACCCGAATCGGGAGGACGCGTGAGGTTTACGGGAATGGCTGGCGGGGATCCGCTGTTGGCCATCGTTGTGACGGGCGAGACAGCGATCTGAGTTGAATCCGGAGATCCGGGCGAACTAACTTTATTGCACCGCGCCACGCTTGTAATCGTTCGGGGGAGCGACGGATCGATCAGATCCGCGCAGGCGAGGCGCGAGGGATCGGGTGGAGCACACCGTTGGGGGACGGTGCCACCCGTGGAACCGGCGGCGCGTGCGGGCGACGCTTACGGGGGTGAGTGTCGCCCGCCGCCGCCGGGTGTACGGTGCGAGCGCCCATCCTGACGGGGGTCAGGGTGGGCGCTCGATGCCGTTCAACGCTTCCCGGCCAGCGCCTTCTCCCGGCCCGCCACGGCGGCCCGGAGCGTGTCGACCCGACGTTCCCGGGACGGCCCGGCCAGCAGGTGCCCGGCCGCCGCGACCAGTCCCAGGGCGCCGACCACCAGCCAGTGGCGCTCGCCGAGGTGCTCCAGGCTGAGGCCGCCGAGTGCCGGCGCGACGAAGGACGCCGCCGGGAAGGTCAGGTAGAAGACCGACTGGTAGCGGGCGCGCAGTTCCGGCGGGGCGAGATCCGCGTTGATCTGGGCGTTCGGCGGCGCGGCGAGCATCTGCCCGACCGTCCACACCACCGCCGCGCCCAGGTAGAGCGGCAGCTCGTCGGCGACGGCCAGCACGCCGAAGCCGAGCGCCATCAGGCCGGTGGAGACCGACAGCACGGTCGCCTTCCGGTACGGCGCGATCAGCCGGGGCACGAAGAGCTGCCCGGCCACGATCAGGGCGCCGCCCAGGGCCACCACCATCCCGTACGCGGAGGGGCGCAGGCCGTCGTCGCGCATCGCCAGCGGCATGATCGTCGAGGTCTGCATGGTGAGCACGGCCAGCAGGAAGGTCAGCCCGACGAAGACGAGGAAGACGCGGTCGGTCAGCGCGGTGTGCAGCCCGGGCCGGCGGCCCGTCGTGGCGGGGACCCGGATACGCCGGTCGAGCGTCTCCGGAACCTTCAGCGCGAGCACCGCCGCCGCGGCCAGGGTCGTGCCGGCGTCCACCAGGAAGAGCGCGAGGAAGCTCGCCTCGGCGAGCACGCCCGCCAGCAGCGACGCCACCGCCATGCCGAGGTTGAACGCCCAGAACTGGAGGTTGAACGCGCGGGCGCGGCGATCCTCCGGCACCACGTCCACGATGGCCGCGACGAAGGCGGGGCTGGGCATCGAGTGCACCACCCCGACCAGCGCGGCGAGTACGGCGATCACCAGCAGGTGCCGGCTGAACGCCAGCGCCACCATCAGCCCGGCCGCGCCGAGGTGCGCGGCGAGCAGGGTGGCCCGCCGGCCCCACCGGTCCGCGAGCACCCCGCCGAGCAGCGTGCCCGCCGCCCCGCCCGCCCCGTACGCCCCGACCACCAGTCCGGCGAGGGCGGGCGACGCCCCGCGCGCGGCGGTCAGGTAGAGCGAGAGGAAGAGCATCGCGAAGGCGCCGGCCCGGTTGATCAGCAGACCGGACCAGAGGTACCAGAAGGTGGCGGGGAGTCCGCCGGCCGAGTCGTCCCACCAGCGCCGCAGGCCGCGCACCCGTCCTCCATGAAGGTTTGTTAACAGCTCCGCCGTCGACCGTAGGCAGCCGGACCGACCCGCGCCAGCGTGGCGCTGGTCACCTACCGCCGCCTCGTCCCGCTGCCGGAGATGACCTGTCTGAGCGCCTGCAAACCTGACGACGTGAACGGATCAGCCTGCGGCCAGCGGCCCCGCCCGGATGCGTGGCCCCCACCGCCCGGACGCCCCAGCGGGGTGCGACGACGGGGCCGGGGCCGGCGTACCTCAGGGGGCGGCGCGGACCGGCTCGGCGGGCGCGGTAGCCGCGGCCTCGGCCGCCTCGGGCGCCGGGGTGCGGGTCACCGTGACCGGCCGGGCCGGGGTGGCCGGGGTCCGCAGCTGCGCCGCCCGGCGCTCCCGGGCCGGGCCGGAGACCAGGTGGGCCACCGCGACAACGCCGCCGACCAGGGCGCAGCCGAGCCAGAGCGTCGTGTTGCCGGCGTGCTCCCGGACCAGGCCGCCGAGGATCGGCGCGGTCGCCCCCGCGAGCTGCCAGGAGAGCGAGAAGACGCCCTGGTAGCGACCGCGGAGCGCGGCGGGGGAGAGCTCGGCGATGAGGGTGGAGTTGGAGGGCGAGTTGAGCATCTCGCCCACCGTCCAGACGAGCACGGTGAGGCCGTAGAACCAGGCCGCCCCGGCGAACGCGGTCAGGCCGAAGCCGACGCCCATCACCAGCGCGGCGAGGGCCAGGACGTGCGAGCGGCTCCGGCCCTTGATCAGCCGGGGTACGAAGAGCTGACCGACCACGATCAGCACCCCGTTGAGCGCGATCACCGAGCCGTACGTGGCGGGGCTCAGACCGGAGTCGCCCATGGCGATCGGCAGCATCGAGATGTGCTGGAGGAAGACCAGCGCGGCGAACAGGTTGAGCGTCACGAACCCCAGGAAGACCCGGTCGGTGAGGATGGTCCGCAGCGCCCCGGCCGGGGCGGCGTGCTTGACGGTCGGGCCGGCGACGGCCGACCGGGTCTCCTTCACCCGGGCGAAGATGATCAGTGCGGTGACCAGGGTCGTGGCCGCGTCGACCACGAAGAGCAGCAGGTAGCCGGCCTGAGCGGCGAACCCGGCGAGGACCGCGGCGCAGGCGAAGCCGAGGTTGATCGCCCAGTAGTTCAGCGAGAAGGCGCGCAGCCGGTCCTTCTCCGGCACCACGTCGATCATCATGGCGCCGAACGCCGGGCGGGCCGCCTCGGCGAAGGTGCCCAGCAGCAGCGCGCCCAGGGCCACCGCCCAGAGCGGCCGGGCCAGGCCGAGCGCGAGCATCATGGTCGCCGCGCCGAGGTGGGCGGTGAGCAGGGTGGGTCGGCGCCCCCACCGGTCGGTCAGAGTGCCGCCCACCGTGGTGCCGACCGCGCCGCCGACGCCCCAGAGCCCGATCACCAGGCCGGCCTGCGAGGCCGAGAAGCCGCGCTCCCGGGTCAGGTAGATGGCGAGGAAGACCAGCACGAACGAGCCGAGCCGGTTGATCAGGGTGCCGGTCCAGAGGTACCAGAACGCCCGCGGCAGCCCGCCTGTCGTGTCCCGGAACCAGCTCCGTACCGTCCGCATCCCGACGCCCCCGTTTCGGTAATGACCGATATATCTTCAGCGCCTTACAACCTAGTGCCGATCCCGAGCGCCGGTCATCAGCTTTTCCACGTGGTGGTCGTCACGACCGCTCCCCGCGTGTCCGTGCACGCGGTACGGCAGGATGATCCGCATGACTGCGAGCGAGGGGCCCACCGTCGGGACGCTGGTCCTGCTGCGGCACGGCGAGAGCGACTGGAACGCGAAGAACCTCTTCACCGGCTGGGTCGACGTCGACCTGACCGCCAAGGGTGAGAGCGAGGCGCGGCGCGGCGGTGAGCTGCTCCGCGAGCACAACCTGCTGCCGGACGTGGTGCACACCAGCGTGCTGCGACGGGCGATCCGCACCGCCGAGCTGGCGCTGAACGCCGCCGACCGGCACTGGATCGCGGTGCGCCGGTCGTGGCGGCTCAACGAGCGGCACTACGGCGCGCTGCAGGGCAAGAACAAGAAGCAGACCCTGGACGAGTACGGCGAGGAACAGTTCATGCTCTGGCGGCGGTCGTACGACATGCCGCCGCCGCCGATCGACGACAACGACCAGTGGTCGCAGGTCGGGGATCCCCGGTACGCGCTGCTCCCGCCGGAGCTGATGCCGCGTACGGAGTGCCTGAAGGACGTCGTCGACCGGATGCTGCCCTACTGGTACGACTCGATCGTGCCGGACATCATGGCCGGGCGGACGGTGCTGGTGGTCGCGCACGGCAACTCGCTGCGCGCTCTGGTCAAGCACCTCGACCAGATCTCCGACGAGGCGATCGCCAAGCTGAACATTCCCACCGGCATCCCGTTGCGGTACGACCTCGACCCCGACCTGCGCCCGCAGGTCCTCGGTGGGACGTACCTGGACCCGGAGGCCGCCAAGGAGGCCGCCGCCGCGGTCGCCAACCAGGGCCGCTGACCGTCCCTACGACGAAGGCCCCGGTCCCGGGGCCTTCGTCGGGTTCGGCTCAGTTCGGCGACGGCGTGGCCTCGCCGGTGATCAGGTAGACGACGTGCTCGCCGACGTTCACCGCGTGGTCGGCGAAGCGCTCGTAGAAGCGGCCGAGCAGGGTGGCGTCGATCGCGGTCTCCACCCCGTACGGCCAGTCGTCCCCGAGCAGCACGCCGAAGAGGCTCTTGTGCAGGTCGTCCATGGCGTCGTCGTCGCGGTCGAGCTCGGCCGCGAGGTCGGCATCGGGCTTGGCCAGCACCGCGGCGATCTTCTCGGCCATCCGGTCGGCGATCCCGGCCATGTCGGTGAAGACCGGCCGCAGCTCGGCCGGCACCGCGGGTGACGGGTGCCGGCGCAGCGCGGTCTTCGCCACGTGGTCGGCCAGGTCGCCCATCCGCTCCAGGTCGGCCGCCACGTGCAGGGCGGTGATCATGGCACGCAGGTCGGAGGCGACCGGCGCCTGTCGGGCCAGCAGGTCGCAGACCCGCTCCTCCACGTGCCGGTAGAGGTCGTCGATCTCGGCGTCCCGCGCGATCACGGTCTCCGACGCCGCGCGGTCGGCGGTGAGCAGGCCCCGGGTGGCCTGGCGCAGGGCGGCGCGGACCCCCTCCGCCATGTCCACCAGCAGCTGGCTGACGATCTGCAGGTCGGCCCGGAACTCGTCGCGCATCGTCACTTCCTGGGGTCGGTGGTCGCCGCCCGGCCCGGAGAGGGCCGTGCATGGCGTGAGCAGGTGCGCGACAACCGTAGGTCGGGGGAGCCGGCAGGAAGGTGAACGCCGGTGAACGACGCGGGACCCGGAAGTGAACTTCCCGGAAAGCGAGAGTGGTTCGTCCCCTTCTGCCCGATCGCCAGGTGAACAATGACCCTACGATCGCCGGGTGGAATGGGCGGTGGCGGCCGGGGTGGCCGTGGCTCTGGTGGCCGGACTGGTCGCCGGGCTGCTGCTGTCCGAGCCCGTCCGGGCCTGGTGGCGCCGGTCGGCATCGGGGGGCGAGAGCTTCCGCCGGAGTGCAGGGAGGCCACTGATTCCCGACGACGAGCTGGGCGGGCTCTCCGCTCTCGGCCGCAAGACGATCGACTCGCTCCGGGCCGGTGTGGTGGTGCTCGCCCCGGACGACACGCCGGTGCTGGTCAACCCGGCAGCGCGGGCGATGGGTCTGCTCCGCACCGGGACGACGCCGGGTTCGATCGCCGCCCACCCGTTGATCCGTACCCTCGCCGGGCAGGTCCGGCGCACGGGCGTGCGGCGCGAGATCGAGCTGGACCTGCCACGCGGCCGCGACAGCGCGGGGGACAACCCGCTCGGCGTGCATCTGCGCGCCATGGGGCTCGGCGCCGGTTACGTCTCGATCGAGGCGGCCGACGTCACCGAGTCGCACCGGCTGGCCCGGGTCCGGCGGGACTTCGTGGCCAACGTGAGCCACGAGCTGAAGACCCCGATCGGCGCCCTCCAGCTCCTCGCCGAGGCGCTGGTGGACGCCACCGAGCCGGCCGGCGGCGGCGCGGCGGACCTTTCCGCGGACCTGGTCGCCGCCCGACGGTTCGCCGAACGGATCCAGCACGAGTCGACCCGGCTCGGCCGGCTGGTCCAGGAGCTGCTCGAACTCACCCGGCTCCAGGGCGCCGAGCCGCAGCCCGCGCCTGAGCCGGTCGCGGTCGACTGGGTGATCGCCGAGGTGCTGGACCGGACCCGGACCGCGGCCGCCGCCCGCCGGGTGGAGATCGCCGTGGACGGCCAGCGGGGCCTCACCGTGTACGGCAGCGACAGCCAGCTCGCCACCGCGGTGGCGAACCTGGTGGAGAACGCGATCAACTACTCGGGCGAGGACACCATGGTCCGGGTGACCGCCCGGGCCACCGACGAGCACGTGGAGATCGCCGTGGCCGACCAGGGCATCGGCATCGCCCCGAACGAGGTCGACCGGATCTTCGAGCGGTTCTACCGGGCCGACCAGGCCCGCTCCCGCGCGACCGGCGGCACCGGCCTCGGCCTGGCCATCGTCAAGCACATCGCCAGCAACCATGGCGGTCGGGTGGATGTCTCGAGCACTCTTGGTGGGGGGTCGACGTTCACCCTCCGGCTGCCCGCCCGTCCCCCGGACGACCTGGAGGCGACACTCAACTCCGCTGAGATCGAGGCCGGCCCGGCCGAGCTCCGGCAGGTCTGACCGACAGGAAAGGAAACACCCCGTTGAGCCGCGTACTGGTGGTCGAGGACGAGGAATCGTTCTCCGACGCCCTGTCCTACATGCTCCGCAAGGAGGGTTTCGAGGTCTCCGTCGCCGCGACGGGCCCCTCCGCCCTCACCGAGTTCGACCGGACCGGCGCCGACATCGTGCTGCTCGACCTGATGTTGCCGGAGATGTCGGGTACCGAGGTCTGCCGCCAGCTCCGGCAGCGGTCGCACGTCCCGATCATCATGGTGACCGCGCGGGACAGCGAGATCGACAAGGTGGTCGGCCTGGAGATCGGGGCCGACGACTACGTGACCAAGCCGTACTCGCCGCGCGAGCTGGTCGCCCGCATCCGGGCGGTGCTGCGCCGGCAGAGCGCGGAGGCGGCCGAGTCGGGTGCGCCGACGCTGGCCGCCGGTCCGGTCCGGATGGACATCGAGCGGCACGTGGTGACCGTCGACGGGGCGCCCGTGCAACTGCCGCTCAAGGAGTTCGAGCTGCTGGAACTGCTGCTGCGCAACGCCGGCCGGGTGCTCACCCGGGGCCAGCTCATCGACCGGGTCTGGGGCGCCGACTACGTGGGCGACACCAAGACGCTGGACGTGCACGTCAAGCGGCTGCGCTCCAAGGTCGAGCCGGAGCCGTCCGCGCCGCGCTACATCGTCACCGTCCGGGGCCTGGGCTACAAGTTCGAGCCGTGACGGCCCCTCCCGCCTCGCCCCGGGCAGCCTGATCTCCCATCTCCCCGCCAGCCGGGCCGGATGGTCGAGGACGGGCACCGGCAGGTGGGGTCGCGAGTCGAGCGGACCCGGCCGGGCGCGGGTCCCCTACTTGGCCTTACACCGCATCGCCGAACTGGCGGTATCCGACAGCCCCGGACACGCCCACCTCGGCGACCTGCACGGGCCCCACCCGGAGCCACTCGGCATGCCGCGGACCGGGGTCAGGCCGCCGCTCCGAAGCCCCACCTCGCCGCAACCCGAGTCGATCATCGGCGAAGGGCCCCCGCGCACAGCAGTCGGCCGCGGGGCCGCCAGCGAGCGGCAGGCTTTCACGGACCGGTCGGGCAGGTCGTTGTGGGGTGAATGCCCGGTGCTGGCCGGGGAGGCCCGGCCAGTGCTGGAACGCCGCGGCTACCACGCTGCGGCAGGTCGCGGTGTCCGGATTGCTGATGGCCGCCCTGTGCGGCAGGCCGAGTGCCCCGTTCGGGGGTCGGCCGGTGCAGGTCGGCGAGTTGGGCGTGTCCGGGGCGGTCGGATACCGCCACATCCGCGATGTCGCGGTCGGCTCACGAGCAGCTCTTCCGGCGGCCGGCCGAAGAAGAGCATGGCGAGCGGCGCGGGCGGCAGGCCTCGCGGACCGTTCGAGCGGGTCGTTGTGGGGTGTTTGTCAGTCCCGCTGGGGTGGGCCGTCCGATCACGGTGGGCTGGATGGTCCGGTCGCGGTGAGCTGGTTGTCCGGTCGCGGTGGCCGGGGTGTCCGATTTCGGTGGGGGTGTCCTGCC
>NZ_RJLN01000139.1 GCF_003725545.1 Micromonospora solifontis | reverse complement strand
CCTCCGCTCAATAGACCGACCCGCCTACGACACCGTCGTCCAAGACCAAATCACCACCGCCAAGACCACCACCGACCAAACCCCCGAACAACAACTCGCGGGACTCCTCGCCAGCGGCGACACCTGGACCATCAGCTGACCCGGCTCGGCTGGGCCGCCTCGGGCCGCCGGCTCAGCCCAACCGCGACTTCTGCACCTTGCCGAGCGCGTTGCGGGGCAGGGCGTCCAGGAAGTGGATCCGCCGGGGACGCTTGTGGACGGCGAGCTGTCGCGCCACGAAGTCGATCAGTTCCGGCTCGGCGGCGCCGTCGGCCACCACGTACGCCGTCACCCGCTGCCCGAGCTCGTCGTCCGGTACGCCGACCACCGCCGCCTCGCGTACCGCGGGGTGGGCCAGCAGCGCCTCCTCCACCTCCCCGGCGCCGATCCGGAACCCGCCGCTCTTGATCAGGTCGGTGGCGGCCCGCCCCACGATCCGGTGCCGCCCGTCCGGGTCGATCGTCGCCACGTCCCCGGTCCGGAACCAGCCGCCGGCCAGCCGCACCGCCGCGTCGGCGTCCGGCCGGCCGAGGTATCCGTCGCACAGCGTCGGGCCGCGCACCAGCAGCTCGCCCATCGCCACGCCGTCGGACGGCACCGGCTGGAGGCGGTCGTCGACCAGCCTGGTCTGCACGCCGGGCAGCGGCCAGCCCACCGTGCCCGCCAGCCGGGACCGGTCCGCCCGCGCGCTCACCGTGATCAGCGTCTCGGTCATGCCGTACCGCTCCACCACCCGGTGCCCGGTGAGCGCGTGCAGCCCGTCGAAGACCGTGGCGGACAGCGGCGCGCTGCCCGACACCAGCAGCCGGGCCCGGCGCAACGCCCGGGCCGCGGCCGGGTCGGCGCAGACCCGCGACCAGACCGTCGGCACCCCGAACAGCAGCGAGCCACCGGCCGCCGCGTACCGCTCGGGCCGGGGGCGCCCCACGTGGTCGAGCCGGCTGCCGAGGCGCAGCGGCCCCAGCACGCCCAGCACCAGACCGTGCACGTGGAACAGCGGCAGCCCGTGCACCAGCAGGTCGTCCGGGGTCCACGACCAGGCGTCCGCGAGACCGTCGAGGCAGGCGGCGATCGCCCGCCGGGACAGCAGCACGCCCTTCGGCAGGCCGGTCGTCCCGCTGGTGTAGAGGATCAGCGCCGGCCGGTCGTCCGCCGGCTCCCGGTGGCGGGTGGCCGAGCGGTCCCGCAGCGACACCGGCACCACCGGCAGGCCACCCGCGTCGGCCTCGACGCCCGCCGGGTCCAGCACCGCCGCCACCGCGGAGTCCCGCAGGATGTGGGCCCGTTCCATCGGGCCCGCGTCCGGCGGCACCGGCACCACCGTCACGTCCGCCAGCAGCGCCCCGACGATCCCCACCACCGTCTCCAGCGTGGCGGTCGCCTCCACCGCCACCCGGTCCAGACCGCGGATCCGGTCGGCCACCGCCGAGGCGCTCTCCAGCAGGTGGGTGCCGGCGATCGCCCGCCCGGCGACCCGGATCGCGTCCGGGCGCTCGTCCGGCGCGTGCGACAGAGCCGTCAGCAGGGCCACCTGGCAGCCTCCCGTGCAGCGCGGGGCGCCCGGCCGGTGACCCGGGCGAGCGGGAGCCCGACGGGCCCGGCCCGACCGTAACCAGGGCCCGGACGCCGCACCACCCCTAATCGTCGATCCCGCTGCTATCGTCGGCGTCCGGCCGGCGGCGGACCGGTCCGTCCAGTGAGGAACAGGCGGTCAGCGGTGCCCCGAGTACGCCACGTCCTGCCGCCGGTGCTGCTCGGCCTCGTGCTCGTGGCACTGGTCGTCTCCGGCATCCGGCCGTACGACCGGCTCACCTGGTTGTTGGAGACGGTCTGGGTGATCGTCGGCGGGCCGGTGCTGCTGCTCACCTGGCGCCGCTTCCCGCTGACCACGCTGCTGTGCTGCCTGCTGGCGCTGCACGCGCTGATCCTGATCGCCGGTGGGCACTGGAGCTAGGCAAGGGGGACCGCCCGCCGCAGCGGATGCCGTCGGGTTCCCCTGGGGTGGCCGGGCCCGAAACACCCCGGCCGCGGCGGGCCGTGCGCGATGGTGGGGGCGACGGCCGGCGTACGGGGGTGACGGGTGCCGACCAAGGAGATCATCGAGCGGATCGGGGCGTTGCTCGACCTGGCCGGAGTGCTGGTCATCGCCCTGGGCGTCGGCGTCGCCACGGTGGTGTTCGTGCTGCGCTGGTGGCGCACCCGACTTGTGGTCGACCACTACCGGGCGTACCGGCAGGGCGTCGGCCGGGCCATCCTGCTCGGGCTGGAGTTCCTGGTCGGCGGGGACATCATCCGCACCGTCGCGGTCTCGCCCACCTTCACCAGCGTCGGGGTGCTCGCCCTGATCGTGCTGGTCCGGACCTTCCTCAGCTTCTCCCTGGAGGTGGAGCTGGACGGTCGCTGGCCGTGGCAGGGCAAGGGGTCGACGGCCGGCCCGAGCGTGGGGGCCGGACCCCGATAGACCGCGGCGTTCGTCGTACCCGGCCGCCCGGCTCCGCCCCGGTCCCGTCAGATGTTGGCCGAGTCGGCCGGCACCCGGGGCGGCAGCGCCGGCGCCCCGGGCGACGGCGCCGCCCGCCGGCAGGCCAGCCCGAGGGTGTACGCGGTCATCGACAGCGAGCCGTACGCGTACCCGTCGACCAGCACCTCGGGCCGGCCGTCGGCGGCGCCGGCCAGCCCGGCCAGATAGAGCAGCGGGATGAAATGGTCCGGGGTCGGCACCGCCAGGCCGTAGTCGCGGTGCCCGTCCAGCCGGGCCGCCTCGGTGGGCGCGTCCAGGACGGTCTCCCGGGCCGCGTCGTCGAACCGGCGGGCCCAGTCGAAGCCCTCGTCGGTCAGGCGCGGGTCCACCCCGCCCAGGTTGTGCACCACGTTGCCGCTGGCCACCACGAGCACGCCGCGCTCGCGCAGCGGGGCGAGCCGTGCGCCGAGGTCGAGGTGGTAGTCCAGCGGCTTGAACGCGTTGACGCTCAGTTGCACGACGGGGATGTCCGCCTCGGGGAAGGCGTGGGTGAGTACCGACCAGGTGCCGTGGTCGATGCCCCAGGAGTCCAGGTCGGCGCCGACCCAGGTGGGGTGGACCACGTCGCTGATCTCCTCGGCCAGCTCCGGCAGCCCGGGCGCGGGGTAGCGGACGTCGAACAATTGCTGCGGGAAGCCGTAGAAGTCGTGGATGGTGCGGGGCCGGGGCATGGCGGTGACCGCGGTGGCGCCGATGTACCAGTGCGCGGAGACGACCAGGATCGCGCGGGGCCGGGGTGCCGTGCGGCCGAACTCCCGCCAGGCCGAGGTGTAGCGGTTGACCTCGAGGGCGTTCATCGGGTTGCCGTGCCCGAAGAACGCCGCCGGCATCGTCGTCCGCGTCGTCTGCTCGCTCATCCTGCTCCCCGCCGCCGGCCGTGTCCCGAGGCTAGCCCGTTCGGGCGCACGGTGTCCGCGCGTCCGTGCGGGAGCCGGTGCGGCCGGTCCGGTCCAGTTTCGCTTGTCGAATACCCCTAGGGGGTATATGGTCGCGGTGGAGGTGGAGTTCAGTGGAACACCGACACGAACACCGGCACCGCGACGCGTCCAGCGCGCCGGGTGGCCACGGACCGCACGCCGGCCACGGCGGCGGGCATGACAAGCACGCCGGGCACGACCCGGAGCAGTTTCGCCGCAAGTTCTGGCTGAGCCTGGCCCTGACCGTGCCGATCGTGCTCACCAGTCACATGGTCATGGACTGGTTCGGCTACCGGGTCGACTTCCCGGGCATCCGGTGGGTCGGCCCGGTGCTCGGCTCGGTCGTCTTCTGGTACGGCGGCTGGCCCTTCCTGGTCGGCGGGGTCCGCGAGCTGCGCGATCGCGCGCCCGGCATGATGCTGCTGATCTCGATGGCGATCACCGTCGCGTACGCCGCCTCGGCCGCGACCAGCCTCGGCCTGTTCGACCTGGACTTCTGGTGGGAGCTGGCCGCGCTGGTGACCATCATGCTGCTCGGCCACTGGCAGGAGATGAAGGCGATCGGGCAGGCCCAGGGCGCCCTCGCCGCCCTCGCCGCGCTGCTGCCCGACGACGCCGAGCGCCTCGACGAGGCGGGACAGCCGCACCGGGTGCCGGTGGTTGACCTGCGGGTCGGCGACCTGGTGCTGGTCCGCTCCGGCGGTCGGGTCCCTGCCGACGGGCGGATCGAGGACGGGGCCGCCGAACTCGACGAGTCGATGATCACGGGGGAGTCGCGACCGGTACCGCGCGCCGTCGGCGACCGGGTGGTCGCCGGCACCGTGGCCACCGACTCCGCCCTGCGGGTACGCGTCGACGCCGTCGGCGAGGACACCGCGCTGGCCGGCATCGGCCGGCTCGTCGCCCAGGCGCAGGCCTCCGGCGGGCGCGCCCAGGTGCTCGCCGACCGGTTCGCCGCGCTGCTGTTCTACGTCGCCGCCCTCGCCGGTGTGGCCACCTTCGTCGCCTGGCTCGTCCTGGGCGACACCGATCAGGCCGTGATCCGCACCGTGACGGTCCTGGTGATCGCCTGCCCGCACGCCCTCGGACTGGCCATCCCGCTGGTCGTGGCGCTCTCCACGGCGCTGTCGGCGCGCGCCGGAATCCTGGTGAAGGACCGGCTCGCCCTGGAACGGATGCGCACCGTCGACGCGGTTCTGTTCGACAAGACCGGCACGCTCACCAAGGGCCGGCACACCATGACCGGCGTGGCCGCCGCCGGCGACCTCACCGAGGACGACGCGCTGCGGATCGCCGGCGCGGTCGAGGCCGACAGCGAGCACCCGCTCGCCCGGGCCCTGGTCGCCGCGGCGCAGCGCCGCGACCTGCGGGCCGAGGCCCGCGACTTCCGGTCGCTGACCGGCCGCGGCGTCCGCGCGGTGGTCGACGGTACGGAGTGGGCGGTCGGCGGCCCAGCCCTGCTCCGCGAGTTGGACGTCGACGTGCCCGCCGAGCTGTCCGCGGCGGCGGAGGCCTGGTCGAAGCGGGGCGCGGCGGTGCTGCACCTGGTCCGCTCGCCTGAGCGCGGGGCCGCGCGGGTGCTCGGCGCGTTCGCCCTCGAGGACGAGGTCCGGCCGGAGGCCCGCGAGGCGATCGCGCAGCTGCGCGAGCAGGGGGTGAGGAAGATCGTGATGATCACCGGGGACGCCCGGCCGGTTGCCGAGGCGGTCGCCGCCGACCTGGGTTTCCGCCCCGGGGTGGACGAGGTCTTCGCCGAGGTGCTTCCCGCCGACAAGGACAAGGCGGTCACCGAACTCCAGTCCCGGGGGCTGGTGGTGGCGATGGTCGGCGACGGCGTGAACGACGCCCCGGCCCTGGCCCGCGCCGACGTGGGCGTGGCCATCGGCGCCGGCACCGACGTGGCCATCGAGTCCGCCGGGGTGGTGCTGGCCAGCGATGATCCGCGCGGGGTCACCGGCGTGATCCGGCTGTCCCGCGCCTCGTACCGGAAGATGCGGCAGAACCTGGCCTGGGCGGCCGGCTACAACGTGCTGGCGATCCCGCTCGCCGCCGGGGTGCTGGCCTGGGCGGGCATCGCGCTCAGCCCGGCGGTCGGCGCGGTGCTGATGTCGGCCTCGACCATCGTGGTGGCGCTGAACGCGCAGCTGCTGCGCCGGGTCCGCCTCACCCCCCGGGAGGGTTGACGCGCATTCCGCAGATGCCGGCGTCATAGCCCATCGCTCCTTGAGGATGCGAGGGGCCATTGCTGTTCACGGCCGCATGTGCGGGCGGTTAGGGTGGCCGGGTGACGGTGTTCCGGATCGGTGAGGCCGCCGAACTGCTCGGGGTCAGCGCGGACACGGTCCGCCGCTGGATCGACGCCGGGCGGCTGCCCGCGACCCGCGACGAGCACGGCCACCGGGTGCTCGACGGGGTCGACCTGGCCGCCTTCGTCCGTGCCCCGGGGCACCCGGAGCTGTCGTCCGCCCGCAACCGGCTGCGCGGCATCGTCACCGCCGTCGTCAAGGACACCGTGATGGCCCAGGTCGACATCCAGGCCGGGCCGTTCCGGATCGTGTCGCTGATGAGCCGCGAAGCCGTCGACGAGCTCGACCTGCAGGTCGGCGCGGTGGCCATCGCCGTGATCAAGTCGACCACCGTCGTGGTCGAACGCGCCCCCGCCCCCAGGGGAAGGACCAACCCGTGACCGTACGGTGGACCCGCCGCCTCGCCGGGGTGGCCGCGCTGGTGCTGGGCCTGACCGGCTGCGGCGGCACCGACGGTCCGGGCACCTGGGACGGTGGCGCCGCGGCGGCGGAGACGCGGGCATATCCGGCGTGACGGACGCCGCTGGACGCTCGTTGGTTCGTGAGAAAGGTTTGACTCTGCTTCGCCCGGTCAGTGAACAGGGGAGCGACGAGGAAGGGGAACGGGGTGCCCGAGACGACTCACATCCGGTCCGGCCAGGAGGTCGTGCTGCCCGACGAGGTGACCGATCCGCTGCTCTGGCGGGCGGCGTACGAGGTGGCCACCGCCCACCAGCCGGACGAGACGGGGCGGTGTCCCAGCCTGCTCTGCGGCGGCCGGCCCGCGCCCTGCGACACCCTGGTCGAGGCCCGCCGGGCGATGCACCTCGCTGGCGCCGACGCGCCGGCGGAGGTCTCCGCCCCCGCCCGCGACGCGTCGGCCCCGCGCCCCCGCTCCCGCTCCCGCCGCCGCAGGGCGGCCTGAACCGCCGCCGCTCCGACGAGAACGGCCGGCTGTCAGTGGCCGGGGGTGGGGGCGAAGGCGGTGAGGAAGCGGTCCCGGAAGGTGTCCATCCGCCAGACCGGGGCCTGCGGGCCCGGGCGCAGGCCGGGCTGCCAGCGCCAGTCGGCGATCCGGTCCAGCACCTTCGGGTCCTTCGCCACGATGGTGATCGGCACGTCCCGGCCGGCGCCTTCGCCGGTGACCGTCGCGGCCGGCTGGTGGTCGCCGAGAAAGACCAGCACCAGGTCGTCGCCGCCGTACGTCAGCACGTACGACACCAGGGTGCCGAGCGTGTACTCGATGGCGTGCGCGTAGTCGGCGCGGATCTGGCCGCTGTCCCGCTGCACCACGTCCCGGGTCCCACCGGTGCGAGTGGACGCCTCCTCGAAGATCGACCCGTCGCCGACCGCGTCCCACGGCACCGGCTTCGGGATGGCCGACCAGGGGGAGTGGCTGGAGACCAGCGGGATCTCCGCCATCAGCGGGGCGTGCGGCCGGGCCCGCTCCAGGCGCTGGAAGGTGGCCAGGGTGTACTGGTCCGGCATCGGCGCGTAGCTGAACGTCGGGCCGCGGTAGCGGAGCCGCTCGGCGTCGTAGTAGCGGTCGTACCCGAAGAACGTCCTCTCCGGCCACGGCTGGGTGGCCGCCGGCAGCACGCCGACCGTCTGCCAGCCGGCGCGGTGGAACGCGCCGTTGAGGGTGAGCCGGTCCCCGGCCAGCAGGTCCCGGTGGCGCTGGTCGTTGTCGATCCACAGCCCGGAGAGCAGGGTGGCGTGGGCCAGCCAGCTTCCGCCGCCGAACGTGGGCGAGGTGAGGAAGCCGCTGCGGGCGTCGTACCCGGCGGTGCGCAGTCGCCGGTAGCCGTCGTCGAGCACCGCGTTGACGCCCGGCGAGAGCTCCGGATCCGCCACGGCGTCCCGGCCGTAGCTCTCCACGAACGCGACCAGTACGTCCTTGCCGCGCAACCCGGTCAGCAACCGGTCGCCCGGCACGTCCCGGTACGCGTCAGTGGCGGCCTGCCCGGCGAACACCGCACGGTCGCGCAGCCCCGCGCGGATCTGCCCGGCATGGGCGGCGAGCAGGGTGGCCGCCTCCCGGTCGGCCACCGGCACCCCGGCGGCGAGCCGTACCCCGAAGAGGGCACAGCCCAGCCAGAGCACGGCGAGAGCCGCGACCACCCGCGCCGACGCGGCCCGGTGCCGGGCGAGCAGGCGGGCCAGCCGCCGCACCGCCATGGTCACCAGCACCAGCAGGCCGACGGAGAGCAGCAGCGCCCCGGCCGCCGCCGCGAGTGCGGTGGCCCGGCCGGCCGAGTCGGTCAGGTAGCCGAACGCGTCGTCGAACAGCCGCCAGTCGAGCAGCACGTCGAACGGTCGGTCCCGGGCCAGGAAGAAGCCCATGTCCAGCAGCTTCAGCACGGCGAGCAGGCCGAGCAGCAGCCCGCCGAGGGTGGCGACGGGCCGGCGCGCGCGGCCCGGCAGGACGAGCAGCAGCGCCACCGCGACGAGCGCCTCCACCGGGATCCGCAGCACGGCGGCCGGCCCCACCTGGTCCAGTTCGTCGGGGAGCACGAGCGCCGCCCCCACCAGCAGCGCGGCGAGCCCGGTGAGGCCGGCGGCGGCGATCCGGCGACCCCGGGACGGGCCTGCCGCCGCGTCCCGCGACGGCCCGCCATCCGGCGCGGTCCTCCCGTCCGGCGCGGTCCCCGCCTCCGCCGGCGCGGTGCCGGTATCGGGCGGCGCGGTGCCGGCATCCGGCGGGGCGGCGGCCTCGGCCGGTGACCCCGCCGGGGGCGGCGGCGTCGACGGCCGGGTCGGGGCGGGGGCGGCGGGCTTGTCGGCCGGGAGGTTCCCGGCCGGGCGGCGGAGGCGGGCGAGGAGTGACACGGGGACATCCTTCGGCGGGGTGGTGGGGGAGCCGGGCGACCCGGCGTCAGGCGGGCTGGTGGGCGGGGATCCGGATCGCCAGCGGCACCGGACGCGCTGCCGGGCCGGCCGGACGCGCGGCCCGGCCGGTGGGCTCGAGGACGATCCGGGTGGCTCGCT
>NZ_RJLN01000138.1 GCF_003725545.1 Micromonospora solifontis | reverse complement strand
GGCGCTCGCCGCCACCCGGCCGGGCCGCCTGCTCGCCTACCGCAACGCCGAGGCCGGGCACCCGGGCGGGCCGGCGTGGGACGACGACGAGCACGAGGTCCGCCGCTGGTGCCGGCTGCTGCACGCGTACGGTCTGCCGGCCGACCCGGCCGACCTGGCGCTGCGCCGCCCGCCCGCCGCCGGGGTGCCGGCCGGCGCCACCGTGCTGCACCCGGGCAGCAAGGTCCCGGCGAAGCGCTGGCCGGCTGGGCGGTTCGCGGCGCTCGCCCGTACGCTGGCCGCCCGCGGCCACCGGGTGGTGCTCACCGGCAGCGCGGACGAGCGGGAGCTGGCCGCCCGGGTGGCCACCGCCGCCGGGCTGCCCCCGGCGGCGGTGCTCGCCGGCCGGACCGGCCTGGCCGAGCTGGCCGCCCTGGTCGCCGACGCGCGGCTGGTGGTCAGCGGGGACACCGGGGTGGCCCACCTGGCCACCGGGTACGGCACGGCCTCGGTGGTGCTCTTCGGCCCGGTGCCGCCGGCGCACTGGGGGCCGCCGCCGGACCGCCCCCGGCACCGGGTGCTCGGCGTCCCGCACCCGGAGCGGGATTGCGCTGCTCCCGGTGGGGTAGGAAGCCATCCGACGTTGGCGGCCATCGGGGTGGACGAGGTGCTGGCCGCCGTGGACGAGGCGGAACGGGCGGTGCGGGTCTCCGGTGCGATTGCGGCGTAGTGATCCGGGCAGGCCGGGGTACGGACGCCGGCGGCGCGGCAAGGGCTGGCTCTTCGTCGACGCGAAGGGCGAGCCGGTCCGCGACCCCGGCGAGCTGGCCCGGCTGCGCGACCTGGTGATCCCGCCGGCCTGGCGGGACGTGTGGATCTCGCCGTACCCGAACGGGCACATCCAGGCCACCGGGATCGACGCGGCCGGGCGCAAGCAGTACCTCTACCACCCGCTGTGGCGGCAGAAGCGGGACGAGGCCAAGTTCGACCACGTGCTGGAGGTGGCGCACCGGCTGCCGGTGCTGCGCGGCCGGGTCGAGAACGACCTGACGCTGCGCGGCCTGCGGCGGGACCGGGTCCTCGCGACCGTGACCCGGCTGCTGGACATGGGCATGTTCCGGGTCGGCAGCGACCAGTACGCCACCGGGGACGACCCCACCTTCGGCGTGGCCACGCTCCGCCCCGAGCACGCCCGCTCCCGGGCCGGCTGCGTGGTCTTCGAGTTCCCCGCCAAGGGCGGCATCGAGCAGGTCCGCCGGATAGCGGACCCCGAGCTGTGCCGGGTGCTGGCCAACCTGCGGCGCCGACGGCGCACCCAGGAGCGTCTCTTCGGCTACTGGGACGGCCGGGCCTGGCGGGACGTGCGCAGCGACGAGATCAACGACTACCTGCGGGACGCCAGCGGCGGGGAGATGACGGCGAAGGACTTCCGCACCTGGCACGCCACCGTGCTGGCCGCCACCGAGCTGGCCACGGCCGGCCGGCAGCGCTCGGCCACGGCCCGCAAACGGGCGGTCGCCGCGGTGATGCGGTCGGTCGCCGAACTGCTCGGCAACACCCCCACGGTGGCGCGGACGTCCTACGTGGACCCGCGGGTGGTCGACCTCTACCACGACGGGGTGCTGGCCGCGGTGGAGCCGGAGATGCCCCGGGAGTCCGTGGAGAAGGCCGTGCTGGTGCTGCTGGAGGAGGAGACGACCTGACCGGCCCCGTCGCCGGTCCTGGGGGGAAGTACGACGGGGCCGGGGTCCGGTGGTGTCCCGGGGGCGCCCGTACGGCGGTGTCGGCACCGGGCGGCCGCCCGCGACGGTCCGTCGCGGGCGCCTCGCCACGGCCCCCCGATACCAGTGGGCCGCGCCGGTCACCCGGCGGTCGGCCCACCACCAGTATGTCGGCTACGAGTTGACCGGGAACGCCGCGGTGTTGACGATCCGTGCCCGTTCCAGCCGGCGCGCCCGGTACGCCTGCGGCGTCTCCCCGTACGCGGCCCGGAACGCCCGGCTGAAGTGGGCCTTGTCCCGGAACCCCCAGCGGGCGGCGATGTGCTGGACGGGCTGGTCCCGCAGCGCCGGGTCGGCCAGGTCGAGGCGGCACCGCTGCAGCCGCTGGTCCCGGATGCACGCGGCCACCGTGGTCTCCTCGGCCTCGAAGAGCCGGTGCAG
Organism: Micromonospora solifontis; assembly: GCF_003725545.1. Classification (GTDB taxonomy): domain Bacteria; phylum Actinomycetota; class Actinomycetes; order Mycobacteriales; family Micromonosporaceae; genus Micromonospora; species Micromonospora solifontis. Next base: position 6,646 of record NZ_RJLN01000138.1, on the reverse strand, counting down.
GGAGCGGACCGAGATGTGATGCGCGTCGGCGATCTGCTGCGGGCTCATCGCCGGGTCCCCGAGGTGCTGGCGGATGTGCGAGCGCACCTGGGCCAGCAGCGCCCGCCGCCGTACCTCGGTGGGGACCTCGTCCTCGGAGACCAGGTGCCGGCCGAGCATGGTGGCGATCAGGTCGAGCCCGATGCCGGCGAGCCGCTCCGCGTCCGCCGCGTGGTACTGCTCGGGGTGCCCGGTGAGCTGGAGGAGGTAGTCGGCCAGCAGCCCGCCGACCCCCTCGGTGCCGGACATCCGGCCGGCGAACAGCGCGGAGAGCCGGCGGTGGGGCAGCGGCAGGGCGTCGTACGGGATGAGCGCCACCACCGAGCTGGCCGCCTCCAGCCCCCGGTCGAGGCCGTGGTGGCTGACCTCGTGCGGGCGGGAGCAGTCGTAGAAGGTGAAGTCGCCGGGCCGGCACTCGCTCTGCCGCCCCGCCTGGCCGGCGATGCCGGTACCGGTCAGGGTCAGCGCGAGCGCGTAGTAGTCCGGGTCGGAGCGCTGGATCAGCTTGCGGGTCCGGACGCCGTCCAGGGAGGGGTAGTGGTAGCGGATCAGCCGCAGCCGGCCCAGCTCGATGAACTCCGCCCGGGCGAGGAAGTCGTCGGCGTGCTCGGTGTGGACCCGCAGCGGGGCGGGCGAGTCCGCGAGCATGTCCAGCCACATCCCGAAGCGGTCCGGCGGCGGCACCAGCCCCGTGTCGAGCACGTGCCGGTCGAGCCTGGCGTCCATCAGCGACCCCCCGTGTCCGTCACCCTCCATCGAGAGGGACGCCCCACGCGGTCGCGAGGCGACAGCCGTAGGGCGTCCGACATCCGTCATTGACGGTAATCATCTCTTCTGTTGGCAGCCAGTTCCCCGGCGTCGGGGGATCAGTCGTTGAGCACCTGGGCGAGCCGGTCCCGGAAGCGCCGCTCGGTCTCGCTGACCACGTCGCCGCCGAGGCCCAGGATGCCGCCGCTGGACGCCGCGGTGACCACCTGCTCGGCGATCTCCACCAGCCAGTGCTTGTACGCCCCGGCCTGCCCCTCGTCCACCTTGGCGGCGAGCAGGGCGGCCGCCTGGCCGGCCCGGGCGAGCACGTCGTCGATCATCGCCTGCGGTTCGGCGGGCGTGATGACCGGCAGCTCCGCGCCGGCCTCCGGGTCACCGACCCGGGACACGACCTCGCCGGCGACCGCGGCCACCAGCGGGCTGGCCGACTCGCGTCCCGCCGAGATGGTCTCCAACCCGGCGGCGTTCTCGGCCATGGTGCGCTTGGTGCCGTCGGACTCGGCCGCGCTCGCCGCGGTCAGCACCGCCTGCGGCAGCCCGACCAGCAGGCCCCACTCCTCGTCCGAGAATCCGAACCCGGTGTACGCCGGCTGCTCGATCACGATCAAGCCCCTTTCGCCGTGGTCGTCGTTGTCGACGGGCACCCCGCGGTGCCCGGGTCAGGCTAGTCGAGCGTCAGCAGGCCCTGTTCGGACACCACGGGCACGGAGAGCGTCTTGTAGCCGACCTCGTCGAAGAGCACCGTCATCCGGTCCTCCTCGTAGCTGAGCACCAGGCCGGCGCCCCACTCCGGGTGCCGTACCTGGCTGTGCACCGGGAACGGTCCGACCGCCCGGTCGTCGGCGAGGCTGGTGCCGGCGTGGCAGTTGTCGCAGTGCCCGCAGACCTCGTGCAGCTGTTCGCCGAAGTACGCCAGCAACGCCTGGCCGCGACAGCCGGTGGTCTCGGCGAAGGCCCGCATCATGTCGGTACGCGACCGGGTGACGGCCTGCTGCCGTTCCGCCTCGGCGAGCGCCGCCCGGCCGGACTCGGCGGCCTTCGGCGCGTACCGGGGGGCGCCGACGCGCTGGCGGGCGCGCGGCTCGGCGGCGCCCACCTGCTCCAGCAGGGACAGGTACTGGCCGAGCTTGCGCGGGCCGAGGCCGGTCAGTTCGCGCAGCTCCTTCTTGGTCCGTGCCTGCTTGCGCAGCAGCGCGGCGAGTTCCCGCAGCTCCTGCTCGTCGGGCAGGCCACCGGTGAAGTACCGCTGGAGGCCGACGTCCTCGGCCCGCCACAGCAGCAGCACCCGGGCCGGCTCGCCGTCCCGGCCGGCGCGGCCGATCTCCTGGAAGTAGCTGTCCGGGGAGTCGGGTAGCGCCATGTGCGCCACCCAGGCGATGTTCGGCTTGTCGATGCCCATGCCGAACGCCGAGGTGGCCACCATGATCGGCACCTGGTCGGCGAGGAACGCCTCGTGCAGCTCGTGCCGGGCGCCGGTCGGCATCCCGCCGTGGTAGAACCGGGCCGGGTAACCGGCGTCGGTCAACCGTCCGGCCAACTCCTCGGCGGCCCGGCGGGTCGGCACGTAGATGATGCCCGGGCGCTTGTCGTCGCGCAGCAGCGCGATCAGCCGGCGCCACCGGTAGTCCTCGGTCGGGCAGTGGGCCACCTCGAGGAAGAGGTTCGGCCGGTCCAGCCCGGACACCACCACCTCGGGGTCGCGCAGCCGGAGCCGGGTGATGATGTCGTCGCGTACCGGCGGGGAGGCGGTGGCGGTCAGGGCCACCACCGGCGGCCGGCCGATGCCGTCGATCAGGTGCCCGAGCGCCAGGTAGTCGGGGCGGAAGTCGTGCCCCCAGGCGGAGATGCAGTGCGCCTCGTCGATCGCCACCAGGGCCGGCCGCAGCGAACGGACCTCGGCCATCCGCTCCGGGTTGCTCAGCGCCTCCGGGGTGATGAAAAGGAACTCCGCGCGTCCCCGCCGGACCTCCTCGACCGCCTCGGCCTGCTGCGCGGCGGTCTCGTCGGAGCTGATCCGCACCGCCCGCAGCTCGGGGCGCTGCCGTTCGTTGAGCGCCGCGATCTGGTCCTGCTGGAGGGCCAGCAGCGGGGAGATGACCACCGTGGGGCCGGGGATCAGGCTGGCCGGGATCTGGTAGATCGCCGACTTGCCGGCGCCGGTGGGCAGGACCACCAGGGCGTCGCGTCGCTTCATCACCGCGCGCATGGCGGCCAGTTGGTTGGGCCGGAGCGCGGTCCAGCCGAAGAGGCTGCGCGCCGCGCGGCGCAACGTCGTCGAGTGCGTGGTCAGTCTCATCAGTGGCCGCAGGTACCCCCGGCGATCACCGCCGAAACCGGGCCGGTTCAGCCCACGAACGGCGCGAGGGCGACCAGCGTGACGAGCACCGCGAACACGCCGGCGAGGTAGCCGGCCGCGCAGGCGCGGGCCGCCGGCCGGAAGAGCGCCACCAGCGCGGCGATCAGCAGCCCCGCGTCGACGAGCAGGAGGGCGCCCGCGCCGAGGGTGAGCAGGTTGAAGCCGCTGTCCGGGCGCGCGGTCGCGGTGACGCTGCGCAGGTAGAGCAGCACGAGCAGCGGCGGACCCGCGTTGAGCAGCACCCCGGGCAGGAAGCCGGCCAGCGCCACCACCAGGGGGCGTTGCGCCGGCGCGGGCAGGGTCGTCGTGTCGGTCATGCCACCTCCGCCGAGCACCGTACCGGCGGGAGCGCCGAGCGCGCGACGCGAGGATTGCGCCGGTACGCCATCATGCCGGCATGGCCTCGCCAACCGTTCCGGCCCCGCCCGTCGTCCATGCGCCGCCCGGGACACTGATCGGGCGCGCGGCGGTCGGCGCGGCGCTGCTGTTCTCGGTCGCCCGGGCGGTGGTCGTGCTGACCGGCGGCCTGCCCTCGCCGGCCTGGGACCACGCGCTCGGCGTGGCGCCCTTCCCGCTGTCCCTGCTGGTGCTCGTGCCGGTCGTGGTGAGCCAGCGGGGGGCGTGGCGGCGGCCGGCCCGGCTGGTCGCCGCCGGGCCGGGGCGACGCCGGGTGCCCGCCGCCCCGGCGTACGGCTGGTTCGCCGCCGGGCAGGTCCTGCTCCTCGGCGCGATCACCTCGTCCCCGGCGAGCGACCTGTTCCGGGACCCCGAGGCGCCCACCGCGGTGCGCTGGCTGCTGCCCGCGGGCACGGCGTCGCTGGCGGTGCTCTGGCTGCTGCTGGTGACGGCCCAGGCGGTGGCGGTCTTCCGGGGCCGTCCCCGGATCGACCTCACCCCGTCCGGGGTCGAGATCCATGAGCCGTTCGGCCGGCGGAGCATCCCGTGGGCGGCGCTGGCGCCCGGCGCACCGGGGCAGCAGCAGTCCGGCGGCACCCTGCGGCTCCGGGTGGTCCGCCCCGACCTGGTCGAGCGGCGTGGCCTGGTGCTGAGCCCCGCGAGCGCGCCCCAGGTGCTGCTCGGCTGGCTGCCGGTGCACCCCTGGTTCCTGGCCGATGTGCTGCGGTTCTACGTCGACCACGCCGAGGAGCGCGGCCTGCTGGGCACCCCGGCCGGGGACGAGCGGCTGGGCCGGGCGCTCGGCGTCGGCTGAGCCTCAGCGCAGCCGGGGCAGCACCTCGCGCCGGTAGAGGTCGAACAGTCCCGGCCAGTGCGGTCCGGTGTTGGCCACGTAGACCTCGTCGAAGCCGGCCTTCGCGTACCGGTCGATCATTTCCAGGTGCGCGTCGGCGCTGTTGCCGCAGACGAACGACTCCTTCATCATCTCTGGCCGGACGAGCTGTGCGGCCTGCTCGAAGTGGCGCGGCGAGGGGAGCACCTGGGACAGCTCGCCCGGCACCCCGGCGTTGGGCCACCGCTCGTACGCGATCCGCGCGCCCTCGTCCGCGCTGTCGGCGTACGCCGCCTTGAAGCCGGCCTGGCACGGCTTGTCGCCGCCGCCGGCGTCGCGGAACCGGCGGACCAGGTCGGCGTCCGGCATGGTGTTGATGTATCCGTCGCCGATCCGGGCGGCCAGCTCGATCGACTTCGGGCCGAAGCCGGAGACGTAGATCGGCGGGGGCGTGTCCGGCAGCGTGTAGATCCGGGCGTGCTCGACGGTGTAGTGCTTCCCGTGGTGGTTGACGAACTCGCCGCGCCACAGCTCGCGCAGCACCTCGACCGCCTCCGCCAGCATCTCCAGCCGGACGTCGGTCTGCGGCCAGGCGGCGCCGAGGATGTGCTCGTTGAGCGCCTCGCCGGTGCCCACCCCGAGCACGAACCGGCCCTCGTGCAGCACCGCGCTGGTCGCCGCGGCCTGGGCGATCACCGCCGGGTGGACGCGCATGGTGGGGCAGGTGACCGCGGTGGTCACCGGCAGCCGGCAGACCTGGCTGAGCGCGCCGATGGTGGACCAGACGAAGGGGCTCTGGCCCTGCGCGTCGACCCAGGGGTGGTAGTGGTCGGAGATCCACAGTGCCTCGAAGCCGGCCCGCTCGGCGCCCCGGGCCTGTGCCAGCAGCTCGGCGGGGGTGTACTCCTCGCTGGACAGAAAGTAGCCGATCTTCACGGTGCCCCCTCGCCGGTACGGACGGACACCGACGCCGTACCCCGGCGGGACGCGGTCCGAACGCGGGTCAGCGGCGGAACATCGCCCGGATCGCGATGAGCAGGAAGAGGCCCCCGACCATCAGGCCGAGCAGGCGTACGCCGGGGATGTCGGCGGCGGTGGTGGCGTCGGCGAGCAGCGCGGGGTGCATGGTCGCACTCTCCCACTCCGGTTCCGGCTCCGCCAGCAGCTAACAGTTAGGAATGTTGACTATTTAGGGACGCGGGTGTGACCATGTCAGCACCGCCGGGGCGGCGGGCAGTGGGGAGACGGGGGTACGACGGCGGATGACCGAGCGTAGCGAGCGAATCGTGGGAGCGAGCCCAGACCTGGCGGCCCTGGCCGCGGCCGTCCTCCAGCCCGGGTTCGTCGGCACCACCCCGCCGGCCTGGGTCTGCCGCTGGCTCGGCGAGGGGCTCGGCTCGGTCGTGCTGTTCGCCCGCAACGTCGTCGACCACGACCAGCTCGCCGCGCTCACCGCGACGCTGCGGGCCGAGCGGCCCGACGTGATCGTCGCGATCGACGAGGAGGCCGGCGACGTCACCCGGATCGAGTCGGCCCGGGGCAGCTCGCGGCCCGGCAACTTCGCCCTCGGCGCGGTCGACGACGAGGGGCTGACCGAGGAGGTCGCCCGCGACCTCGGCGCGGAGCTGGCCGCCCTGGGCGTCACCCTCGACTACGCCCCCGACGCCGACGTCAACTCCAACCCGGCCAACCCGGTCATCGGGGTCCGCTCGTTCGGCGCCGACCCGGCCCTGGTGGCCCGGCACACCGCCGCCTGGGTACGCGGACTCCAGGCCGGCGGCGTGGCCGCCTGCGCCAAGCACTTCCCGGGCCACGGCGACACCCGGGTCGACTCGCACCACGACCTGCCCCGCATCGGCGGCGACCGGGCCCGGCTGGAGGCGGTAGAGCTGGCCCCGTTCCGGGCCGCGGTGGCCGCCGGGGTGCAGGCGGTGATGACCGGGCACCTGCTGGTGCCGGCGCTCGACCCGGAGCTGCCGGCCACGCTCAGCCCGCGCATTCTCGGCGGGCTGCTCCGTGACGAACTCGGCTTCCACGGCGTGGTGGTGACCGACGCCGTGGAGATGCGGGCGGTCGCCGACCGGTACGGCTTCGCCGGGGCGGCGGTGCGCGCCCTCGCCGCCGGGGCGGACGCCATCTGCGTCGGCGGGGAGCGGGCCACCGAGGCCGACGCCGCCGAGCTGCGGGACGCCATCGTGGCCGCGGTGCTCGCCGGGGAGCTGCCCGAGGAGCGGCTGGCCGAGGCGGCGAAGCGG
>NZ_RJLN01000137.1 GCF_003725545.1 Micromonospora solifontis | reverse complement strand
ACGATGTGCGACACCGGTGCCCCGGCCGCCGCCGGGCGGGACCCTTGCGTCATGTCCACGGCGCGAAGCACTTCGTGCTTCATCGCCATGACGCACATGATGCCCTTCGGGTCCCGGTCGGTGTCGACCCGGACCGCGTACCCCGGCAACTCATCGAGCACCACCAGCACCGGCCCGTCACCGGGCGAGACGTGGAACACCACCGAGAACGTGTCCCCGTGCAAACGCAGCACCACCGCGCCGGAACGCTTGCCGACCGTGACCAGCACCGACGACGGGTCACGCAGCGCCGTCGCGGGTGCCTCCCGCAACGCCCGCGCCGCACCGTCCAGCCGCGCCGCCGGCACGTCCAGCACCGACCAGCCCAGTCGGTCCGGGCCGGTCCACGACGGGGGGTCGGCCAACTGCGCGTGCAACTGTTGCGCCAGCGCCCGCCGCTTCCGAGAAGCCGCCGGGACATCGGCCGGAACCTCGTTCGACACCGGGCCGTGCAAGCGCTCGTCGTGAACCGGCAGCAGGATCATCGAGGACGGCTCGCCGCGCGCCTGCCGTCGCCACTCCTCATCGAACACCGCGTCCACACCCCGGTTGTAGGAGTCGTCAGCCCAGTTCGCCCACGCCCCCCGCGTGCGTGGCTTCGGCACCCGGTAAGGGCCGGCATCGATCCCGCGTCGCAGCGCACGCCGCCACCGCACGCTACGCGCACACGAGCGACGGACACGGCGACGGTTCACCCTCACAGCTTGACACCCCCACCCCACCCGACGCGAGACACCGCCGGCCACGGACGGGGGCGGGAGAACCTCCCACGGCGGCGCGCCACCCCCGGCAACGGGGCGTCCAAGAATGCCTACCAGAGCCTGGACACACACCTGTGGCAGCACCTGTACAAGTGGGCCCGCCGCAGACACCCCAACAAGAGCCGACGATGGGCCACTGCCCGCTACTTTGGCCCGTTCTGTCCCACCAGGCGTAACATGTGGGTCTTCCGCGACCGGGGCACCGGCGCCTACCTCCACCAGTACGCCTGGACGAAGATTGTCCGGCACGCCCCGGTCGCCGGGCCGACCGGCGACGCATGCGCAAGCCCTCACAGTTGGCCGAGTCCTGGCAACGCGCCCTGCGCTCCCAACACGGACTCTGCCCCCTGTGTCGGGAACCGCTGGTGTACACCGACCACATGCCAAACTCCCTCAGCCAACGGGAGACCTGGTACGCGGCCGTTCGCAAAGCGATGACCCGCCGGGCCATCACCGAGCACGACAGCGGCCGGACAACGCACCGCCTCGTACACGCCCGCCGCGCCCGCCGATACAACAGGACGCAGAACGCAGCCCGGGGGGCAGCGCAGTGATGAAAGACGTGGTAATGGTGCCGGCGGTGTTATTCGATGCGACCTGCGTCAGGGCGCCATCACACGGGGTTGCTTGGCTGTGTTCCGACTGTTACGCTCGGCCGGCGTAACGGGGGATAGACGCCAATCGTCGTTGGTGAGACCCCTCAATTTGCAATGGGAGGGTAAATGGGCAGCTCGAGAAAGCGAATCGGCCAAGCGCTTGTGCTGGGACTGCTCGGCGTGGGTGCTGTCGGCCTCACCGCCACCACTCCGGCGGTCGCTGCCGGAACGTCTAACAGCATCTTCAACTGCTACACCCAATGGTGGAACACGGCTTGGGCCCAGAAGTGCTCGTCGCCTGGCGCCAAGTACGCCGGCACGTACACGTCGGGAGTCGCCTGCTCCTCTCAGGCGGACAAGAGCATGTCGATCGGGCGGGCGCAGTACAGCACGGCCACCTACAGCGGCACGGACTGCACTTTCGGTGCCAGCAACGGTTGGATCACGTACAGCTGACGACTGCTAGCGCGTTCCGCAAAGGAGTGCGGCCTGCGGGCCGCACTCCTTTGCGGCGTGTCGGGAAATGAGAGAATTACCCATGACTGTGGTGCTCGAAGGGCTTTCCCAGGGCTACGGAACATCCACCATCATCGACCGGCTCAGCGTAATTCTGCGGCCCGGGATCACTGCGCTTCTCGGGCCAAACGGCGCGGGAAAAACGACGTTGCTCCGGACGTTGGCAACCGTCATGCCGCCCCGGAACGGCGTCGTCAGCCTCGACGGCACCGCGATAACAAATGAACGCTCCGCCCGGCAGGTGCGGGACCAGATCGGATACCTGCCGCAGGACTTCGGGTTCGAGCCGCAGATGACGGTGCGGGACTTCGTTACCTACGCGGCCTGGATGCGCGGAGTGCCCTCCGCAAAGTGGCGGCAGGCTGTCGGCGAGGCACTGGAGATGGTCGACCTCACCACCGAACAGGGCTTGCGGATGCGGCGTCTCTCCGGCGGCATGCGTCGACGCGCCGGTATCGCCTGGGCGGTGGTCGGCCGTCCCCGCCTGGTGCTCCTCGACGAGCCCACCGTTGGGCTGGACCCGCGCCAGCGGCTGCAGTTCCGCAAGATCATCTCTACTCTCGAAGACACGGTCGTCGTGCTCAGCACCCATCTCATCGATGACGTCGCCGCGGTGTGCGACCGCGTCATCGTGATGCACGGCGGAGCGGCCAGGTTCGACGGTTCGGTGGCAGAGTTGGAGGCGCTGGGCCACGAAGGGCTGCCCGGCCACTCCGCCCTCGAACGGGCCTACATGCACCTTCTCCCCGAGAGCGAGCAGCGGCTGTGAGGGCATTGTGGCTGCACCTGCGTACCTCTCCGATTCGCTGGTCACTGCCGGTGCTCGTCGCCGTCGACCTCGCGGTGCTGTTCCTGAGGAACCGATCCTGGATCGGTGTCTGGCCGGAGAGCGGCGCGGCAGCGCAGGTCCCCGCGTACCTGCTGGGCGTGGTGGCGGCGGGGGCAGCGGCTTGGGCGGCGGGGACCCCGACGCGGCACCGGCTCGACGAGCAGCTCGCCGTCGCCCGGGCCCCTGCGGCGGCTTCGGAGGCGTACCGGCTCGGCGCGACGCTGATCCTGTTGCTGATTCCGTACGTAATCGGTCAGGTGGTGGCCTTCGCGGTGACCGCCCGGACCTTCCCGCCCGGACTACGTCTCTTCTGGGGGTACGCGCTGCTCGGCCTGTTCGTGATGGTCATGGCCACCGCCCTCGGCTGGCTGTGCGGCAGGCTACTCGGAACCCTCTTCGCGGCCCTGGCGGCGGCGATGGGCTTCCTGTTCCTCGTCGCGATACTGGGACGGGTGGACTTCGTCGTGGTGTCCGGCCGGCCGGAGATGACGGTCGATCCGGTGGGGCTGGCGCTGCGACTGGGATCGGTTGTGGTGGTGCTCCTCGCGCTGCTGTGGCTGCCGTCGCCCGGACGCGCCCGACCGGCCAGGCGACGCGCCCTCTGGTTGGTGCCGGCGGTGCTGCCCCTCGCGGCGGTCGTCGCCGCTACGAGCCCTGTGGTCGAACGGACGCCTCCAGGCAACGACGTAATGTGCGTCAACGGGCGGATGACCCTCTGCATCTGGCCGGAACACGAGAAGTACCTGCCGAAGCTACGGAGTCTGAACGCCCGGATCGCCTTGCTGCCCGACAGATTTGTCCCACCGCCGCGGATGAACGAGATCGGTATCGAGCAGACCCGGCATCTCCGCCCCGACGGGGTCGTTCAAATCGACGAGGACGCGGGCGCGCCCACTTTCTACATCCTGGAGGGCAGCCCATGGTCGTATGCGGGTGACGTGGGCACGGCGATCACAAACGTCACCCTCGGCTTCACCGACGCGCGGCATTGCAACTGGGACAGCCTGACCTCGGCGGACCAGGAACGGCTGTGGGTCCTCGGCGCGTGGCTGGAGGCCTACCTGGTGGGGCGGAACACCCCCGACTATCAGACCGACGCACCGACGGAGATGCAGGCCGCGTGGGCGCGGGGACGCGGAATCGCCGGCGAACAGTCGCCCGCGGAGCAGTTCCGGTGGGCTGAGGGAGAGGCGAGTGACCTTCGTGGACGCTATTGCCGATCGGCCCGGTGACGAGCCTGACCGGATGCTGCCGATCCGGCTGTTCCTGTCGGTCCGGCCGGCAGCGACCTCGCTCGCGGGCGTGGTCCTGCTCGCCGCGCTGGTCGCCTGGCTCGGGCTGGTTGAGGCGCCGCTGCCCACCGCCGTAGAGCAGGGGAAAGCCACCATTCCGCTGTGGCGGCTGCTCACCATGGGCGCTGCGGTCCTGCCGGTCGTCGCGATGCACAGCTCGCTGGCCGACCTGGAGGTCGTGGCCACCCGGAGGCTGCATACCCTGCAGCGCTCCATCCTGGCTGGGCTCAGCGTCGCCTCCGCAGTGATCTACCTCAGCAGTTGCGCCCTAGTGATGCAGGGGGCCGTCGTCGGGATCGTCGCGCGGTCGCTGGTCGCCTGGTTCGGCCTGGCCCTGTTCTCCGGGGTCGTACTGGGGCGGCGACTGGCCTGGGCCGCGCCGACGACGATGGCCGTCGTGCTCTGGTACTGGGGCTACGACGGCGCGGGGCGGTACGAGTGGTGGGAATTCAGTGCCCGCCCCCACGACGACGTGCCCAGTCTGCTGCTCAGCGTGGTGCTGTTCGCCGCCGGACTGGTCGCGTTCGCCGCCACGGCATGGCGTATCCGTCCCTGGATCCGCTGGCTGCCGAGCCGGACCCGGTCCGGGCTGGGCGCCGCCGAGCAGGCACCGAGGCGGCCGCACGGCGCCGGCACCACCTCCGACCGTGGATAGCGGTTGTCCCGGGCTGCCCCACCGGCCCGGGACAACCATTGGTCAACCGGTGCGGGCCTCGCTCTTTCTTTCGGTGCCGTTTGTAGCGGCCACACAACCAGCCGCCGTTCGGCACCGCTGTCTGGCCGAACCGCCTGCGCAGCGGCACCCGGCCTCACGCAACGCCCGGGTTTCCCTCCCGGTCCACCGGGCCACCGTCAGCCCGCATCCGCACCCGTCCGGCGCCGGCATCGACTCCGGCGGCGCACACCCGGCCCGCTCCCGGCGTTGCCGGTCCAGCACCCGCGCCGCTTGCTCCCGTTGCGTCTGCACCAGCCGGTCAACCTTCTCGAACGCGGCCAACAACGCTCCGCCCGCGGCAACCTCCCGATCGGCGTACCGCCAGAACGCGTGGGTGACGCTGTGCCGGCCGATCTCCACGTTGGCCACCGAACTGCGCGAGTGCACGATGCGCCGGGCAAGCTGCACCTGTGTCAACCCGGCCGCCTCCCGCCACGCGGCCAGTTGCCGACCGAGATCTCTACGCGCCTCGGCCACCTGGCCCGGCGTGACCAGGCCCGCCATCATCGCGCCCGCCGCTCAGCCAGGGGATACACCCGCGCACCGCCCGTCGGGAAGTCCACCACCGCCGGGGTGAGGCTCGCCGGACCGGCGCCGGACGCGTCGATCAGCACCCGCACCCCGCCGGCCAGCACCGCCACCCGACCCGCTGCGCCATCCTGGTGCACCACCGTGACCGCCGTTCCCGCCTCCGCGCTCACGTTCACCCGCACCGCCGCCCCGGCGCCCGCATCCGCCCCGGTGAGGGCGGCAACTGCCTCGGCCACCGGCGCGGCGGTCGGCGCGATGCCCTCGCCCGTCATCGCCGGGCCAGGCTCGGCCGGGCCAGCCTCGCCGGCCGCGTCCGGTTCGGCCGTCGGCGCGTCGTTGGCGTGCCCCTGGATGATGTAGAAGCCAAGGTCGGCATCGGTGTCCCGGCCGAGCACCGCGCGCAACGCGGTGCGGGTGTGCGCCGCCGGCCATCGATGCTCGCCGCGTTCGAGTTTTCCGATGTAGCCAGCATGGATGGCGAAGCGGCGTGCTGCGTGCTCGTACAGATAGGCGTTGACCGCCTCGGCCAACTCCTGCCGCGACATCGGCCGACCCGACCCGGACGGGGACCGCCGCGCCCGCCGCGCGTTACGCAACAGATCGTTCGGACCCGGTTGATACGCCACTGTGTATGTCCGTCCCTGGAATGTGTGGTTGTCGTGGCAGGCACGGGCCAGGGCGAGCGGTACGCGCACGCCGCAGCGGTGCGCGGACCCCTCTGTTAGCCCCGCCTGCGCGGTGCCGGTTGACGCTGTGCCGGGCCGGGCAGTTACCCCGACCGCGCCGAAAGCCAGTTGAAATCAACCCGTTTCGCGCCCATCAACTCCGGCCGCGTCGCGCCGGGTCGACGCCGAGGCAGGCGCGCCGATAGCGCGAACACCTTGGCCGCCTTTTCGTGCTCCGGGCATGGGCCGAGTACCTTGCACTCCACGCACAGCCCGTCGCCGCTGGACACCGCGTGCCGGTCCAACGTCGCCTGCGCTCGGTCGATCTGTGTTCCGCCGTGGTAGGTCGTCGCCATCTCACACGTCCCTGTACCGAACGAGGGACAGGCGTGCCGCGCAGCCCCGCGTGGGGAGCCTCACGAGCGGTGCCGCACGGCACGCCCGACCCGATACACCCGCCACCACGGAGCCCGATGTCACGTAGCAGCGGGGAGCCTTCCACGCCCTCCAGTGGTTGGCACGCGAATCCGCGTGCCCGCCGCCTGCATCGACAGGCGACCGGTCGCGTCCGTGCTGATCACGGCCGGTAATGAGGACCACCCGGCCGAAGTCGCACCCCGCCTAGGCGCACGGAGACGGGGCGTGGTTGCTGGCGGATCTGTGTTCCGTCCGGCCGAAGTTCCAGCCCTTCAAGGTCAAGCCACTCGCCATCGGCCGCGCGCTGCCGCTGACCGATCCGAGTCACCCGCAAGATCAGCGGACCAGTGCCGTACCGGTAGTCACGGTCATCAACCTCGATGACATCGCCGATCTCGAACGTGGCCATCGCCAACCCCCTCGGATCAGGGGCCAGAGCGGATGGGCTCGCGAGCTAAACCGCCCCGGCCTGCTATGTCGGCACGACGAGAACAAGGCGGTACGAACCGGCCCAACCTCGTCGTGAAACCCCAACGGGACCAGAATGGCACGCCAACCCGTGTGATACAAGTTTGTGGATCATGCCTTCTTGCGTCTGATCGAAGTGGCAACAACAGGCTGGTGATGATCGTCCGGTTGCACCATGCCGATCACCTGACGGACGATGGGTGACGTGACGACGAGGCAGGGGCCGACGCTGCGAGCGCAATGGCTTGGGCAACAGATCAAGGAACTCCGCGAAGCTGCTGGGATCACCCTGAAACAGGCAGCCGAGTACCTGGAGCGCGACCCGTCGACCGTGAGCCGGTTCGAGTCGGCCGAGTATCCGATCCGGCGCGCCGATCTCCTCGCGTTGCTGGACTTCTACTCGTTGAGCGATCAACGACGCCGCGAGGGTCTGCTGAGCTTGCGAGAGGAGGTGTGGCAGAAAGGTTGGTGGGACGGCTTCGCCGATGCGGTGGATCGACGGTTCATCGATTACGTGTGGCTGGAGTCACGCGCCCATGCGATCCACTCGTTCGATGACACCCTTCTGCCTGGTCTTCTCCAGACCAACCGGTACGCCGAGGCTGCGATCCGTGCGGCCGATCCGGACCTTGGAGACGAGCAGGTCAAGCGGGCGGTCGAGCTTCGGATCATGCGTCAGCAGGTGCTCACCGGCGACAAGCCGACGCAGCTTCGCGCGATCATCGATGAGGCGTTGTTGCTGCGCACGGTCGACAACCCGGACGCGATGCGTGAGCAGCTTCGACACCTCGGCGAGTGCGCCCGCAGGCCGAATATCGAGATCCGGGTACTACCATTCAAAGCGGGCGCACACGCCAGTCCAGCGGGCGCGTTCAAGGTGTTCACGATGGCGGAACCGTATCCCGAGGTCGCGTACGCCGAGACACTCGCCGGTGCGATCTACGTCGAGACTCCTGGTGCTGAGCGGTTTGTCCAGGCATACGATCGGTTACAATGCGTGACCCTTACACCGGAAGAGTCGGCCGAGATGATCTCGGCCGCAGCAGAGGAGATAACGTGAACGCAGCAGAGACGCACGCACCGGACCGTCCGGACCTGGCGGGCGTCGCCTGGCACATCAGCACCAAGAGCGACAACGGCGGTGCGAGTTGTGTCGAGGCTGGTCCGCTCGCCGATGGAAGCGGGCGGGTTGCGGTGCGGCACAGTCACCACCCCAACGGTTCCGTGATCATCTACACCCGGGTCGAGTGGGAAGCGTTCCTCGCCGGAGTCCGTGAAGGCGAGTTCGATTTCTTCGCCTAGGCGTGCCATGACCGGCTAGAACAACGGGACGGACGGGCGACTCCCCATCACGTAGGGGGTCGCTGCTTGCTTTCTGCGCACCGTTACCGACGGTCACCTATCGATCGCAACGGCATCGAGGCGGGAGGGGCGCCCCCGTACGGGGGCGCCCCTCGGGGTGTTGGTAAGAACCGCGACACCAGGGGCCAAATAGTTGATCTTGAGTTGGAGGCCGGCGGGCCCTGATGGCGGTGAGCTGGTGTCCCGTTAAGGGATCCTCCACCGGGCGGCGCCGCGGAACCTCGACGTGGGTGTTGCGCCGCAGGTCACCGAGTCTCGTAAGACCCGCCCGATGAAGTGCCCGATGGGCGGGGGCTGAACGGTACAGTCACGGGATGACGGCTCTCAAGATCGGCTACGCGCGGGTGTCTACCGACGAGCAGGATCTCGCCGCGCAGCTCGACGCGCTCACCAACCTCGGTCTGGGGGCCGACCGGATCTACGTCGACAAGGGACTTACCGGCACCAATCGGGCCCGGCCCGGGCTGCGCGAGGCCTTGGCGGCGTGCCGAGCTGGTGATCAGCTCGTCGTCACGAAGCTGGACCGGCTGGCTCGCTCCGTCACCGACGCGCACGACATCTCCAAGGAGCTGACTGCTCGCGAGGTCGCGCTCAACCTCGGTGGGTCGATTCACGACCCGACCGACCCGGTTGGCAAGCTGCTGTTCACCGCCTTGGCGATGGTTGCGGAGTTCGAGGCGGACCTGACCCGTATGCGCACCCGCGAGGGCATGAAGATCGCGAAGGCGAAGGGCCGGCTCCGGGGCAAGGCGCCCAAGCTCAGCGTTAAGCAGGAGGCGCACCTGGTGGCACTGCATCAGGCGGGCGAGCA
>NZ_RJLN01000136.1 GCF_003725545.1 Micromonospora solifontis | reverse complement strand
AGGCCCTGTCCTGCCGATCACGTGAGTGCACAGCCCAGCTACGCGCTCGTGGCATGCCCGCGCTGGGCGTTGCGCTGCCTGTGCCGCTGCAAGAGCCATGACCTCGCATGTCACGATTCCTCCGTGACGACAGGACCGGAAGTCGCCCAGATCCCGATGCGGGTGGCCGATCGATTGACCGAGCAGCTGGTACCCGGCGGATGGCGGCGGCATCGTTTCGTGCCCGACGACGAGGTTGCCTTCGTCCGCGAGCCTTTCCACGGGGTCGTCTTCCACTTCGGCGTTAACCTCGCCGGAGGCGACGGTGTCTCGCTCAGTTCCAGCGTCGGCGTCGAACATGCCGCCGCCGCCGAGTTGCAGAGGCAACTCTTCGGCCGTACGGACGCCGTGTGTCAGGTCGGTGCAAGCATGACCAATCTGGTCCACGACGCGGAGCCGTCCAAGGTCACGCCGTTTCGCTGGTGGGTCGCGTCGACGGAACAGGTGGACGAAGCAGTTGGCCGCGTGGTGGCCGACCTGGTGGCCTATGGCGAGCCGTTCTTGGTCGGCAACCAGACGTTGCCGAAGTTGATCGAAACCCTGCTCGAACGGCCGAAATCGCAGGTCGAGTACGCAACTCTGGCCGTCTGCCTCGCGGTGTCGGGCGACCTGCCCGGGGCCCGCGCCATGCTGGCGAAGTTCGGTTCGGTCCGCCCGGTATTCGCGGGAGACACGACCGGGACTTTCATCCACAACTTCACCGAGCGGTTCGGCAATTAGGGATCCGGCTCGATCATGGAAGCCAGATGATCGCGGCGATCAGGACGAGGCTGGCCCGGTAGAGCGATGCCCGTTTGGCGTATCGGGTGGCCAGGTCACGCCACTGCTTGAGCCGGTTGAAGCAGCGTTCCACGACGTTGCGCTTGCGGTAAATCGCCTGGTCGAAGGACGGGGGTCGCCCGCCGGTGCTGCCCTTGGCCGCCCGGCGGGCAACCTGGTCCGAGCGTTCCGGGATGACGTGCCGGATTCCTCGTTGGCGCAAGGCCCGGCGGGTGGAGTCATGCGCGTAGCCCTTGTCGGCGATCAGCACCTCGGGACGTTTGCGGGGCCGGCCAGGTCCGGGCTCGTTGACGCGGATCGCGTCCAGCAGCGCCAAGAGTTGGGGGTTGTCACCGGCCTGGCCGGGGGTGAGCAGGATCGACAACGGCCTGCCGCGTCCGTCGACCGCGAGGTGAATCTTGGTGCTCAGTCCGCCTCGGGAGCGGCCGATGGCCTCGCCATCTTGCGCATCAGGCGTCGCTGGACTTGATGGGGAGCCCCTTTTTTGCGGGCGCCAGCGGCATGCTGGTGCGCCCGCACGATCGACGAGTCGATGCTGATCGTCCACTGCACCGGTATGCCATCGTCATGCACCTGCGCCGCGGCCAGGATCCGATCCCAGGTTCCGTCCGCGGTCCAGCGGCGCAGGCGTTCGTGGCAGGTCTTCGACGGGCCGAAGCGTTCCGGCAGGTCACGCCACGGCGCACCCGTACGCAGCTTCCACAGGATCCCGTTGATGACCTGCCGGTGATCCCGCCACCGCCCCCGCGCACCGCCCGACTCCGGCAGCAGAGGCGCGATCACCGCCCACGCCTCATCGGTCAGTTCACCACGACGTACCACCGGGACATCGTCAACGATCAACCACTACAAGATCGGCAGGACACGCCCTAGTCGGGGACGGCCGGAGTGCCCAGCTTCTTTCCGATCTGGATGATCGTCACCCACTTCCTCAACATCTTCTTCCTGCTGCTGCTGGCCCGCTCCGGGCTGGAGGTGCTCGCCGCCCATCCGAAGCTGTACTGGAGCGACGACTGCCCACCCGCGCGGCCGTGGGCCCGGTTCTCCAAGAAGGTGTACGCCCCGGACTCCCGCCGGTTGTGGACCTCGCATGACGAGGAGGAGGCGTGGTCGCCGGTGATCGCCCTGCCCGGGCGGCGCAATCTCGGGCTGGGCCGGCACTGGCACTTCATGACCGTCCAGTTCTGGGTGCTGACCGGCGCCGTCTACCTCGCGCTGGTCTTCACCACCGGCCACTGGCGTTACCTGGTGCCCACCAGTTGGTCGCTGTTCCCCGACTCCGTCAAAACGGTGGGCACCTACCTGCAGTTCCGGCTCGCCGGCCCGCTGCCCGTCGAGCCGTTCAACGCCGCCCAGAAGCTCAGCTACTTCGTGGTGGTGTTCCTGCTGGCCCCGTTCCAGATCCTCACCGGCGCGGCGATGTCCCCGTCGGTCATCGCCCGCTTCCCCCGCTACACCCGGCTGTTCGGCGGCCGGCAGAAAGCGCGCAGCCTGCACTTCCTCGGGCTCGTCGCGTTCGCCGCCTTCACCGTCGTGCACACCGCCATGGTGATCGTGCACGGACTGCCGCGGGAGTTCGCCGCGATGGTGCTCGGCAGCTACGACGCCGACCGCCGGCTGGGCCTGGCGATCGGCCTGCTGGGGCTCCTCCTCCTCGTCGCCTTCCACGTCGTCATCACCCGGTTCTCGCTGCACCACCGGCGGCGCACCCAGCACCTGCTCGGGCTGATGGTCAACCCGTTCGAGCGGCGGATCTCCCGCGGCTTCACGTCCCGCCAGCACTACTCCCGCCGGGACATCTCCCCCTACTTCCGGGTCAACGGCTACCCGCCGGTGGGCGAGGACTACCAGCGGCTGGCCGCCGACGGCTTCCGCGACTACCGGTTGTCAATCGGTGGCCTGGTCGAGCATCCGGTAACGCTGGGCCTCGACGAGCTACGCCGGCTCGGCAACCAGTCCGAGATCACCAAGCACAACTGCATCCAGGGCTGGACCGCGGTCGCGCAGTGGGCCGGGGTGCCGCTCGCCCGGGTGCTCGACCTGGTCAAACCACTACCGGACGCCCGGCACGCCGTGTTCTACGCCTTCGACGACAAGGCGCGGACCGAAGGCAGCTCCGGCGTCTACTACGAGTCGGTTCCGCTGTACCTGCTGACCAAACCGCAGGCCATCCTGGCCCTGGACATGAACGACGCGCCGCTGTCGATCGAGCACGGCGCGCCCGTGCGAATCCGGCTGGAGACCCAGCTCGGCTTCAAGATGGTCAAGTGGGTCAGCGCCGTCGAGTTCGTCGCCGACTACCGGCAGATCGGCATGGGGCAGGGCGGCTGGCGGGAGGACAACCAGTTCTACGCCAACGAGGCCGGCATCTGAACCCCTGATCCGCGCCAGCCCGCCGACGGCAGGAGTCGCGCCGCGCGGTCGCCGCGCCCGTGATCAGCCGACCCGAGCGCGGCGAACCGAGATCAGGCCTCAGCGGCCCGCTCGCGCGACCAGCGGGATCCCCTCCCGGTAGGTCGGCACCGCCGGCGCCCAGCCCAGCTCGCGCTTGGCCTTGGCGTTGGAGACGCGCATCGAGGTGGTCATCATCGCGTGTACGTACGGGATGGGCCGCAGCAGCCAGCTCGGGACCCGCCATGGCCGGCGCGCCCCGAACGCGGCAGCCATGGTGTCCAGGTAGTCCCCCCAGCGCACCGGCTCGTCGTCGACGATGTTGTACGCCTGCCCGGCACGCCCCTTCTCCAGGGCGGCGACGGTCGCCGCGGCGGCGTCCTCCAGGTAGATGAAGTTGGCGAAGCCGGCGGACGACGCCACCGGCAACCGGCGCTTGCGCACCAGGTTGACCATCATCCGGGTCATGCTGTCCTGGCCGTAGAAGAAGCCGTAGCGCAGCGCGACGCCCTCCATCTCGTCGGCCGAGAACGTCTGCTCCTCGGCCGAGCGCATGGCCGCGACGGCGCCGCCGAGCAGGCCGCCCACGGGCTCACCGAACGGGTCGTCCTCGGTGATCACCTTCGGGCCGTGGTCGCGGTAGCCGTACCCGAGCATGATCGACTGGGTGACGAAGCGGTGCGCGCCGACCGCCCGGGCCGCCGCGAGGAGGTTGGCGGTTCCGGTGGTACGCAGCTCGTTCGTACCCTGAAGCGCGTCCCGCATCTTCACGGTGCCCAGCGCGGTCAGCTCGTGGATGACCGCGTCGGCCCGCACGTCCCGGACGGCGGCGAGCAGGCCGTCCCGGTTCAGCACATCCGCCACCACGGCCTCGGCGCCGGCGCTGCGCAGCCGCTCGGCGTTGGTCCGGCTGCGGCTGATGCCGATCACCTCGTGGCCCGCGGCGATGAGCTGGCGGGTCAGCGGCGTACCGACGGCGCCCGAGGCGCCGGCGAGCAGGACTCTCATGGTTTCGTCTCCTGTCTGCAGGTCTCACCCCTGAAGACGACGGACCGGTCGCGCGTGTGATGCCCCGGCGGTGTGCTGTCCGGCACACAGCCGGCTACAGCTCCTGCACCGGGCGGGACAGCAGGCAGAACTCGTTGCCCTCGGGATCGGCGAGCACCACCCAGCTCACGTCGGCGGGCTGGCCCACGTCGGCGAGGCGGGCACCGAGGGCCAGCAACCGGTCGAGTTCCTGCGCGGTGGTGACGCCATCGATGGCGATGGCGGTGAGACGGCTCGGCATGCCGTCATCTTCCCGCCCGCGGCGGCCCGCTACGACTCCAATTCCGGTTCGGCGGGCAGGCTGTCCATGAACGAGCTGACCGAGAAGACCGCGCGGCCGGGGCCGGCCGGGCCGTACCCGGGCGGGCTGGACAGGCCGTTGGCCTTCATGGTCGCGGCGTAGGCCTCCAGCAGCCGGATGTGGTATTCCAGCGGCGCACCTTGCGGGTTGGTCCGGCCCAGCGGGGTGGTCGGCTCCGGGCACCAGGTGGTGAACCGCGGGGTGATGCCCCGGGACATGAAGTACTGCAGGCCCTCGGTGGTGGAGTCGATCGCCTCGTCCACGCTGGTGAAGCCGTACGGGGCGGCCATCTCGACGCCCGCGACGAAGTTCGGGATGACGTTGCGCGGCCCGAAGATCTCGGCGGAGTCGAGGATCCGCCGGTGCCACTCCTCCCGGCCCACGTACCGCTCCTTGCCGGGGCAGTAGAGCTCGAACAGCCGCTTGTCCCACACCTCGTAGTTGGGGTGGTAGATCCGGATGCCGTAGTCGTGGAACCGCTGCACGTCGGCCCGGGGCAACGCCTGGGCGACCACCTTGCCGATCCACCGGCCCGGGAACCGCTCCTCGATCGCCTGGGCGTACCGGCCGTAGAAGTCGGCCTCGGCCAGCCCGTCGACCTTCGAGGTGATGCTGCCGCCGGTCAGGGTGTACGCCTGCGACGCGCCGGTGGTGTCGTGCCGGTCGATGATCTCCAGCGCCTCCAGCACCTCCTCGACCGGCTTCACCCCGGTGTACGGGCGGCCGGCCTGCTTGTGCTGACGCCAGTTGTGGTTGATGTCGCAGTACTGGCACTCCTCCTTGGCGCCGAAGTACTGGCAGACCCGGAACACCGTCAGATAGATCAGATAGCCCCACTGGATCGTCGGCGCGACCTCCATCACCGACTTGCCGTTCGCGAGGGTGTGCCGGTAGTAGTCCGGCATCGGCGGCAGCCCGACGTCGGCGATCGGCCGGCCGTCCAGGAACAGCCGCAGCCGGCCGTCGCCGTCGTCCTTGACCCGGTACGGCGAGTCGGGATTGGTGCGGACCGAGACGACCGTGCGGCGCAGCCCGTACGGGCCGCCGGTGAGCACGATCTCCTCCGGCGGCCGGCGCAGCGCGGCGGTGCCCAGGTCCGGCAGGGTCCGGTGGTCGAAGGAGAAGATGAAGTACGACTTCGGCTTGACGGTGCCGCTCTCGTTGTCGGTCAACGCCGAGTCGTCGAAGGCCAGGCCGCCGCGCAGCAGGTCCTCCTTGATGACCGCCTCTCTCGGCACGTGGGGGAAGCGCCCCATCAGGTCCTCGATGAGATCGGTCCGCGACTGCATGCGCCCTCCCTGGCGGTCGTGCACGGAGACCCCGGGGGGCAACTCCCTGCTGCCTCAAACCTAGCCAGCCCGCCGCGGCCGGCAGGACCGGCCGGACGAAGGTTGTTCGTTACGTCACTTCCCGTGCGGGTCGGCCCGGTTGAGGGTGGCGACGACCTGGTCGTAGTCGCCGCGCGCCTCCCCGTACCGGAGGAACTTCACCCGCTCGACCTGGATCTCCGTGGCGTCCGGCTGCGCCTCGATCAGCGCGACCACCTCCGCCACGAACTCGTCCAGCGGCATGGCGAACTCGCTGGTCTCCTGGCCGGGCAGCAGCGCGGTGCGGACGGCCGGCGGCTCCAGCTCCACGATCTTCACGCTGGTGTCGGCGAGCTGCAACCGGATCGACTCGCTGAGCATGTGAATCGCCGCCTTCGAGGCGTTGTAGCTGGGGGTGGCCTTGAGCGGAGCGAACGCGAGACCCGACGAGACGGTCATGATCGTGGCGTCCGGCTGGGCCCGCAGGTGCTCGATGAACGCGGCGATCAGGCGGATCGGGCCGAGCACGTTCGTCGTGATGATCGACTCGGCGGAGGCGAGGAACGACTCCGGCCGGTGCCAGTCCTCGACCCGCATGATGCCGGCCATGGTGACCAGCACGTTGAGGTCCGGGTGCCGGGCCAGCACCTGCTTCGCGGCCGAGTCGATGCTCGCCGGATCCGCCGTGTCGATCCGTACGGTGTCGATGCCCGGATAGTCGGCGGCGATGAGGTCGAGCAGGTCGGTGCGCCGGCCGCCCACGATGACCGTGTTGCCCTTCGCCCGCAGCTCCAGCGCGAGGGCGAGTCCGATCCCGCTCGTGGCGCCCGGGATGAAGATCGTGTTTCCGGTGATGTTCATGCCCCGAGCTTCGCCGGTCGGCCCGGTCCGGGGGCAGAGATCGGTTATCGGGGGATCGGTGATCCCTGGTTCGCGCCCGGCGCGACGGGATACTGGGGTCATGGACCGCGCAGCCCTGGCCGACTTCCTGCGCCGCCGCCGCGAGGCGCTGCAGCCCGGCGACGTCGGCCTGCCCGCGGGCGCCCGCCGCCGGGCACCCGGCCTGCGCCGCGAGGAGGTCGCCGCCCTCGCCGCCATGTCCGCCGACTACTACACCCGGCTCGAACAGCGGCGCGGCCCCCAGCCGAGCGCGCAGCTGCTCGCCGCGCTCGCCCGGGCGCTGCGGCTGACCAGCCAGGAGCGCGACTACCTGTTCCGGGTGGCGGGGCACAACCCGCCCACCCCGGTGGCCGCGGCCACGCACGTCGCGCCGGCGCTGCTGCGCGTGCTGGACCGGCTCGACGACACCCCGGCGCTGATCCTGTCCAACCTGGGGGAGACCCTGGTGCAGAACCGGCTGGCCGAGGCGCTGTTCGGTGACCGGTCCGGCTACACCGGCCTGGCCCGCAGCGAGGTCTACCGGTGGTTCACCGACCCGGCCGAGCGGCTGCGCTACCCGGAGGACGACCGGGACCGGCAGAGCCGCGCCCAGGTCGCCAACCTGCGCGCCGCGTACGGGTCGATGGGCCCGCAGTCGCGGGCCGGCGAGCTGGTGCGGGCGCTGCGGAAGGCGAGCCCGGAGTTCGCCGAGCTGTGGGAGCGGCACGAGGTCGCCCAGCGCTTCGCCGACCACAAGACGCTCATCCACCCCGAGCTGGGGCCGATCGAGCTGGACTGCCAGGTGCTGTTCACCGAGGACCAGTCCCAGGCGCTGCTCGTGCTCACCGCCCCGCCGCGCAGCGAGGGCCAGGAGAAGCTGCGGCTGCTCGCCGTGCTGGGCCACGAGCGCTTCCCCGCCGACACGACGCCGGGATAGTGCCACAGTTGCGTGAAACGACGTGGTCGAGCACGGCGGTAGGCCTCCTGCTTGAAGACCGTCCGCAGGCTGCGCGAGCGGTAGCGCCCCGATCGAAGCGGCATCCCCACGACACCATGCCCGCCTTCACCGGAGAAACCCGCTACATCTGCCGGGGGCTGTGTAGAGTTTCTCCTGTGCTGGCGTATGACCTTGCCCGAGAAGAAGCAGTCTTGCGCCGGCTCCCGTCAACCTTCACCTACTCCCAGGCGATGGCGGCCGGTATCTCCCGCTGGCGGCTCTATCGGCTACGCGATCAGGGCGCAATCGACCTGGTCAGCCGGGGCCTCTACCGGCGCTGCGAGGCCGAGGAAGTCGACCTCGACCTCATTGAGATCGCCCGGCGCGCCCCGCTCGCCACCCTCTGCCTGACCACCGCGCTGGCTCGGCACGGCCTCACCGACGAGATCCCGTCCCGGATCGATGTCGCGCTGCCCCGCGGGCGGCACCGACCCGTCACCACCGCGCCGGTCGCCTGGCATTCATTCGACCCCGTCACCTTCGAGGTCGGGCGCACGACCCTGCCACTCGATCCCGAGACCTCAATCGGGATCTACAACCCCGAGCGCAGCATCATCGACGCCATCCGGCTCCGCCACCGTGAAGGCCCGGATCTGGTGTACGGGGCGCTCAAGCGATGGCTGAGGCAGCGTGGCGCGGCACCGTCGACGCTGCTGGCGATGGCTCGACATCTTCCACAGGCCGAGCGGCCACTCCGAGAGGCGTTGGAGATCCTGCTGTGACCACCCGACCGACCCGAGCCACCGTCGCCGGCCGTGCCTACCTCGACTTACAGAACCTCGCCCGCCGTACCGGCCGCCCGACCGACGAACTGCATCAGGTGTACGCCCTGGAGGGCTTTCTGGCTCGCCTGGCTCTGTCGCCCAACGCGGACAGACTCGTGCTCAAGGGCGGGGTCCTGATGGCGGCCTATGCTGCCCGCCGGCCTACCCGGGACGTTGACCTGCAGGGCCGATGGATGTCGAACGACACCGACCATGTGCTGAGGGTTGTTCGCGAGGTGGCGAGCCAGCCTCTCGACGACGGCCTCGTCTTCGACGCGGCCACCGCGATCGCAGAGACGATCCGGGACGACGACGTCTACAGCGGGGTACGGGTCAACCTCACCGGCAGCCTCGCTGTTGCACGACTGACTTTTCACGTTGACGTCAACGTCGGCGACCGATCTGGCCCGATCCGCAGCCCATCAAGCTTCCCCGCCTGCTCGACGGGGAAATCGTGATCACCGGCTACCCGCTTCCCATGGTGTACGCCGAGAAGTTGGTGACTG
>NZ_RJLN01000135.1 GCF_003725545.1 Micromonospora solifontis | reverse complement strand
CGACGACGCTGCGCGGACGGCGCCGGCCGAGCACGCCCTGGGCGACCGCCACGCCGACCAGCACGATCAGCGCGCCCACCGGCTGGTGCCAGTTCATCCGCTCGCCCAGCACCACCGCGCCGACCAGCACCGCGAAGACCGGGATCAGGTACGTGACGGTGGACGCGGTGCTCGCCCCGGCGATCCGGATGTTGCGCAGGTTGATCACGAAGGCCAGCCCGGTGCCGAGCGCGCCGAGCGCCAGCACGCTGGCCACCACCCGCGGGGAGAGACCGGTCGGCACCGGCGGCGCGCCCGCCACCAACGGCGCGACCACCGCGAGCTGCGCGGTCGCGACCAGCAGTTGCGCCGCCGACAGGGACAGCCCGGAGTACGCGCTCCCGGCGATGAACTTCTTCTGGTACGGAATGGCCACGCCGTAGCAGGCCGCCGCGCCCAGGCACATGAGCTGGCCGGTGAAGTGTGAACCGCCGACGCCCTCCCAGACGCCGAGCACCACCAGCACGCCGGCGAAGCCCAGCGCCAGCCCGACCGCCCGGCGCGCGGTCAACCGCTCGGTGCGGAAGACCAGCACCGCGAGCGGCAGCACGATCAGCGGCGTGGTGGCGTTCCAGATGCCGGCGAGCATCGACTCCACCCGCTGCTCGCCGAAGCCGAACAGGGTGAACGGGATGGCCACGCCGAACGCGGCGACCACCAGCAGGTGCGCCCAGACCCGGGGCTCGCGGGGCAGCCGGTCGCGCAGCACGGCCAGCACCACCAGCAGGGTCACCGCGCCGGTGGCGACCCGGTAGAGGGTGAGGTGCAGCGGGTGCAGCTCGGTCACCCCGACCTTGATGAAGAGGAAGCTGGAACCCCAGATCACGCCGAGCGCGAGAAAGCCGGGCAGCCAGCTGCGCAGCGCCGCCCGGTCAGGAGTCAAGTCCGCCGTCACCCCTGACACTCTGCCGCAGGGGTACGACGAAGTCCCGCGAAAATCCGACGCCGTGTCGCGGGCCACAGCAGCCGACCTCGATCCGCTGGAGCTGCCGCCCTGAACACGGCAAACACGGTCGACAACGAGGCGGCCGGGTCACGTAGGGTCGCGTCGTGGGACGAATCGATGACCTCGCCAACCGGTACGTGGCCGACTGGGCGCCGCTGAGCCCGACCGGCGCCACCTACGTCGGCATCGCCGGCTACGACGACCAGCTCGACGACCTCTCCCCGGAGGGCTACGCCAGCCGGGCCGACCTGACCCGACGCACCCTGGCCGACCTCGACGTGACCGAGCCGGACACCGAGGCCGAGCGGACCGCCAAGGAGGCGATGCAGGAACGCCTCGGCCTGGAGCTCGCCCGGCACGAGGCCGGTGAGACGACCAGCGAGGTCAACGTGATCGCCAGCGGGCTGCACGACCTCCGGATGGTGTTCGACCTGATGCCGACCGGGGGCGACGACGCCAAGGCGAACATCGCCGCCCGGCTCAACGGCTTCCCGGCCGCGCTGGAGGGCTACAAGCGGACGCTGCGCGAGGCGGCCGCGGCCGGCCACGTCAGTTCGCGGGTGCAGCTGGTCGAGGTCGCCAAGCAGTGCGACATCTGGACCGACCCGAACGGCGACAACTTCTTCCACGGGCTGGTCGAACGGCTCGGGGCCGACGGCGTGCTCGGCGCCGAGCTGCGCAAGGGCGCCGCCGCCGCCACCGGGGCCACCGCCGAGTTCGGGCAGTTCCTCCGTAACGAGCTGGCTCCCCGGGGCCGGGAGAAGCAGGCCGCCGGCCGGGAGCGGTACGAGCTGGCCTCGCAGTACTTCCTCGGCGCCAAGGTCGACCTCGACGAGACGTACGCCTGGGGTTTCGCGGAGCTGGCCCGCCTGGAGGCCGAGATGCGGGCGGTGGCCGCCCGGATCGTCGGTCCCGGGGCCAGCATCGATGACGCCGTCCGGGCGCTGGACGCCGACCCGGCCCGCACCATCCAGGGCAAGGAGGCGTTCCGGGACTGGATGCAGGCGCTGGCCGACAAGGCGATCAGCGACCTGCACGGCACCCACTTCGACATCCCCGAGCAGGTCCGCCGGATCGAGTGCTGCCTCGCGCCGACCAGTGACGGCGCCATTTACTACACCGGCCCGAGCGAGGACTTCTCCCGGCCCGGCCGGATGTGGTGGGCGGTGCCGCAGGGCATCACCGACTTCTCCACCTGGCGCGAGGTGACCACCGTCTACCACGAGGGCGTGCCGGGTCACCACCTCCAGGTCGCCCAGACCGCCGTCCGCGCCGAGAAGCTCAACCGCTGGCAGCGGCTGCTCTGCTGGGTGTCCGGGCACGGCGAGGGCTGGGCGCTCTACTCCGAGCGGCTGATGGACGAGCTGGGCTACCTGGACGACCCGGGCGACAAGCTCGGCATGCTCGACGGGCAGGCGTTCCGCGCGGCCCGGGTGATCGTCGACATCGGCATGCACCTGGAGCTGGAGATTCCGAAGGACAACCCGTTCGGCTTCCACCCCGGCGAGCGCTGGACGCCGGAGCTGGGCTGGGAGTTCATGCGGGCGCACTGCCGGGTGCCGGACGAGAACCTGCGCTTCGAGCTGAACCGCTACCTGGGCTGGCCGGGGCAGGCCCCCTCGTACAAGGTGGGCGAGCGGATCTGGCTCCAGGCCCGGGACGAGGCGAAGGCCCGCAAGGGGGCCGACTTCGACCTCAAGGAGTTCCACCGCCAGGCGCTGGACCTGGGCGCGCTGGGCCTCGACCCGCTGCGCCGGGCGTTGGCCCGCCTCTAGCCGGAACGGAACGGCCGAGCACCGGAGGTGATCTCCGGTGCCCGGCCGTTTCGCGTACCCGGCTCAGACCAGGTCGAGCTTGAGCTTCGGCTTGGCGGTGAGGACGTTCGAGTCGACGTACGCCAGGTCGATCGAGGGGTCGGTGAAGGTGATGGGCAGCGGCGAAGTGATCGGGATGCCGTCGGGGAACGGCAGGTCCGGGGTCAGCGTGATCTTGATGCCGAGCAGGTACCCGACGAAGCGGGTGGCGTAGAAGGCGACGTCCCCGCGGACGGTGAGCTGGTCGGTGACGTACCGCTGGTGCTTGCCCGCCGGGCCGGTCGCCTGCAGGACGAAGTCGTCGGTGACGGCCTCGTCCATGGAGAACTTCAGGCACTTGAGCGTGCCGTCGCGGGTGGGCAGCTCGACGATCCCGTCGAACCGCAGCCCGGTCATGGTCACCTTGGACCCGGTGAGCTTGGACACCGGATCGGCGATGTTCGGCTGGCCCGCCTCGGCGGCGACGCGGGGCAGCGGCTTGCCCGCCTCGACCGGCGTCGGCTTGGTCGGCCGCGGCTCGGCGCAGGTGCTGCCGCCCGGCTTGGTCGCCGGCTTCGCCGCGGAGCTGGTGCTCGGCGCGGCGCTGGTGGCACTCGGCGTGGGGGTGCTGGCGGCCTGGTTCGGCTCGGCGGCCGGCGACGCCGAGCCGCTCGGGGTCGGCGACGGCTCGGCGCTGGCCGAGTCGTCGCCGGTGAACAGGCCGGTGATGCCGTCGACGATGTCGGTGAGCAGGTTGCCGTCCGAGGTCGCCTCGGGCGTGGGGCTCGGGCTGGCCGAGGCCGAAGCGGAGGCCGACGCGGACGGCTTCGGGTCGGCGGTGGCGGTGGCGGTGGTCGTCGGGCAGGCGCTGGGCGCGGCGAGCGCCGGCTGCTCACCGCGGAGCGCGACGAGGCCGGCCACCGAGACGCTGGCCAGCACCAGCAGGATCGCGTACAGCTTCGGGTCGCGGCGCCCGGAACCCTCCGGCGCGTCCGGGCCGACGGCCGGCAGCACCTGGGTGGTGTCGGCGGCCTCGGGGGGAGCCGGCTCACGCAGCGGGTTGCGCGGCTCGGGCAGCGTGTCGGTGAGCACGCCGGTGGTCTCGTCCTCACGCTGCCGGGGCAGCAGCTCGTCGACGAGGGCCGGTTCGTCCTCGGCCGCGGGCCCGTCCGCATCGTCGGTCGGCCCGGTCTCGGCCACCGGCTCGCCGGCCGGGGCCGGCTTCTTGGCCGGCACCCAGGCGAAGCCGAGGGCGCTGCCGATCATGCCGAGCAGCAGGCCGATGAAGAAGCCGCCGAGGTTGACCCCGATCATCGAGTAGAGCGCGGTGATCGCCGCGACGATCGCGTAGAACATCCGCTGCGCCGGGGTGAACCAGAGCAGCATCCCGCAGGCGACCAGGATGACCGGGATCAGCCAGGACAGGAAGCCGGTCGGCCCCATCTGGAAGGTGAGGCCGTTCAAGCTCATCTGCGTGGTGCCGAAGATCTCCAGGCCGGCCAACGCGGTGAAGAGCCCGCCCCAGAACGGCCGGCTCCGCCGCCAGCGGCGGAACCCACGCCACGCCTCACCGACCCGACCGGGCCGGGCGTGCTGCGTCTCGGCGGTTGTCACGTACTCCTCCTGGCGGTGCTGTCGGCGTGGGGCAGGGTCGAGGCCCGCGGAGGGCGCCCTCCGCGGGCCTCGACATCAGATCAGAAGCATTCCTTGGCGCTCGGACCCACGTTCACCTTGAGCTTGAGGCCGTTCAGAGTGAAGACGCCGGCGCTGGTGGAACGGGCCACCTGCTTCAGGTCGGTGATGACGACCTTGTCGGCGCTCTGGCCGAAGGACTTCGCCTGCGCGTCCGGGTTGAGGTCGGTCGCGTCGCGGCCGATCTTGATGTTGGTGAACTCCGCGTTGCCCTCGAGGGAGTCCATGTCGATCAACAGGTCGCTGGCAGTGGCCGGGGTGCCGCCGCCACCGGCGTTGATGGTCAGCACGATCGGCACGCCCGGGATGCTGGCGTTCACCGACTGGCAGAGGTCGTACAGCTTGGCGTTGCCGATCTCGGAGACGGCCACCGGGTGCAGGGTGCCGTCCTTCTCCCGGGCGATGCCGCCGTACTGCTTGAAGCCGTTACCTTCGAGCTTCGAGGCGCCGACCTTGAAGGTCTGGCCCGAGACGGCGAACGAGGCGGCGATGGCGCCGTTCGCCATGCCGAGCACGATGCCGCCGGCCACGACGGTCGCCGGCACCATCATGGCGGCGAAGCGACGCCAGCGGGTGCCGCCATTCACCTGGCGGTCTTCCGATTCACTCACAAGGTCCTCCTCGACGGGGGTGCGTCACCGACCGCGGGTCGCGAGTCGGGACGGGGAAAGCTGCTCGGGCGGTGCGGCGACCGTTGTGCCGACGGGCCGCGCAGTACGCGGATTGGATGCTCTCGCGAAGCGACACAGCTCACAAGCCCCTTGCTACTGGCGGGTAACACAACCGTGCTATCAAGATCGCCCAGGGTTACCAACGGTTAACATCCCGACAGCAATGAGTCCCGGGCAAACCGGCGTGATTACGACAGGAAGGCCGCCAGGTTTCACCTGTGGTAGCCGTCACGGACATACATCACAGTTCGGTAACGGGGCGCTGACAGACCGCTGAGGGTGAGGTGCCGCTCACCCGTCCGGCCGACCGGGCTGACCGGTCGGCGGGTGGGTCAGTCCCGGCCGTCCAACCAGGACCCCAGGAGGTGACGGTCGATCGAGTCGATCCGACCGAGGGGACGCCCCTCCGCCACCCGGGCCCGCAGCTCCTCCCGGCTGAACCAGCGCGCGTCCACCAACTCCTCGCCGTCCACCCGCACCTCGGTCGAGGCCGCCGTCGCCCGGAAACCCACCATCAGCCCGGCCGGGAACGGCCACGCCTGGGACCCCTGGTAGGCCATCCCGGACACCGTCACACCGGCCTCCTCGGCCAGCTCCCGGCGTACCGCGTCCTCCAGGCTCTCGCCGATCTCCACGAAACCGGCCAGCGTCGACCAGGACCCCTCGGGCGCGCCCCGGTGCCGGGCCAGCAGGCAGCGCCCGGACTCGTCCGGCGCCTCCACCAACACGATCACCGCCGGCTCGATCCGGGGAAAGAGCAGCCGCCCGCAGCCGGGCCCGGTGCAGGACCGGGTGTGGCCACCGTCGCGCGCCTCCGTCACCGCCCCACAGGCGCCGCAGTGCCGCTGCCCCCGATGCCAGTGCAGCAACCCCTTGGCGTACGCCTGAACGGCCGCCTCGGCCGCCTCCAGCCCGCCCACCAGGGCCCGGACGTCCACCGCCTCGACCGCCCCGGCCAGCGCCAACGCCTCCGGCTCGGGCCGGCCCGACAGGTCCACCGCGAAGATCGCCCGGCCGGCGTCCAGGCCGAGGAAGACCGTCTCGTCGGCGGCGGTGAGCAGCCCGGCCGCATCGACGGCGGCCGGGCGCACCGGAACCCGCTCCGCCGACACCAGGCAGCGGTCCCGCCAGAACGGCAGCAGCACGCTCTCCCGATCGCTCAGCCGGGCGGCGATCCATCCCGGGTCGCCGCGCAGCCCGCCCGCCCGGTCGAGCCAGCCGCCGCCGTACGCCAGAGCACGCTCATCCGCCCGCACCCGCCCACCGTCGCACGAGCCGCGTCCGGGCGGGGTGCCGGGGCCGGGTGATCACCGCGACACCGCGCCCGTTCCGCCGAGGCGGGCGACGCCCGGACGGAGACTCCCGACCGCCTCGAGCGTTGGTTACCGTAGGTGTCTCCCGGGGTGGGGAGCGGTCCCCACGTGAAACTTCCGATCGAGGTTGCTGTGACGCTGTACGGGGAAAAACTCCCGCCCGCCGACGACCGGCCCACGGTGAAGGTCACCGCGGTGAGCTGGCCGGACGACGAGCCGGAACCCGCCGGCGCGCCGGCTCCGGGCCGCCCCGCCTGGTTCCGGCGGGGGCGGGTGCTGCTCGCCGGCGGGTTCGCCGCCGCCGTGCTCGTCGCCGGCGTCGGTGCCGGCACCTGGGCGTACGCGGGCGACGTGCCCCGGGGCACCACGGTGCTCGGCGCCGAGCTGGGCGGCCGGAGCCGCGCCGACGCGGCGCGGGCGCTCCGGGCCGAGCTGGAGCGCCGCTCGGCGGAGCTGAACACCCCGGTCAAGGTCACGGTGGGCGAGCGGAGCGTCGAGCTGAAGCCCGCCGACATCGGGCTCGCGGTCGACGTGGAGGCCACGGTGGCGGCGGCCGCCGCGGTCGACGCGCACCCGGTGAGCCGGCTCGTCGGCTCCCGCACGGTCGACCCGGTGGTGGCCCTCGACACCGCCCGACTGGACGCGGCGCTGCGCCGGGTGATGGGCGCCCAGGGCCGCGAGATGACCATGCCGGCGATCATCTTCACCGGCACCACCCCGAAGCCGGTCTACCCGAAGCCGGCGCTGACCATCGACCAGGCCGGGGCGGCCGACGCGGTCAAGGCGGCCTGGCTCGCCGCCGCGCCGGTGACCGTGCCGCTGATGGAGAAGTGGCCGGCGACCACCCGGGAGGAGGTGGACCGGCTGGTGGCCGAGCTGGCCAAGCCGGCCGTGGCCGCCCCCGTCACGCTCTCCACCGGCCAGGGCTCACTCACCATCCCGCCCAGCGCCATCGCCCGTGGCCTGCGCTTCTCCGCGGACGAGGCGGGCAAGCTGACGCCCCGGATCGACGTCAAGCGGCTGCGCACCGCCCTCGGTGAGCGGCTCGCGAAGATCGAGGTGGCGCCGCGGGACGCTGGCCTGACCATCAGCGGCGGCAAGCCGAAGGTGGTGCCCGGCCGGCCCGGGCGGCAGCTCGATCCGGCCACCTTCGGTCCGGCCCTGCTCGCCGTGCTGCCGAAGGCGGACGGCCGGACCGTCACCGCCGAGCTGACGCCGGCCGAGCCGGAGCTGAACGAGGCGAAGCTGGCGGAGCTGGGCATCAAGGAGCGGGTCTCCACGTTCACCACCCGGTTCCCGGGCGGCCTCTCCTCGCCCCGCAGCCAGAACATCGTGCAGGCGGCCAAGGACGTCGACGGCACGATCGTGCAGCCCGGGGAGACCTTCTCCCTCAACGCCCACACTGGTGAGCGCGGCTACGACCAGGGCTACCAGGACGCGCCGACGATCGTGAACGGCAAGCTCGTGCCCGGCGTCGGCGGCGGCGTCTCCCAGTTCACCACCACGCTCTTCAACGCCAGCTACTACGCCGGCCTGGAGGACGTCGAGCACAAGCCGCACTCGTTCTACTTCAGCCGCTACCCCGCGGTGATCGAGTCGACCATCTACTGGCCGGACCTCGACTTCAAGTTCCGCAACAACACGAAGTACGGCGTGCTCATCGACACCTCGTACACCGCCAGCACGATCACCGTGTCGATCTGGAGCACGAAGATCTACGACAGCGTGAAGACCGAGTACGGCCCCCGCCGGGACATCACCCAGCCGAAGACGGTCTACCTGAAGCCCGGCCCCGACTGCATCTCCGCCGCGGGCAGCGTGGGCTTCGCCCAGGACGCCTACCGAGTCATCAAGCAGAACGGCAAGGTCGTCAAGCGGGAGAAGTTCAGCTGGCGCTACGCCCCCGAGCCACGCTTCATCTGCGGTCCGGACCCGGCCGGCTGAGGTCCGTCGGGCGCGCGCACGGAAAAGCCCCGCCGGGCTCGTCGCCGGCGGGGCTTCCTCTCGTCGTACGCCGTCAGGGGCGCGCCTCGGCCAGCCCCTTCCGTACGCCGTCGGCGTCGCGGTCGGTGCCGTAGACCGGGGTGTCCGGCTGCTGCCGCCAGCTCTCGTCCAGCGTGCCGGCGTCCACCGGGTCGAAGCCCAGCTCGTCCACCAGCCCCATGACCACCCGCTTGGCGTCGGCGTCGTCGCCGGCCACCGGCAGGCCGATGCGGCCCGGGGTGCCGGCCGGCTTGCCGCTGTCCATCAGGTTCGCGGCGTGGATGTTGTTGAAGGCCTTCACCACCCGGGCGCCCTTCAGGTGGTCCGCCGTCCACCGGCTGGAGCTGAGACTGCGGTCGAGCAGCTCGGGGATGTCCCCGTCGCGCTGCGGGTAGTAGTTGTCGGCGTCGACGACGACCTTGCCGTCGAAGAGTTCCGCCGGCAGGTCCGGCACGGCCTTCAGCGGGACGGCGATGGCGACCACCTCCGCCCCCTGGACGGCCTCCTCCAGCGTGCCGGCCATCGCGCCCGTCTCCGCCGCGAGATCGCCCAGGCTCTGCGGCCCCCGGGAGTTGGCCACGGTCACGTCGTGTCCGAGGGCGGTCAGGCGACGGGTGAGGGTGCCACCGATGTGCCCCGACCCGATGATTCCGATCTTCATCATCACTCCTGCCTCCGCCAGCCCCTGGCGGTCAGTTCCGGTCGGACCATCAAGCAGGTACCCCGATCGGTCCGTCCCGATCATCGCCGGGGCGTACCGCGGGTCACGTTTTCCGCCGTCCTGGCGGGTGGAGGCGTACGGCCGTCCCGCACAGACCGTACGAGAACCGGTGGGTGGTGCGCGGGAGTTCGCGGAAGGAAATGCGCTTCCTACGGCTCGACCTGCCGCGAAGCGGCCCATCCCTGCCGGCGGACAGCGCGACGTGCGGCAGGACGAGCCGATCAAGGCGGTCGGCCCGCAGGCTGGCCAACCGGGCCGGAAATGCGTTGAGGGCCACCCCCGGC
>NZ_RJLN01000134.1 GCF_003725545.1 Micromonospora solifontis | reverse complement strand
TCCGGCTGGTCCGGCGGGGCGGCGGCGGGGGCGCAGGGGCGGCTCGGGGTGCTGCGGGAAGCGCTGGCCGACGTGCTGCCCGCGGTGCTGGAGGTCGACCAGACCCTGGCCGAGTTCGCCGCCCGGCTGCGGGTCGCGAAGGCCCGGCTCGCCGCCGCCGTGGCGCACGCGGACGCGGGTGGCCTGCTGGTGGACCGGGCGGGTGGGGTCCGCCCCGACCCGGCCCGCCCCCGCCCGGCGGCGCGGGTCGGACCCGCCGTCGCCCAGGTCTCCACCGAGCTGCGCGGGGCGCTGGCGCTGGCCGACGCGGCGGACCGCGAGGCGGCCGGCCGGCTGGCCGAACTGGCCACGGCGGCGGCGGTCGGCTGGGTGAGCGCCCCACCCGCCGGGTGCCCGGCACCCGGCGCCGGGCCGGCGGAGGTGAGCCGCTGGTGGGCCGGGCTCACCCCGGCGGAGCGGCGCTGGCTGGTCCGTCACGAGCCGGCGCGGGTGGGCTGCCTCGACGGGCTTCCGGTGGCGGCGCGGGACCAGGCCAACCGGCTGCTGCTGGCCGGCTGGCGGGAGGAGCTGGCCGACCGCCGCCGGGGCCTGCTGCGCCCGCTGCCGGCGGGCCCGCTCGACCTGGCCCGGCTGGCCCGGCTCGCCCACGCGGAGGCGGCCCTGCGCGGCCTCGACGCGCTCGGCGAGCGGCTGGCCGCGCCGGAGCCACCCCGGGCGTACCTGCTCGGGCTGGACCCGGGCGGGGACGGGCGGGCGGTGGTGGCGCTCGGCAACCCGGACCGGGCCGGCGCGGTGCTGACGTACGTCCCGGGGATGACCGCGGACCTCGCCGACGCCCCCGGCGAGCTGGGTCGGGCCGCCCGGGTGCTGGACCGGTGCGGAGCGCTCGCCCCGGCCACCGAGGCGGCGGCGGTGCTCTGGCTGGACTACGACGCCCCGGACGCGCTGCCCCAGGCCACCCGTTCCGGGCCGGCCGAGGCGGCCGGGCCGGCGCTGCACCGGTTCCAGGAGGGGCTACGCGCCTCGCACGAGGGGCCACCCGCCCGGCAGACCGTGCTCGGCCACAGCTACGGCTCGCTGGTGGTCGGCGCCGCGGCCCGCGACCACGGGTTGAGCGCGGACGCGCTGGTCTTCGTCGGCTCGCCCGGCGTGGGCGTCGACCACGCGGGCGAGCTGCGCACCGCCCCGGGGCAGGTCTGGGCCGCCACCGCGCCGGACGACGTGATCCGACTGGCTCGGCCGCCCGACGCGCTGGCCCGCCGGGCGGTGCTGGCCGGCACGCCGCTCGGCCCGCTCGCCGGCGCGCTCGACGCCCACGAGCTGTGGTTCGGCCACGATCCGGCCGACCCGGGCTTCGGCGGCCGGCGCTTCCCCAGCGGCCGGTACGGCCACACCGGCTACTGGGACCCCGGCAACCCGGCGCTGGACGGCATGGCCCGGATCGTGCTGGGCCGATGATCTCCGCGCCGGCACCCGGCCCGCCCCGGACCGGTTCCGCCCAGGCACGGCGCGGCCCCGCCACCCCGGGGGCGGCGGGGCCTCGGCCGGGGCGGCTACTCGACGGTGACCGACTTCGCCAGGTTGCGCGGCTGGTCGACGTCGTGGCCACGGGCGGCGGCGATCTCGGCGGCCAGCACCTGGAGCGGCACCGTGGTCACCAGCGGGGCCAGCAGCGTCGGCGTGCGCGGCACGTAGATCAGGTGGTCGGCGTAGCGGACGACCGCCTCGTCGCCCTCCTCCGCGATCACGATGGTGCGGGCGCCCCGGGCGCGCACCTCCTGGATGTTGGAGACGACCTTGTCGTGCAGCATGCCCCGGCCGATCGGCGACGGCACGATGCAGATGACCGGCGTGCCCTTGTCGATCAGCGAGATCGGGCCGTGCTTCAGCTCGCCGGCGGCGAAGCCCTCGGCGTGCATGTACGCCAACTCCTTGAGCTTCAGCGCGCCTTCGAGGGCCACCGGGTAACCCACGTGCCGGCCGATGAACAGCACCGTCGGCTCGGACTTCAGCTCACGGCCCAGCTCGCGGACCGGCTCGATCCGGTCCAGCAGCTCGCGCAGCTTGTTCGGCATCTCCTGGAGCTGGGCCACCACGGCGCCGACCTCGTCGGCGAACTTGATCCCGCGCACCTGCGCCAGGTGCAGCCCGATCAGGTAACACGCGACGACCTGGGTGAGGAACGCCTTGGTGGACGCCACCGCGATCTCCGGGCCGCCGTGCGTGTACAGCACCGCGTCGGACTCGCGCGGAATGGTGGAGCCGTTGGTGTTGCAGATGGCCAGCACGCGGGCCTTCTGCTCCTTGGCGTGGCGCAGCGCCATCAGCGTGTCCATCGTCTCGCCGGACTGCGAGATCACCACGATCAGCGTGGACCGGTCCAGCACCGGGTCGCGGTAGCGGAACTCGCTGGCCAGCTCCACCTCGCAGGGAATCCGGGTCCAGTGCTCGATGGCGTACTTGGCGACCAGGCCGGCGTGGTAGGAGGTGCCGCAGGCCACGATGAAGATCTTGTCGACGTCGCGCAGGTCCTGCTCGCTGAGGCGGACCTCGTCGAGGGCGATCTCGCCGGTCTCGGTGAGCCGGCCGAGCAGCGTGTCGGCGATCGCCTGGGGCTGCTCCTCGATCTCCTTGAGCATGAACCAGTCGTAGCCGCCCTTCTCGGCGGCCGACGAGTCCCAGTCGATGTGGAAGTCCTTGCCGGTCGCGGGCTGGCCGGCGAAGTCGGTGATCTCGATGCTCTCCGGCGTGATCAGCACGATCTGGTCCTGGCCCAGCTCCACCGCGTCCCGGGTGTGCTCGATGAACGCGGCCACGTCGCTGGCCAGGTAGTTCTCCCCGTCGCCGCGGCCGACGACCAGGGGCGAGTTGCGCCGGGCGCCGACCACCGCGCCGGGGATGCCGGCGTCGACGGCGAGCAGCGTGAAGGCCCCTTCCAGCCGCTGGCAGACCAGCCGCATGGCGGAGGAGAGCAGCTGCGGGCCGTCCACCTCGCCGGCCGAGCGCAGGTCGGCCAGGGCCCGGGCGATCAGGTGGGCGGCGCACTCGGTGTCGGTGTCGCTGGCGAACTCGACGCCGTCGGCCTCCAGCTCGGCGCGGAGCTTGGCGAAGTTCTCGATGATGCCGTTGTGGATCACGGCGACCCGGCCGTCGGGCGACAGGTGCGGGTGGGCGTTGCGGTCGGTCGGACCGCCGTGGGTGGCCCACCGGGTGTGGCCGATGCCGGTGGTGCCGTCGCCGATGCCGATCGGGCTGGCGGCGCAGGAGTCGGGATCGCTGGCGGCCCGCTCGGCGAGGACCTTCTCCAGGTTGGCCAGCTTGCCGGCCTTCTTCTCGGTCAGCAGCTCGTCCTCGCAGACGACCGCCACGCCGGCGGAGTCGTAGCCCCGGTACTCCAGCCGGCGCAGTCCGTCGAGCACGATGCCGAGCGCCGGGCGCGCGCCGGCGTAACCCACGATTCCACACATGGTTCGCAGCCTAACCCAGTTCCGCTCATCGCGCGTGCTCGAAAGACGGGTAAACGATCATTGAATTTGAGCGAACAGGTCGAGGTGCGGTGCATATCCGGCAAAATCCCCGCCGGGCGGCCTGCTGAGATCATGTTTCCCATGAGCGAGACCGAGCCGGGCGCACCCTGGGTTCCCCCGGACCCGCCTTGTACCCCTCCGGAGGAGCTGCCCACACCACCCGCCCCGGCCGGCGAACTGCCGGACCTGCTCGCCGTCGACGCGCCCGGCGGGCCCCGGTCACGATTCGGGGACGGCGGGCTCGCCACGATCGTCCTCGCCGCCTTCGCGGCGATCGCGTTGGTGGTGTGCGGCGGCCTCGGCGTGGCGAGCCTCTGGCTCAACCGGCCGGACCGCCCGAACCACCGCGCCCCGGTGGCCCAGCCGCAGACCACGGACGAGCCGGCCGAGCCCGACGAGACCCGGGCGGCGCAGCCCACCCCGCGCCCGAGTCCGAGTCCGACCCAGAAGCCGGCGTCCACCCCGTCGAACGGACCCGGCCGGTTCGCCATCGTCTACTCGGTGACCGGGCAGGGGCCGGCCAACATCGCGTACCGCGACGCCAACGGCGACCAGATCTGGCTCGACGAGGTGCCGCTGCCCTGGCGTCGCACCATTCACACCGACGACCTGGGGCAGGTGATGCTGCAGGCGGAAAAGGCCGACGACAAGGGCGGCCGGACGATCACCTGCGCCGTGACGGCCGAGGGCGGCCGGCCGGTGACCGAGACGGTCGGCCCCGGCGGCTACCGGTGTGGCGTCGGCTAGCGCCGCCGCCCGTGGCCTCCCGGACGGCCGCGGCCACCTCGCCCGGGCCGGTGACGGCGGGCTTGCCAGGGCGGCGACGGCCCGTAGGCTGGCGCGCGTGACGACGACCGATCCGCTGGTGGCCCGGATGCGGGCGTTCGGCACCACCGTCTTCGCCGAGATGTCCGCGCTGGCCGCGCGGACCGGCGCGGTCAACCTCGGGCAGGGTTTCCCGGACACCGACGGCCCGCCGGAGATGCTCGCGGCGGCCGCCGAGGCGCTGCGTACCGGCCACAACCAGTACCCGCCGGGCCCGGGCGTCCCGGCGCTGCGGGCGGCCGTCGCCGCCCACCAGCGCCGGTTCTGGGGACTGGAGTACGACCCGGACGGCGAGATCGTGGTGACGGCCGGCGCCACCGAGGCGATCGCCGCCAGCATCCTCGCGCTCTGCGAGCCGGGTGACGAGGTGGCCTGCTTCGAGCCGTACTACGACTCGTACGCGGCCTCGATCGCCCTGGCCGGCGCGGTCCGCCGCCCGGTGACGCTGCGTCCCGCCGCCGACGGCCGGTACGCCTTCGACCCGGCGGAGCTGCGCGCCGCGTTCGGGCCCCGGACCCGGCTGGTGCTGCTCAACTCGCCGCACAACCCGACCGGCAAGGTATTCACCCCCGCCGAGCTGGCCCTGGTGGCCGAGCTGTGCCGGGAGCACGACGCGTACGCGGTCACCGACGAGGTGTACGAGCACCTGGTCTTCACCGACGCCGCCGCACCGCATGTGCCGCTGGCGACCCTGCCCGGAATGCGGGAGCGCACCCTGCGGATCTCCTCGGCCGGCAAGACCTTCTCCTGCACCGGGTGGAAGGTCGGCTGGGTGAGCGGGCCGGCCCCGCTGGTCTCCGCGGTGCTCCGGGTGAAGCAGTTCCTCACCTTCGTCAACGCCGGCCCGCTGCAACCGGCCGTCGCGGTGGCGCTCGGGCTGCCGGACGCGTACTTCGCCGGGTTCGCCGCGGACCTGCAGCGGCGCCGGGACCAGCTCGTCGCCGGTCTGGCCGACGCCGGGTTCGAGGTGCTCACGCCGGAGGGCACGTACTTCGTCACCGCCGACGTGAGTAGGCTCGGCGGCCGGGACGGGGTGGAGTTCTGCCGGTCGCTGCCGGAGCGGTGCGGCGTGGTGGCGGTGCCGACCCAGGTCTTCTATGACGACGCCGAGGCGGGACGCCGCCTGGTCCGGTTCGCCTTCTGCAAACGGCCCGAGGTGCTGACCGAGGCGGTGACCCGGCTGCGCCGGTGGAAGGAGGAAGCGTGACGGACGAGCGCGCGGAGCTGGCACGCCGGTTCGCGGCCCAGCGCGGCTGCGGCACCATGCTCTCCGGGATTCGGCCGCCGTCGGTCCGGGAGCAGCTCGCGGTGCTCGGCGAGAGCCTCACCGGCGACCCGGTGCCCGACTTCTACGGCGAGGGCGGGCCGGTCGAGGAGCTGGAGGGCCGGGTCGCCGAGCTGCTCGGCGCCGAGGCGGTCGCCTTCTTCCCCACCGGCACGATGGCCCAGCAGATCGCCCTGCGGTACGGCGCCGAGCTGACCGGCCGGGACGGGGTCGGCCTGCACCCGCTCAGCCATCCGGTGCTGCACGAGCGGGACGCGCTCGTGCTGCTCGCCGGTCTCCGTACCGTGCGGACCACCGACGCGCCGCGCAACCCGACCGCCGGGGAGGTGGCCGCGCTCGACGAGCCGATCGGCACGCTGATGCTGGAGCTGCCGCTGCGGGACGCCGGGTTCGTGCTGCCGACCTGGGACGAGCTGACCGCGGTGGTGGCGGCGGCCCGGGCCCGGGGCGCCCGGGTGCACCTGGACGGGGCCCGGCTCTGGGAGTCGACCGTCCACCTGGGGCATCCGCTCGCCGAGATCGCGGCCCTGGCCGACAGCACGTACGTCTCGTTCTACAAGTCCCTCAAGGGCCACTCGGGGGCGGCGCTGGCCGGCGACGCGGAGCTGGTCCGCTATGCCCGCGCCTGGCGGCACCGGCACGGCGGGAACCTCTTCCAGCAGTGGCCGGCCGCCCTGGCCGCGCTCGCCGGGCTGGCCCACGAGCTGCCCCGACTGCCCGACTATGTGGCGCACGCGAAAGTGGTGGCCGCCGCGCTGGCCACCCTGCCCGGTGCCCGGGTCCACCCGGAGCCGCCGCACACCCACCAGTTCCGGCTCTGGCTGCCGCATCCGGCCGAGGCGCTGAACGAGGCCAACCTCGCCCTCGCCGAGGAGGAGCGGGCGTGGTTCGTCGGCGGCTGGCGGGACACCGAGGTGCCCGGGGTGGCGCTGGCCGAGGTGACGGTGGCCGGCCCGGCCCTGGAGCTGGACGCCGACCGGGTGGTCGACCTGGCCGACCGCTTCCTGCGCCGCCTGCCGCAGTCGTGACCCGGGCTCGGTTCAGCCGGCGGCCCGGGCCGGACCGGCGTCCGCCTCGGGTGTGACGGCCGGTGGGGGGCCAGCGGCGAGACCGGCGAGCACCGCGTCGTCGGTGAGCAGCGCCGACTCGGCGTCGTCGACGAACGCCAGGTCCGCCTCGACGTGCCGACTCGCGGCCGAGAGCAGCAGCCGGACCACCGGATCGTCGGCCCGGCGCCGCAGCCCGTCGAGGTTGCGCAACTCCCGTAGCAGGTGGCCGCGCTGGTTGCCGAGCACGGTCCGGACGGTGGCCGGCTCGCCCGACCGGGCCGCTGCGGTGACCTTGAGAAAGAAGTCGTCCCGGAAGCCGCCGCTGCGCGGGCTGGGTTCGGCGAGCCAGCGGTCCAGCTCGGTCCGGCCGGCCGCCGTGATCTCGTAGACCACCCGGTCGGGCTTGACCGGTTGGGCCTGCCGTTCGGCGACCACCAGGCCGTCGCGGGAGAGCCGGTCGAGGATCTGGTAGAGGTGCCCGATGTTGAGCGGCCCCCACTGCGGGCCGACCGCCGCCTCGAAGACCCCCTTCAGCTCGTAGCCGTAGCTGCGGCCGCGGGCGAGCAGGGCCAGGACGGCGTGCTGGATGGCCATCGTCTACTCCAATCCGGTTCCGGACAGCATCGCCGGACGGGTCTTGCATTGTCACAATGTATCGCGCACAGTGTGGACAGCACACGGGGAGGCGCGACATGTTCCACTTCATCTGGGGGCAGCTTCGCGGCCGTGCCGGACGGTCGGTGGCGCTGCTGGCCGGCGTGCTGGTGGCCACCACCGGGTACGTCGTCCTGACCGGCGCCACCACCACGTCCCGGCTGGCCGTCACCGGCACCGTCGAGCGGAACACCCGGGCGGCGTACGACATCCTGGTCCGTCCGAAGGGGACGCGCACGCCGCTGGAGGCCGCGCGCGGGCTGGTCCGGCCCAACTACCTCTCCGACACCTACGGCGGCATCACCATCGCCCAGTACGAGCGGGTGAAGGCGGTCGCCGGCGTGGACGTGGCGGCGCCCATCGCCATGATCGGATATTCGACCTCGGCGGTGCCGCTGCGGTTCGACCTCACCGCCGCGGTCGACCGGTCACTCGACCGGCAGGTGATCCGGCTCGACCCGAGCTATTCCGCCGAGCGCGGCCTGTCCACCGCGCCGGGCAAACCGCGCTACGTGTACGTGACCACCCACCCCCTGATCTATCCGGTCTTCGAGCCGCAGACCTCGGACACCTTCCCCTACAGCGACGGCCGGCGCTACCGGGTGGACGACGTCTGCGGACCGGCCCCCCGCGAGGTGCAGCCGGACGGCAGCAGCCGGCCGATCTGCGACCCGCAGCGCGGCGCCCTGCTCGGCAACCGCGGCACGCTCTCGGAGCGGGACAACTGGTGGGTCACCCCGGTCCGGCTGCGGCCGGACGGCCGCTTCGAGGCGGAGAACGGCGTCCTGGCGCAGAACGGTGACGCGGCCACGGCGACCTCCGACCGGTTGACGCTGGCCGAGCCGCTCACCGTGCCGTTCCTGCTCGCCGCCGTCGACCCGGACGCGGAGCAGCGCCTCGTCGGCCTGGCGGGCAGCGTCGTGGACGGCCGCCCCCTACGGGCCGGCGACGCGGTGAGCGAGAAGGTGCTCGGCACCGCCCGCAACCGGTCGGTTCCGGTGCTGGCCACCAGCCGCCCCTATCTGGACGGCGGACTGCGGGCCACGCTCACCCGGCTGCCCGCCGCCCGACCGGCCGGAACGCCGGCCATCGAACTGGAGGAGACGCTCCGGCGGGCAGCCGGCACGCCGGCCGGGGTGGCCCGGGCGGAGCTGGCGGACGCCTACCGGACCCAGCTCGCGGCAGGGATCTCCGAGCAAGGCAGATGTTGTTTCGGACAGCTGCAGATCATCACCCAGCCCGGCGCGGTGACGTACGGCGAGCGACCCGGTGGCGAGCTGCGCGCCGCCGCGGTGCCGCCGGCCGCGCCGGAGGTCTTCGGAAACGAACGCGACTTCAGCTGGCTGCCCCGTCCCTGGCTCACCGAGGACGTCGGGGCGCGTACCCTGCGCCGGATTCCGCTGCCCAGCGGCGGGAGCGTCACCCCGTTCCGGCGGTGGCGGGCAGTCGGCGTGTTCGACCCGGAGAAGTTGACCGGCTTCAGCGACCTGGGCGAGGTGCCGCTGGAGACGTACGAGCCGCCGGTGGCCGAGGGCGCCGACGAGCGCAGCCGGAGCGCGTTGGGCGGCCGGCCGCTGGAGCCGAGCGGCAACCCCGCCGGCTACCTCTCCGCGCCACCGTTGCTGCTGACGAACCTCGCCAGCGCGACCATGCTGCTGGAGGGAAGCAGCAGCCCGCAGCGCACCGCGCCGATCAGCGCGATCCGGGTCCGGGTCGCCGACGTGCACGGCTACAGCGAACGCTCCGCCGAGCGGGTCCGGCTGATCGCCGAGGCGATCGCCCGCGCGACCGGCCTCGACGTGGACATCACGCTCGGCTCCTCCCCCGCGCCGCAGACCGTCGAGCTGCCGGCCGGCACGTTCGGCCGCCCCGCGCTGCGGCTCACCGAGAACTGGTCCGCGCTGGGCGTCGCCTCCACCATCACCCGGGCCGTCGACCGCAAGAGCGCCGCACTCTTCGTGCTGGTGCTGGTGGTCTGCGTGCTCTTCCTCGGCAACGCGGTCTCGGCCGCGGTCCGGGACCGCCGTCCCGAGCTGGCGGTACTGGCCTGCCTCGGCTGGCCGGCCCGCCGGATCGCCGCGCTCATCCTCGGCGAGGTGGCCGCGCTGGGGCTGGCCGCCGGGCTGCTCTCGGTCGGTCTGGCGTTCCCGCTCGGCGCGGCCCTCGACATCGGCGTCGACTGGCGGCGGGCGCTGCTCGCCGTACCGGTGGCCCTGCTGCTGGCGCTGCTC
>NZ_RJLN01000133.1 GCF_003725545.1 Micromonospora solifontis | reverse complement strand
GATCGTCACCATCGCCGACTCCGCCAACCCCAACACCGCCTCCTACCGCGTCACCGTCGACAACCTCGCCGACTGGATCGCCACCCGCGGCTACAGCACCTCCTGACGATCTGGGCAACATGCGAAAGGGCCCGACCCCCCACGGGGTCGGGCCCTTTCGGCGTCTCAGCCGCCGGAGTCGTCCAGCTCGGCGCCGTCCGGCGGGGTGTCGTCGTCGCGGCTGGCCAGCCAACCGTCGGGCAGGAAGACCTTGCCCGGGGAGTTGGTCCGGCCGCGCGGCTGGCCCAGGGTCTCGACCGGGAACGGCACGGTCGGGTCGAGCTTGCCGAGCAGGTCGTCGAGCTGGGCCAGGCTGTCGATCATCGCGAGCGAGCGGCGCAGCTCGCTGCCGATCGGGAAGCCCTTGAGGTACCAGGCGACGTGCTTGCGGAAGTCGGTGCAGCCGTCCCGCTCGCCGCGGGCCGGGTTACGCGCGCCGGCCACGAACTGGTCGACCAGCAGCTCGGCGTGCCGCCGCATGGTCACCGCCACCTCGCCGAGGGTGGGCAGCCGCCGCCCGACCCGGCCGTTGAAGGCGGCCTCCAGGTCGGCGAAGAGCCACGGCCGGCCCAGGCAGCCCCGCCCGATCACCACGCCGTCGACGCCGGTGTGGGCGACCATCCGGAGCGCGTCCTCGGCCTCCCAGATGTCGCCGTTGCCGAGCACCGGCACGTCGAGCGCCTGCTTGAGGGTGGCGATGGCGTCCCAGTCGGCGGTGCCCGAATAGCGCTGCGCGGCCGTACGCCCGTGCAGGGCGACCGCCGCCACCCCGGCGTCCTGGGCGGCGAGCCCGGCCTCGACGTACGTCAGGTGGTCGTCGTCGATGCCCTTGCGCATCTTCACGGTGACCGGCACCCCGGCGGACGACGCGGCGTCCACGGCGGCCTTGACCAGCCGGGCGAAGAGCCGGCGCCGCCACGGCAGGGCCGACCCGCCGCCGCGCCGGGTGACCTTGGGGACCGGGCAGCCGAAGTTCAGGTCGATGTGGTCGGCGAGGTCCCGCTCGACCACGATCCGCACCGCGGCCGCGGTGATCTCCGGATCGGTGCCGTAGAGCTGGAGGCTGCGGGGCTGCTCCTCCGCGCCGAAGGCGATCATGCGGAGCGTCTTGGGGTTCCGCTCGACCAGCGCCCGGGTGGTGATCATCTCGCAGACGTAGATGCCGCCGCCCTGTTCCCGGCAGAGCCGCCGGAAGCCGACGTTGGTGATCCCGGCCATCGGCGCGAGCACCACCGGAGGCCACACCTGAT
This sequence comes from Micromonospora solifontis, assembly GCF_003725545.1. Lineage (GTDB taxonomy): Bacteria > Actinomycetota > Actinomycetes > Mycobacteriales > Micromonosporaceae > Micromonospora > Micromonospora solifontis. The sequence goes on along the minus strand of NZ_RJLN01000133.1, from coordinate 8,345 downwards.
GCGGGCCGAGGGTCAGCGGGCGCAGCGCGGGCAGGGTCGGGGCGGTCACCGGACAAGTGTAAGGACGGGCCCCCGCTTAACGCCTTCTGCATAGGCGGGGCCCCCTGTTAACAGGGCCGATATCACACCAGGCGGCGTTCGTGGGGTTTTCCCCAGGGGGCGGGGCTGTCCACAGGCGCGGGCGGCGGATCGCCCTGGCCGGCCACCCTGCCGGAATGGCCGCTCACACACTCGAACTGGACGAGATCGCCGACCACCAGCAGCAGGTGGTGACCCGGGCTCAGTTGCTCGCTGCGGGGTTCGACGACATGTACCTCTATCGGCAGACCCGCCGTGGGCTCTGGCAGCGCGTGTTGCCGGCGACGTACGGCCTGTTCACCGGCGAACTGACCGACGAGCAGCGCCGGATCTCGGCAGCCCTGTACGCCGGCCGCGACGCCCAGCTGACCGGCCTGGCCGCCCTGGCCTGGTACGGCTTCCGCTACAGCCCTCGCTCACCTGCGGTTCAGCTCATCGTGCCGCACCACGCACGGCGCAAGTCCTCCGGTCACGCGGTGATCGCCCGGGCCCTAGCGCTCGACGGCAAGGCCCGACAGACACGGTGGTATCCCGTCTGTTCGCCGGCGCGGGCCGTGGTCGATGCTGCCCGGGACCTGCGTCAGCTCCGCGAGGTCCGGGCGATCGTCGCCGAATCCGTCCAGCGCGGGTTCACGGATCTCGCCGCCCTCGACGAGGAGATACGCCGGGCCCGACGGAGTCGTACCGCGCTGATCAGAAAGGCCTTCTCGGAGGTCGTCTCGGGCACCCGCTCCGCCCCGGAGGCCGAGCTGCGGGAGTGCCTGTCCGCCAGCCGGCTACTGCCCGCGATCCGCTGGAATCCGCGCCTGCTGACGGCCGACGGACGGACGCTGCCGACGCCGGACGGTTACCTGCCCGAGGCAGCGGTGGCGCTGGAGGTGGACTCGCAGGAGTATCACTTCCGCCCGGACGACTGGGCCCGCACCCTCGACCGGCACAACGAACTGAGCCGGCTCGGCGTGCTGATCCTGCACTTCACGCCGGCACAGATCCGGCGTGAACCGGCACGGGTCCGACGGATGGTGGAGGACGCGTACACCTCGCGACGCGGCACCGTCACCGACGTCCGGATGCCCGACGACCAGACCTGAGGTGTTAAGAAGGGGCCCCTTCTCTACCGGAAACGTTAAGAAGGGGCCCTTCCTTACAGCTCAGCAGCCGGGGAGGCGCTCGATCAGGTAGCGCTCGACCTGGTCCAGGGAGATGCGCTCCTGGGCCATGGTGTCCCGGTTCCGCACGGTCACCGCGTTGTCGTCCAAGGTGTCGAAGTCGACGGTGACGCAGAACGGGGTGCCGATCTCGTCCTGGCGACGGTAGCGGCGGCCGATCGCCTGCGAGTCGTCGAACTCGACCACCCAGCGCTTGCGCAGGTCGGCGGCGAGGCCCTTGGCCTTGGGTGAGAGCGCCTCGTTGCGGGACAGCGGCAGCACCGCGACCTTGACCGGGGCCAGCCGCGGGTCGAACCGCATGACCGTCCGCTTGTCCACGCCGCCCTTGGTGTTCGGGGCCTCGTCCTCGTCGTACGCCTCGAGCAGGAAGGCGAGCACCGCGCGGGTCAGGCCGGCGGCCGGCTCGATCACGTACGGCATCCAGCGCTCGCCCTTGGTCTGGTCGAAGTACGACAGGTCGACGCCGGAGTGCTTGCTGTGCGTGGACAGGTCGAAGTCGGTCCGGTTGGCGATGCCCTCCAGCTCGGCGAAGTCGGTGCCGCCGAACTGGAACCGGTACTCGATGTCGACGGTGCGCTTCGAGTAGTGGGAGAGCTTCTCCTTGGGGTGCTCGTAGAAGCGCAGGTTGCCCTCGGACAGGCCCAGGTCGAGGTACCAGTTCCAGCGCTCCTGGAGCCAGTACTCGTGCCACTTCTCGTCGGTGCCCGGCTCGACGAAGAACTCCATCTCCATCTGCTCGAACTCGCGGGTCCGGAAGATGAAGTTGCCCGGGGTGATCTCGTTGCGGAACGACTTGCCCGTCTGCGCGATGCCGAACGGCGGCTTCTTGCGGGCGACGGTCTCCACGTTCTTGTAGTTGACGAAGATGCCCTGGGCGGTCTCCGGCCGCAGGTAGTGCAGGCCCTCGTCGCTCTCCACCGGGCCGAGGAAGGTCTTCATCAGGCCGTTGAACATCTTCGGCTCGGTGAAGGTGCCCTTGTTGCCGCAGTTCGGGCAGTTCAGCTCGGTCAGCGAGGTCAGCGGCTTGCCGTGCTTGGCCTCGTACGCCTCTTCCAGGTGGTCGGCGCGGAACCGCTTGTGGCAGGACTGGCACTCGGTGAGCGGGTCGACGAACTCGGCGATGTGGCCGCTGGCCTCCCAGACCTTGCGGGCCAGGATGACCGCGGAGTCCAGGCCGACGACGTCGTCACGCTGCTGGACCATGGTCTTCCACCACTGCCGGCGGACGTTCTCCTTGAGCTCCACGCCGAGCGGACCGTAGTCCCACGCCGATCGGGTGCCCCCGTAGATCTCGCTGGAGGGGAAGACGAAGCCCCGGCGCTTGGCGAGGCTGACGACGGCGTCGATACGGTCGGCTGGCATGTTTCCTCCTACGCCGGCTGGCGGTCGGCGGGGGCGATGTGTGGATGGAACCGGACGGTTCGGCACAACGGTACGGCGACCGGCGTCCCGAGCCCAGCAGAATACCGGGGCCGGCTCAGCTCACCCCGCAGACCTCCATGCCGCCCGTCTGCTGGTCCGGCGCCAGCGTCACCGTCTGGCTCTCCTGTTTGCCGCCGGCCAGGGTGACGTTCACCGGCACGGTCAGTGTCTGGGTGTCGACCTCACCCACCCGGTAGCCGGAGATCTGCGGCTCGGTGGCCACCCGCTGCTCGAACTCCTGCCGGGACTCACGCCGCCGGGCGTCGTCGCAGAGCTGGTCGTACGCCTTGGACCAGTCCTTCTCCACCAGCGCCTGGTAGTAGTCGTCGGTGACCGCCCGGCCCTGTTCCTCGACGGCCTGGACGTTGCTCACCGCCAGGCCGACCACGGCCGCGCCGCCCCCGCCGCAGCAGAGCAGCACGGCGAGCGCGCCGACGCCGAGCCCGAGCCAGAGCCGGGACCGCCCGCCCTCGGTGGGCGGGGCGGCGAACGGCGGGGCGACCCCGGGGCCGGCGGGCGGTGCGGGGACGCCGGGGTCCGCCGGCGTCCCGGGTACCGGCGGGACGCCGGGTGGCACGGGTGGTGGGGGTGGGACGGCCCCGGGAGCGGTCATACGCGCCAGGGTAGTGCCCCTGGCCTCAGCGGTAAGGACCTGCGGCCCGATCACTGGCGACGACGACGATCTCGCCGCCCGGCGCGGCGCTGGCGAGGGTCTCGTAGGCGGACGGCTCGTCGACGGACTGGGCGAGCAGCGGCACGGCGCTGACCTTGACGTCGAACCCGCCCAGCGCCCGCCGGTACGCCCCGACGGACTCCCACTCGGTGAGCAGGCACCAGTGCGTGGGGTCGTCCAGCGCCCGGACCAGCTCGCCCCGCAGGTAGCCGGGGCGGGCGGCGAGCGCGGTCAGCGCGGCGTGCGCCCGTTCGGTGAATTCGGGCGCCACCTCGGTGTCGACCACGAACCGGTTGGTGACGAGCACCGGCTTCCTCCTCGTAGAGTCTGTGGCATGCAGCCTACGCAGAGTCCCCTGCTCGCCCGGCTGGCCCGGGTCAACCCGACGGCGGTGTTCCTGGCGACGCTGGCCCTGGTGCTGGTGGCGCTCTTCACGCCCGGCCCGGCGGGCGGCCTGCTGCTGCTCCTGCTGGCGGGGCTGCTGGGGTGGCTGATGACGGTCACCTGGGCGGTGCAGCGGCCGGCCACCCGGGTGCTGCGGCTGGTGATGCTCACCCTGTTGATCGCGGTCGCCCTGGCCAAGGTGCTCTGATCCGGCGCGCCGCGCGGGACATGCAATCATGCGTTTTTGACAATCAATTTCGTTATCGCGGACAGTTGAGGGCATGACCGTCCGCACCGCTCCGCGCGCCCTCGCCGCCGCCACCGCCGCCCTGCTCACCCTGGGCGCGGCCGCCGGCTGCTCGGGCGGCGACGGCAGCGGGAGCGACCCGGGCCGGGTCGACGTGGTGGCGGCGTTCTACCCGCTCCAGTTCCTCGTCGAGCGGGTCGGCGGCGACGCCGTCACGGTCACCAACCTGGCCAAGCCCGGCGCGGAGCCGCACGACCTGGAGCTCAACCCGCGCCAGGTCGGCCAGGTCGCCGACGCGGAGCTGATCGTCTACCTCGCCGGCTTCCAGCCGGCGGTGGACGAGGCGGTCGCGCAGAACGGCGGCGACCGGGCGTTCGACGTGGCCGGCGTGCAGCCGCTGCTCGACGCGGCGGCGGCCGACCACGAGCACGCGGGCGAGGCCGGGCACGCGGAGGGGGGCGGCGGCAAGGACGCCCACGTCTGGCTCGACCCGACCCGGCTGGCCACCATCGGGGACCGGCTCGCCGACCGGCTCGGCAAGGCCGACCCGGGCCACGCCGCCGGCTACGCCGCCCGGGCGCAGGCCCTGCACGGCGAGCTGGACCGGCTGGACGCCGACTTCGCGCAGGGCCTGCGGAGCTGCCAGCGGCGGGAGATCGTGACCAGCCACACCGCCTTCGGCTACCTGGCCGAGCGCTACCGGCTCGATCAGGTCGGCATCACCGGCCTCAGCCCGGAGAGCGAGCCCTCCCCGCGACGCCTCGCCGAGGTGGCGAAGGAGGCCCGCGAGCACGGCGCCACCACCATCTTCTTCGAGACCCTGGTCAGCCCGAAGGTCGCCGAGACCGTGGCCCGCGAGGTCGGCGCGCGCACGGCCGTGCTCGACCCGATCGAGGGCCCGCCGGCGGAGGGTGACTACCTCTCGGCCATGCGGACCAACCTCCAGACCCTGCGCACCGCCTTGGACTGCTCATGACACCCGTGATCCAGGTCGCGCACGCGGCCGTCGGCTACGACTCCCGGCCCGTGCTGCGGGACGTCTCGCTCACCGTCACCGCCGGCGAGGTGGTCGCCGTGCTCGGCGCCAACGGCTCCGGCAAGTCCACCCTGATCCGCGCCGTGCTCGGCCTGGTCCCGCTGGGCGCCGGGTCGGTCACCCTCTTCGGCACCCCGCAGCGTCGCTTCCGGCAGTGGCACCGCATCGGGTACGTCCCGCAGCGGCTCGGCGCGGGCGGCGGCGTACCGGCCACGGTGGGCGAGGTGGTGGCGTCGGGGCGGCTGGCCCGCCGGGGGGTGCTGCGGCCGCCGGGCCGCGCCGACCGCGAGGCGGTCGCTGCGGCGCTGCGCGCGGTCGGGCTCGCCGACCGGGCGGATGACCCGGTCGCCACCCTCTCCGGGGGGCAGCAGCAGCGCACCCTGATCGCCCGGGCCCTGGCCGGCCAGCCGGAGCTGCTGGTGCTGGACGAGCCGACCGCCGGGGTGGACTCGGCCAGCCAGGAGGCGTTCGCCGCGGCGCTGCGCGGCTTCCTCGACGGCGGTGGGACGGTGCTGCTGGTCGCGCACGAACTCGGCCCGCTGCGCCCGCTGATCAGCCGGGCGGTCGTCGTCCACCAGGGCGGCATCTGCCACGACGGCGCGGTGCCCGAGCCGGCCGGCCACCATGCCGACCCCGACCACGAACACGTGCACCCGCACTGCGACGAGGAGCCCGCCGGGCTGTGGAGGAGCATCTGACATGGACCTCTTCCAGTACGACTTCATGCTCCGCGCGCTGGTCGGGGCGCTGGTCATCGGGCTGGCCGCCCCGGCGCTCGGCATCTACCTGGTGCAGCGGCGGCTGGCGCTGATCGGCGACGGCATCGGGCACGTGGCGCTCACCGGCGTCGGTGCCGGGCTGCTGCTCAACCGCTCCCCCGTGCTGGTGGCGGTGCTCGCGGCCACGCTCGGCGCGATCGTCATCGAGCTGGTCCGCGCGCGCGGGCGTACCTCCGGCGACCTGGCCCTGGCGCTGCTTTTCTACGGCGGCATCGCCGGCGGCGTGATGCTGGTCGGGCTCTCCGACGCCAGCAGCGCGTCGCTCAACGCGTACCTCTTCGGGTCGCTGATCACGACCTCGGCGGCCGACCTGGTCACGATCCTGGTGCTCGGCCTGGTGATCCTGGTGGCCATGCTGGCCCTGCGCCCGGCGCTCTTCGCGGTCTGTCACGACGAGGAGTACGCCCGGGTCTCCGGCCTGCCGGTCCGGGCGCTCAACCTGCTGCTCGCGGTGGCCACCGCGGTGACCGTGACCATCGCCATGCGGGCCGTCGGGGTGCTGCTGATCAGCGCGCTCATGGTGGTGCCGGTGGCGACCGCGCAGCAGGTCACCCGGGGCTTCCGCAGCACCATGGCGGCGGCGATGGCGCTGGGACTCTTCGCCGCCGGAGCCGGGATCTGGGTGGCGGCCACCGCCGACACCGCGCCCGGCGCCTCGGTGGTGCTGCTGGCCATCGCCTCGTTCCTGGTGGTCGCGCTGGTCACCGCCGGCCGGCGGGCGCTGCGCCGGTGGTCCCGGCCGGTCGGCCCGCCCGTCGCCGAGCCGGTCGCCGACCCGCCGGAGCACGAGGTGGTCCTCGGTTGAGCAGGGCGCTGCTGGCATTGGTTACCGTTACAGGGTGACCGCCACGAACGGGTATGACGCCTACGAGGGCGCGGGTGACCTGCTGCGCGCGCTGTCGGCGCCGATCCGGCTGGCGATCGTGAGCGAGCTGGCCGACGGCGAACGCTGCGTGCACGAACTGGTGGAGAAGCTCGGCGCCCCGCAGCCACTGGTCTCCCAGCACCTGCGGGTGCTGCGCGGGGCGGGCGTGGTGCGCGGCTCCCGGCGCGGGCGCGAGATCGCGTACGCCCTGGTGGACGAGCACGTCGCGCACATCGTCGCCGACGCGGTCAGCCACGCCGGGGAGGGACCGTCATGAACGAGCCGACCATCCGGCCGCCGGCCGGCGCCGGTCACGGGCAGGGGGCGGCATGACCGAGGGGGCGCTGCGGAACACCCGGCAGCGGACCGCGGTCAGCACGCTCCTGGCCGAGGTGGAGGGCTTCCACAGCGCGCAGGACCTGCACGCGATGCTGCGCCAGCGCGGCGAGCGGGTCGGCCTCACCACCGTCTACCGCACCCTGCAGGGCCTCGCCGACGCGGGCGAGATCGACGTGATGCGCCCGCCCGGCGGTGAACACCTCTACCGGCGGTGCAGCGAGGGCCATCACCACCACCTGGTCTGCCGGGCCTGCGGGCGGACCGTGGAGGTGGCCGGGCCGGCCGTCGAGAGCTGGGCGGAGCGGGTCGCTGCCGAGCACGGGTACGCCGAGGTGAGCCACACCCTGGAGATCTTCGGCACCTGTCCGGCCTGCGTCGGCTGACAAAGTCTCCCCGTGCCACCGGGGCCGGACCGTGGCACGCTGTCCGGCGTGAAGATCTACGCTGATCGCTTCCCGACCGCCCTCCGTCAGCTCCTCACCGACCTGCTCGTGGTCGTCTGGGTGTACGCGTCGATCCGCTTCGCGCTCTGGCTGTACGACCTGGTCGAGAAGCTCGCCGTACCCGGGCGGAAGCTGGAGGGGGCCGGCGGCGGCCTCGCCGACAACCTGGCCGAGGCGGGCGGCAAGGTCGGCCGGGTGCCGCTGGTCGGCGACGAGCTGACCGCCCCGTTCAGCAGAGCGGCCGACGCCGCCCGGGCGGTCGCCGAGGCCGGCCGGGACCAGCAGGAGCTGGTCGGCCAGCTGGCCCTGGCGCTGGCCATCGCCGTGCTGGTCTTCCCGCTCGGCCTGGTGCTGTTCGGCTGGCTGCCGCTGCGGGTGCGCTGGATGCGCCGGGCCGGCTCGGCGCAGGCCCTCGCCAGCGCGCCGGCCGGGCGGGACCTGCTGGCGCTGCGCGCGCTCGCCGGCCAGCCGCTGGCGAAGCTGACCCGGATCGCGCCCGACGTGGCCGAGGCGTGGCGGCGCGGCGACGACGCCACGGTCGACGCGCTCGCCGCACTGGAGCTGCGCAGGCTCGGCCTGAAGGGCGGCCGATAAGGTACAGCGGTGCTGTACTTCCTGATCGCCGTCGCCGTGCTGCTGCTGATCTACGCGGGTGTCCTGGTGAGCTACGTCCGCAAGGGTCGCCGCATCCCGCCGGCGGCGTACCTGGTGCTGGCCGCGCTGAACGGGTTGATCCTGGCCGGCGTGATCGCCTGGGCCGTCGCCCGCGCCTGACCCACCCCGCCCCCACCCGGCCGGCGGCGGCGCACCCGCCGGTCTCTGCCGGCGGGCCTCAGTCGGGCGGCCGGCGGCCGGCGGGCCTCAGGCAGGCGGCGGGCGGGCGGCGGGGGATGCGGCATGGCGGGCCTTC
>NZ_RJLN01000132.1 GCF_003725545.1 Micromonospora solifontis | reverse complement strand
GCAGGTTTTCCACAGCGTTGTCCACAGGTGGACATCCGGCGTTGAAGAGAGCCGGAGGCGCGGCCGAGCATGGGCGGATGGATGCCCCCGAGCGCAGCACGGAAGTCGGCGCGGCCCTGCGGGCGTTGCGTCGCGCCGCCGACCTGAGCCAGCGCCAACTGGCCGCGGAGTCGGGGGTGCCGCAGGCGACGATCGCGCGGATCGAGTCGGGCCGGTCGAGCGATCCCGGCTTCCGCACCATCGAACGGCTCGTGGCTGCGGTGGGCGGCCGGATCAGGATCTCCGGCCGCGATGCCGACGGGCTGCGTCCGGTCCCGCACGAGGCGCTGCGCGACGCGGCCGGCCGGCACTGTCCCGCGCATCTCGACGCCCGCGAGGTGCGGGAGCCCCGGGACTGGCCGGGTGCCTGGTGGGCGCACTGGTACAACGTCCCGCCGGGACGGTGGCCCCGGTTGCCGGCGGCCACCTACCGGCTGGACCGCAGCGAACGCGACCGCCAGCGGGAGCGGGACCGGGTGCGCCAGCACACCACCGTGCGCCGGTACGCCGACCCGACCCTCCCGTCGACCTCCTGGCGGTTCGTCGCCGAGCTGCCCGACGGGGAGCTGGTCGGCGAGCTGCGCGCGCACGAACGGAGCGACGACCTGCTGATCGGGCAGCCCCGGCCGGGCCGGCCCGAGATCGTGTTGGACGGCGTGCTCGTCGCCACGCCCTACCAGCTGTTGGGCATCGGGCGGCGGCTGGTCGAGGCGCTGGTGGCGGAGATGGATCGGGCCGGCATTCATGAGGTCCACGCGGTTGCCGAGTTCGGCGGCATCCAGTTCCTGCTCGCCTGCGGCTTCGCGCTCCAGGCGAGCCGGCCCGCCGCACTCCGGCTGGAACGGCCGATCAGCGCAGTGCCGACGCCGCCGCGGTGAGGGCGGCGAAGGCCTCCCGCATCCGCCAGGCGCCCCGGTCCCGGGGCCCGATCGGGTTGGAGACCGTGCGCAGCTCGGCGAAGGGCAGGTTGGCCTGGGCGGCGGCGACCGCCACGCCGTACCCCTCCATGGCCTCGGCCACCGCGTCGGGGTGACGGGCGGCGAGGGCCGCCGTGCTGTCGGCCGTGCCGGTCACCGTGCTCACCGTGAGCACCGCGCCGGTGGTCGCGTCGGGTAGGGCGGCGCGCAGGGTGGCCAGCAGTGCCGGGTCGGCCGGCACGACGCTGCCGACGCCGAGCAGCTCCGCCGACATGCCCAGCTCCTCGATGGGGAGGAAGCCGTCCGGCGACTCGGCGCCCAGGTCCGCCGCGACGCTGCGGGTGGCCAGCACGGTGCCGCCGACCGCCACCCGGCCGGCGAAGCCGCCCGCGATGCCGGCGCTGACCACCGCCCGGTACGGCCGCCCGGCCGCCTCGGCCAGCGCCAGCAGGCGCGCGGTGGCGGCGCCGGCGACGGCCGGGCCCACCCCGACCGGGGCGACGGTCACCGTGGAGTCGGTGAGGCCCGCCCGGACCGCCTCCGCCTCGGCGGGTACGGCGGTCACCACCAGCAGCCCGCTCACCCGCGCGGCCCCCGGGACTCCCGCTGGTCCTCCTCCGAGCCGCCGGGGCCGGCGACCGACGAGGAGGGGCGGTAGATGTGGAAGCCGGGCGGCGCCAGCCCGTCGTCGTCGACCGGGTCCTGCGTTTGGCTGTGGGCGGGGGCCGGCGAGGTGGGCGCCGGGTCACCGAACTCCTCGCCCGGCTCGGGTTCCAGCTCGTCGTCGCCGAGCGGCCGGCCGACCAGGTGCTCGTTGCGGAGCCGGCCGGCCACCAGCAGCCCGCGGGCGGCGACCAGGGCCGCGACGCAGGCGGCCACGGCGACCCCGACCCGCCCGGTGAAGGGGACCAGCCCCAGGCCGCCGCCGGCCACGAAGGCCAGCATCAGCGCCGTCTCCGAGTGGGCGAAGGAACTGGCGCGCAGCCGCTCCGGGATCCGCTCCTGGATCGACGCGTCGACCGCCAGCTTGGCGATCCCGCTGATCAGGGCCGCGATCAGGCAGAGCAGGGCGACCAGCGGCAGCGAGAACTTCAACGCGGCCAACACCGCCACGCCGGCCACGATGATCATGCCGCTCGACTGGATCGCGGTGGGCCGGTGGATGCGCAGCCGGGTGCCGACGGCGGTGGCCAAAAAGCTGCCCACCGCGAGCGCCCCGCCGACCAGCCCCAGCGCGGCCTGGGCGCCCAGCGTCCGGCCGAAGAAGTCGGTGGTCAGATCGCCGGCCTTGATCGCGAAGGCCAGGAAGAGCAGCAGGAAGCCGTACAGGCCGCGGAGCGCGGCGGCGCCGACCAGGGTGGCGATCACCAGGCGGCCAGCGGGCCGGCCCCGGCCGAGGGGTCGCTCGCCCTCCCGCCGGCGCAGGGCCCGCAACGGGCGGGGGACCCGCTCCGGCGGCTCCGAGTCGGCCCTCGGCGGCAGCCGCAGCGCGATGACCATGCCGATCAGGAAGATCAGCGAAGCCACTCGGAGCGGCCACTGCGCGCCGAACCAGAACGCGGCCAGCCCGAGTGGGGCGACCAGCGCGCCGGCCACCGTGCCGTAGACGCTCGCCCGGGCACCCACCTGGGAGAGCCCCAGCCCCTCCGGCAGTAGCCGGGGCACCGCCGCCGAGCGGGCCACCCCGTACGCCCGGGAGAGGGCGAGCACGCCGAACGCCGCCGGGTAGAGGCCGAAGCCGCCGAGGTAGTCGGAGATCAGCCAGGCCAGGAAGGCCCGGCCGAGCATGGTGCTGGCCAGCGCGTAGCGGCGGCCGTGCCGGAAGTGGTCCAGCAGCGGCCCCACCACCGGGGCGAGCATGGCGAACGGCACCATGGTCACCAGCAGGTAGAGCGCGACCTTGTTCCGGGCCTCGCCCAGCGGCACGTCGAAGAAGATCGTCCCGGCCAGCCCGATGGCGATCAGGGTGTCCCCGGCGCAGGAGAGCGCGTGCAGGTCGAACATGCGGACCATGCCGACCTCGTTGCCGGCGCTGCGGGCCCGGGCCGTGCCGGCCCGCCGGGTCATCCACCGTCCGCCCCGCAGCGAGCCGCGGACCAGCAGTCGGGTGGCGCGGACGCCCGTACCGACGGTCCGCCCGAGGACGGACCGCCCGGAGCGGGAGGACAGCGGCATGCCCCCCATCCTCGCCCATCTGCTCCACGCGTGCCCCACCAGCCGGTGAGAACGACTCCGGGGAGTGCCTGTCAGCCGAGCGCGGGCATGGGGAACAATGGGTGGGTGACCAGGCCCGCCTCCGCCCGCGCTCCCCGGCTCGACCAGGTCTGCGCCGCCGCCGTCGAGGTGGCCCGCGCCGGCATCACCGAGGTGGAGCCCACCGACGTCGGTGAGCACCTCCAGGCCGTCGCCGAGGGCGACCGCCTCGTCACGCACTACTTCGAGTGCCGGCTGGCCGGCTACCGCGGCTGGCGTTGGGCCGTCACGGTGACCCGGGTGCCCCGCAGCCGTACGGTCACCATCTGCGAGACGGTCCTGCTGCCCGGCGCGGGCGCGCTGCTCGCCCCCGGCTGGGTGCCCTGGCAGGAGCGGCTCAAGCCGGGTGACCTGGGCCCCGGTGACCTGCTGCCCACCCCGCCGGACGACGAGCGCCTCGCCCCCGGCTACCTGCTCTCCGACGACCCGGCGGTGGAGGACACCGCGTGGGAGCTGGGCCTGGGCCGGTCCCGGGTGCTGTCCCGGGAGGGTCGGTCGGAGGCCGCCCAGCGCTGGTACGACGGCGACCACGGCCCCGATGCCGCCATCTCGGTGGCCGCGCCGGCCGCCGCCCGCTGCGGCACCTGCGGCTTCTACCTGCCCCTCGCCGGCGCGCTGCGGCAGGCCTTCGGCGCCTGCGGCAACTTCTACGCCCCCGACGACGGCCGGGTGGTGAGCGCCGACCACGGCTGCGGCGCGCACTCGGAGACGCTGGTCGAGGCGGCCGAAACTCCGGTCGACGAGCTGCCCACGGTCTACGACGACAGCGCGCTCGAGGCGGTCTCGGTCAGCCGGGCGCCGGGCTCGGTCGAGGCGGCCGAGCCGCCGGAGCCGTACGGCCACCCCTGAGGATCAGCCCTGACGGGCGGCGGCCTCCCGGCGGCGACGCCGGTTCGCGTCGTGCCGTGTCATCACCGCCAGGCCGGGAAAGCCCCAGAGGAATCCGGCGAGGCAGGTCCAGAGCCAGTTCTGGTGCCCGTGCTCGGTCAGCCAGCCGCGGAAGAAGATCAGCAGCACCAGCCCGACCACCGCCCAGATCACCAGCCCGGCGACGGCGACCGGCACCATCGGCGGGTCGAGCGGCTCGGGCCGCGGCGGTTGCTCCTGGGGCACCGGGACAGCGTACGCGATCGTCCTTCCCTGCCCGTCGGTGATCTGGGACGATGCGCGCGACAGCCGGTCGATCATTCCCTGCGAGGACCCGATGGCCATAGCGCCCCCGCCCGACCACGGCACTCCGCCCGATCCCGCTCACCCGCGTAACGGCTTCGACCGTTTCTTCGAGATCTCCGCCCGCGGCTCGCATCCGAGCCGGGAGGTACGCGGTGGCCTGGCCACCTTCTTCACGATGGCGTACATCGTGGTGTTGAACCCGCTGATCCTCGGCGGCGCGGTCGACGGCGACGGCCGCAAGCTCGCCATCCCGGCGCTCGCCGCGGCCACCGCGCTGGTGGCCGGCCTGATGACCATCCTGATGGGGGTGGTGGCCCGGTTCCCGATGGCCCTGGCCGCCGGGCTGGGCGTGAACGCGCTGGTCGCGTTCGAGATCGCGCCCGAGATGACCTGGGCGGACGCGATGGGCCTGGTGGTGATCGAGGGTGTGGTGATCGGCATCCTCGTGCTGACCGGGCTGCGCACCGCGGTGTTCCGCTCGGTGCCGACCCAGTTGAAGACGGCGATCGGCGTGGGCATCGGCCTCTTCCTGACCCTCATCGGCCTGGTCGACGCCGGGTTCGTCCGCCGGGTGCCGGACATCGCGAACACCACCGTCCCGGTCGGGCTCGGCATCAACGGCAAGATCGTCAGTTGGCCGATGCTGGTCTTCGTGGTGGGCCTGCTGGTCACCATCGTGCTGGTGGTCCGCCGGGTCCGCGGCGCGATCCTGATCGGCATCCTCGCCTCCACCGTGCTGGCGATCATCGTGGAGGCGGTCGGGCACATCGGCCCGTCCTTCGTGAACGGCAAGCCGAACCCGACGGGCTGGGCGTTGAACGTGCCCACCCTGCCGGAGAAGATCGTCGACGTACCGGACCTCTCCCTGCTCGGCCACTTCAACGTGCTGGGCTCGTGGAGCCGGGTCGGCTGGCTGGTCCCGCTGATGTTCGTCTTCACCCTGCTGATCACGGACTTCTTCGACACGATGGGCACGATGGTCGCCATCGGCCAGGAGGGCGACATGCTCGATGAGCGGGGCACCCCGCCACGAGCCCGGGAGATCCTGCTGGTCGACTCGATCGCCGCGGCGGCCGGTGGCGCGGCCAGCGTCTCCAGCAACACGTCGTACATCGAGAGCGCGGCCGGGGTCGCGGAGGGCGCCCGGACCGGGGTGGCCAACCTGGTCACCGGCGGCCTGTTCCTGCTGGCCATGTTCCTGGCACCGCTGTCGGCGATCGTGCCCTTCGAGGCGGCCTCGACGGCGCTGGTGGTGGTCGGCTTCCTGATGATGACCGCGGTGCGGACCATCGACTGGGCCGACTTCGAGATCGCCATCCCGGCGTTCCTCACCATCGTGCTGATGCCGTTCACCTACTCGATCTCGAACGGGATCGGCGCGGGCATCATCAGCTACGTGCTGGTGAAGCTGGCGCGGGGGAAGGCCCGGGAGATCCACCCGCTGCTGTACGGGGTGGCCGCCCTGTTCATCCTTTACTTCCTGCGCGGGCCGATCGAGGCCGTGGTGCTCTGAATCCGCTGGTGAGCCTGGTCATATCGCATGTCGTTAGCCAGGCTCATTAGTTAAGCTAACTACCGTGACGGAGCGGACGGTGACGGCGAAACGCGTGCCACCGGCGCAGCTGGCCCCTCAGCTGCGTGATGCGATCACCCGGCTCAACCGGCGGGTCCGACAGGCTCGCCCGGTCGGTGACCTGACGGTCACCCAGCTCTCCGCGCTCACCAGCCTCAACCTGGCGGGCGCGTTGACACCACGGGAGCTGGCCGACATCGAGCGGGTGCAGCCGCCGACGATGACCAAGATCGTCGGGAAGCTGGAGGAGCGCGGCCTCGTGCAGCGCACCCCCCATCCGACCGACGGCCGGCAGGTCATCCTCGCGGCGACCGAGGGGGGACGGGCCGTGCTCGAGCAGTTCGAGCGGGCCCGCAACTCGTGGCTGGCCGAGCGGCTGGCCGCGCTCACCGAGGAGGAACGCGACACGCTGCGGCGTGCCGCCGAGATCCTGCAGGGAATCGCTCGCGCCTGAGCTGGTGCCGCGTCCCGCGGTCCGCTTCGTCCGTTGTGGGTGAGGCGTACCTGATCGAGGAGGCGCACCAAGAGTGCAGGCCAAGCTGAGCACGATGTTCCAGTCCCTACGAGTCCGCAACTACCGACTCTTCGCCACCGGACAGCTGATCAAGTTGATCGGCGTCTGGATGATGTTCATCGCCCAGGACTGGCTCGTCCTCGAGCTCAGCGACAACTCCGCCACCGCGCTCGGCGTGGTCACCGCGTTGCAGTTCACCCCCGTCCTGCTGCTGACCCTGCTCTCCGGCCGCCTCGCCGACCGGTACGACAAGCGGCTGCTGCTCTTCATCGCGAACGCGTTCTGGACCGTGCTGGCGCTGGTGATGAGCCTGCTGGTGCTCACCGGCCTGGTGCAGCTCTGGCACGTTTTCGCCTTCGCCGCCCTGCTCGGGGTGGCCAACGCCGTGGAGACCCCGGTCCGGCAGGCGTTCGTCTCGGAGCTGGTCGGCGTACCGCTGCTGCCGAACGCGCTGTCCCTCAACGCGGCCGTCTTCAACTCGGCCCGGATCGTCGGTCCGGCCGTCGCCGGCCTGGCCATCGCCGCCTTCGACGTCGGGCCGGTCTTCCTGTTCACCGCGCTCAGCTCGGTCGCCCCGCTGGTCAACGTGGTCCGGATGCGGACGGCGGAGCTGCACCGCAAGGACCTGCCGCCGGCCGGACAGCGCGACCAGGCCCGGGTCGTGGACGGCCTCCGGTACGTCTGGCGCCGCCCGGACATCCTGCTGCCGATGGCGCTCATGTCGGTGGTCGGAATGAGCCTGTTCAACTTCCAGCTCACCCTCGCCGCGCTGGCCAAGACCGTCTTCCACACCGGCGCCGCCTCGTTCGGCCTGTTCAGCACCGCCCTCGCCGTGGGCGCGCTGACCGGCGCCCTGGCCGGCACCGGGCGGCGCAGCCGCCCCTCCGTCTGGCTGGTCCTCGGCGCGGCGGTCGGCTGCGCCAGCTTCGGCACCCTGGTCGGGCTCGCCCCGGCGTACTGGCTGGTGGTGACGCTGCTGCTGCCGACCGGGTTCTTCACGGTCTTCTTCGCCCAGGCCGCGAACCAGCGGGTCCAACTCGGCGTCGACGCCGCCTTCCGGGGCCGGGTCATGGCCCTGTGGGTGCTGGTCTTCCTCGGCACCAACCCGGTCGGCGCGCCGATCATCGGCTGGGTCGCCGAGACCTTCGGCGCCGGCGCGAGCATCTGGATCGGGGGTTTGATCTCGCTGGCCGCCGCGCTGCTCGCGCTCACCTGGCAGCTGCGCCGCTCCGGTGCCCGGCTGCGGCTCCGGGTGCTGCCGATGCCCCGCTTCTACGTGGTGTCGCCCGGCGCGGAGTGAACCTCCCAGGAAGGACCGGTTCCCGTCCCGGGGACCGGTCCTTCCTCATTCATTCGCGCCCCGATGTCGGCAAACGGGTGGCGGGCGGCGACCACACGGCTTAGCGTCGATGCGTGGGAGTGGGGCGGGGACTGCTGCTGGTGCTGGCGATCCTCGCTGTCTGCTCCCTGCCCGCCCTCTTCGCGCTGCTGTTCTGCGCCGACGAGATCCTCGACCGGGTGGCCTGCGGATGGGCCGAGTGGCGGGAGGGACGCCGGGAGCGGCGCACCATCGCCCGGCTCGACCGGGCCATCGAGGCGGACGCGCTCACCCGGGACATCGACCTCACCGAGTTCGACCGGGAGGGCCGGCGACCGCTGGAACAGCTCGCCGTCGACCTGCGCCGGCTCGGTGGGCACCGGCTCGCCGCCGCCGACCGGTCCGTGGTCTGGCACGGCGCGGTGATCGACGCGTACGACGAGCGGCTGCGCGCCGCGTGCCGGGCGCTGGGCATCATCGAGCACCTGTCCGACGTGGACGGCGTGGACCGGGAGATCGAGCGGGTCCGCGTGGAGGGGTTGCTGCACGCGGCCGGGCTGACCCTGCCCGCCGCCCGCCCCGGTCACCACCAGCGGCACCGCTGACCGGTGCGGCTCTTCGTCGCGGTCTACCCGCCCCGGCCGGCGGTCGACGACCTGACCGCCCAGGTCACCCGGCTCCGGGTCGGTGCCGCCTCGGCGGCCGGCACCAACGTACGGCTGGCCGACCCGGCGCACGCCCACCTCACCCTCGCCTTCCTCGGCGACGTCGAGGACGACCGGCTGGTCGAGGTGGAGAGCACGCTCGGCGTGGCCGCCGAGACGTTCCGGGACGGCCGGGACAGCTCGCTGCGGCTCCGCCTCGGTGGCGGCGGCAGCTTCGGCCGCGGCCGGTTCACCATTCTCTGGGTGGACCTCCGCGGCGACGTCGACGGCCTGGCCACGCTGGCCCGGCTGATCCGGCTCGGCCTGCGCCGGTCCCGGCTGCCCCACGACGAGAAGCCGTTCCGGCCCCACCTGACCATCGCCCGCCCCGGCGACCGGATCGACCGCGCCGAGATCCTCGCCGACCGGGAGGCCCTGCACGACTACGAGGGCCCGGAATGGCCGGCTGACGAACTGGTCCTGGTCCGCAGCCACCCGGGCCCCCGCCCCACCTACGACCGCCTGGCGGCCTGGCCGATCTGACCCGCCCCGGCCGCGCCCCGCCGTGCCTGTGCTCCCCGTCGTGCCCGTGCTCTCCGCCGGATCGGCGACTCGGCGGGGTCAGGGCCGCGCGGATCGCGCCAGGTCGGCGATTCTGAGTGGATCACCGACCGGCGCGGCGGCCCAACCGGGACCGGGTGGCGGGGTGCGGTGCCGGGCCGGCCGGAGCCCCGGCCGGCCCGGCGGTGGGCGTCACCAGGCCCAGGCCTCCGGGCCGGGGCCGCCGTTGCCGACGGGCGGGAACAGCTCGTCGAGGCGCTTGAGGGTGGCGTCGTCGAGCCGCACGTCCAGCGCGCCGAGGTTGCGGTCGAGCTGGTCCATGGTGCGCGGCCCGACGATCGGGGCGGTCACCCCGGGACGGGAGAGCAGCCAGGCCAGCGCCACGTCGGCAGGGTCGTGGCCGAGGTCCGCGCAGAGCTTCTCGTACGCCTCCACGGTGGGCCGGTGCGCGGCGAGCGCGTCGGCCGACCGGCCGCTGGTGCCGCGCGCCGCGCTGCCCTCGGCCAGCTTCCGGATGATCCCGGAGAGCAGCCCGCCGTGCAGCGGGGACCAGGGGATGATGCCCAGGCCGTAGTGCTGGGCGGCCGGGATCACCTCCAGTTCGACGTACCGGGTCATCAGGTTGTAGATGCACTGCTCGGAAACGAGACCGAGGAAGTTGCGCTTGCCGGCGGCGACCTGCGCCTGGGCGATGTGCCAACCGGCGAAGTTGGACGATCCGACGTAGAGGACCTTGCCCTGGGCGACCAGGGTCTCCATCGCCTGCCAGATCTCCTCCCACGGCGTGGTCCGGGAGATGTGGTGCATCTGGTAGAGGTCGATGGTGTCGGTCTGCAGCCGGCGCAGCGAATCCTCGCAGGCCCGGATGATGTGCCGGGCGCTCAGGCCCTGGTCGTTGGGCCACTCGCCCATCTTGCCGTAGACCTTGGTGGCCAGGACGACCTTGTCGCGGCGCCCGCCGCCCTGGGCGAACCAGCGGCCGACGATCTGCTCGGTGACGCCCTCACCGAGCTTCCAGCCGTACACGTTGGCGGTGTCGAAGAAGTTGATGCCGTGCTCCAGCGCCCGGTCCATGATGGCGAAGCTGTCCGGCTCGTCGGTCTGCGGCCCGAAGTTCATGGTGCCGAGGCAGAGCCGGCTCACCGAGAGACCGGTGCGTCCCAGGTTCGTGTACTCCATGGGTCCACCCTGGCACGCGGGCACTT
>NZ_RJLN01000131.1 GCF_003725545.1 Micromonospora solifontis | reverse complement strand
TCGGCCGGCGGGTGCCCGGGCCGCTCCGGGCCACGGCCGCTGAGCTCCGCCGCCCTGGGCGTGGCGAAGGGCACCGCCACGTACGTCTCGCAGCTCGGCTCGCCGGCCGGCGACCGGTCCGGGTCCCACCGGCCGCGCAGCGGCTCCCCGGTGGCGGCCACCGTGCCCACCACCCCGGCGCCCACCGGCACCCGCAGCGCCGCCGGATCGGCCGGCCCGTCGGGCCAGCGCCCGTCCAGCCCCTCGACGCACCGGCCGACGAGCACGCCGTCGCCGTCGAGGAGCAGCACCGCGCCGGCCCGGGCCCCGGTCGCGGCGACCGCGCTGTGCAGGATCACCCGCAGGATGCGTTGCAGGTCGTGGGTGCTGGCCAGGGTGTCGCCGAGCACCGCCAGGTGCCCGCGCAGCTGGTCCCGGCTGGTGGTCAGGGCGGCCACGTAGCTGCCGGTCTCCCGGGTCATCCGGTTGAACGCGCCGGCCAGCCGGCCGATCTCGTCCCGGCTGCGCACCGGCACCCGGGCGGTCAGGTCGCCGCGCGTCACCTGGTCCACCGCGCCGGCGAGTTCGGCAAGGGGACGGGTGGTCACCCGGGCCAGCCGCCAGGCGGCCACCACGGCCAGCAGGGCGGCCAGCACGACCGCGCCGACCAGGGCGGCGTAGAGGCCCGGCGGGCGCTCCCCGGGGACGGAGAGGACCAGCGGCAACGGCTGCCCGGGGGACGGCCCGACGCGGCGCACGTACCGGCCGTCGGTCTCGACGACCCGGTCCCCGTCGACGGTGCCGGCGGCGGCCAGCACCGCCTCGCGTACCCCGCGGGTCTCGGTGGTGTGGGTGACCCGGTCGGTGCCGGCGGTGTCGTCGAGGAGGGTGACCGCGACGCCGGTCACCGCGGCGAGCCGGGCGATGAAGGCCGGGTCGACGGGCTGCGCGGCGGCGACCGTGCCGAGGTCGGCACCGGCGGGGTCGCGGAGCTGGACCCGGGCGGCGAGCGCCCGGACCGGGCCACCCGTTGGCGGGTCGCCGGCGCAGTCGCGCCAGGGCCCGACCGGACCGCCGGGAGTGGCGTAGCTGGTCCGGTCGGCGGTGTCGGTGACCCGCACGGCGGCGGCCAGGCCGCGCCCCACCACCTGGTCGGCGGCGCGGGTTCGGGCGGCCGGGTCGGTGACCAGCGCGACCGCGTCGGCCGCCGCACGGAGCTGCTGACAGAGGGCGTCCACGGAGGTACGCACGCCAGCGGCGGCCAGCCCCAGGCGTTCGGTGGAGCGGCTGCGGTCGAGGGTCGCCATGGTGGAGCCGACGAAGGCGGCGCCGAGCAGGACGGGGCCGAGCACCACCGCGAGAAAGGCCGCCGTCAACCGCCCGCGTAGCGTCAAGCTTCCCCCCGGAAGTTCCGCGCCCCTTGTTGCGATGCTGACACAGAGCGACCGGGAGGCAAGCGTTGCGTCAGGAGTGTTGCGATGCCGGAATTTTCTGATGGAGCGGATGTCACGCATGAGGCGAAACGGGAGTTGCGCGTCGCGCGGCTCGCGCACCGCCGGTCGCTGACGGCCGCCCGCCGCGCGGAGGCGGCGGCGCGCGTACAGGCCGAGCTGATCTCCCTGGTACGCCGGCTGGACCCGGCCCGGGTGACCGCGTACGTGCCGGTCGGGTCCGAGCCCGGCGGGGCCGACCTGCCCGACGTGCTGCGGGCGGCGCTCGCGCCCGGGGCGGAGCTGCTGCTCCCGGTGCTCCGCGAGGATCTCGACCTGGACTGGGCCGTTTACACCGGCCCGGGATCGCTGTGGGCGGCCGGGCGGGGCGTACGGGAGCCGCTCGGCCCCCGGCTGGGGTCCACCGCGGTCGCCACCGCCGGGCTGGTGGTCGTGCCGGCCCTGGCGGTGGACCGCCGGGGGTTCCGGCTGGGTCGCGGCGGCGGCTCCTACGACCGCGCGCTGGCCCGGGTGCCCGCCGGGACGCCGACGGTGGCGCTGCTGCACGACGGGGAGTTGGTCGAGGCGGTGCCCGGCGAGCCGCACGACCGCCCCGTGCACGCCGTGATCACCCCGGCCGGCGGGCTGGTGAAGGTGTGGGACGGCCCGCTTCCGCTGGACGAACCCGGGTCCGATGACGCACCATTGGCACTCGGATAAGTCGAGTGCCAACCGGCCGTGCCAGATCCGGAGGAGAACGTGCCCACGTACCAGTACGCCTGCACCGCGTGCGGCCACCAGCTCGAGGCGGTGCAGTCCTTCGCTGACGAGCCGCTGACCGAGTGCCCCGCGTGCGAGGGGCGGCTGCGCAAGCTCTTCAACTCGGTCGGCATCGTGTTCAAGGGCTCCGGCTTCTACCGCACCGACTCGCGTTCGTCCGGTTCCGACACCGCCACGAGCACCGCGAGCACGCCGGCCAAGTCCGAGTCGTCCTCGAACGGCGCGCCGAGCACCGCCTCGAGCGGTTCGTCCGCCTCGACCTCGACCAGCAGCTCCTCAACCAAGACCCCGGCTGCCACCAGTTCCTCCTGACGGGTCCACCCCTTCAAGATCCGCACAAATTCACGGAAAGAGTGGCCATTCCTGCGGGAATGGCCACTCTTTCCGTGAATGAGGCTCTCCACGGGTAGCACGGGCGGGGCGGGGGCGGGGGTTGTCCACAGGTTGACGGGTTATCCACAGGCTGTGGGTGACGGGATGACTCGCTTCGGGTTGTGTTCCTAGCCTGCTGGCGTTGGGTGCGCGGTGCGATCAGTACGCGGGGTGCGGGGCGCGAAGGGCGCGGCGCGAAGGGCGCGGGGCGAAGGGCGCGGGGCGCGGGCGGGAGGATGCGGTGGGGGACGACGGATCTCTGCGACCGGTGCGCTGGCGCGGGCTGCCACGCGGCAGCACCCTGCTCCGGTTGGCGCTGGTCGCCGTGCTGCTCGGCCTGGCCGCCGCCGTCCTGTCGACCCCGGCGGACTGTCCGCCCCCGGGCACCGGCCGGGCCGGGCCCACCGCGACCGCTGCCGGCCCCGCCACACCCGGTCCGGGCCGCTCCGGCGGCGCGCTGCCGCTGCCAAGCGGGTCGGTCGGCGTGCCGGTACGGCTCGCCGAGCCGGCCGCCCTCGCGGTGCTCCGCCCGGGTGCCCGGGTGGACCTGCTGGTCGTGCCGGCCGGCGCGGCGGCCGGGAAGGCGACCCTGCTCGCTCCACGGGCGCTGGTGCTCGACGTGGTGGGCGCGGCCGGGGCGGTCGACGGCTCCTCCGCGCTCTACCTGGCCCTCCGGCCCGAGCAGGCCCAGCGGACCGTCGGCGTGCCGGCGGACAGCCGCTTCGCCGTCGTCGTACGCGGTTGACCCCGCCGGGTCAGTCCCAGTGCGGCGGGCGCTCGGCCAGCAGCCAGTCGTCGTTGCCGCAGGGCCGCTCGCCCCAGCCACGGTCGGTGTCGTCGGTGGTCTGCTCGGGCAGCACCACGAGGTCGTCACTGAGATCGACCACGCGATCGTCGTCGCCACGCCTGCCGGGATCGCTCACGAACGGCAAGGATACCGGCGTCGTGGCGACACCTCGACCGTCCGGCGTGCCCGCCCGGCCGGGTCGCCCCGACGCGTCGGAGCGGCCGACCGGCGCGTGCGTTGGTAGCGTCGGACGGCGTGACGACGCCGAGCGGTGGCAGCCCCGACGACGAGTTCTGGCGACGCCCGGGGCCTGACCAGCCCGCCCCCGGAACCGGCCAGCCCCAGCAGGGCGCCGGGTCCGGCGCGGGCCAGCCCGCCACGACCGGGGCCGGTGCCGGCCAGCCCGGTGGCGCGGAGCCCGGCGCAGGCCATCCCGGCGATGGGGGGTCCCTGCCGGGACAGCCCGGCACGACCGGGACCGGCCCGGGCCAGCCCGGCGGCGCGGGCCAGCCGGGGCGGCCGGGTGGTCCGGGACCGGCCGGCGGTGTCTGGGCGGCTCGGGGCCAGGCGGAGAGTCCCTGGGCCCGACCCGGCCCGGAAGCCGGCGGGGGCCCGACCGGCGGCCGACCTGCCGCCGCTGGCTGGTCGGGTGGCACGGCCGCGCCCGGCGGCTACGCCGGCCCGCCGCCGACCATGCCACCACCGCCCGGCTGGCGGCCACCGGTGTACGTGCAGCCACCACCGCCCCGAGTGCTACCGCCGCAGGACATGGTCGCCATGGACCGGGCGGAGCAGCAGGCGCAGCGGCTCACCTACGGCTTCGGGGCGGTCGCCGCGGTGGTGCTGGTGCTGCTCATGTGCCTGCTCTGCTCGCGGGTGATCTTCTGAGCCCGGCTCAGAGCGTGCCGCCCCAGACCGCCTGGGCTCCGGTGTCCCCGGCCAGGTAGACGTACACCACCGCGAACACGGCGAGCACCGCCACCACACCGGTGAGGACGGGGGCGATCCAGCGGGGCAGGTTGCGGACCCGGGCGAACCCGCTGGTCACCAGCAGGAGCAGCAGCGCCGCCGCGGCCAGTCCGAAGGTGAACGACCGGAGGCTCTCCCCGTACTCCGAGTGCTCGCGCACCTTGTCGAGGATCTGTGCCGGGTAGTTCTTCTGCTCCAGCACGTGCTCCAGCGCCTCCCCTGACTCGGTGGCCAGGAACGCGGCGATCGGGGCCGTGATGGCGAGGGCCGCCACCGCCCAGTCGAGCCGGGGCCGCCATCGGGGCAGCACCCCGTACGCGACGGAGACCAGCGCCAGCAGCGGCACGAGCACCACGGCGGCGTGCACCAGCAGGGCGTGCGCGGGCAGACCGTTGAATTCCTTGAACACCGACACCTCCGGCACGTGGGTGCGAACCGCCCAGTCAGCGTACGACGAAGTGATCCTCGCCGCGTTTCGTCACCTCCCACCCACGCGCGCCCGCCGGGCGCGGTTCACCCTGTGGCCCCGACCACCCCCGTTCCCGCTCGCTTGTCGGCGTACTGGCCCCGTGCTGTCATTACTGCATGTCCAGTGGTGAGGAACTGCTCCGGTCGAAGGGACTTCGGGTCACCCGACCGCGACTCGCCGTGCTGGACGTGCTGGCCGGCGGCGGCCATCTGGAGGTCGACGAGATCACTCGACGGGTCCGGCAGCGGCTCGACTCGGTCTCCACCCAGGCCGTCTACGACGTGCTCGGGGCGCTCTCCCGGGCCGGGCTCTCCCGCCGGATCGAGCCGGCCGGCTCCCCCGCCCGGTACGAGGCCCGGGTCGGCGACAACCACCACCATGTGGTGTGCCGGGGTTGCGGTGAGATCGCCGACGTCGACTGCGCCACCGGCAGCGCTCCCTGCCTCGATCCGCACACCGCGCACGGGTTCGAGGTCGACGAGGCGGAAGTGACCTTCTGGGGTCTCTGCCCGGCCTGCCAGGCGCGCCGGTCCGCCGACGACTGACCGGCTCCGGTCGGGGACCGGGCCAGGTCCGGCCGGCGCGTGGCACCCTTGGGCCGTGGACACCGATGACCTCGGCCTGTTCGGACCGGGATCGGTCACGTGGAAGGTGCACGACGAGCCGATCCTGATCGTCGCCGGCCTGCGCTCGCTCTACCTGCAGGCGTTGCATCCCCGGGCGATGGCCGGCGTCGCCCAGAACAGCAACTACCGCACCGACGCCTGGGGCCGGCTGGTCCGGACCGCCACCTACGTCGGGACGACCATCTACGGCACCACCGCCGAGGCGGAGGCGGCCGGCCGGCGGCTGCGTGCCCGGCACGCACGGCTGCGCGCCCGTGACCCGTTCACCGGGGAGGAGTTCCGGATCGACGACCCGGACCTGCTGCGCTGGGTACACGTCACCGAGATCGAGTCCTTCCTGAGCACCGCGCGCCGGGCCGGGCTGGCGCTGACCGACGCCGAGGTCGACGGCTACTACACCGAGCAGCGCCGGTCCGCGGCCCTGGTCGGGCTCGACCCAACCGAGGTTCCGGGCACCGCCGCCGAGGTGGCCGACTACTACCGGCGGATCCAGGGTGACCTGCGGATGACCAGGGAGGCGGCGGAGACCGCCCTGTTCCTGACCGCCCCGCCGGTCCCGTGGAAGCTCAGCCGGCCGCTCCGGCTCGGGTTGAGTCTCGGGCCGCCACGCTGGGCGTACTTCGGCGTGGCCGGCCTCGCCATGGCGCTGCTGCCGGCCTGGGCCCGCCGGTTGTACGGCGGTCTCGGGCTGCCCACGACCGCGCTCTCGGCCGACCTGAGCGCGCGCGCCCTGCGGCTCGCCCTGGCGGCGGTGCCCCGCCGTTACCGGGAGGGCCCGTTGCAGCAGGCCGCGAAGGCCCGCGTCGCCCGCCACGCCGCCGCCTGACCCACCCGACCGGGCCGCGCGGATTGGCGGGCCCGCGCGGATTGGCCGGGCCGCGCGGATTGGCCGGGCCGCGCGGGTTGGCCGGGCCGCGCGGGTTGGCCAGGCCGCGCGGATTGCCGCAATGCGCGCCCTGCGACGCTCGGGAGACCGCGACCCGCCGCAACCCGCGACCGCGCCCCCGGCCGCCCGGGTGGCGGCGGGTCAGTCCGGGTCGGAGGGTGGCGGCGTGGGGCGGCCGACGGCGGCCCACGGGTCCTTGCCGGGCGTCTGCGCACCCTCCGGGCAGGTACGCCGGTAGTCGCACCAGCCGCAGCGGGGACCGGGCGTGGCGGGGAACGCCTCGTCGGGATCGGCGCCACCGGTGACCGCCCGCTCGGCGGCCATGATGTCCCGGGCGGTCTCCTCGGCCCGGGTGAGCTGCCGGTCCAGCGACTCCGGGGTGTGCTCGTGCGCGGCGACCCTGCCGGTGGGCAGGTGGTGCAGCTCGACCCGGCGGCACGGCCGGCGGAACACCCGCTCGGCCGCGTACGCGTACAGCGCCAGGGCCTGGGAGCCGCGGGCGTCGTCGCTGTCCAGCCCGGTGCGGCCGGTCTTGTAGTCGACGATCACCAGCTCGGGCCGCCCGTCCGGGCCGGGCCGGGAGTCGATCCGGTCGGCGCGGCCGTTGAAGGCGAGCGCGGCGGTCTTGACCGCGACCACCCGCTCCACTCCGACCGGTTCGTCGGCCGGATCCAGCCCCGCCACGTACGCCTCCAGCCAGGCCCGCGCCCGGCGGAAGGCGTCCCGCTCCTGCTCGTCGTCGCGGTAGCCCTCACGGACCCAGGTGCCCTTGAGCAGGGTGCCCAGCACCTCGGGCCGGCGGCGACCCGGTTCGAGGGCGTACCAGTTCTTCAGGGCGGTGTGGACACTGGCGCCGAGCGAGTTGTGCGCCCACGGCGGCCCCTTCGGCGGGGCGGGCCGGTCGACATATGAGTAGCGGTAGCGCCGGGGGCAGTCCGCGTACGCGCCGAGCTTGCTGGGCGTGCAGACGAAGAGCCGCTCGGGCATCCCCTCGAAGCCGAGCTGCTCGGCCTGCTCGGCACGGGGTCGGGGCGGCCGGCCGCCGGTGGGTCGCCCGGTCGGGGAGGGTCGTCGCACGCCCCAGATCCTGCCATCCCGGTACGACATCCCGGCCGGCACGGCCGGCCGGATCAGCGCATGGTGATGTACTGGGTGACGAAGGCGGCGATCGCGTCGGCGATGAGCTGCACCGCGATGGCCGCCAGCAGCAGGCCGGCGATCCGGGTCAGCACCTCGATGCCGCCCGGCCGGAGGATCTTGACGATCCCGCCGGAGAAGCGCAGCACCACCCAGACCGTGACCATCACCGCGACGATCGCGGCGGCGATGGCGAGGTAGTCGGTGAACGCCCCGGCCTGCTGCACGAAGAGCATGGTGGCGACGATCGCGCCCGGCCCGGCGAGCAGCGGCGTACCCAGCGGCACCAGGGCGATGTTAGAGGTGGCCTGCTGGTTCGGGTCGTCGGACTTGCCGGTCAACAACTCCAGGGCGACGAGGATCAGCAGCAGCCCGCCGGCGGCCTGCAACGCTGGCAGGTCGACGTGCAGGTAGGCCAGGATGGTCTGGCCGGCGACGGCGAACACCACGATCACCCCGAGCGCCAGCGCGACGGCCTGCCAGGCGGCCCGGTTCCGGTCGCGCGCCGGCAGCGGCCCGGTGAGCGCGAGGAAGATGGGCATCATGCCGGGCGGGTCGACGATCACCAGCAGGGTCACGAAGACCTCGCCGAAGAGCTTGAGATCCACCCGGACACGGTAGCCGCGCCGCTGGAACGCTTCAGCCTGAAGCGACCGGGGTCACCCCGCCGGCCAGGGCGACGATCCGCTCGTACGCCGCCGGGTCGGTGGTGAACGCGCCGAGCCGGACCGTCTTGTGCGTGCCGTGGAAGTCCGACGAGCCGGTGACCAGCAGTCCCAGCTCGGCGGCGAGCCGGCGGACGTGGTCCCGCTCGGCGGGGCTGTGGTCCTCGTGGTCGGCCTCCAGGCCGGCGAGCCCGGCCGCCGCGAGCGCCGCGATCAGCTCGTCCGGCACGATCCGGCCGCGCCGGCTGGCCCGGGGATGGGCGAAGACCGGTACCCCGCCGGCCGCCCGCACCAGGGCCACCGCCCGGAACACGTCGATGTCCTCCTTGGGCAGCCGGTAGCGCTCGCCCAGCCAGTCCGGACCGAACGCCTCGGTCGTGGTGGCGACCAGGCCGGCCCGGATCAGCGCCTGGGCGATGTGCGGCCGACCGACGCTGCCGCCGGCCGCACCGGCCAGGATGTCCGCCCAGTCGACGTCGATGCCGTCAGCCTGGAGCAGCCGGACGATCCGCTCGCCGCGCTCCTCCCGGGCCGCCCGGACCCGGGCCAGCTCGGCGACCAGCTCCGGCTCGGCCGGGTCGAAGAGGTACGCGAGCAGGTGCAGCGGGATCGCCGGCTCGACGCCGTGCCAGCGGCAGGAGAGTTCGGCGCCGCGGACCAGGGTCAGCCCGGGCGGCAACGCGTCCAGCGCGGCGTCCCAGCCGGCGGTGGTGTCGTGGTCGGTGATCGCCACCACGTCGAGGCCGGCGTCGGCGGCGGCCCGGACCAGCTGGGCCGGGCTGAGCGTGCCGTCGCTGGCGGTGGAGTGGGCATGCAGGTCGATCCGGGTGGCGCTCACCCCGCCGACGCTACCGCCCGGGGGCGGTGGGCACCGCCGCCGCCGGCGGGTCAGGGCGTGGTGCCGGCGACCACGACCAGCCGCTGGTCCGCGGTGACCCCGGCGACCGGTGACCCGGCGGGCCGCTCACCGGCCACCACCCGGTCGGGGCGGACCCGGACCAGCCGGCCGGCGGCATCGACGTGCAACGCGACACCGGCCGTCGTCCAGACCACCCCGTCGATCACCGCCGGCCCGGCGGGGTGGGTCGACACGGCGGTGCCGAGGGTGCGCAGGTCGACCAGGAGGGCGGCCGTGCGGGTCGCGTTGACCAGCAGCCACTTTCCGTCCGGGGAGACCCCGGCCGCACCGTCGTCGGCGAGGTCCGGGCCGCAGCCGGTGCGGACCGGGGCGAGGTTCCGGGTCGGGTCGAGCAGGGCCAGGCACGGCCGCCGGGACGTACCGGTGGAGACCGCACCGACCAGCCGGCCGTCGGGGAGGACCCCGTAGATGTCCAGCACGTCGCGGGCGGCGGCGCCCGGCTGCCCGCCGGCCGACCGGGCCCAGAGGCTGACCCCGTGGCCGGGCTGCCGGATCAGGACCGCGTCGGCGGCGAAGCCGATCGGCAGAGCGCCCTCCGGCGCGGCCGTCCGGCTGGTCGCGACGAGCTGGCCGCCGACCACGCCGGCCGCGAGGATCTCCGGACCGTCCCGCCAGGCGACCTGCCGGCCGTCCGGGGCGACCACGACGGCCTCCGCCCCGGCGAGCAGCACCTGCGGCGCGCTGCCGTTGGGCGGCACCCACCAGAGGGTACGACCGGCCGCGGTGGCCGCCGAGGTGACGAGCCAGCCGCCGTAGTCCGGGACGCGCTGCGCCCGTTCGACCCGGCCCACTCCGGTCAGCTCCCGCTGCTCGCCGCCGCTGGTTTCCAGCCGGGATCCGACGATCAGGTCGAGTTCGGCGCGGACCGGCTCGGCGGCCGGCGGCCGAGGGCTGGCGGTCGGCAACGGGGAGGGCGTGAAGCCCCGCGGGTCGCCGAGCACCACGATCGGCGTACCGCCGTGTCCGGCCGGGCCGCCGAGCTGCGCCATCCCCGTGGTGACCAGCACGGTCGCCGCGCCGGCCAGGGCGAGACCGGTGAGCGCCCGGCGCCGCCCGCTGCGCCGGGCGCGGCGGATGGCCACGCCGGCCGGGTCGGCGGCGAGCGGGCGCGGGGTCGCGACGCGACCCGCGAAGGTCTCCCGCAGCGCCCGCTCCAGCTCGTCCTCGCCCACGGCCATTGGACGCTTCAGGCCGCCCGGCTGGTTGTCGCAGGGGTTCGGCGTACGGCTCATCGGGATTCCACGGGGACGGTGCTGACGGGACGGGC
>NZ_RJLN01000130.1 GCF_003725545.1 Micromonospora solifontis | reverse complement strand
CAGGGGTCGCGGCGAACGCCGGTGCGGCGACCGCCCCGCCGACGGAGGCCGGCCCGGCACCGGTCGGGAACGCGAGTGCCGCCGGGACACCGGCGGCCGCGCCACCGATCCCCGGCACCGTCGCGCCGGTCCCGCCCGGGCCGGGCCAGCCGGCACCGGGTCACCCGTATCCCGCGGCGGCACCCTGGCAGACCTTTCCGCCGCAGCCCGGCGCGCCCTGGGGGCCCCGCCCGTCCGTACCCCGGACGTCGTTCCTCGGCGTGCGCTGGCCCGGGCCGAAGCAGGCCGCCGGCCGCGCGGTCCCGTTCGGGGTGCTGGCCGGCGCGCTCGGCGTCGCGTTCTTCGTGCCGCTGAACCGGGTCGGCATCGGCTGGTTCCTCGGCTGGCTCGCGCTGACCCTGGGCGTGCTGCTGGCGGTACGGCGGCACACCGCCGAACTGCCCCGCCCCGAGCGGCTCATCCGCGGTGGCTGGGCGGCGGCGGCCCTGGCGCTGCTGGCCGTGCTGGCCTTCCGCAACGCCTGGTGGCTGGTGACCTTCTGCGTCCTCGGCGCGCTGGGCTGCGCGACCCTGGCCATCGTCGGCGGACGGCTCGTCCGGTCGATCCTGTTCAGTCTGGTGGCGACGCCGTTCGCGGCGTTCCGCGGCCTGCCCTGGGTACGCCGGCACATCACCGCCTCCCCCGAGGCCGGGACGGTCCGCCGGATCGTCGGCTCGATCGCGGCCACCGTGCTGGTGCTGCTGGTCTTCGGCGCCCTGCTCGCCTCGGCCGACGCGGCCTTCGATGAGGTGCTCAGCGCGATCGTCCCCGACATCAACGTCGCGTCGGTGATCCGCGGGATCTTCCTGGCGGCGGTCGGCGGGCTGATCGCTGTCGCGGCGGTCTACACCCTGGCCGCCCCGCCGGACCTGTCCACCGTGGACAAGCCGAGCGGACGCCGCCTCGGGCTGCTGGAATGGGCCCCGGCCATCGGGGCGCTGACCGTGCTCTTCGCCGGCTTCGTCGTGGTGCAGTTCGCCGTGCTCTTCGGCGGGCAGCGGCACGTGCAGAAGGTCGCCGGGCTGAGCTACTCGGAGTACGCCCGCAGCGGCTTCTGGCAACTGCTCTTCGTCACCCTGCTGACCCTGGCCGTGCTCGGCGGGGTGAGCCGCTGGGCCAGCCGGGAACGGCCGGTCGAGCGGACCGTGCTGCGCGTGCTGCTGGGCCTGCTGAGCGCGCTCAGCGTGGTGATCGTGGTGTCGGCGCTGTCCCGGATGTGGACCTACCAGAAGGTCTACAGCTTCACCGGCGAGCGGATCTTCGTGATGGCGTTCGAGCTGCTGCTCGGGGCGGTCTTCCTGATGGTCCTGGCGGCCGGTGTCCGGTGGCAGGGCCGGTGGATCCCGGGCACCACGGTGGCGCTCGCCGTGGCGATGCTGCTCGGCCTGGCGGTGCTCAACCCGGAGGACTACGCGGCCCGGCGCAACATCGTCCGGTACGAGCAGGCGGGCAAGATCGACGCCTGGTACCTGCGGGCGCTGTCCGCCGACGCCACGCCCGCGCTGAGCCAGCTCCCCGACCCGGTACGCCGTTGCACGCTGAGCTGGATCGCCAAGGACCTGAAGCAGTCCGACCCCTGGTACGCCTGGAACCTGGGCCGGTACCGGGCCCGGCAGACGCTGGACCGGCTCGGCAAGAGCGCGATCGGCGGCCCGAAGGACTGCCGCAAGGCCGACCAGTTCGACCTGCCCAAGACCCGCAGGTGAGCCGGCCGGCGGGCCCCGCGGCGGTGAAGTCGCGGGGCCCGGCCGGTCACTCCCCCGGGTGCGGGTTCCCGCCGGCGGGCGGCGGCGCTCAGCCCGCCACGTCGATGACGACCTTGCCCGCCGCGGTGCCGCCGGCCACCAGGGCGTGCGCCTCCCCGACCGTGTCGAGAGTGAAGTGGCGCGGGTCGAGTCGTGGCCGCAACGCGCCGGCGTCGGCCAGTGCCGCGCCCTCGCGCAGGATCTCGCCGTGGTGCTCACGGCCCTGTCCGGTCAACATGGGCAGCAGGGTGAACACCCCGGAATAGGTCGCGCCACGGAATGACAGCGGTGCGAGCGAGTGCGAACCCCAGCCCAGCGCACTGACGACGTGTCCGTGGTAGGTACGCACCGCCGCGAACGACGCGTCCAGCGTCGCGCCGCCCACGTTGTCGGCGACGATGTCGAACCCCTGACCCGCGGTGTACCGCGCCACGTACTCCTCCGCGCCGACGGCGGTGTAGTCGATCGGTACCGCGCCCAGGCTCTCGATCACCGGCAGGCTCGACGGGCCGCCCGTCGCGTACACCTCGGCGCCCCTGGACCGGGCGAGTTGGACGGCGACGTGCCCGACCCCGCCGGCGCCACCCTGCACCAGCACCTTCTGCCCGGCGTGGACCCCGGCCCGGTCGATCAGCCCCTCCCAGGAGGTGATCAGGGCCAGCGGCAGCGCGGCGGCTTCCCGCATGGAAAGCGCGCGTGGCTTGCGCGCCAGCAGCCGGGCGTCCACGGCCGCGTACTCGGCCAGCGAGCCCTGCAGATCGCCGACGCCGCCGGTGAGCCCGTACACTTCGTCACCCGGTTCGAAGCCGGTGACGTCCGGGCCCACGGCCTCGACGACGCCGGCCAGGTCCAGGCCGAGCACCGCCGGCGGTTGGACGCGGGCGTGCGGGGCCTTCCCCGCCTGGATCTTCGTGTCCAACGGGTTGACGCCGCTGGCCACGATCCGCACGAGCACCTGACCGGTCCCGGCGGTGGGTTGGTCGATCTCGTCGACCCGCAGTGGAGCACCGAACTCCCGCAGTACCACGGCACGCATGACTGCCCGCACTTTCTGGTGTCGAGGCGTCACCGGGACGCCACTTGACTGGACTGGCTGCGACCTCGTCCGCCGGACACCACCGTTGTGGTGGGCGGGCGGGGCACGGGGTCACTCGACGTGTTGCAGGACCGGGACGATCCGGAAGTCGACGGTGGCGTGGTCGATGGTGGCATGCACCGGGGAGTCGGCCATCTCGGTCATGATCCCCGAGGCGCTGCGCCGGCCGTCGGCGGCGGAGTCCCACGCGACGACGTCGGTGATGGTGCCGTCGTCGTCCTGGACGATGCGTCGCCACCGGAAGCCGGGCTGACGCCGTAGGTAGTCGTTGATGTCCTCGTTGGCGTTGACGAAATCGGCGCCGGTGAGGCCGGTGACGAGCCGGAATGTCGTCATCTCGAGCGCTTCGCTCATGGATGTGCTCCTCGTGATCAGTGGTCAGCCCTGGACGGTGGACCGGACGATGATCTCGTTGACGTCGACGCTGTCGGGCTGGGCGATCGCGAAGGCGATCGCGTCGGCGACCGCCGAGGCCGGCATTCCCAGTTCCTCGGCCGCCGCACGGGCGGCAGCCCGCACCTGAGGGTCGCCGCCCCGCTCGGTGAGTTCCGAGTGGGTGTAGCCGGGACTCACCAGGGTCACCCGGACGTCCCGGCTCTCCTGCCGCAACCCCTCGGTGAGTGCCCGGACCGCGTACTTGGTGGCGCAGTAGATCGCGGCCGTCGGGTCGACACGGTAGGCGGCGGTGGAGCCGATGTTGACGATGTGTCCCGTGCCGCGGGCCCGCATCAGCGGCAACGCGGCGGCGATGCCGTACATGGTGCCGCGCAGGTTCACCTCGACCATCTGGTCCCACTCGTCCACCCGCAGTGTGTCGAGGGCGGACAGGGCCATCACACCGGCGTTGTTGACCAGCACGTCGATGTGGCCGTGCCGGTCGTGCGCGCGCTCGACGAAGGAGAGCACGCTGTCTCGGCTCGTGACGTCGAGTTCATGGTAGTCGGCGCTACCCCCGGCGGCGCGGAGTTCGTCGACGAGTGCGGCGAGCCGGTCGACGCGCCGGGCGCCGAGCACGACGTGGTGGCCGTCGGCGGCCAGGCGGCGGGCGGTCGCCGCACCGATGCCGCTGCTCGCGCCGGTGATGAGAATGATCTTCGAGTCCGCACTGTTCCCCATTGATCCTCCTGGTCCTGCTCGGGCCTGCGGCAATGCGCCGCGGGTCCAACGGTCCAGCGGGCATGAGGGCTGGGGAAGGGCGAGGTTTCCTGGGTGCACGACACCCAGGCAGCGCACTCCTGCCATGAGGGCGGCATGTTCGCCGGGAGTTCCGCCGGGAGCCCTAGGCTGGTCGACGTGCCCGATACCAACCGGCTCGGGGAATTCCTCCGGGCCCACCGCGCCCGCGTCGACCCCGGCGAGGTCGGACTGCGCGGGGGCGGCGACCGCCGGGTACCCGGGCTGCGCCGCGAGGAGATCGCGGTGCTGGCCGGGGTGAGCGCCGACTACTACGCCCGGCTCGAACAGGGCCGGGAACGCAACCCCTCGGCACCGGTACTCGACGCGATCGGCCGGGCCCTGCGCCTCGACCCGGACGCGCGCGGCCATCTCTTCCGGCTCGCGGGGCTCAACCCCCGCCTCGGTCCCGACAACTCGCGGGACTCCGTCCACCCGGCGCTGCTGCGGCTACTGGACGCCTTCCCCACCTCCGCCGCCTACGTACTCAGCCCCGCGTTCGACGTGCTGGCCACCAACCGCGTCGCGGCTGCCCTGCTCTCCCCGTTCACCGGCCCGACCAACATGGTCCGGGTGCTGTTCCAACACCCACGGGCACGCGCCGTCTTTCCCGACTGGCCGACCCTCACCGAAAACGTCGTGCACGCCCTGCGGCTCAACGCCGGCCTCTTCCCCGAAGATCCCCGGATCCGGACGCTCGTGGCCGAGTTGCGACGGGACTCCCCGGAGTTCCGCGCCCGCTGGACGGACCAGACCGTGCGGGGCCTGACCCGCATGTTCAAGGTCATCCAGCACCCCGAGGCAGGGCGGATCGAGCTGACCTACCAGACCTTCGACGTCCGCGACGCACCCGGCCAGCAACTGCTGGTCGGCACCCCCGAGCCGGGCAGCCGCAGCGCCGAGGCCCTGGCCCACCTGGCCGCCGTACCGGCGCCGGATGGAGAGTGTGCTTGAGCACCCGCGGGTCGGGAGCGAGGCGTACCGGTCTCAGCGAGCGCTCCGGTGCTCCGCCCACATCTCCCGGGTCATCTCGTACTCCACCTCACCGAGTTCCGCCCCCGGCAGCGGGTCCTCCCAGGTCGGGAAGTACGTCCGCACGTGGCGCATGCCGACGGCCTTCATCACGCCCTGGGAACCGGTGTTCACGGCCATCGTCTGCGCGATCACCCGGCGCTGCCCGACGGTGTCGAAGGCGTGCCGCAGCAGGGCACGGGACGCCTCGCTGGCCAGGCCCTTGCGCCAGTGCCGCCGGAGGAGGCGGTAACCCAGGTCGGAGACGGTCGGATCGTCGGGCTGGTCGGGGCCGTGCGCCGGGGGCAGCATCATCATGCCGACGAAGTCACCCTCGTCCTCGCGAGCCGGCGG
This sequence comes from Micromonospora solifontis, assembly GCF_003725545.1. Lineage (GTDB taxonomy): Bacteria > Actinomycetota > Actinomycetes > Mycobacteriales > Micromonosporaceae > Micromonospora > Micromonospora solifontis. Next base: position 4,941 of record NZ_RJLN01000130.1, on the reverse strand, counting down.
CGTCGAACCCGGCCCGGCGTCGGCGGACCCGAACGCCATCCAGTAGCCCAGACCGTCCACCCGGCCGCCCACCTCCATCCGCCACGCGTGCGAGGTGACCACCTCGCCCCTGGAGCGCGCCCGGCCGAAGAGGTAGCGGAGCACCTCCGGGTCGGAGTCGAGCTCGATCTCCAGGTCGAGATGCCGGTCCGCGAGGGGAACCAGTAGCAGACGGTCGGTACGCAGGATCGGCTGGGGCACGCCCGCCACATTCGCACGACGACGCGCGCGGTGCGATCCGGTTTTTTCGCTGGCCCTGCCCTACGAGCGGTAGGGGTCGCGCCGGTGTCGGATGGAGTGGATCTCCACGACCCGCTTGGCCTCATTGATGCGGTAGATGATCCGGTACGTGCCGCGGCGGGCAGAGTGGAAGCCGTCGAAGGGTTCGTCGAGTGGCTTGCCGACCCGATAGGGGTTGATCGCGATTGCGTGCTGGATGGTCTCCGTCGCCGCGACCGCCACCTCCAACGGCAGGTCCTCGTGCAGATTACGGCCCTGCCGGGAGAACAGCACGGTGTAAGGGCTGGGCGGTTCGGTGGTGCCACCGTCCGCCCGCTTGCCTCCGGGAGGCATCAGGCGGCCCTGTTGCGACGCCGCTCCAGCTCGGCGCGAACCTCGTCCATCGGGAACGTGTCGCCGGCGGCGAAATCCTCCCGCGACTGGCGCAGGTCGGCGAGGGCTTCATGGTCGGACAGCAGGTCGAGCGTTTCCCGCATCGACTCATATTCGGCGACCGAGATCAGCATTACGTCGGCGCGGCCGTTGCGGGTGATCGTGAAATGGTCGTGCTCCCGAGCGACCCGGTCGGCGAGCTCGGCGATCCGGGCCTTGGCTTCCGTGATCGGAATGGTCTCCATAGTAGCCACTTTAGCGACCGGTCCGAATTATGGCCAACAGGCCGGAGAGGTGGAGCCGGGGATCAGGAATGACAAATGCCCCGGTGTGGGATCCCCCTCACCAGGGCATTTCGCTCGGGTGGACCGGATGTGGCAGAAAACGAACCACATTCCCGCAGCTCAAGGGCCGATCGTGGCGCTTTCGCCGGTACGGAGGCGGATGGCCTGACGCGACCGGTCGACTGATCGCCGAAGGCGGGACTCCCGCCTTGATCAGAGGCGGCGGATGACCAGCCCCGGCTTGACGTCCGAAGCTGCCGACAGCTGCGCGATGTCCTCGGGATCGCTGGTGAAGACGATCGCGCCGCAGGCCAGAGCGACGGTGACCACGCTGGCGTCGACAACGTCACGGGTGCCGGCCTTGCCGCACAGGACGCCGGCCGCCTTCGCGAGTTCAAGGCCGACCGGGACAATCTCGCAGCTGTGCAGGAACCGGCCGAGCTGGACCTGGCGGCGAGGGTCGCGCCACGCCTGGCCTACGACGACGGAGGGGATGAGCAGCCGTCTCCCATCTTCCACGGCCAGGTGGTGGATCGCCCACATCCGCCGATCATTGCCGTCGATCGCAAGCAGTACCCCGGCGTCATAGACGTAGGGAATGCTCACGCCGCCACCTGACCGGGCCCGCTGAGTGCCTGGGCATCGGCAGCGGCCATCTCCGCCCGCGCCGCGGCGATCTCTTCCACGGTGAACGCACCGTGTTCGGCCTGCCAGTCTGCGACCAGTCGCCGCCCGACCCGCCGCCGCAGTTCACTCTCGGCCGCGCTGGCGACCAGCCGAGACAGCGGTACGCCGTCCTCACGGGCCGCCGCACCGAGTGCCGCCACCAACTCCTCGGGGAGGGTGACCGTTACCTTCTTAACTGCCATACAGACACCATACAACAATATGGCGGCCTGAGCGCGCGGTCCGACGTGGGGCTGGCCAAAGGTGATGCCACTTTCTGTCGCCAGACTGCAGCCGGTTAATACGGCAGCCCGGGTTCGTTATGTAGATGCTGGTTGATGGCCTTGGCGGCGGCGGTAGTGGCTGGTCCGGGCGCGTGCTTGGTGTTGGCGTCGCCAGTGTGACCAGGTGAGCCAGTGGTCGATGGTGTGAACGGTGTTGGTGATCAGCTTCGCGAAGAGGCGGCGGATCTCGGGCAGGGTGAGCGGGATCAGTTCGTGGTCGGCTGGGCGGTGGGCGCGTTCGCGGGAAGCGATCACGGTGAGGATCGCGTGGGCGAGCATGACGAGGGTGACGTGGCGGTGCCAGGCGTGCCAGCGGCGGACCTGCGGTTCGTCCAGGCCGATGCTCTTGCCGGTCTGGAAGCAGGTCTCGATCGACCAGCGGGTCCCGGCCACTCTGACCAGCGTGCGCAGTGCTGCTGGTCGGGCCGACCAGCAGCGGTAGAAGGCCAGCTCACCGTCGCTGATGCGGCGGCGGATCAGCAGGCTGTGCTGCCCGTTGGTTTCGTCCGGGGGCGGGGTGATCGCGATCCAGGCCCAGTCGTAGTCACGGGCGCCCTTGGACCCGGCGCCGGCGGACAGCCGGTTCCATGCCTTGTCGGGTAGGTCGGCGGCGAGCCGGTCGACGCGGACCGGGCCGTCGACCGGGCGGGCGGTGACGTGGTGGCTCTTGGCCACGGCCAGGACGTTGTCGATCCCGCGGGTTTGCAGGTCACGGCGTAGGTGCCGGTCACCGCCGTAGGCCTCGTCCGCGGTGGCCCACGCTGCCGGGGTGCCGGCGTCCAGGGCGCGGGTGAGCATCCGCCGGGCCAGGACGAGCTTCGTGGCGAACCCGACATCGGCCGGGATGCCGGCGGCGGCACACCGATCCGGGTCGTCGGTCCACGCCTTGGGTAGGTAGACCGCCCGGTCGATCAGCGTGTAGCCGCCCGGTGCCGCGTAGGCGAGGTAGACCGTGACCTGCGCGTTCTCCACCCGCCCCGCTGTACCGGTGTACTGCCGCTGCACCCCGACGGTGTGCACGCCCTTCTTCACGTCACCGGTGTCGTCCAGGATCAACACCCCGGCCGGGTCGCCGAGGGCGTCGATCACGTAGCCCCGCACGTCGTCACGGACCTTGTCGGCGTCCCACACCGCTTCACCCAGCAGCCGCTGCATCGCATGCGGGGAGGTGTTTCCTGCCTGTTCGGCAAGCTGCCAACACGACCGCGTGTCCACATCCGACAGCAGCCCGAGCAGGAACGAGCGGGCCTGCCGGCGCGGCTCGACCCGCGAGAACCGGCCCGCGATCCACGCGAACCCGGTGTCGAACTCCGCCAGCCACCCCTCGGCGTCTACGCTGTGCCCAGCGGCCGCCGCACGATCTTCATCTGTCCTCACAAACAGTGCATGATCAACCGGCGGCCGTCTCCATACCCGCAGACACGCCGACCAGCCCAGGCCAGGCTGAACTCATCGCCGGTCATCTACATAACGAACCCGGGCTGCCGTATTAAGACGATCCGGAGTATCAAGGAGTCGTCAATCCCGAGTGAGGCATATGCGTCATATCCGTCGACCGAGGTCGGCAATCATGGGCCCATCCGTGAAATCCGTTGCTCAATTCTGTCCACCTTTGCGGATAGAATTTGGTACGAGTCGCCCGACGTCCCGAGGTATGCACGGTAGTGATTCAGGCTATCCAGGGCTCCAGCCAAGTCACCGTCGAGCCCTTTGAGAGCCGCAATCGTCAGTAGCACCTGCCCACGGCCCTCAGGGTGCATCGGTACTCGCCCGTAACGGGCATCCCGGTTCTCCAGGAAATCAACTATCTGCGGCCGGGAGGCTAGAGAGTCGAATAGTTCGCTAATGGGCCCGGAGAGCCACGCGGAAATCCGTGAGATAAGCACATCGTCTGGTTCAGGACGGGCGCGCCAAAGCAGGCGATGGGCCAGACTCACCTCCGCACCCTGAACGCATAGCATGACCATGCTGCGCCTTTTCAGAGCCAGACTCCCAGCGTCGCCACCCACTGTGGCGTCGTTGATGCCGTCTGACTCCTCCAATTCAATGAGATGCGCCGCGCCGGGCGCAAGCACGCCCCATCCAACCCTGAAGATCCCGTCACCGTACCCGGACTCGTACAGAGCCTCGATTTCCCAACGCACCTCGCCCTGCTCGGCCGCCCAGATTCCCTGGCGGACGCGCTTGAGACCAAGCTGACCGGCACTCGCTACCGCCCGTTGGACCACGTCGTTGATGCGCCGCTTGTTCGCCGTCTTCACAGCCTGATCCTACGCAGGCGCCACTTCCACGGATACCACCCATGACCCGGCCGCTCTGGATAGGTGAGCAGCCAGTTTGTCCCCTTCTCGCCGAGCGCTTCGCGGTACTTCCCGAGCTTTTCGACGCCTTCCTGGATGCCGGCGGCTGATCCTCGCTTCATCTCAACGATATGGCGGCCGAACCGCCAGTCCGGGCGCAGACGGCCCTTGGTGCCCGGAATCGCCCGGTCGACGTGGATCCGCGAGCTTAGCCTTTAGAGCGGCCGTGACAATCCCTTTGCGATGGCATGAATACGATTGCCACGCGCAATACGAGAGGCGATTTCGGGGCCTACCTTTGGCGTCATTCCCTTCCTGATCGCTCTCTCCGTAGCGCGCGCCTCACGAACGACCTTCGGTCCACGCGCTGCCGTGCGGGCGCCCTTGGCTGCGTAGCGGGCGCCCTTGGAGATGGCCTTGGCGGCCTTTGCCACGCCCACGGCGACGCGGGCGCCCTTGACCAGCGCACCCGCGCCGACCAGGGCGGCGGCCGCGCCGCCGATGGCCCACAGCGCCTCGGTACGGTTCCCGGCGGCGAGGTAGGCGCCGGCGGAGACGACTCCGGCGATGGTGCCGATCGGGCCGGGGATCATCGAGGCGACCGAGGCGACGGCGCCGACCTTGTTGAAGAATTTCTTCCAGCCGAAGCGGCCGTCGAGGTCGACGCAGTTGACCGGGTCGGCGGAGCAGTAGGCGTAGCCGGTCATGGATTGCGGGTCGTCGGTGTCGAAGACCGGGTCGACGCTGATGAACCGG
>NZ_RJLN01000013.1 GCF_003725545.1 Micromonospora solifontis | reverse complement strand
AGGTAAGGAGGGGCCCCCTGTTAACGCCTGGCGTTGTACAGGGGGCCCCTCTTAACGCCCCGCCCACCTGTCCGCGTGCGCCACCTCGCCACAGCCGCGGACGGCGGCGGCCTGTTAACAGGGGACCCTTCCTCTACCCGAGGCGTTAATAAGGGGCCCTTCCTTAAAGGCGGTCGGCGCGGGCGTGCAACAGGTCGTGGACGGACTCGATGTCCCCGGGGGAGGTGCGCGCGGCCAGCCAGTACATGAACCCGGTCGGGATGAAGAAGAGCTGGAACACGGCCAGCCCGACGGCGTAGTTCAACGGCGGCGGGAAGGCGGCCCGCAACCCGGCGAAGGCCACCCCGACCAACCCGTTGCCGGCCGCCCGGCCGACCCCGTTGACCAGGTTGCCGAGGCTGTAGACGGTGCCCCGGTGCTCGGGCGGGTTGACGTCGGCGATCAGCGCGAACCAGTTGGGCGAGTTGGCCGAGGTGAGCGCCAGGGCCAGCAGGGCGGTCAGCAGGCTCAGCCCGACCGTCGGCTCGGTGAAGACGCTGGCCAGCACCGCGCCGACCACCGCGCCGGAGCTGCCGCCGTCCGGCACGTCGATCCGGATCGGGACCAGGAATAGGACCAGGTAGAACGGCACCGCCGCGAGGATGCCCACCGCCGCGACCAGCGCCCGCCCGCTCGGCGTACGCCGTTGCAGGGCGTCACCGGCCAGGCCGCCCAGGATGGAGAACACCCCGCCGAGCTGGAACAGGGTGGCGAAGACGCTGCCCACCACGACGCCGGTGGCCGGCGAGTAGCCCTGCGCCTCGGCCCGCTGCGCGAAGAGCACCGGCAGCCAGACCAGCGAGCCGAACGCCGCCTGTGCGGTCAGCCCCTGGAGGATCAGCCAGCGGTTGGTCCGCCGGGCCAGGATCCGGGGCAGGTCGGCGCGGCTGATCCGGTAGTCGTAGTCGGCGCCCGCGTCGAGCGCCGCGGCCAGCTCCGGCTCGCTCTGGCCGCGCCGGATGTCGTAGGTGAACAGGTAGGCCACGGTGGCGGCCAGGCCGACGACGGTGAGCAGCAGGAACGGCCGCCGCCAGTCGGTGGCGCCGAGGAGGCCGCCGGTGAGCGTGCCGGCGAGGGTGCCCACCCCCTGCGACAGCCCCCAGAAGCTCATCACCAGGCCGCGGCGGCGGGGTGAGATCAGGTCGGTGACCACCGAGAAGCCGACCGAGCCGACCGCGCCCAGCCCGACCGCGGCGACCAGCTGGGCGACCAGGAACGCCGGGTAGTGCCCGGCCAGGGCGCTGCCCCCGGTGCCCGCGGCCCAGATCAGCGTGCCCACCATCAGCAGCGGCTTGCGGTTCGTCCGGTCGCCCACGTACGCCCAGCCGACGGCGGCCACCGCGCTGACCAGGAAGCTCACCGCGGTGACCAGCCCGAGCAGCCGCTGCGGCACGCCGAACACCTCGGAGATCGGCCCGTACAGCGGGGGGACCAGCCCGATGGCCACGTTGTCCAGCGAGGCCAGCAGCACGAACACGACCACGCTGTAGAGCCGGTGGGCCGCGTTGCCGCGCCCGGCGATCCTGGTGCCGCTCATGCTCGGCAGCCAACCAGGCGGAGATCACGGCCGGATGACGGCCCCCGGCCTGCTCAGCCCCGACCGGGTGGTCGGTCCACCACCAGGTCCCGGGCCCGGGCGTAGCGTTCCCGGATGGCCGGCACGGGCTCCCCGGCGTACTCCTCGGTGCCGGCGAGGACCCAGGACGGCGGCGTCGCGCCACCGAGGGCGACCCAGGCGGCCTGGCGCGCCGCGCCGTCGGCGACGTACTCGCCGGGCGGCGGGACGACCACCGGACGGCCGAAGACCTGTGGAGCGATCCGGCGTACGGCGACCGAGCGGGCTCCGCCGCCGACCAGGATGATCCGGTCGGCCCGCGCGCCCTGCGCGACGAGCGCGTCCAGGCCGTCGGCGAGGGCGCACAGCATCCCCTCGACGGCGGCCCGGGCCAGGTGGGCCGGGGTCGAGGTGCCCAGGGTGAGCCCGTGCAGGGCCCCGGTCGCGGTGGGCCGGTCGGGGGTCCGCTCCCCCTCCAGGTACGGCACCATGACCAGCCCGTCGGCGCCGGGCGGGGCGGCCAGGGCCAGCTCGCTCAGCGCGTCGAGGTCGACCCCGAGCAGGGTCGCCGCGGCGTCCAGCACCCGGGCGGCGTTGAGCGTGCAGACCAGCGGCAGGAAGCGCCCGGTGGCGTCGGCGAAGCCGGCCACCGCGCCGGCCGGGTCGGCGGCCGGGGCGTCGGCGACCGCGAAGACGGTGCCGGAGGTGCCGATCGAGACGACCACGTCGCCCGGGCCGGCCCCGACGCCGAGCGCCGCGGCGGCGTTGTCCCCGGTGCCGGGCCCGAGAAGGACCGGGCCGGCGGTGCCCGGCCCGCCGCCGAGCACCGCCGGGTCGAGCTGTCCGGCCGGCTCCGCCGGGCCGAGCACGACCGGCACCCGGACCCGCCGGCCGAGGGCCTGCTCCAGCAGGTCGAGGCGGTATTCGCCGGTCCGCGGCGACCAGTAGCCGGTGCCGCTGGCGTCGCCCCGGTCCGTGCGCAGCGCGTCCAGGCCGGATGCCCCGGCGAGCCGCCAGGTCAGCCAGTCGTGCGGCAGGCAGACCGCGGCCACCCGCTCGGCGTTCGCCGGCTCGTGCCGGGCCAGCCAGCGCAGCTTGGTGGCGGTGAAGCTGGCCACCGGCACGGCGCCCGTCGCGTCGGCCCAGAATCGCCGGCCGGTCTCGCCGCCGCCGGCCTCGGCGATCAGGTCGCGCGCGGCGTCCGCGGACCGGGTGTCGTTCCACAGCAGCGCCGGGCGGACGACCTCGCCCGCCGGGTCCAGGCAGACCATGCCGTGCTGCTGGCCGGCGACCGAGACGGCGGCCACGTCGGCCAGCCCGCCGGCCGCCGCGACGGCCGCCTGCAGCGCCTCCCACCAGGCGTGCGGGTCGACCTCGGTGCCGTCCGGGTGCGGCGCGCGGCCCTGCCGGACCAGCGCGCCGGTCTCCGCGTCCCGGACGACCACCTTGCAGGACTGGGTGGACGAGTCGACTCCCGCGACGAGCGGCATGTCGGGCCCCGCCTCAGCGCGCGCCGAGCAGGTGCTCGACGGCGAGCTGGTTCAGCCGGACGAAGCCGAAGCCCTTCGCCCCGGTCGCCGCCGGGTCGAACTCCTCGAACGCGGAGGGGTCGGCGAGCAGCTCGGCGTAGCCCTCACCGGGGCTCAGGGTCGGCGTGGCCAGGTCGGTGACCTTGCTGGCGGCGAGCGCCTCGGCCACCTCCGGGTCCGCCCGGAACGCCGCGGCCCGCTCCTTGAGCAGGAGGTACGTCCGCATGTTCGCCTCCGCCGACGCCCACACCCCGGTCATGTCCTCGGTGCGGGAGGGCTTGTAGTCGAAGTGGCGCGGTCCGTCGTACGCCGGGCCGCCGTTCGGGCCGCCGTTTTCCAGCAGGTCGACCAGGGCGAACGCGTTGAGCAGGTCGCCGTGGCCGAAGACCAGGTCCTGGTCGTACTTGATGCCGCGCTGCCCGTTGAGGTCGATGTGGAACAGCTTGCCCTGCCAGAGCGCCTGGGCGATGCCGTGCGCGAAGTTCAGCCCGGCCATCTGCTCGTGCCCGACCTCCGGGTTCAGGCCGACCAGTTCGGGGTGGGCCAGGGTGGAGATGAAGCCCAGCGCGTGCCCGACGGTGGGGAGCAGGATGTCGCCGCGCGGCTCGTTCGGCTTCGGCTCGAGGGCGAAGCGCAGGTCGTAGCCGCGGTCGAGGACGTACTGGCAGAGCAGGTCGACCGCCTCCCGGTACCGGTCCAGCGCGGAGCGGACGTCCTTGGCCAGGTCGTACTCGGCGCCCTCCCGGCCGCCCCACATCACGAAGGTGCGGGCGCCCAGCTCGGCGGCCAGGTCGACGTTGCGCAGCACCTTGCGCAGCGCGTACCGGCGGACGTCCCGGTCGTTGCTGGTGAAGCCGCCGTCCTTGAACACCGGGTGGGTGAAGAGGTTGGTGGTGACCATCGGCACGACCAGACCGGTCTCGTCGAGGGCCTTGCGGAACCGGGCGATGTGCTGGTCACGGGTGGCGGCGTCGGAGCCGAACGGGACGAGGTCGTCGTCGTGGAAGGTGATTCCGTACGCGCCGAGCTCGGCGAGCCGGTGCACCGCCTCGACCGGATCCAGGTCGGGCCGGGTGGCGTCGCCGAACGGGTCCCGGGCCGGCCAGCCCACCGTCCAGAGACCGAAGGAGAACTTGTCGGCAGGGGTGGGACGGGGTGCCATGGCAGACCTCCGGGTGATGGTGGCGGTGTCGTCCGTAATTTGTTCAGTGGTTGAATTAAATGACCGCGGTGTGGCAGTGTCAAGGGGTGACCAGCACCAGCACCGGAGCCGTCCGGCAGGGCAGCCTCCGTGAGCTCAACCTCGCCGTGGTGCTCCGGCGGATCGCCGCCGCCGACCGACCGCCCTCGCGGGCCGACCTCGCCGCCGCGACCGGGCTGACCCGGGCCACCGTCTCCGCCGTCGTCGACGACCTGATCGCCGGCCGGCTGGTGACCGAGGCGGACCCCGCCCCGCGTGCCGGGGCCGGGCGGCCGGCCCGGGGCCTGGTGCTGGCGGCCGACGGCCCGGCCGGGCTCGGGCTGGAGGTCAACGTCGACTACCTGGCCGCCTGCGTGGTCGACCTGACCGGCACGGTCCGCCACCACCTGGTGCGCCGGGCCGACCTGCGCCCGGTCTCCCCCGCCGACACCCTGGACCGGCTCGCCGCGCTCGCCGCCGAGGCGCGCGCCGCGGCCGTACGCGAGGGCCTGACCCTGGCCGGAGCGGCGCTCGCGGTGCCCGGCCTGGTCTCCGACGGCGGCCTGGTGCGGCTGGCGCCGAACCTCGGCTGGCGGGACGTGGACGTGCCCCGACTGCTCGGCGGGCGGCCGCTCGCCGAACCGGTCGACGGGATCCCGCCGCTGGTCGTGGACAACGAGGCCAACCTGGCCGCGCTCGGCGAGCTGCACGCCGGCCCACCCGGGTCGGCCAGTTTCCTGCACGTCTCGGGCGAGATCGGCATCGGCGCCGGCATCGTGCTCGACGGGGCGCTCTACCGGGGCGCCCGCGGCTGGAGCGGCGAGATAGGTCACATCCCGGTCGACCCGCGGGGCCGGACCTGCCGCTGCGGCGGGCAGGGCTGCCTGGAGCGGTACGCGGGCCAGGAGGCCATCCTGGCGGCGGCCGGGCTGCCCGGCGCCGACCTGCCCGCCGACACCGCCGCGGCCCGGCTGGCCGACCTCGCCGCGGCCGGTGACCCGGCCACGCTGACCGCCCTGACCGACGCCGGCACCGCCCTCGGCGTGGCCGTGGCCGGCGTGGTGAACCTGCTGGATCTGGACACCGTGGTGCTCGGCGGCGGATACGCCCCGCTCGCCCGGTGGCTCTCCCCGCCGGTGGTCGCCGAGGTCTCCCGGCGGGTCCTCACCGCCGCCTGGGCACCGGTCACGGTCCGGCCGGCAGCGCTCGGGGCCCAGTCCGCGGCGGTCGGCGGAGCCGCCTCGGTGATCCGCCGGATCATCGACCGGCCGGTCGGCTGGCTGGCTCGCTCCGGTTGAACCGGAGCTGTCGAGCGGGTCACGCTTCGGCCGAGGGCCGCTCAAACGACGCCATCGCCCAGCGGCTGGGGGTCGGCGGCAAGACCGTCGAGACGTACGTGCGCAACATCTTCGCCAAGCTCTGCCTGGAGCCGCGGCTGGCCGACCACCGGCGGGTCCTCGCCGTGCTGGCCTACCTGCAAGGCTGAGCGCGACCCGCCCGGCGGCGGGCGACCGGGTTCACGCGCTACACGCCACCGAGGTCTCGCCGGGCGTCTCCCCCGGCCCGGTCGGCGCAGCGCCGACCGGGTCTCCGGACGGCCGGAGCACGGTCAAGTCCTCCCCGTCGGCCTCGCCCCGGCGGGCCACCTCGTCGAACTCGCGCATCCCGCGCAGCAGTGCCGCGCGCCCCGCCGGGCTCATCCCGGCCAGGATCCGGTCCAGCCGGTGGCGCCGGTCGGCCCGCAGCTCGGCGAGGAGCCGGTTCGCCGCCGGAGTGAGGTGCAGGGAGATCTCCCGCCGGTCGTACCGGCCCGGCTCCCGCTCCAGCATCCCCGCCGCCACCAGCCGGTCGCAGAGCCGGCTGGCCGAGGAGAGCAGCATGTCGGTCAGCGTGGCGAGCCGCCGCAGGTTGATCCCGTCGTACTGCTCGACGACCATGACCGCGCGTAACTGAGCGCCCGACAGCCGGCTCGTGGTCCGCTCCCGGGCCGCCTCCCAGACAGCCAGCAGGGTGCCCGCCGCGTCGTCCAGGGCGGCGGCCATACTCACTTCAGGTCCGTGCGGACCGACTTCTTCGGCCATGGTGCGCCCGAGACTACCCGGCGTACCGGGCCGGCGACCTGTGCAAAGGAGCAAAGATGAGTGGACCGGAGGACCGGGCCCGCCGGACCCTCACCGAGGCGCCCGCGGATCAGTTGCTCAACCGGCTCGGCGACGAGCTGGAGCGGTCCTACGGAATCACCCGCACCGACCTCTACCAGGTCGACTACCGGCTGTCGGTGCTGCTGCCGCTGGCCGACGGCGAGCCGATCACCGGCCCGGGCCATCCCGCCTGGCGCTGCTTCGACCACCAGGAGCCGATCATCGCGGAGGGGACCGGCTGGTTCCCGGTCGGCATGCGCGGCGAACGGCGCGGGGTGCTCCGGGTGTCGCCGGTGCCGGCCGACCCGGAGGTGATCCGGGAACTGGACACCATCTCCACGGCGCTCGGCCACGAGCTGGCCGCGGTCACGGCCAGCACCGACATCTACCGGGCCGCCCGGCGTACCCGCCGGCTCACCCTGGCCGCCGAGATGCAGTGGGAGATGCTGCCCGGCCGCAGCCGGATCCGCCCGTCGTTCAGCCTGGCCGGGCAGCTGGAGCCGGCGTACGCGGTGCGCGGCGACAGCTTCGACTGGTCCGACGACGGTCACCGGCTCTGGCTGTCGGTGATCAACGGTTCCGGCGAGGGGGTGGCCGCCTCCATGCTCACCTCGCTGGCCACCCACGCGCTGCGCAACGCCCGCCGGGCCGAGCTGGGCCTCGCCGACCAGGCCGCCCTGGCCGACCAGGCGATCTACGCGCTGCACCGGGGCGCGCAGCACCTGTCGGCGCTGCTGCTGGAGCTGGACCTGGCCACCGGCATGATCACCGTGGTCGACGCGGGCTCGCCACGCCTGGTGCGGGTGCGCGACGGAGAGGTCAGCGAGCAGGTCCTGGAGAAGCAGTTCCCGCTCGGCATGTTCGAGGGCACGGACTACCGGGAGCAGCGGTTCCAGCTGCACCGCGAGGATCGGCTCTTCGTGGTCAGCGACGGGGTCATCGACGCGACCGCCGAGCGGATCCGGTACGGCGAGACCGCGCTGGACCGCTTCCTGCGGCGTACCGGGCCGATGGAGCCGCTGGACGCGGTCCGCTCGCTGATCGGCGACCTGCGCGCGTTCGTCGCCGGGGACCTGATCGACGACGCGGTGGTGGTCTGCCTGGACTGGCTGGGCCCGCAGCCCTGACCCGCGCCGGCCGCCGGCTCAGTACGCGCCGCGGCCCCGGAGCACCGCGCCGAAGGTCTTCCAGAGGATGGTCAGGTCGGCGGCGAGGGACCAGTTCTCCACGTAGTAGAGGTCGAGCCGGATGCCGTCCTCCCAGCTCAGGTCGGACCGCCCGCTGACCTGCCAGAGGCCGGTCATGCCCGGCTTGACCAGGAGGCGGCGGGCCACGTCGCCGTCGTACCGGGCCACCTCGGTGGGCAGCGGCGGGCGCGGGCCGACCAGGCTCATCTGGCCGAGCAGCACGTTCGCCAACTGGGGCAGCTCGTCGAGGGACCACTTGCGCAGCAGCCGGCCGACCCGGGTGACCCGGGGATCGTCGCGCATCTTGAACATCAGGCCGTCGGTCTCGTTGCGCACGGCCAGGTCGGCCAGCAGGGCGTCGGCGTTGACCACCATGGTGCGGAACTTGAAGACGCCGAACTCCCGGCCGCCCTGCCCGACCCGGACCTGACGGAACAGCACGGGCCCCCGGCTGTCCAGCTTGACGGCCAGCGCGATCGTCACCAGGAGTGGCAGCAGCAGGAGCAGCGCCACCAGCGACACCGACCGGTCGACCAGCCCCTTGACCAGCTTCCGGCCGCCCCGGAACTCGGGTGCCTCGACGTGGATCAGCGGCAGCCCGGCGACCGGGCGGGTGTGGATCCGCGGGCCGGCGACGTCGGTCAGCGCCGGGGCCACCACGAGGTCGACGCCGGTGCCCTCCAGCTGCCAGCCCAGCCGCCGCAGCCGGGTCGCGGTGAGTTCACCGGAGGCGGTGACCGCCACGGTGTCCGCGCCGATGGCGGTGGCGGCCTCGGGGATGCCACGGAACGAGCCGACCACCGGGACGTCGCCGAGCCGCTGCGGCACCGGCGCCAGCAGCGCGTCCGGGATGCAGGCGCCCACCACCTGGTAGCCGGCGTAGGGCTCGCGGTGCAGGGTGTGCACCAACTCCAGCACGTGCGCGGTGTCGCCCACCACCAGCACCTTGCGGGACCAGCCGGCGCCCCGGAAGCGGGCCCGGTGCAGCCGCTTGCGGGCGGCGAACCGGGCCACCTCCAGGCCGAACGTGCCCACCGCGAAGGAGAGGGCCAGGAAGCCCCGGGAGACGCCGACGTCGGCGATGTAACCCGCGATGGCGATGCCCCCGGCCAGCCGCAGGCTCGCCGAGCTGACCCGCCGGTATTCCTCGGCGCCGTAGCCGAGCACCCGGTCGTCGTAGCACCGCATCGCCCGCAGCGAGACCAGCCAGATCACCAGCAGGCCGGGCGCGAACACGGTGTACGGGATCTCCGAACCGACCGCTTCCCGCTCGCCGAACCGGCCGACGTACCCGACCAGGATCGCCACGGCCAGCACGGCGGTGTCCAGCACCGCGAGCACGCGGACGTACGCCCGCTCCGCGGCGCGCGTCGCCGGGCCGGGACGGCGGTCCCGCGGATCGGCCGCCGCCCGGGCGGGGGTCAACAGCGTCGCGGACGTCACCGGCCCTCCCCACGTCGCGCAGGACGACCCCGCACCGCTCGGCCCCGCTGGCGAGCCGGCGACTCGGAGCTCCCGGACATCTTGCCTCGCAATTATGGACGCCGATTGATTCGGACGTATTGCCGTCACTTTTCCGGGCCCGGGGCGGCCCGGAAAGCGTTCCGCCGTATCGGATCTCCCGATACGGCGGAACCTATACGCTGACGTACCGCTCAGCGCGGAGCCGGCGGCCGCAGGGCGATCGCCTGGAGGAAGATCTCGCCGATCTTGGTCGGGTCGATGGTGACGAACGTCCGTCCGCCGGTGACCGCCGTGATCGGGTCGAGCTCCGCCTTGCTGACGTCGTTCCCGATGCCGATGATGATCACCTGAACCGGCTGCTCCGGGTCGCGGATCTTCTTGAGCTGGTTGATCAGTTCCTTCTGGCTGATGCCGTTGTTGTCGTCGTTCTTGCCATCGGTGAAGAGTACGATCGAGTTGACCTTGCCCGGCTCCCAGTCCTCCTGGACCGTCTTGTAGGCGGCCAGGAGCGTGTCGAAGAGGCCGGTGTCGCCACTCGACGGCTTGATCGAGGCCAAGCCCTGCTGCAACGGCCGCCGGTTGCTCGACAGTGGCCTTATCGGCACGAGCTGGTGGTAGTCCTGCGAGCCCTGGAGGTTGGTGGAGAAGGTCCACAGGCCGATCGACCAGGAGTCGTCGAAGAGCGACAGGCCCTGGTTGGCGGCGGCCACGGTGACCTGCTCCCGGCTGGCGCCGTTGGCGGTGGCCACCTTCGTCTTCATCGAGCCGGAGACGTCGATGACGCAGAGCATGCGACCGGACTGGGTGGCCACCGACCAGAAGCTGGTGGCCTGCTGGATGGCGATCGGGTCCAAGCCGCCGGCCGCACCCTCACCGGCCGGAGCGGCGGGGGCGTTGCCCGCCGGGCTCGGTGCGCCCTGCGGCGCCTTGAACCCCTGTCCCCAGTTGCCGTCCGGGGCACGCAGCGACTGCCCGGCCAGCCGGTTCTTGAAGCCCGGGGTGGTCAGCACCTCGAAGAGCACCTTGGCGGCCGAGGCCTTGGCCGGCTCGATGCCGGGCAGCACCGCGAACGGGTAGTCCAGCGGCATCGGCGACGGGTCGAGGTAGAGCGCGGCCAGCGGGACGGGCGGCTTGGTGCTGTTGTACGCGATCACGTCCTCCTCGGACAGCGCCGCCGCGCCCAGGCCGGCGGCGATGGCCGTCGGGTCCTTCGAGCGCGGGAAGCGGGCCAGGAGGTCCTGTCGCAGGGAAGAGCGGTTGGTGGCCAGCGCCCGGAGCGCGCCGACCCTCGCCTCCTGCGCCTTCGCCGAACCCGGCGCGTCGCCGGTGGCGCTGGCGGCGGCGGTGAGCGAGAGCAGCCCGGAGAGGGCGGCCGCGTCCTGGGTCGGCTCCACGATGCCGGCCCGCAACGGCTTGTCGCTGGTCACCTGCCGCAGCAGGTCGGTCCAGGTGAGCTTCTTGTCCGGCCAGCCGAACCGGGTCGCCACCGGCTCGGGCACCGCGACGACCACCGGGCTGCGCGCGATGGAGGCCCCGTTGGTCGGAGCGAACGCGGTGGCCCCGCCGGACTTCAGACGCAGCAGCCAGCTGGACGAGTCCGGCACCCACACGTCCGGCGTCACCACGGTGCCGCTGGCCTGCCCGACACCGGCGAGGGTGGCGCCGTGCTTGCTCGCCACCGCGGCGGCCACGTCGACCGACTCCGAGGAGACGACGTTCACCGCGATGCAGGTCCCGCCGACCGCCGCGCCGTCGGCGACCCACTGGTCGGCCGCCCCCTTGACCGCCGGGGCGATCTCCGGGGTGGCGGCGACGGAGAGCTGGATCTTCCCCGAGCAGGACGGACCGGCAAGCTGCTGGTAACCGAACCAGGAGCCGGCTATGACGAGGACGAGCGCGGTGGCCGCCGCGGCGGCACCGGCCCCGCGGAGGCTTGAACGCATGCGATGGCGGCCAGACACGGTGACCATCTTGCGTATCTCGTGGGGGTACTGCCACGTCCGTTCGGACGAAAGTTACGCAGGAGAAACAGTTGATCACCAAAAAGTTACCTTGAGTGACTGGTCAGTCATTGGACGTGGCGGACGTCCACAACAGACAGCGCTCGGGCGCCTTGATCCGTTACGGCCGGACGCACGTCGGGCTCGCCACCGGCACCGGCTCCCCGACCGGCTCGGGCACCCCGGTGCCGGGATCCACCTGGAAGATCCTGATCATGCCGGCCCGCTCGTCGGCCACGTACAGGTGGCCGTCGGCGAGGGCGAAGTGCCGGGGCCACTCCCCGCCGGTGTCGACCTCGGCCACCAGCTCGGGCCGCTCGCCGGGCACCGCGAAGACGGCCACCGTGCCCACCCCGCGATTGCCCACGTAGAGGAACCGCCCGTCCGGCCCGAGGGCGACCTCGGAGGGCTGCACGTGTCCGGCCCGCCCGCTGGCGTCCACCCGGGCCCGCTGGTGCAGCGCGCCGTCCGGGGTCAGCTCGTAGCCGATGACCGTCCCGTCCAACTCGCCGACCAGCCAGCAACGCCGCCCATCGGGGTGCCGGGCGAGATGCCGGGGGCCGGTGCCGGCCGGCGTCCGCACCCGGGGCGCCCGGGGCACCAGCCGGCCCGAGGCGGCGTCCAGGTCGTACCGGTAGACCGAGTCGGTGCCCAGGTCCACGGCGAGCAGCGGCCCCCCGTCCGGGTCCGGCGAGACCATGTGGCAGTGCGCCTTCTCCTGCCGCTGCGGGTCGGCGCCGCGCCCCTCGTGCCGGACCAGGTCGCTGCGTGCCCCCGGCACGCCCGCGGCGTCCAGCGGGAACACCGCCACGCTGCCGCCGCCGTAGTTCGCCACCACCAGGTACCGCCCGTCCGGGACCACCGCCAGGTGGCACGGCTCCGCCCCGCCGGTCTCCCCGACGGCGAGCAGCGCCAGCCCGCCGTCCGGTTCCGTCCGGAACGCGCTGACCCGCCCCTCGGCGCCCTCGTTGACCGCGTACAGCACCGGCAGCGTGGGGTGCCGGACCAGGAACGACGGCGACGGGGTGACCGCCGCCGTGCCGAGCGGGGTGAGCTCCCCGGTACGCGGGTCGCGGCGGGCGGCGACGATGCCCTCGGCCCGCCCGCCCATCTCCGCCGTGTACCCGCCGATGTGGACGATCGTGTCCTGCCCGGTCACCGGTCCCACCTTCCGCCGCCTCCTGCCCAGATCCAACCAGAGGCTTCCCCGCCGGCCGGCCGGTTACCCGTCTTTTCCCGGGCCGGTTTCGCCGGAGCCGCCCTCGGCCGGCGGTCAGCCGACCGGCACCGGCTCGCCGCGCTGCCGGGCGACGTGCTCCACCAGCGAGATCAGCACCAGCTTGCCGGACTGCCGGTCCCGGGCGTCGCAGAGCACCAGCGGCACCTCCGGGTCCAGGTCCAACGCGTCGCGGACCGCCTCCAGACCGAACCGCCGGGCTCCGTCGAAGCAGTTGACCCCCACCACGAAGGGAACGCCGCGCTGCTCGAAGTAGTCGATCGAGGGAAAGCAGTCGGCCAGCCGGCGGGTGTCCGCCAGCACGACCGCGCCGAGGGCACCGAAGGCCAGCTCGTCCCAGAGGAACCAGAACCGGTCCTGACCCGGGGTGCCGAAGAGATAGACCTGGAGATCGTCGTTGATCGTGATCCGGCCGAAGTCCATCGCCACCGTGGTGGTCGACTTCTGCTCCACCCCGGAGATGTCGTCGGTGTCGACCCCGGCACCGGTCAGCACCTCCTCGGTCTGCAGCGGCCGGACCTCGCTCAACGCGCTCACCAGCGTCGTCTTGCCGGCCCCGAAGCCACCGGCGATGAGGATCTTCAGGGCCAGCGGGACGCGCGGGGCGGCCACCTGCCGGTCAGAGCGCACGGAGTCCACTGACCACCGCCTTGAGGATGTTGTCGTCGGGCAGATACGCGGCGGTCGGCGGCTGGTGCACCGCGACGAGCCCGCGGGCCACGAGGTCGCCGAGCAGCACGCGGACCACGCCCACGGCGAGGTTCAGGTCGGCGGCGAGGTCGGCCACCGCGGCCGGACGCCGGGCCAACTCGACCAGGCGCCGGTGCTCCGGCTGGAAGCCGGGCTGACCGGTCGCGTCGGCCGCCGGCCGGGCCAGCACGAACGCCACCAGGTCGAAACCCGCCACCGGCGGGCGCACCCGGCCTCCGGTGAGCGTGTACGGCCGGACCACCGGCCCGGCCGCACCGTCCAGCCATTCGTGCTGCGGGCCCGGCGACTCAGCCCGCATCGCCGGCCTCCGGCGCCGTCCGGGCCGGGGCGCTCAGGTTCTCGCCGACCCGGACCACCAGCATCGCCATCTCGTACGCCACCAGGCCGATGTCGGCGTCGGCGTCGCTCACCACCGCGAGGCAGGCCCCCTGCCCGGCGGCCGTCACGAACAGGTACGCGGACTCCATCTCCACCACGGTCTGGCGGACCGCGCCGCCGTTCACGTGCCGGGTGGCCCCCTTCGCCAGGCTGGAGAAGCCGGAGGCCAGTGCGCAGAGGTGCTCCGCGTCGTCCTGGCCGAGCTCGGCGGAGGCGCCGAGCAGCAACCCGTCCGCCGACAGCACCACCGCCTGGCGGGCGGCGGGCACCCGCTCCACCAGGTCGTCGAGCAACCAGTCGAGATCGGCGTTCTGCCGCGTCGTGTGCACCACTAGGCGTCCCTCTCAGTCGCGGTCGGGGGTTCCGGAGCCGGCGCCGGCTCCGGCGGGGAGGGCGCCGCGACCCGGTCGGAGGCCGGGGCGGCGGGTTCGGCGGCGGCACGGGCGCCTTCCCGGCGACCCCGTGCGGTGCCGGCCTGGAGGGCGGACATGGCCCGGCGTGCCTCCTCCGGGGACCGGGGCGCGGGGGTCTCCGCGACGGGCGGACGGGGGCGGTTGGCCGGCCCGCGCCGGCGGACGCGACGCGGCAGGCCGTCCCCGTCGACGGGGTCCTCCACCGCGGAGGTCCGCCCCGACGGCAGCGGCACCACCGCCGACTCGGGGCGCTCCCGCACCGGCCGGGTCGTACGCGGCCGGGGCACCGTGCTCAGCCGGGTCACCTTGGCCATCCGCCGGTCGCCGGACGTCGTCCCCGGACCGGTCGGCGCCAGGGCGGGCTCCTCGGTGACCAGGTCGGCGGGGACGAGCACCACGGCGGTGGTGCCGGCGGGCGCGGCCGCCCGCAGCTCGACCCGGACGCCGTGCCGGGCGGCGAGCCGGGCGACCACGAAGTGGCCCAGCCGGGCGCTGTCCGCCGGGTCGAACTCGGGCGAGCGGGACAGCTTGCGGTTGGCCTGCGCCAGGGCCTGCGGCGACATGCCCAGGCCATGGTCGGTGATCTCGACGGCGTACCCCCCGGGCACCGTCCGGCCGGTGACGTCCACCCGGCGGCCCGGCGGGGAGAAGGCCGTGGCGTTCTCGATCAGCTCGGCGAGCAGGTGGATGACGTCGCCGACGGCCCGGCCGAGCACCCCGGCCGGCTGCACCTCGCCCACGTCCACCCGGTCGTACGACTCGACCTCGGAGATCGCGCCGCGGATCACGTCGACGGCGGCGACCGGGTTGCGCCAGCCCCGGCCGGGCGCGGCACCGGCGAGGATGACCAGGTCCTCGGCGTGCCGCCGGAGCCGGGTGGCCAGGTGGTCGACCTGGAAGAGCCCGGCCAGCTCGTCCGGGTCCTCGGTCTGCCGTTCCAGCCGGTCCAGCAGCGCCAACTGCCGGTGCACCAGGCCCTGGCTGCGCCGGGCGATGTTGAGGAAGACCTCGTTGAGCCCGCGGCGCAGGGTGACCTCGTCGACGGCGGACTGCAGGGCGGTCCGGCGTACCTCGTTGAAGGCCCGCCCGACCTCGCCGATCTCGTCGCCGCCATGGTCCAGCTCGGGCGCCTCCCGGCTGACGTCCACCTCCTCGCCGCGCCGCAGCCGGGCGACCACGTCGGGCAGCCGGTGCTCGGCCATCTCCAGCGCGGCGGTGCGGACCCCGGTGAGCCGGCGGGCGAGCGAGCGGCCGACCCGCAGCGCGATCAGCACGCAGATCACGATGGCCACCATGCCGAGCAACCCGGCGGCGGCGAGCCGGATCAGGATGCCCACCGCCATCGGCACGGACCGCTCGGCCAGCCCGTCGGCGCCGCGCAGCTCGAAATCGCGCAGGCCCTGCCAGACCCCGGCCTGGCTGGTCTCCCAGCCCCGCACGTCCAACGTGGCCGGCAGGCCGGCGCTGCGGATCAGGGTGTCCTGGAGGGCGCGCAGCCGGACGAAGTCGGTGCCCTCGGTGAGCCGTCGGTACGCCGCCCGTTCCGTCGCGGGCAGGTCGGCCACCGCCGTCTCGGCCAGGAACCGCTGGTTCTCGATGGTGCGGACGAGCTGCTCGTGCTCGCCCTCGGCGTACCGGCCGGCGGTGATCGCGCCGGCCAGCAGGGCATCGGCCTGACCCAGCAGCTCCCGGGACCGGCCCAGCGCGGTGAGCGCCAGCGCCTCGCGGTTGAGCTGGACGTCGGGCATCGTCGCCATCGCGGAGAACGCCTGAAAGGCGGAGTTGATCATGCCACTGTAGAGGCCGATTGCCCCGGCGCGGTCCACCTTGCGGGCGTCGATGAAGCCCCGGCCGGCGGGCAGCGCGTCGAGCGCCGAGACCAACTGGTCGAGACGGGCGTCGAGCAGGTCGTCGGCGGCGTCCCGCAGGTCGTCCCCGTTGACCCGGCGCCGCAACTCGGCGACCGCCCGGTCGGTCCGGCCGCGCTGTTCCGCGAGGGCGGGGAGGATGCCGTCCCCGGCGAGCTGCACGACCGAGAGCCGGCGCTCCCGTTGCAGCTCGGCGACCACCGTCTCACCAGGACGGCCGAGATCGTAGAGGTAGGTGCGGGCGGCCAGCAGATCGAGGGCGGGCCCGAAGGTCAGCGTGGTGGCGAAGATCCAGAGCGCCAGCAGCGCGGTCACCGGACCGATGACCAGCGCGGTCAGCTTGGCGCGGATCGGCCAGTCACGGGTGTTCATCAGACCTCGCCGGGAAGGTGTCGCAGGGGCGGCGCCGACACCGGGCCGGAGGCTGACCGCCCACGGACGCCCGGGCCCCGGCTCGGGCGCCTTGGGCAGGATACGTAATCACCGGCGGATGCACTACCGGCCGTCTCGCCGGGGACTACCGTCCGGGATGTTCCCGGGTGGACGCCGTTCGACGGGTACGCCCGGCGGAACCGGCGGGCGGGACCGGTCGGCGGCCTGCCCGTGGCCGTCCACCCACGTCGAGCACTTCGGCGGGCCCGGCGTCAGCCGATTCCGCTTTCTGGAACGAGTCAGTTTCCGGGGCGCGGGTGGCGACGGGTCAACCCGATCGCCGACGAAAGTGCCCCGGATCGGGATTGGTGATCACGGCGCAGCGGGAATACCAGGCGGCGAAGGAGGAGCCATGTCGCCCACGCAGGTAGTCGTCTTAGTCATCGTCGTTCTCGTCCTCGCGGCGCTGGCCGCGGTCGCCGTCGTGGCCAGCCGCCGGCGGTCCCTCAGGCAGCGGTTCGGCCCCGAGTACGACCGGGCCGTCGCCGAGCAGGACAGCCGGGGCGCCGCCGAGCGCGAGTTGCGCGAACGGGAGCGCCGCCACGCCGAACTGGAACTCACCCCGCTCAGCCCGGAGTCCCGGGCGAAGTACGCCGCGGCCTGGGAGGAACTCCAGGTCCGCTTCGTCGACTCTCCGGCCGAGACGGTGGGCGAGGCCGACGAGCTGGTCAGCCGGCTGATCGCCGAGCGTGGGTACCCCACCGGCGACTTCTCCGAGCAGGCCGCCCACCTCTCCGTCGAGCACGCCCGCACCCTCGGCCACTACCGGGACGCGCACGACATCCGGCTGCGCAACGAGCGCGGCGAGGCCGGCACCGAGGACCTGCGGCAGGCGCTCGTGCACTACCGGGCCCTCTTCGCCGACCTGCTCGGCGCGGACCCGGTCGGCGGCCAGCCGCCGGAGCAGCGCCACCCCGACCACGAGCACGACGCCACGAGCCACTGAGGAGGCCGCCGCCATGCGTCAGGAAGAGCAGCAGAGCATCCAGGACCGCGCCGACGCCGTCCGGTCCGAGCCGGTGCCGGTCCCCCCGCCCGGCGCCGAGGCCGACGGCCACCGGCGCGACCGGGGCGACCGGGCCGACGTACCCGAGGACGCGCTGGACGACCGGGGCACCTTCGACGACCCGGCGGTGGTCGGCGAGGGCGGCGACCACCGCCGCGCCGACCCCGGGGACGGACGGGACGGGTACGACGCGCGGGACGTCCGGGACGCGGAGGCCGCCGACGCCGGCGAGACCGGCCGGACCGAGTACCACGACCCCGCGCCGCTGCCGACGGCGTTCGGGGCGACCACGGTCGGCGACGCGGTGGCCGCCTCCGCGATGGCCAGCGGGCGGCCCGAGGACGAGCGCGACCCGCGCGGCGAGGACACCGCCGTGCCGGGCGACGGCGCCCCCGGGCGGACCGACGCGTTCGACGCCGAGCGGGCCGACCCGACGGCCGGTGACCGGCTGCACGACCCGGACCGCTGGGCGGCCGAGCAGTCCGGCGCGGCGCGCGACGACGCGCCGGAGGCCGGCGCCACCGGATACGGCAGCGCGGAGCCGGAGATGGTCGACCCGGACGCCAGCACCGCCGCGGCCGGCGCCAGCGTGGCCGGGTCGACCGCCGGCGCCAGTGCGGCCGGCATGGCCGACGCGGCGGCCCCGGGGGCCCGGCCCACCCCGGGTGCGGTACCCGCGGACGCCGCCACGCTCTTCGCCCCGGAGGCGGCGCAGAGCTTCCGGGACCGCTGGCGGGACGTGCAGCTGCGCTTCGTGGACGACCCGAAGGCCGCGGTCGGCGAGGCGCAGGCGCTGGTCGACGAGGCCATGGAGGCCCTCGCCACCGCGCTGCGGGAACAGAAGAGCAAGCTGGGCGGCTGGCAGGAGTCCGGCTCGGCCGACACCGAGCAGCTCCGGATGGCCGTGCGCGGCTACCGCGACTTCCTGGACCGCGTCCTGGGCCGCTGACCGCGATGTTCGCCACGGGCCCCGGCCGGACGTTCCGGCCGGGGCCCCGCCAGGTGCGACACATCGCGCTCCATGCATGAAATATCCCGGATCGGGGTACCTGCGGGCGCAGCGTCGCACGGAGGGAGCGCGGGATGGGCGACGGCCTACGGCTGAACATGAACGCGGTGGACTATGTGATCCTGGCGCTCTACTTCGTCACGGTCATCGGGGTGGGCTTCGCCGCCCGGCGGGCGATCCGCACCAGCGTCGACTTCTTCCTCTCCGGCCGG
Organism: Micromonospora solifontis; assembly: GCF_003725545.1. Lineage (GTDB taxonomy): Bacteria > Actinomycetota > Actinomycetes > Mycobacteriales > Micromonosporaceae > Micromonospora > Micromonospora solifontis. Next base: position 71,706 of record NZ_RJLN01000013.1, on the reverse strand, counting down.
TCGCTCCCCGCGTGGGTGACCGGCCTGGCGTTCGTCTCGGCGAACCTGGGCGCGCTGGAGATCATCGGCATGGCGGCCAACGGCGCGCAGTACGGCGCCATGACGGTCCACTACTACTGGATCGGCGCGGTGCCGGCGATGGTCTTCCTCGGCATCGTGATGATGCCCTTCTACTACGGCTCGAAGGTCCGCAGCGTCCCCGAGTACCTGCGGCTGCGGTTCAACCGCCCGACCCACCTGCTCAACGCGATCACCTTCGCGGTCGCCCAGGTGCTCATCGCCGGGGTGAACCTGTACGCGCTGGCCCTGATCATGCAGGCGCTGCTCGGCTGGCCGCTCTGGGTCGCGATCGTGGTCGGAGCGTTCATCGTGCTGGCGTACATCACCATCGGCGGTCTGTCCGGAGCGATCTACAACGAGGTGCTCCAGTTCTTCGTGATCATCGCCGGCCTGGTGCCGGTCACCGTGCTCGGCCTGATCAAAGTCGGGGGCGTCTCCGGTCTGATGGACGCGGTCAAGGGCAGCAAGCTGGGCGAGGCCGGGCTGCACGCCTGGCAGGGCACCGGCGGCACGGACAACCCGCTCGGCGCACACTGGCTGGGCATCGTCTTCGGCCTCGGCTTCGTCCTCTCCTTCGGCTACTGGACCACCAACTTCGCTGAGGTGCAGCGGGCCCTGTCCGCCCGGAACATGAGCGCCGCCCGGCGTACGCCGATCATCGCCGCGTACCCGAAGCTGTTCATCCCCCTGGTCACCGTGATCCCCGGCCTGGTCGCCCTGGTCACGGTGAAGGGGCTGGGCACCGAGGAGGGTGACCTGGTCTACAACAACGCCATCCCGCTGCTCATGCGCGACCTGCTGCCCAACGGGGTGCTCGGCATCGCGGTGACCGGCCTGCTCGCCTCGTTCATGGCCGGCATGGCGGCCAACGTCAGCGGTTTCAACACCGTGTTCACGTACGACATCTGGCAGGCGTACTTCAAGCGGGACCGCTCGGACGACTACTACGTCAGGGTGGGGCGGCTCGCCACCGTCGCCGCCGTGCTGATCGGCATCGGCACGGCCTTCATCGCCGCCGGATTCAGCAACATCATGAACTACATCCAGGCGCTCTTCTCGGTGTTCAACGCCCCGCTCTTCGGCACCTTCATCATCGGCATGTTCTGGAAGCGGATGAGCGCGCTCGCCGGCTTCTGGTCGCTGCTCTCCGGCACCGTGGTGGCGGTCGCGACCTACCTGCTCTACCGGGCCGGCGTGATCAGCTTCAACTCGGACCTGGAGGAGAGCTTCTGGGGCGCGGGGCTCGCGTTCGTCACCGTGGCGGTGGTCGCCGCGGTCGTCACGCCGCTGACCCGGCCGAAGCACGATGACGAGCTGACCGGCCTGGTCTACGGCCTGAGCGACGCCTCCCTGGCCGACGACTCGCTGGCCGGCGACGCGGTCTGGTACCGCTCCCCGGTGCTGCTCGGCGTCGTCGCCGTGATCCTCGCCGCCCTGTTCTACATCCCGGTCTTCTGAGGAAGGGACGCACGCCATGGCAGACGACGCCGACCGCTACCAGCACGGCGAGGCCCACGACCCCCTGGTCGACGAGACCGAGGATGCCCGGGAGGCACGCTCCGCGGCGGCCCGGCTGTTCGACATCCGCCGGGTGATCGGCGGGTTGTTCGTCGCGTACGGGCTGATCGTCGGCCTGATGGGGCTTTTCGACTCGACGGCGGAGATCGACAAGGCGCAGGGGGTCCGGATCAACCTCTGGGCCGGCCTGGTCATGCTGGCCTTCGGGCTGGCGATGCTGGGCTGGCAGTGGGTCAGCCCCAACCGGCCGCCCGAGCCGCACCGCGGCGACGAACCCTGATCCGACCCGCCCGTTCCGCACGGCCCGGCGGCCCGCCGCCGGGCCGTGGGCATGCCCGCCCCGGCACGGGGTACCTCAGGTGGATCCCGGAACTCCGACAGGAGGGCAGCAGCATGACGGATCGTGACCGTGGTGGCCGGCGGCCGCTGGAGGAGACCCCCGAGGTGGCCGCGGCGGTGGACGACGACAGCACCGTGCCGCAACTGCGCAGCGGTGGCACCGACCCGGACAATCCGGTCTTCACGGAGCCCGACGGGGCGGTGCCGGACACCGGCTCGCCGGACCTCCTCGGCGACCCGTACGCGGCCGGCACCGGCGCGACCGGCACCGGCACCGGGGCCGCCGGGGACAACATCCGCACCGGCGCGGAGCAGCCCTGGGAGCCGGAGGACCTGGTGATGGCCCGGGGCCAGGACCTCACCCCGGAGAACCTGGACCGGGCCCGCCGTGATCTGGCCGAGCTGGGCCGGGCTGCGATCGAGAAGACGGTCCCCTGACGCCCGGGGGCCCCTGGTCGACGTGGGCGTCGACCAGGGGCCCGGGGAACCCGCGCGGCGGTGCCTCACTCCCGCCGCGGCGGGTAGGCCGGCCGCCGGGTCAGGAGAGCGGCGGGTAGGCGTTGGCCATGAGCTGCTGGAACTGGGCCGGGAACCAGGCACCGGAGATCGGCGCGTTCGGCAGGGCGCCGGTCAGGTTGTTGCCGTTGCGGGCGTTGCCGGTGTACGTCGGGTCGCACATCCGGTCGAAGCCCTTGCCCTCGTCGTTCGGGATCGCGGTGCTGGAGCCGTCCGACTCACCCGGGGGCTTCACCCAGACGTACGCGTCGATGCCAGGCTCGGGGTTCGCCCGCGGCCGCTCGCCGAGGCCCGCCCCGGACTGGTTGCACCAGTTGCCGGCGTGGATCCGGCGGTCGATGCGGCCCCCGTCGACGTAGGTGTCGACGCTGGTGGTCGCGCCCGGACCGGTGGGCCGGTTGGGACCGCCCCAGCCGTTGCGGGAGGTGTCGATCAGCATGCCGATGTTGCTGTCGAAGCCGATCGAGACCAGCTTGTTGCGGAACGCCTGGGCGAAGGACAGCTCGTCCACGTACTGGTTCCAGTCGATCCACTTGGACTGCCGCACGCTGGTGCCGTTCACCGAGTCGGTGATCTTGATGTACGGCTCCTTGAGCGCCGAGTAGTTCGCCGTGTTGACGATGAACCCGGTGACGTTGTGCACCGTGCTGCCGGACGCGACGGCGGCGGCCTTGAGCTGGTCGGCGACCGGGCCGAAGTTGCTGTCCCAGCCGATCCAGCCGTGGTGCGCGGCGTCGATGTAGTTGTAGACGTTGCCGATCGCGCCCAGCTTGGCCAGCGCGTAGCCGACGCCGTTCACGTACGCGCCGTTGGCCTTGACGGTGTCGCACATCGCCGTGCCACCCGCGTTGCCGGAGGTGTTGGTCACCAGGTTGGGCAGCGAGTCGATCTCGATGATGTTGATGATCCGCAGGTTCTTGTACTTGGCGTCGCCCTGGATCGCGGCGATCGGGTCGATGTACTCCGACTTGTAGCGGGGCAGCTCGTCCGGACCCAGCTCACCGTTGGAGGCCAGCGCGGCGCAGTCCCGGCCGGGCAGGTTGTAGATGACGAACTGGATGTAGCCGGCGCCCTGGGCGAGCGCCGCGTCCAGGTGGTCCCGCACGCCCATCGACCCGTTCGAGCTGCTGTTCGGGGTGCCGTTGATGGCGGCGATCCGGTCGAGCCAGACCGCAGTCGGGTTGTTCGACACCCGGCTGCCGCCGGACACCGACTCGGCCTTGGCCTTCCACTCCGGGTTCACGTAGCCCTTCACCCCGGCGTAGGGGTTGTCCACGCGCTGGCCAGGCGGCGGCGTGGTGGTCGGCGGCGGCGTGGTGGGCGGGGGCGTCGTCGGCGGCGTGCTGGTCGGCGGCGTGCTGGTCGGCGGCGTGCTGGTCGGCGGCGTGCCGCCGTTGCAGACCGTGCCGTTCAGGGTGAACGAGGTCGGCTTCGGGTTGCTGCCGCTCCACGCGCCGTTGAAGCCGATGGTGGTGCTGGCGCCGCTGGCGAGCGACCCGTTCCAGGACTCGTTGGCCGCGGTGACGTTCTGGCCGCTCTGCGACCACCTGGCGGACCAGCCGGAGACGACCTTCTGCGAGCTGTTCGGGAAGGTGAAGCCGAGGTTCCAGGAACTCAGCGGGTCACCGAGGTTCTTGATGGTCACGGTGGCGGTGAACCCGCCCTGCCAGTCGCTGGTGACGTAGTCCACGCTGCACTGGGTCGCGGCCTGCGCCGCGGTGACCGGGAGGGTCACCAGCCCGCCGGCGACCAGGACGCCGGCGCCGGTCAGCGCGAGCGTCCGGCTCCGGCCGGACAGCCTTCTCCACAGATTCATGCCACTGATCTCCTTGGGCGAGACCGGATCCGCGTACGGCCCGGCGAAATGGCCCTCGGGACGTCCGCCAGGACGGCCGTCGGCGCCACGGGTGTTTTCGGGGGTGCCCGACCCGGACGGGCGTGGTGGTGGGGACGCGACCGGCACGGCCGGCCGACTTCTCCGACGCCGCCCGGTCGACCCGGCTGCCCTCGACGCCTGAGCTCGCGGTGTGGCTCCCCGAACCGCGTGCAGCGATTCTTGCATGGGAGCGCTTCCATGGCAATGCCTCGATGCCAACCGACCCGAGGGCGGCGCGAGCCGGGCGACCCGGCGGGAAGCCGGCAGATCCATGGCGGCCGGCAGCGAGGGCGCGGCCGCACCCGGACTGGCCCAACCGGACAGTCCGGGCCCGAGGCCGGCACGGAGCGCCGAGAGCCACCTAGAGGGACCGCGAAGCGCCGTACCACTCCTAGCCGGACCATTGCCCTTAAACTCTTAAACGCGAATCTTTCCCCGGATAAGTCATGAAACGGTCTAACGTCGGTCGTAGCTCGACTGTCGTCGGGCTCAGGACAAAAAGGGATGGAGTGACGCAGGTCATGGCTAAAAAGATGCTCGGGAAGGTCGTTGCGGGCGCCGCTCTCGGCGGTGCCGGCCTTCTGGTGTTCACCCCGGGTATGGCCTGGGCGGGCGGGCACCAGGACGACGAGGGCAAGGTTATCGCCAAGCCGCACGTCGTCAAGGCCGGCGACAAGGTCAAACTCCTCGAGATCTGCCCGGAGGCGCAGGAGCACGCCTTCGTCTGGTCCAAGGTGACCGGCAAGGTGCAGCTCCACTCGGTCCGGGACGACCGCGGCGACGAGCACGGTGACTGGGGGAAGGACGCGGACCAGGGCCCCGACGGCAAGGACCGGCACGGCCGCGACGAGGAGGGCCGCGGGGACGAGCAGGGCCGCGACGACCACGGCAAGGGCAAGGACGACCACGGCAAGGACGACCACGGCAAGGGTCCGGACGGCCACGGCGACGAGAACGGCTGGCCGCAGCCGCCGGCGGACGGCGCGGGCGGCGGCGTGGCCGTCGACCCCGGCGACCAGGGCAGCGGCTGGCAGAGCTACGACCAGTACGGCCAGGACGAGAAGTCCTACCCGGGCCGGGACAGCAAGGACTACGGCCAGGGCGACGAGTCCAGCTACGGCAGTGACTGGATGGGCCACGACGAGTACGGCCAGGACGCCGAGTCCGACTACGGCCGCGACGGCAAGGGCAAGGACGAGGCCAACCGGCACGACGAGAAGGGCCGCGACGGCAAGGACCGCGACGAGCACGGCAAGGACGACAAGTCCGACCGCGACTGGAAGGGCCAGGACGAGGCCAACCAGCGCGACGAGAAGGGCCGCGACGGCAAGGACCGCGACGAGCACGGCAAGGACGACAAGTCCGACCGCGACTGGAAGGGCCACGACGAGTACGGCCAGGGCGACGAGTCCGACTACGGCCGCGACGCGGACAGCTGGGAGCACGGGAAGGACTTCGTCTACTTCGGCGAGGCCACCGTCTCCAAGGACGCCCGCCCGGGCAAGTACGAGCTGAAGGGCTCGTGCGGCGAGGGCGAGCTGGTGGTCCTGCCGCGGGGCCACGTCGACGGCGGTGACGGTGGCATGACCACCACCAGCACCGACCGGGGCATGGCCGCCGGTGGCGCGGGCATGATCGGTGCCGCCGCCCTGGGCGGCATCGTCCTGCTCCGCCGGCGTCGGGCCAATGACCTCGTCTGACCGGTCGGCGACACGGGCCGGCGGCCGTCACGGGAAACCGTGGCGCGCCGCCGGCGCCGCCGTCGTCGTCCTCCTCGCCATGGCGGGCGCCGGCATGATCGGCGCGTCCTTCCGGACCGTGCCCCCGCCCCGCCCGCCCCAGCCGCTCGCCCAGACCAGGCCCGCCGATCCGATCACCGCCGCCGCCCCCGACGACGGCACGCAGGCCACCGACCAGGCACCCGTGGAACCGGCACCCGACCTCCAGGAGCCCCCGGACGCCGCGAACCCGGACCTCGGCCCCGCCGCGCTGCCCCGGTCGATCCCGACGACCATCTCGATTCCCCGGATCGGGGTGCAGGCCGAGATCATGAGCCTCGGCACCAACCCGGACGGCACGGTCCAGGTGCCCCCGCTGGACCAGGCCATGAAGGCCGGCTGGTACTCCCCCGGCGCCAGCCCCGGCGAGACCGGCAACGCGGTGATCGTCGGTCACGTCGACTCGGCCAAGCTCGGACCGGCGGTCTTCTTCAACCTCGGCTCCCTCACCAAGGGCGACACCATCAGCGTCGCCCGGGAGGACGGCTCCACCGCCACCTTCACCGTGGACGAGGTGAAGTCGTACCCGAAGACCGCGTTCCCCACCGAGCTGGTCTACGGCCCGAGCGACCGGCCCGGCCTGCGGGTGGTCACCTGCGGCGGGGCGTTCGACCAGAACGCCCGCAGCTACGTCGACAACGTCATCGTCTTCGCCAGCATGACGGCCTGACGACGCAACGGGCGCGGCCCGGTGGTCGGATGACCGACCACCGGGCCGCGCCGGTGTGCGTAGGTAGGTACGGGTCAGGCGGCCGCCGAGGTCCGCACCAGGGTGCGGATCTGCCGCAGCAGCACCGACAGGGCGGAGAGGTCGGCGCGGGACTCGTCGAACTCCCCCATCGCCCGGTGCGCCCGGTGGATCGACGTGGCGTTCGCCTGCTCCCACTCCTGCACCCGCTCGACCGGCGGAAGGCTGTCCGCCGTGGAGCCGAGGACCTCCGCGGTGAGCGCGGCCAACGCGGCGTACAGGTCGTAGCGCAGCGCCATCCGGGCCAGCGTCTGCCAGCGGTCCTCCCGCGGCAGCAGCGAGATCTTCGACAGCAGGGCGTCCACCCGGAACCGGTCGGAGAGGACGAAGTAGACCGAGGCCACCTCGCTGACGTCCCGGCCGGTCGACTGGGCGGTCTCCACCACGTCGAGCAGGCCGAAGCTGTACATCAGCCGGGTCGCCTGCTCCGCCAGGTCCCGGGGCAGCCCCTTCTCGGTCAGCGAGTCGATGTGGGCGGCGATCGCCTCCCGCTCGGTGCCGTAGAAGAGGTGCTCCAGGTCCGGCAGGAGCCGGGCCACCCCGTCGCGCAGCCGGGCGATCTCCCCCGGCACGTCGATCGGCGAGCGCCGGTTGGTGACCAGCCACCGCACGGCCCGGTCGAGCAGCCGCCGGGTGTCCAGGTAGAGGCTGGTCTGCAACTCGGGCGAGACCCCGGCGTCCAGCGACTCGACCGCCTGCCACAGGTCGCGCAGCCCGAACACCTCGCGGACCACCACGTACGCGCGCAGCACGTCCGCCGCCGACGCGGCCGTCTCCTCGACGACCCGGAAGACGAACGAGATGCCGCCCCGGTTGATCGCCTCGTTGACCAGCACCGTGGTGACGATGTCCCGGCGCAGCCGGTGCTGCCCCATCCGGCCGGCGAACCGCTCGCGCAGCGGCGTCGGGAAGTAGTTGACCAGGATGTCGGTCGTCCACTCCTCGTCCGCCAGGCCCTCGCCGACGATCTCCCGCTCCAGCACGATCTTCACGTACGCGAGCAGCACCGCGAACTCCGGCGCGGTCAGCCCCGTCTCGGTCCGGACCGCCATCTCCTCGTCCGGCGGGAGCGCCTCCAGCGCCCGGTCGAGCTGGCCGGACCGTTCCAGCTCGGTGATCATCCGGCGGTGCACCGGGAGCAGCGAGGCGGCCTGGGCCTGGGCGTTGTTGAGCGCCCGGGCCTGGTCGTAGTTGTCCCGCAGCACCAGCTCGGCGACCTCGTCGGTCATCTGGGCGAGCAGTTCGTCCCGCTCCGGCCGGTCCAGCTCGCCGTCGGCGACCGCCGTGTTGAGCAGGATCTTGATGTTCACCTCGTGGTCGGAGCAGTCCACCCCGGCCGCGTTGTCGATGAAGTCGGTGTAGATCCGGCCGCCGGCCGCGGCGTACTCGATCCGGCCGTGCTGGGTGAAGCCCAGGTTGCCGCCCTCACCGACGACCCGGCAGCGCAGGCCCTTGCCGTCCACCCGGATGGCGTCGTTGGACTTGTCCCCGACCTCGGCGTTGGTCTGCGTCGACGCCTTCACGTAGGTGCCGATGCCGCCGTTCCAGAACAGGTCCACCGGTGCGGTCAGGATGGCCTTCATCAGCTCCTGCGGGCTGAGCTGGGTGACGTCGTCGTCCAGGCCGAGCACCGCGCGCACCTGCGGCGAGACCGGCACCGACTTGGCGGTACGCGGGTACACCCCGCCGCCTTCGGAGATCAGCTCCGGGTTGTAGTCCTCCCAGGACGACCGGGGCAGGTCGAACAGCCGCTTCCGCTCGTCCCAGGAGGTGGCCGCGTCGGGATCCGGGTCGAGGAAGATGTGCCGGTGGTCGAAGGCGGCCACCAGCCGGATGTGCTTCGACAGCAGCATCCCGTTGCCGAACACGTCGCCGGACATGTCGCCGACGCCGACCACGGTGAAGTCCTGGGTCTGGGTGTCGTGCCCCAGCTCCCGGAAGTGCCGCTTCACCGACTCCCAGGCGCCCCGGGCGGTGATGCCCATCTTCTTGTGGTCATAGCCGGCGGAACCGCCGGAGGCGAACGCGTCGCCCAGCCAGAAGTGGTGCGCGGCGGAGATCTCGTTGGCGATGTCGGAGAACGTCGCCGTGCCCTTGTCCGCCGCCACCACCAGGTACGGGTCGTCGGCGTCGTGCCGGACCACGTCGTCGGGCGGCACGATCTCCCCGCTGACGATGTTGTCGGTGACGTCGAGCAGCGCGCCGACGAACTCCTTGTAGCAGGCCACCGCCTCGTCCCGGTCGCCCGGCTTCTGCTTGAGCACGAAGCCGCCCTTGGCGCCCACCGGCACGATCACAGCGTTCTTCACCATCTGCGCCTTGACCAGGCCGAGCACCTCGGTGCGGAAGTCCTCCCGCCGGTCGGACCAGCGCAGGCCGCCCCGGGCCACCGGCCCGAACCGCAGGTGCACGCCCTCGAACCGGGGCGAGTAGACGAAGATCTCGAACTTGGGTCGCGGCGCGGGCAGGTCCGGGATGGCCTGCGGGTCCAGCTTGAACGCCACGTACGACTTGGGCCGCCCACCGACCGGCTTCTGGTAGAAGCTGGTCCGCAGGGTGGCCTGGATCAACGTCAGGTACGACCGGAGGATCCGGTCCTGGTCGAGGCTGGCCACCTCGTCCAGCGCCTCGCCGATGGCGTTGACCAGCTCGCCGCTGCGCTGCCGCCGCTCGTCCAGCGTGGTCGCGCCCGGGGCGAACCGGGTCTCGAAGAGCTCCACCAGCAGCGAGGCGATGTTCGGGTACGCGATGAAGGTCTGCTCCATGTACTCCTGGGAGAAGACGGTGCCCGCCTGGCGCAGGTACTTCGCGTAGGCCCGGAGCACCACGACCTGCCGCCAGGTGAGCCCGGCCCGGAGCACCAGCTCGTTGAAGCCGTCCACCTCGGCCTCGCCCCGCCATGCGGCGGCGAAGGCGTTCTCCACGTGCGGCCGGACCTCGGCCAGCTCCTGGTGCGCCTCGGGCAGTTGCAGCCCGAAGTCGTACAGCCAGATCCGGCCGTCGACCCGCTCCACCTCGTACGGGTGCTCGTCGACCACCCGCACGCCGAGCGAGTGCAGCACCGGCAGCACGGCGGAGAGCATCATCGGCTCGCCGTACCGGTAGACCTTGAACCGGACGTCCATCGTCTCGTCGGTCTCGACCGGGCGGCCGACGCCGTTGGTGCGCGGCGTGAGCTGCTTGCGGAACAGGTGCATCTCGAGCTGGCCGGGCTCCTCCAGCAGCTCCAGCTTGGCCAGGTCCTTCATCGCCTCGTACGGCGTGTGCCCGTCCTTGTAGCCCTCCGGGAACGCGTCGGCGTACCGGCTGAACAGGTGTTTGGCCTGCTCGTCACCGAGCTTGCGCTCCAGCACCAGCCGGTAGTCGTCGTCCCACAGCCGGGTGGCGTCGGCCAGCTCCTCGGCGAGCAGGTCGGCGTCGATCTCCCCGGGCGGGTTGGCCGGGTCGGTCCGGACGATGAAGTGCACCCGGGCGAGCATCGACTCGGTGACCCGGGTGGTGTAGTCGACTCCGACGCCGTTCAGCTCGCGCAACAGGATGTCCTGCATGCGTAGCCGGTTCTGGGTGGTGAACCGGTCCCGGGGCAGGTAGATCAGGCAGGAGATGAACCGCCCGTAGCCGTCCCGGCGCAGGAAGACCCGCAACTGGCGGCGGCCGGCCATGCGCAGCACGCCGATCACCGCGTGGTAGAGGTCGTCGGTCTTGATCTGGAACAGCTCGTCGCGCGGGTAGGTCTCCAGGATCTGCAGCAGGTCCTTGCCGGAGTGGCTGCGCAGGCTCAGCCCCGAGCGGTCCAGCACCTCGGCGACCTTGCGGCGGACCACCGGCAGCTCCTGCACGCTGGTCCGGTACGCCGCGGTGGAGAACAGGCCCAGGAACCGCCGCTCCCCGACCACGTCCCCGGCGTCGTTGAAGATCTTGAAGCCGATGTAGTCGAGGTAGGCCGAGCGGTGCACGGTGGCCCGCGAGTTGGCCTTCGTGATGATCAGGAGGCGCTTCTCCAGCACCTTCTCGTGCGCCTCCGGCGTCATCGACGAGAGCGCCCGAGCCTCCGGCGAGTCGGAGCGGAGGATGCCCAGGCCGGTGCCGAGGACGGCCTCGAGGGCCTGGCCGCCGTCCGCGCCGTCGGTGTCGATCAGCCGGTACTCCCGGTAGCCGAGGAAGGTGAAGTGGTCGTGCGCGAGCCAGCGCAGCAGCTCCACCGAGTCGGTGATGTCCTTCTCCGGCACCGGCGGCCGGTTGTCCGAGGTACGCGCGGAGGCCAGCTCGTCGGCGAGCGCGAGGGCCCGCTGCCGCATCTTGGGCCAGTCCTCCACCGCCTCCCGGACGTCGGTGAGCACCCGCTGCAGCTCCCGGCGCAGCTTCTCCCGCTCGGCCGGGTCGCGGACCGGGTCGATCTCGATCCGCATCCAGCTCTCGACCAGGTCGCCGGCGATCGCGTCGTCCGGCTCCACGTCGGCGGAGACCTCGGTGAGCCGGCCCAGCGGCTCCCGGCGGACCACCACCAGCGGGTGGACCAGCAGGTGCACGTCGAGGTGGTGCGAGTTGAGCAACGCGGTCACCGAGTCGACCAGGAACGGCATGTCGTCGGTGACGATCTCGATCACCGTGTGGTGCTGGTCGGCGTCCGGCTCGTGGATGCGCAGCTTCAGCTCGCCCGGTACGCGCTGCTGGGCCAGGTCCCGGTGGGCCCGGGCCGCCTCGATCATCTCCTCGGCGGTGAAGCCGATCAGCTCCTCGTCGGGCGCGAACCGCCAGAAGCGGCCGACCAGGGTCGCCGCGTCCTGGTCCTCACCGGCCAGCGCGACCGCCTGGGCGACCAGGCGCTCCGCGTTGGGCACCGGCTCGTCCAGCTCGGCGTCCTCCGTGTCCTCGCCCAGCGCCTGCGTCGGCAGGCCCAGGTCGTAGAGGGTGTCGATGCTGGAACCGGTCATCCCGGTTGTGCCTGTGTCGAGACGGCTGAAACCGTCCCCGTCGGTCGCCGAATCGAAGCTGTCATCGTCCCGGCTGGTGTCAGCCTGCCGGAGGTCGGGTCCCGGTTTGATCGCCGGACGCCGGTCCATCGGTGCCACTCCCCTCGACCCACCGCGTTGTGGGTCACTCTGCCGCCCAGCCTAGGCCCTGCCGCTCTGTCCGTTCGTCGGCGGACCACTGGCCGGACGTCCGGATCGGGACTCTGTCCTTTCACCCGTTGCGGGTACGTGGTCGGCCGGTCGCGGAGTACCCGGACTGGGGATGTTCATCACACTGCCACGTGCCGGTCTTTGCCCGGTTCCGGGCGTTGGCGGGGCGGTGGGGAGCGGTCGGCCGTACTAGCGTGCAGGGCAGTTTCCAACCGGAGGGAAAGCTTCATGCCCGTGTCGTACCCCGTCCACCGCCGCCTCTCCCCCCGCCGGCCGGTCCTGGCGGCGCTGGCCGCCGCCGCGCTCGCGGCCGGCGGACTGGTCGGCTGCTCGGGCGAGGACGGGCCGGAGGCGAGTGTCGACGCCTTCCTGAAGGGCTGGCGCTCGGGCAACCTTCAGGCGGTCGGCTTCGTCGACGCGACCGGTGCCAAGATCCCGGCCGCCGAGGTGACGAAGGAGATCAGGTCGCTCTCCGGCGAGCTGGCCGACCGCCCACCGGAGCTGAGGCGGGCCGGCGACGCGAAGATCACCGCAAACACGGCCACCGCGCGGGTCCAGGTCACCTGGACGCTGCCGGGCGACACCCGCTGGGCCTACGAGAGCCCGGTACGCCTCAAGCGCGGCGGCGACGACAAGTGGCAGGTGATCTGGGAGCCGGCCGTCGTCCAGGAGAAGCTGGAGCAGGGCGACCGGCTGGCGCTGCGCCGCGACCCGGCGCCCCGGGCCGGCATCCTCGACGGCGCCGGCGCCCCGATCGTCGCGCCTCGCGCGGTGGTCCGGGTGGGCGTGCAGCCCGGCGAGGTCACCGACGTGAAGGCCCTGGTCCGGCAGCTCGACGCCGCGTTCAAGGCGATCCGGCCCGCGCTCACCCCGCCGGTCGACCTGGCCGACCTGCCCAAGCGCATCGCCGACGCGGAACCGGGCGCGTTCGTCGAGGTGGTGACGCTGCGCGACGAGGCGTACCGGCAGATCAAGCCACGGATCTACGACCTGCCCGGCACGAAGTTCCAGGCCGACAAGCTCGACCTGGCCCCGACCCGCGAGTTCGCGCGGGCCCTGCTGGGCTCCGTCGACCCGGCCCAGGCCGACGACCTCCAGGCCCACCCGGACAAGTACGTCCGCGGCGACCTGGTCGGCCACGGCGGTCTCCAGGGCCGGTACGACGACCGGCTGCGCGGCACCCCGGGGCTGACCGTGGTCACCGAACGCTCCGCGCCCGACGGCAGCACCGGCCCCACGGGGGTGGAGGTCTTCCGCGCCGAACCGAAGCCCGGCCAACCGCTGAAGACCACCCTCGACGTGGCCACCCAGAACGCCGCCGATGCGGCGCTGCGCGGCGAGTCCCGGCGCTCGGCCCTGGTGGCCCTACGGATCGGCGACGGCGCGGTGCTGGCCGCCGCGAACGGTCCCGGCCCGGCCGGCGAGAACCTCGCCTTCACCGCCCAGGTGCCGCCCGGCTCGACCTTCAAGATGGTCAGCGCGCTCGCCCTGCTCGACAAGGGCGCGGTGACGCCGACGACGACTGTCGACTGCCCGAAGACCACGGTGGTGGACGGCCGCTCGTTCAAGAACTCGGACAACTTCGAGCTGGGGTCGGTCCCGTTCACCACCGACTTCGCGAAGTCCTGCAACACCGCCTTCGTCTCGCTGGCGCCGAAGTTGGGGCCGGACGGGCTGGCCGTGGCCGGCCGCACCCTCGGCCTGGAGGGCCAGTGGGACCTCGGGGCGGACCTCTTCACCGGCAAGGTCTCCGCCAACGGTTCGGCCACCGAGCAGGCCGCCGCCGCGATCGGCCAGGGCACCACCGTGGTGAGTCCGCTCGCCATGGCCGGCGCCACCGCCGGCGTGGCCCGGGGCCACTGGGAGCAGCCGAAGCTGCTGCTCGACCCCGCGCCCGCGAAGCCCGCCCCGGCCGGCCCGGCGTTGAAGGCCGAGTCCGTGGCGGCGTTGAAGACGATGATGCGCGCGGTGGTCACCAGCGGCACCGGCAGCGCCCTGAAGGACGTCCCCGGCGAGCCGGTGTACGGCAAGACCGGCACCGCCGAGTACGACAACAACCCGGCGCACACCCACGCCTGGTTCGTCGGCTGGCAGGGCGATATCGCCTTCGCCGTCTTCGTCGAACAGGGCGGCTCCAGCACGTCCAGCGCGGTCCCGATCGCCGAGCGCTTCCTCCACGCCCTCCGCTGACCTCGCCCCACCCCGCCGACCTGCGCCGCCCGGCCACCCGGGCCACTCGCAAGGTCACGCTCGATTCAGGATGTAGTGGCCTCGAACTCGCTCGGAGACCACCACATCGACGATTGAGCAGGATCATTCACGGGGCCGCCGGCCGGCGTGGCGGGGGCGGGAAGGTCAGGCGATGTCGGCGCCGGTGCGGTGCGGGCCGGTGTCACCGGCCGGCCCGGCTGGTTCGTCCTCGACCGCCACCCGGCGCAGCCGGCCCGGCCCGGCCGCGGCCGGCGGGCCGACCGGCTCGGGCTCCGCCACGTCGTCCCGCCCGGTCACCTGCCGCAGCAGGCCCGATCCCGTCGACGACCCGAGCGCCCCGGTCCCGTTGCCCTCGTCCGCCTTCGAACCCCGTCGCAGCGACCCGGCACCGGCGTCATCAGCCGGCCCGTCCTCGGCGACCGGCAGCCGCCGCAGCAGGTCGGATCCCGACGGGTCGGGATCGTCGCCCTCCGGGCCGGCACCGTCCCGGTCGACCGGGTCGACGTCGTCGGTGGGGTCCGACACGGCGGGGCCGATCGTCTCCACGGCGACGGCGGGGGCCGGTACGGCCGCCGGCCCGGGCGGGACGGGGCGCTCGGCGGACCGCCCGTTGCCCGGCCGGGGCACCGGGGAGACGGGCCCGGGCGGCAGCAGCCGGGGCGGCACCGCGCTCGGTGCGGAGACCGGCGCGAGCCCGGCCACCACGGTGTTGACGATCTCGGCGGCGTACGACCCGTCGGGGTCGTAGTCGGGGTCGAAGACGGTCAGCTCGACCCCCAGGCAGTGCGGGGTGTCGACCAGCCCGGCGAGCAGGATCTCCAGCTCGGCGAAGGCGATCCCGCCCGGGTCGGGGGCGTCCACGGCCGGCATCACCGCCGGGTCGAGCACGTCCACGTCGATGTGCACCCAGTAGCCGGCGCAGTCGGCCAGCTGCTCGTGCGCCCACTGGGCGGTGCGGGCCGCCCCCTCGGCGCGCAGCGCCGGCACCGGCCGGGTGGTGATGCCGGCGGCCTGCAGGTCCAGCCGGTACTCGTCCTGCGCCCGGATGCCGAGCACCACCACGTCGATGTCGCGGAAGTAGGGGCGTCGCCCCTCGATGGCCGCCAGGTCGGCCTGGCCCCGGCCGGTGACCAGGGCGAGGTCCTCGCCCGCCGCCGCGCCCACGTACGAGGCGTTGCCGGGGTGGCGGAAGTCGGAGTGGCCGTCGACGAAGACCAGCCCGACCCGGCCGCCGACGGCCTCGCCGAGCCGGTGCATGGCCAGCGCCGAGCCGAGCAGCACCGAACAGTCCCCGCCCAGCACCAGCGGAAACTCGCCCCGGTCGATGATCGCGCCGATCCGGTCGGCCAGCGCCACCGAGTAGCCCGAGATCTCCCGGGCGTGGCAGACGCCGTCGCCGGGGCGCCAGTCGCCGGGATCGTACCGGGGCGGGGTGAGACAGCCGGCGTCGCGGGCCCGCAGCCGGGCGAGCAGCCCGTGGTCGCGCAGCGCGCCGGGCGCCTTCGCGCAGCCGGGGACGGAGGTCGACGTCGGCGGCCGCAGGCCGAGGTTCGTCGGCGCGTCGAGGACGGCGATCCGGCGCATCATGAGCTCCCGTCCTCGGTGGTCGGGGCGGGCCGGCCGGAACGCCGGCCCGCGCTGGCGTGCTACGAACCTAGAACAACGCGCTGGCCAGTGCCCGCCGGGCGGACGCCACGGCGGGGTCCTCCGGGCCGGCGATGGTGAACAGCGAGACGAGGTGCTGGCGGACCTTCTCCCGGTCGTCGCCCGCGCTCCGCCGGACCAGGGCGACGAGCCGGGCGTACGCCTGCTCGGCCAGGCCGCTGAGCACCTCGATGTCGGCGGCGAGGAGCTGGGCCTCGACGTCGTCGGGGGCCTGCTCGGCGGCGGCGAGCGCGGCCCGCGGGTCGGCGCCGGCCACCCGGCGGGCCACCCCGACCTGGGCCAGGCCGGCCTCGGCCGCGGCGTCCGCCGGGCTCTCGGCGAGGATCTTCTTGTACGCCGCCTCGGCGGCGTCCAGGTCGCCGGACATCAGCGCGTCGTCGGCCTCGGTGAGCCGCGGGTCCTCGGGCTCGGCGACGCTCACGCCGCCGGCCTTCAGCACGGCCTGGATCCACTGCCGGAGCTGCGCCTCGGGCACCACCCCGGAGAAGGCGTCGATCGGCTGGCCACCGACCACCGCGTAGACCATCGGGATGCCCTGGACCCGGAACATCTGGGCGAGCCGCGGGTTGGCGTCCACGTCGATCCGGGCGAGCACCCAGGCCCCGTTGCCCTCGGCGGCCAGCCGCTCGAGCACCGGCGACAGCTGCTTGCAGGGCTCGCACCACTCGGCCCAGAAGTCCACGACCACCGGGGTGGTCAACGACCGCTCCAGCACCTCGGACTGGAAGGTCGCCTCGGTCACGTCGATCACGGCCACGCCGCCGGCTGGCGTGGGGCCGCCGGGGACGCCCGCGGGCGGACCGGCCTGGGCCGGGGTGGTGGGGCGGGAGGGTTCGGGGGTGCCGCGCAGCGCGCTGAGGTCGACCGCGCCGCGGGTGAAGATCGACGAGGTGATCCGTGGGTCGCTCATGGTTATCTAGTCTCGCACGGGCCGCGCGGATCTCCGATCAGCCGCCACGGCGACAGTCGCAACTCCCACCCCGCCCGGCGTGCAAGGAAGGGCCCCTTCTTAACGCCTCGTGTAGAGAAGGGGCCCCCTGTTAACGCCTCAGAAGCGGGCGGGTTCGCGGTAGACGCCCCACTCGGCGCGGAGGGCGTCGCAGATCTCGCCGAGGGTGGCCTCGGCGCGGACCGCGTCCAGCATGGCCGGGATCATGTTCTCGCCGGTACGGGCGACGTCGACCATGCGCTGCACGGCGGCCTTGACCGCGGCGTCGTCGCGGGCCGACTTGCGCTCGGCCAGCACCCGGCGCTGCTCCAGCTCGACCTCGTGCGAGATGCGCAGGATCTCCAGGTCCTTGGCGACCGTGCCGGTGTGGCAGTTGACCCCGACGATCTTCTTCTCGCCCTTCTCCAGCGCCTGCTGGTAGACGAAGGCCGACTCGGCGATGTGGCCGGTGAACCAGCCGTCCTCGATGCCGCGCAGGATGCCCGACGTCATCGGGCCGATCTGGTGCGGGCCCTCGCCGCCGAGCTGCCGGATCCGGGCGAAGATCTCCTCCGCCTCGGCCTCGATCCGGTCGGTCAGCGCCTCGACGTACCAGGCGCCGCCGAGCGGGTCGGCCACGTTGGTCACCCCGGTCTCCTCCATCAGCACCTGCTGGGTACGCAGGGCGATCTCGGCCGACTCGTCGGTGGGCAGGGCCAGGGTCTCGTCGAGGGCGTTGGTGTGCAGCGAGTTGGTGCCGCCGAGCACCGCGGCGAGCGCCTCCACGGCGGTCCGGACCACGTTGTTGACCGGCTGCTGGGCGGTCAGCGACACGCCGGCGGTCTGGGTGTGGAACTTCAGCCAGAGAGCCTTCTCGCTGGTGGCGCCGTACACGTCGCGCAGCCAGCGGGCCCAGATCCGGCGGGCGGCCCGGAACTTGGCGATCTCCTCGAAGAAGTCCACGTGCGAGTCGAAGAAGAAGCTCAGGCCCGGGGCGAAGACGTTGACGTCCAGGCCGCGGGAGAGCCCCAGCTCGACGTAGCCGAACCCGTCGGCGAGGGTGTACGCCAGCTCCTGCGCGGCCGTCGCACCGGCCTCCCGGATGTGGTAGCCGGAGACCGAGAGCGGCTTGTACTTCGGGATCTCCCGGGCGCAGTACTCCATCAGGTCGCCGATCAGGCGCAGGTGCGGCTCCGGGTCGAAGAGCCACTCCTTCTGCGCGATGTACTCCTTGAAGATGTCCGTCTGGAGCGTGCCGTCCAGGGCGGACAGCGTGGCACCCTGCCGCTCGGCGGCGACCAGGTACATGCAGAAGACCGGCACGGCCGGGCCGGAGATGGTCATCGAGGTGGTCACGCCGGCCAGGTCGATGCCGTCGAAGAGCACCTCCATGTCGGCGGCCGAGTCGATGGCCACCCCGCAGTGGCCGACCTCACCGAGCGACTGCGGGTCGTCGGAGTCGCGGCCCATCAGGGTCGGCATGTCGAAGGCGACGGAGAGACCGCCGCCACCGGCGCCGAGGATCATCTTGTAGCGCTCGTTGGTCTGTTGGGCGTTGCCGAACCCGGCGAACTGCCGGATGGTCCAGGTCCGCCCGCGGTAGCCGGTCGGGTAGAGCCCCCGGGTGTACGGGAACTCGCCCGGCCAGCCGATCCGCTCGAACCCCGGGTACGCCACTCCCTCCGGCGGACCGTAGACCGGGTCGACGGTCATGCCGGAGAGCGTGGTGAAGTCCGCGTCGCGCTTGCGGGCGGCGTCGTAGCGGGCCTGCCAGCGGGCCCGGCCGGCGGCGATCTCGTCAGCGTCCATGCGCGGAGCTCCTCCTCGAGTCCTCGACTGAAGACCGAGTGTAGAACGGGTGCCTGAACGATCGCTAAGGATGTGCGTACCGGCCGGTAACCTCGGCTCAGGCGGAGGGCACCGCCGGCCCGCCCAGCGCCACGTCGTCGACCCGGATGTTGATCTCATCGGCCCGCAGCCCGTACGCCTCGACCGCCGCGGTCACCGCCGAGCGGACGGCGTCGGTCACCTCGGGCACCGGCCGGCCACCGTCGATCACGATGACCAGGTTGATCACCGCCGCGCCGTTGGTGACGTGGGCCGAGCAGCCGCGCCGGGCGTCGCCCACCTGGTCCAGGCCGACCTTGTCCAGCACCGCGTTGAAGAAGCGCGCCACGTCGCCGCCGAGCTCGGCCACCCCGGGCACCGACTTCGCGGCGGCCACCGCGATCTTCTCCACCACCTCGTCGGAGACGTGCGTCGCCCCGCCCGCCACCGCGTCCGGCAGCACCGACAGCTCCTGGGTCGCCTCGTCAGCCATGCTCTCCCCACCAGGTTCGTCCGGCCCCACGCGCTCGGTGAGGCGGTGCGAGCGTACTAGGTGGACGACGACCGTCAGGTGCCCAACTGCGCCAGCAGTTCACCGGCGGCCGCGTACGGGTCGATCGCGCCCTCGGCCACCTTGGCGGCGAGCGTCGGCAGCTGCGTACCGTCGCGCAGCGAGCCGATCCGGTCCCGGAGGGTGCCCAGCGCGATCGCCTCGATCTCGGCGGCGGCCCGGGCCTCCCGCCGGCGGCGCAGCTCGCCGTGGCGCTCCAGCCAGTCGCGGTGCTTGTCGATCGCGGCGGCGATGTCGTCGATGCCCTCGCC
The DNA here is from genome assembly GCF_003725545.1 of Micromonospora solifontis. GTDB lineage: Bacteria > Actinomycetota > Actinomycetes > Mycobacteriales > Micromonosporaceae > Micromonospora > Micromonospora solifontis. Next base: position 52,295 of record NZ_RJLN01000013.1, on the reverse strand, counting down.
GCGCGCGGCGATGGCCCGCACCACCTGCGGCCGCCACTCCCCCGGGCCACGCTCGCCGAGCGCGATCATGCCCTGGATGTCGCGGACGGTGGCGTCGGCGCCGTCCCGGTCGGCCTTGTTGACCACGAAGACGTCGGCGATCTCCAGGATGCCCGCCTTGACCGCCTGGATGGCGTCGCCCATGCCCGGCGCGAGCAGCACCAGGGTGGTGTCCGCGAGGGAGGCCACCTCGACCTCGGCCTGCCCGACGCCGACGGTCTCCACCAGCACCACGTCGCAGCCGGCGCCCTCCAGCACCCGCACCGCCTGGGGGGTGGCCGCGGAGAGCCCGCCGAGGTGGCCCCGGCTGGACATCGAGCGGATGTAGACGCCGGGGTCGGTGGCGTGGTCCTGCATCCGGACCCGGTCGCCGAGGATCGCCCCGCCGGTGAACGGGCTGGACGGGTCGATGGCCAGCACCCCGACCCGGTGGCCGCGCGCCCGCAGCGCCCGGACCAGCTCGTTGGTGGTGGTCGACTTGCCCACTCCGGGGGAGCCGGTCAACCCGACCACCTGGGCGTGCCCGGCGTACGGCGCGAGGGCCGCCGCGACCTGCGGCAGCACCTCGTCGCCGGACTCGACCAGGGTGATCAGCCGGGCCACCGCGCGGGGGTCGCCCGCGCGGGCCCGGTCCACCAGCATCGGTACGTCCCGGCTGCGGCGCACCGGTCCGGTGGCCGCGGCCGGGCTGTGCTCGTCGGTCACTGCGCGGACTCACCACCGGACGGCACGTGGATGATCAGGGCGTCGCCCTGCCCGCCGCCGCCGCAGAGCGCGGCCGCGCCGGTGCCACCGCCCCGCCGCTTGAGTTCCAGCGCCAGGGTGAGCACCAGGCGGGCGCCCGACATGCCGATCGGGTGGCCGAGCGCGATGGCGCCGCCGTTGACGTTGACCTTGTCCGGGCTGATGCCCAGGTCACGGGTGGACTGGATGCCGACCGCGGCGAACGCCTCGTTGATCTCGATGAGGTCGAGGTCGCCGACGCCCAGGCCGGCCTTCTTCAGCGCGTGGTTGATGGCGTTGGACGGCTGCGAGTGCAGGGAGTTGTCCGGGCCGGCCACGTTGCCGTGCGCGCCGATCTCGGCCAGCCAGGTCAGCCCCAGCTCCTTGGCCTTGGCCTTGCTCATCACGACCACGGCGGCGGCCCCGTCGGAGATCGGCGAGGAGCTGCCGGCGGTGATGGTGCCGTCCTTGGTGAACGCCGGACGCAGCTTGCCCAGCGACTCGGCGGTGGTGTCCGGACGGATGCCCTCGTCCTCGCTGATCACCAGCGGGTCACCCTTGCGCTGCGGGATGATCACCGGGGTGATCTCGTCGGCGAAGTGACCGTTCTTCTGGGCGGCGGCGGCACGCTGGTGGCTGGCCGCGGAGAAGGCGTCCTGCTCCTCGCGGGTGATGCCGTGCTTCGCCCCGTGCCGCTCGGTCGACTCGCCCATCGAGCAGCAGTCCCAGGCATCGGTGAGGCCGTCCAGGGCCATGTGGTCCTTGATCGTGACGTCGCCGTACTTGTAGCCGGCGCGCTGGCCGAGCAGCAGGTGCGGCGCGTTGGTCATGGACTCCATGCCGCCGGCCACCACGATGTCGAACTCGCCGGCCCGAATGAGCTGGTCGGCCAGGGCGATCGCGTCCAGGCCGGAGAGGCAGACCTTGTTGATGGTCAGCGCCGGGGTGGACATCGGGATGCCCGCCTCGACCGCCGCCTGGCGGGCCGGGATCTGGCCCGCGCCGGCCTGGAGCACCTGCCCCATGATCACGTACTGCACCTGGTCGGGGGCGACGCCGGCCCGCTCCAGCGCCGCCTTGATCGCGACGCCGCCGAGCTTGGTCGCGGGGAGGTCCTTGAGGTTGCCCAGCAGCCGCCCCATCGGGGTCCGCGCGCCGCTGACGATCACCGAAGCCATGCCTGCCTCCGAGGGGGTGCCAAGCTGTCCGCCTTAACGATTGTTAGGACGCACCATATCTGCCGGGGACAGCGACAGTACGGTGACCCCGAGCACGTCCGCAATGCGCACGAATCATGACGATCAATACCTTGGCGGGCGCGCCACGGCTCTCGGCAGCCCCGGTCCGGCCGGCCCGACGGGCGATCCAGCAGGCCGCGGCGCGGCGGCGGGCTCAGCCCCGCCCCGGTTGCCGCCGGCGCGGTGGTACCGGACCCCTGGGCGCCGACGCCGCCGACGGGTGGGCCGGTCGGCCGGCGACCTCGATCCGCGGGGTCCGGTCCGGCGGCAGGTGCCCCAGCTCCGCGACCACCACCACGTCGACCTTCCCGTCGACCATCAGCTGCCTGACCTCGTCCCAAGGCGGGCTCCACGCCCTTGAGGCGGCGCTCCGCGTCGTTGACCGCGTCCCGCAGCGTCCCGCCACCGTTCGGGTGCAGCTCCGTCTCGATCCGCCACAGCCGCTCCGGCACCCCCGGGACGGCGTCGTGGCCCGGCCTGGCCGGCACCCCGTACCAGTCCCTCCCGGAACTCCTCGTTCTGCCGGGCCAGCCGACGCAGCGGCCGGCTCACCGTCGCGGCCAGGGTCAGCGCACTGAGGATGGCACCCAGCACCACACCGGCCGCCGCCCACTGCTCCAGCGTCATGCCGACCGCTCCCGGGGCCGAGCGCCCGCGAGCGCCTCCCGGCCGCCCGACTCTCGCCGGTCAGGCCGGCGGCGACCCCCGGATCGGCACCGGTGTCGCCGGCCAACCGCCAGGCCGGGCGGCGCCCGGTGGCCGGACGCGCTGCCCTCCGGCGTCCTGCCGCGCTGCTTCCCTACCGTGCACACGGCTCGGACCTCCCCGAGTCCGGTCGGTGCCCCCGGGTCGGGCCGCGAGCGCTGGCCGGGGGCGACCATTGCTGATGAGCGTGCCGGTTCGAATCCTGCTCGCCACCGGTCCAGCAGGGCATCCTCCGTACAGCAGGACGACGGGAACGCGGCCGCGCGCCGCTCGGGCGTACGGCGGATGTCGGCGGGATGACCTCCTCCGGGCTCGGCCGTTCGACCGAGGCTCGCGCCCGGGACGCCGGCGCATGGCCCGGTCAGTGGGAGTGACATGCCCGACTGGCTGCGACCTCCCTCCGGAACGATCGTTAGGTCAGACTTGACGCCATGGCTGAGAACTCCCCCGTCGAGCCCGCTGCCGACGTCGTCACGGACATCGGTCTGCGCCGCATCGACCATGTCGGGATCGCCGTGGCCGACCTGGACGCCGCGATCGACTTCTACGGACGCACCTTCGGGATGCGCTGCGTGCACACCGAGACCAACGAGGAGCAGGGCGTCCGCGAGGCGATGCTGGCGGTCGGCCCGACCACCGAGGGCGGCTGCGTGCAGCTGCTCGCCCCGCTGTCGCCCAGCTCGACGATCGCCAAATTCCTGGACCGCAACGGGCCGGGGGTGCAGCAGGTGGCGTACACGGTGGCCGACATCGACGCGGCCTGCGCGACGCTGCGCGAGCGCGGGGTCCGGCTGCTCTACGAGACCCCGAAGCGGGGCACCGCCGACTCGCGGATCAACTTCGTGCACCCGAAGGACGCCGGCGGCGTCCTGGTCGAGCTGGTCGAGCCCGCCGCGGGGCGCTGACCCGGAGGGAGGGGCCCGGACGCGAGGGCCCCTCCGATTCCGGAAACCGAGCACGCCAATGCGTGGTTCCGCGTTCCCATGGACAGCTCCACGCATCGGTCGATGCAGTTTTTCACACAGACCTTCCGACCCTAGCTACCGTTCAGTAACGTCCGGCCCCACAGGAACGCGACCGGTGCCGGATGTGTCGATTGCCGACATGGCGGTCCCGTCGCACCGGCGCCGACGATGGCAGCACCCCTGCCCGCCCCGGTGCGGGTGCGCAACGAACGGGAGGTCACCGTGCAGGACATCCTCGAAGCGATCATGGCGGCGGAGGGATCCGCGCAGCCGGAGCGGGAACTCGCCGGCCTCGCCGGCCTGCCGGTACCGGAAAGCTACCGGGGCGTGGTGGTCCGCGCCGAGGACACCCGGATGTTCGACGGCATGGCCACCCGGGACAAGGACCCGCGCAAGGCGCTGCACATCCAGGAGGTGCCCACCCCCGAGCTCGGCCCGGGCGAGGCGCTGGTGGCGGTGATGGCCAGCGCCATCAACTACAACACCGTCTGGACCAGCATCTTCGAGCCGCTGCCGACCTTCAAGTTCCTCCAGCGCTACGGCCGGCTCTCCGAGCTGACCCGCCGGCACGACCTGCCGTACCACGTGGTGGGGTCGGACGCGGCCGGCGTGGTGCTGCGGACCGGGCCCGGGGTGACCCGGTGGAAGGCCGGCGACGAGGTGGTCGCGCACTGCCTCTCCGTCGAGCTGGAGGACGCCGCCGGCCACGACGACACGATGCTCGACCCGCAGCAGCGGATCTGGGGCTTCGAGACCAACTTCGGCGGCCTGGCCGAGCTGGCCGTGGTGAAGGCCAACCAGCTGATGCCCAAGCCCCGCCACCTGAGCTGGGAGGAGGCGGCCAGCCCCGGGCTGGTCAACTCCACCGCGTACCGGCAGCTGGTCTCGCACCACGGGGCGAACATGAAGCAGGGTGACGTGGTGCTGATCTGGGGCGCCTCCGGCGGCCTCGGCGGCTACGCCACCCAGATGGCGCTCAACGGCGGGGCCATCCCGGTCTGCGTGGTGTCCTCCCCGGAGAAGGCCGAGCTGTGCCGGAAGATGGGCGCCGAGCTGGTGATCGACCGCACCGCCGAGGGCTTCCGGTTCTGGAAGGACGAGGAGACCCAGGACCAGGACGAGTGGCGCCGCTTCGGCGAGCGGATCCGCGAGCTGACCGGCGGCGAGGACCCGGACATCGTCTTCGAGCACCCGGGCCGGGAGACCTTCGGCGCCAGCGTCTACGTCGCCAAGAAGGGCGGCACGATCGTCACCTGCGCCTCCACCAGCGGCTATCTGCACCAGTACGACAACCGCTACCTGTGGATGCACCTGAAGCGGATCGTCGGCAGCCACTTCGCCAACTACCACGAGGCGTGGCAGGCCAACCGCCTGGTGGCGCTGGGCAAGGTGCACCCGACCGTGTCGAAGACCTACCCGCTGGAGCAGACCGGCCAGGCCGCGTACGAGGTCCACCGCAACGCGCACCAGGGCAAGGTCGGGGTGCGCTGCCTCGCCCCGGCCGACGGCCTCGGCGTCCGGGACGCCGAGTTGCGGTCCCGCCACGAAACGGCGATCAACCGGTTCCGCGGGCACTGACCCGTCCGGCTGATCCCGGCACGACCAAAGCGCGGAGTGGGCATTGCCTTTCCATCGCGCCGGACACCATTTGATTGCCGTCCGACAAAGGGCCGCGGGCGATCCGCCCGCGGCCTTTTCGTGCCCACCCCGGGTGCCGGCCGGCGTGCCCGGGACCTGCCAAGATCGCCGTTTGGTCCGGTCCCGCCGGACCAGCGAAGTTGACCATGTAATGAGGACACGAAAGCTGCCCACCGCTCTTGCGAAGCACCCTGGGGCGTCTGCCAGTATGTCCCAATGCCCCAGCAGCAGTCCTCCCCTCTTGCGTTCTTCGACAACGCGAACTCCCAGCCCGATTTCACGGTCACCCTCCGCGGATACGAAAAGGGTCAGGTCGACGACTTCATCGGCCGGCTGAGCGCCGCGCTGACCCAGTCCGAGCAGGCCCGCGCCGAGGCCGAGCAGCGGATGAACGACGCCCAGCGTCGGCTCCGCCAGGCCGAGCAGCGCCAGGGCGCGCTCGAGCAGAAGCTCGCCGACACCAACAAGCAGCTCGAGGAGAACAGCCGGCCCACGCTCTCCGGCCTGGGCACCCGCGTCGAGCAGATCCTCCGGCTGGCCGAGGAGCAGGCCAACGACCACCGCAACGAGGCCAAGCGCGAGTCGGAGGGCATCCTGTCCGCCGCCCGGCTGGAGGCGCGGGAGATCACCGACAAGGCGCGCGCCGAGGCCGCCGCCATGAAGGCCACCGCCGAACGGGAGGCCGGCAGCGTCCGGACCGCCGCCGAGCGCGAGGCCGCCGAGGTCCGGGTGCAGGCCCGCCGCGAGGCGGACACCCTACGCGCCGACGCCGAGCGGGAGACCAAGCAGCTGCGTACGGTCACCGCGCACGAGGTGGCCGAGCTGAAGTCCACGGTCGAGCGTGAGGTCGCCACCCTGCGGGCCACCGCCGAGCGGGAGATCACCCAGCAGCGGGCGAAGGCCGCCCGGGAGGCCGAGGAGAAGCGGGCCGAGGCGACCAAGCTGCTCACCGACGCCCGGGACAAGCGGGACAAGGACCTGCAGGCCCTGGAGCTGCAGCTCGCCGAGCGGCGGGAGAAGGCCGAGCGCGAGGAGTCGGAGCGGCACGCCGCCCAGGTCGCGCAGACCCAGAAGCTGGTCAGCGAGGCGGAGCAGCGGGCCCGGGCCGCCCAGGAGCGGGCCAAGGAGATCGAGCAGCGGGCCGAGGCCCGCCGGGTCGAGTCCGAGCGCACCGCCAACGAGACGGTGGACAAGGCCAAGGCGCTGGCCGACAAGACGCTGAACGAGGCGAAGGCCGAGGCGCAGCGCGTGCTCAGCGAGGCCCGCACCGAGGCCGAGCTGACCACCCAGGCCGCTCGCCGCGAGGTCGAGGACCTGACCCGGCAGAAGGACGCCGTCACCTCCCAGCTCGGTCAGATGCTCTCCGGTCTCGCCGGCATCGTGCCGGGCGTGCCGCAGGGCGGCGCCAAGCCGGAGGCGGCGGCCAAGGCCGACGGCGGCGAGCAGAAGGTCACGGCCGAGTCGGCCAGCTGAACACCACCCACAGCGGGGCATGAGCCGCGGCGCGGGGTGACACCGGGTGACCGGTGTCGCCCCGCGCCGTCATGCTTTCCGGTCCGTTTCGCCACCTCAGTGAAGTAGGTCCCAACAGGGGCGTCCGTATCGCCCCAGCAGAGCCGGATGCGTGTGAGGATGGGGGCATGTCGCACGGCGAGGAACTGTTCGCGCTCGGCGGTGATGTGACCACGGAGCCCAGCTTCGAGTCCGCGCTGCGGGGTTACGACAAACGACAGGTCGACCGGTACGTCGCTCGCGCCGAGCACGAGATCGCGGCGCTGACGGGCGAGCGGGAGCAGGCGTACACCCAGATCCACAAGCTGGCCGGCCAGGTGGAGGTGCTGCAACGCGACCTCGCCCAGGTGCGCAAGCAGGTGGGTGTGGTCGACCGGGCCTCGTTCCGGCACCTCGGCCCCCGGGTCGAGCAGATCCTCACCATGGCCGAGGAGCAGGCGGACGAGATCCTCGCCGCCGCCAACGAGGAGATCGAGGCCCGTCGGGCCGCCGCCGAGCACATCGTCGAGGAGGCCCGGGAGCAGGCCGCCCAGGCGCTGAAGGACTTCGAGATCGCGCTCGCCGCCCGGCGGGCCGAGGAGGAGCGGCACACCGCGACCCGCAAGGCCGAGGCGGAGGCCACCCTCAAGGCCGCCAAGGACGAGGCGGCGAAGCTGCGGAAGAACGCGCAGGACGCCCTGGCCACCGCGCAGCAGGAGGCGACCCAGCTCCGGGACACCGCCAAGGAGATCCACGCCCGGGCCCAGCAGGAGGCCGCCCGGCTGCGCGAGACGGCCAAGGAGGCGCTGGCCAAGGCCCAGCAGGAGGCCACCCAGCTCCGCGAGGCGGCCAAGGAGGTGCACGCCAAGGCGCAGCAGGAGGCGAAGCGCCTCACCGAGGCCGCGGCCGAGGCCGGCCGGGCCACCCACGCGAAGGCGCTCGCCGAGGCCAAGAAGATCGTCGACGACGCGGAGGAGGCGGCGAAGGCCACCCGGGGGCGGGCGCGGACCGAGGCCAACCGGCTCACCAGCGAGGCCGTCGAGGCCGGCAAGCGCAACCGCGCCGAGGTCGAGGCGTACGTGCAGCGGATGCGCAGCGAGACCGAGGCGTACGTGCAGCAGGCCCGGGCCCAGACGCAGCAGGAGCTGGGCACCTGGCGGGCCGGCGTGGAGAAGGAGGTCAACGCCCGGCGCGAGGCGGCCGACAAGGAACTGGCCCAGCGCCGCGCCGCCGCCGAGCAGGAGTACGCCAAGCGCCGCGACGAGCTCGACAAGCAGCACAAGAAGCGGCAGGACGAGCTGGAGAAGACGTACGCCGACCGGCAGCGGGAGGTCGAGCAGGGCGCGGCCACGATCCGGCAGGCGGCCGAGCAGGACGCGCTGACCATGCGCCGGCGGGCCGAGGAGGAGGCCGCCGAGCTGCTGAAGCGCGCCGAGGAGGAGGCCACCGGGAAGCGCCGCAAGGCCGACGAGCACGTCGCCGCCTCCCGGCGCCAGTTCGAGGAGTACGCGGCCACCACCCAGCAGCACCTGGCCACCACGCAGCAGCACCTCGCCGCCACCCAGCAGGAGGTGGCCGCCGGCCGGCAGCAGCTCGCCCAGGTGATGCTGGAGATCGCCCAGGCCCAGCAGGAGCTGGCCGACCTGCGCACGGAGACCTGGAAGTCGCGGCAGGAGTCGGACGACCTCCAGCGCCGGCTGGCCGAGCTGCGGATCGCCGGGGCCAGCGCAGGGCTGACCGCCACGCCGGTGGATCCCGACGAACTGGCCGTCGCGGCCGGCGGCGACGCCGGGCAGGGTTCGGACTCGACGGGCACCGCCGGGAAGGGCGCCGCACCGGTGACCGCCCGGGGCAGCGCGGCCGTCTCCCCCAACGGCAAAGGACCGGCGACGGCCACCGAGCCGGCGACGACGACCGCCGAACCGGTGGCGGAGACCGACGCGGACGCCGGGAAGGCTCGGCCGGTCGCCGAGCCGGTCACCACGGTGGACGGCGCCGGCGGAGTGGACGGCGAGCCGACCGTGGCCGCCGTGCCGGGCGAGGGTGGCCGGGGCGCCACCCCCACGAAGATCACCAGCACCGGTGAGAACGGCAAGCGTCCGACCAAGCCGACCACCGACGAGCGCAGCGCCAAGCCGAGCACGGTCACGGTCGAGAAGGAGTGAGCACCCGGGCGTCCGGCACCTCGCCGGACCGCCCGGGCCGCCCCACCACCGCCGCGGCGCCCCTCGCTGCGCCCGGAGCGCGGCAGCCCACCGGGCCCGTCGGATCGGCCCACGGCCGGCCCGCCGGCGCCCGATCCCGATTCGTACTGCCGACCCGGGTCGTCCCCGCCCGTACCCGGGGCACGCCGACGGGAGCGACCGGCCGGACGCCGGAGCCCCGGCAGGGATGGCCGGTGGGCGACCCTGCGGCTACCCTCCGGGCAGGAGATCACCCGTTCCGGTACGGGTACGCCGGGGCGCAGTCCGGGGGAGGTCGCGTGACGCAGGACGGGCCGTCGGGCGAGGTGCGACCGGAGGACCCGGACCCCCTGGGCGCGTCGCGTCCCGAGGCCGAGCGCGTGGCCGGGGCCGAGCCGGCCGGCGGCCGCCCGGACAGCGGCGTCGACGAACTGGCCGAGCCGACCGAGTTCGAGCCGAGCGGACGGTTCGGCGTACCGGGCAAGCCGCTGCGGCGCAGCAGCTTCCTGGTCGGCTTCACCGGGGCGCTCGGCGTCTTCCTGGCGTACGCGGTCTTCCTGGGCGTCCGCAACTCCGCCGGCATCCTGGTGCTGGTGGTGATCGCGCTCTTCCTCGCGGTCGGCCTGCACCCGGCGGTGGTCCGGCTGCGCGGCTGGGGCGTGCCGCACGGGCTGGCGGTGGCGGCCGTGACGCTGACCGTGGTGCTGCTCATCGTCGGCGGCCTGCTGGCCCTGGTGCCGCCGGTGGTGACCCAGTCCGGGCAGTTCATCCAGCACCTCCCCGGCTACGTCGAGGACCTGCGCCGCAATCCCACGGTCAACGACCTGGTCGTGCGGTACGACGTGATGCAGCGGGTCCAGTCCGTGGCGAACGCCGACACCCTCGGCCGGCTCCTCGGTGGTGTGCTGGGCGGGGCACAACTGATCTTCGGCACCCTCTTCCGGGCCCTGACCATCCTGGTGCTGACCATCTACTTCCTGGCCTACTTCGACCGGCTGCGCGACCTCGGGTACGCGCTGGTGCCGCGCTCCCGCCGAGAGCGGGTCCGGCTGATCGGCGACGAGATCCTGACCCGGGTCGGCGCGTACATGGTCGGGGCGCTGGCCATCGCGGTGCTGGCCGGGGCGACCACCTTCGTCTTCGCGCTGGTGGTCGGCCTGCCGTACCCGTTCGCGCTGGCCGTGGTGGTCGCGGTGACCGACCTGATCCCGCAGATCGGCGCGACCCTGGGTGCCGTGGTGGTGACCCTGGTCGGCCTGGCCACCGACCTGCCGGTCGGGATCGCCTGCCTGGTCTTTTTCGTGATCTACCAGCAGGTGGAGAACTACCTCATCTACCCCAAGATCATGCGCCGGGCGGTCTCCGTCAACGAGGTGGCGGCGCTGCTCGCCGCGCTGCTCGGGGTGTCGCTGCTGGGCGTGGTCGGCGCGCTGATCGCGATCCCGACGGTGGCCGCCCTCCAGCTCATCCTCCGCGAGGTGATCCTCCCCCGCCAGGACTCCCGCTGACGGTCAGCCCGCCCGCCGCTGCTGCGGACCGGGGACCGGGGTGTCGGCGAACGCGGCCACCGTGCGATCCGCGTACGCGCTGACGTCGCCGGTCTCCATCGGGCCGTCCCAGGTGGTGGGCAGCGGCACCGGCACGGCCGGGTTGACCCGCCGGACGATCTCGTCGAGCACGGTCTCCGCGTCGCCGACCCAGAGGTGCTTGGCGCCGGGCACCCCGACCACCTCGGCCTGGGGCACCGCCGCGAAGCGCTGCCGGGCCTCGTCCGGGCGCAGGTAGTCGTCGAACTCGGGCACCAGCGCGGTCAGCGGCTTGCCCGACCCGGCCCAGACGGCCAGGTCCTCGGGCGTGGAGTAGCGCAACGGCGGGGAGAGCAGGATGGCGCCGGCCACCCCCGGGTCGCAGCCGTACCGGATCGTCAGGTCCGTGCCGAACGACCAGCCCACCAGCCAGATGTTGGGCAGCTCGGCGAACTCGGCGTACTCGATCGCGGCGGCCACGTCGAAGCGCTCGCCGACGGCGTTGTCGAACGCCCCCTCGCTGGTGCCGCGGACGCTGCTGGTGCCCCGGGTGTTGAACCGGAGCACGGCCAGGTCGGCCAGCGCGGGCAGCCGCCAGGCCGCCTTGCGGAACACGTGGCTGTCCATCATCCCGCCGTGGGTGGGCAGCGGGTGCAGGCAGACCAGGGTGCCGGCCGGCTCCCGGTCCAACGGTCGGGCCAGCTCACCGACCAGGGTCAGCCCGTCAGCGGTGTGCAGCTCGATGTCCTCCCGGTGACCGGGCAGGATCGACGACGCACGGATCGGTGTGCTCACCGTCCCAGTTTCCCGCGCCGCCGCGCCCGCCGCCCGCCGGGGCGGAAACAGGGTGATCCAGATCGCTCAGCCGTGCCGGGGGGCGCCCCGGCCGCGCTGGAGGTTCGGCCCGCGCCGGTCCCGCGCCCGCCAGCAGCCGCTGTGCCAGTGCCGCCGGTCGGTCAGGTCACCCCGGTCGTCGGCCGGCCAGGCGACCACGTGCGCCACCCCGGGGCGGATCTCCTGGTCGCAGCCGGGACAGCGGTACGTCTTGACCGACGCCCCGCCGCTGATCCCGCGTACCTGCCAGTCGCCGTCGCGCCACTGCTGGACGGTCGGCACGCCCTGGCGTACCCGCTCGGCGTCCAGCTGGGTGTTCTCGTCCCGGCGGGGACGGTTGCGACGGGGGCTCACGGTCACCAAGCGTACGGGCCGCCGGCCGGACCGGCCCGGGTCGGGCGGTCCGGCCGGCGGTGCCGGTCACTTCCAGGTCTCCGGGTCGGTCAGCTCCTTCGCCACCTGCGCTCCGGCCAGCACGCTCGTCGCGTCGGCCTCCGTGAAGGAGACCTGACCTCTGGGTGGGTCGCCCAGCCACGGCCAGCCGAAGTCGGCGGTCAGGTGTGCCCTCGGAATGCCGAGCAGTTCGAGCTTCGTGCCATCCGGATACAGGTAGCCGGGACGGCCACCGACGGTGCGGTTGCCCTGGACGCGATCGGCCACGATCTGCGCCCCGTACTGCAACCGCACCCACATGTTCGTCGACGGCTGCCGGTAGAGGACCAACTCGACGTTGAGACCCTCGGGGAAGGCGGCGGCGTCGACGGAGCAGCTGGCCAGCCGCGCACCCGCCGGCAGGTCGCCCAGCCGCAGGGGCGTGGCGCACCGGCGTGCCTCACCCCAGCGGATGGCGTCCACGGCCTTGGCCAGCATGCGCCGGTCGACGCTGCCGAGCACGCTCGCCCGGGCGTACAGGCCGGGGACGGGCTGCCAGGCCTTCACCAGACCACCGGCACCGTTGCTGAACGGCCGGACGACGCCGTCGAAGGTCACCGGAATCGCCCCCTGCTCGGCCGGGAGACCATCGAGCAGCAGCTCGCCGACCGCCTTCGCGGAGCGGCCGACCTGGAGCACGACCGCCGGCCCGCCCCCGACACTCAACCGGATCGACTCGATCTGGCCGCCGTACACCGCCCAGCCCAGATAGCGGGCCCGGGCGGTGTCCACGCCCACGTGCAGGACCTGGGCGTTTGTGCCGACCAGGTCGGGGCGCTCGGCAGCGCCGGGCACCCCGTCGGCGCGGGGTGGCACCGGCGCGGCGGCGGTGGGCGTGGCCGCGCCCCAGGGCACCCGCCCGGAGAGCCCGCCGAGATCCGTGCCGGTCACCCCGACGAAGCCGAGCACCCCGACCAGGGCCAGGGCGGTGCCGGTGGCGGCCCGGCGGCGCACCTGCCGGCGCCGGCCGAGCGTACGGGAGTTCCGCAGCAGGCGGTGCGTGTCGGTCTCCCCTTCGGCGCGTTCCCGCAGCACCGAGGCGATCCGCTGGTCGAGGTCGGTCACGGCCGGCTCCCCTGGGTCGTCGGGGCGCCGCAGCGCTCCCGGAGATTGGCGAGCGCCCGCATCGCGTGGGTACGGACGGTGACCGGCGAGCAGTCGAGAATCTGGGCGATCGTGGCGTCGTCCAGGTCCTCGTAGTAGCGCAGCACCAGCACGGCGCGCTGGCGGTCGGGCAGCGCCCGGATCAGCCGCCACATCGCGTCCCGATCGGCCGCCTCGCCGCCGAGGTCGCCCCGGTGGGCCCGGTCGGCGAAGGTGTCCACGGCCAGCTCCCGGCTGGACCCGGCGCCGCCACCAGGAGTTGTTGGCGTTGACCAGCATCCGGCGCACGTACACGTCGGGCCGGTCGGCCCGGGCGATCTTCCGCCAGTGCACGTACGCGCGCGCCAGCACGTCCTGGGTCAGGTCCTCGGCGCGGTGCTCGTCGCCGGTCAGCAGCCGGGCCAGGCGCATCAGGGCCGGGCCGCGGCTGCCGACGTACTCCTCGAAGGTCACACCCTCAAGACGCCGTCACCGGCGCCCGGTGTTGACCGGGTCAGCGGTTGGTGTGGTCGCGGAAGCCACGGCCGCTCTTGCGGCCCAGGTAGCCGGCGGTGACCAGGTGCTCCAGCAGCGGCGCGGGCGCGAAGCCCGGCTCGCGCAGCTCCAGGTAGAGCTCCCGCTGGATGGCCAGCGAGACGTCCAGCCCGACCACGTCCAGCAGCTCGAACGGGCCCATCGGGTAGCCGCAGCCGAGCTTCATCGCGTGGTCGATGTCGTCGGCGGTCGAGTAGCTGGCCTCCAGCATCTTCACCGCGTCGTTCAGGTACGGGAAGAGCAGCGCGTTGACGATGAAGCCGGACCGGTCCCCGCAGACCACACCGGTCTTGCCCAGCGCCGCGCAGACCGCGCGGGCGGTCGCGGTGGTCTCCGTCGAGGTGCGGATGGTCTGCACGATCTCCACCAGCGGCATGATCGGCGCCGGGTTGAAGAAGTGCAGGCCGACCACGTCGGCCGGGCGCTGGGTGGCCATCGCCACGTCGATCACCGGCAGCGACGAGGTGGTGGTGGCGAGCACGACGCCCGGCTTGCAGATCTCGTCGAGGCTGGCGAACAGCGCCTTCTTGACGCTCAACTCCTCGACCACCGCCTCGACCACCAGGTCGACGTCGGCGAGGTGTTCCAGGGTGGCCGACCAGGTGACCCGGCCCAGCGCGGCATCCCGGTCGGCCTCGCTGAGCTTGCCCCGGACCACACCCTTGTTCAGCGAGGTCTTGACCGTCTCGCAGACCTTGGCGGACTTCTCCGCGCCCCGGGTCACCGAGATGACCTCGTACCCGGCCTTGGCGAAGACCTCGATGATGCCGGTGGCCATGGTGCCGGAGCCGACCACGCCGACCTTGGCGATGGCCCGGGCGCCGTCGGCGAGCGCGGCGCCCGTCGCCACCGGGGTGTGCTCATCCGGTACGACCTTCGGCGACCCCGGCCGCTCGTAGGTGTAGAAGCCCCGGCCGGACTTCCGGCCGAGCAGCCCGGCGGTGACCATCTGCTTGATCAGCGGCACCGGGGCGTGCCGGCGGTCCCGGCCGCCGCGCCGGTACATGGTGTCCAGGATCTCGTACGCGGTGTCCAGGCCGATCAGGTCCATCAGCGCGAGCGGCCCCATCGGCAGGCCGCAGCCGAGCTTCATCGCGGCGTCGATGTCCTCGCGGGTGGCGTACCGCGCCTCGAACATGCTCACCGCGTGGTTCAGGTAGCCGAAGAGCAGCGCGTTGGCGATGAAGCCGGCGCGGTCGTTGATGGTCACGTCGACCTTGCCGAGCCGCTCGCAGAGCGCCTCCACGTCGGCGACCACGTCGGCGGAGGTGACCACCGTGCGGACCACCTCGACCAGCTTCATGACCGGGGCCGGGTTGAAGAAGTGGATGCCGATGACCTGGTTCGGCCGGGTGGTGGCGACCGAGATCTCGGTGACGCTCAGCGACGAGGTGTTGGTGGCCAGGATGGCCTCGGGCTTGCAGACCCGGTCCAGCTCGGCGAAGATCCGCTGCTTCAGGTCCAGGTGCTCCGGGACGGCCTCGACGACCAGGTCCACCGAGTGCAGCGCGTCCAGCCCGACCTGGAAGTCGACCCGGCTCAGCAGGGCGTCCCGGTCGGCCTCGGCGAGCTTGCCCTTGGCCACCGCCCGATCGGTGGAGCCGGTGAGGGTGGCCCGGCCGCGCTCCACGGCCGCCGCGGAGATCTCCACGGCCACCACGTCGATGCCGTTACGGGCGAAGACCTCGACGATGCCGGCACCCATGGTGCCCAGACCCACCACACCCACACTGGTGAACTCGCGCGCCACGACCGGCCTCCCCTTGGTTGACTCCACCGTTGCCGACATGAACGGCCGCTAAGGTTATGCGCCGGAGTCTGCCACGTGACGCTGCGTTGTCGAGACGCCGTGGGATATTTCACGGTCCGGGCGGTTCAGACCGTCGTCGGCACCTCCGCGACGGCCAGCAGCTCGGCGACGAACTCGGCCGGCCGCTCCAGGTGCGGGCTGTGCCCGCAGCCGGGCAGCACGACCTCCCGGTACGTCCCGCCGGCTGCCGCGTACCGCTCCAGCACCGCCCGGGTCTGCCCGATCATCGGCTGCGGCGGGCAGTCCGCCGCCCCG
This sequence comes from Micromonospora solifontis, assembly GCF_003725545.1. GTDB lineage: Bacteria > Actinomycetota > Actinomycetes > Mycobacteriales > Micromonosporaceae > Micromonospora > Micromonospora solifontis. Next base: position 36,818 of record NZ_RJLN01000013.1, on the reverse strand, counting down.
GGCCAGCCCGGCACCACGCCCAGCGACCCCAGGTACGCCAGGTCGAACAGCGAGGTGTCCGAGACGATCACGTCGGCGTCGCCGCGTACCCAGGTCACCGGCGGCTTGACCGGAACGGCGACCAGCTCCTCGGCGACCCGGAAGTGAGCGGGGGCCAGCGCGTTGAGCACGCCCCGCTCGCCGGCCGCGACGCCGGGCCAGTGCGCGGAGGCGACCGCGGTGCCCGGGTAGTTGTCGTCGCCGGTGGCGGTGCTGAGCAGGCTGTCCAGCAGCAGCTCCTCGTCCGCGCCGAGCGACGCCGGGTCGGCCACGTACGCCGACCGCAGCACGTTGCGCGGGCTGGTCGGGCCGTCCGCGCCCCGATCCCCGGCGGCCAGCCGGGACACGAAGTCGGCGTTCGCCGTGCCACCGCCGGTGCCGGCGAAGTCGGGGGTGGTGGGCGTGCCGTCGACGTCCCGGGTGCCGCCGAACCCGTACGGCGAGACGGATGCCGCCAGCAGCAGGCCGGCCACCCGGTCGGGGTGGTCGATCAGCAGCCGCATCGCCACCCCGCCGCCGAGCGAGTGCCCGACCACCACCGGCCGGGCACCCGAGGCGAAGAGCCCCGGCACGTCGAGCAGGGCGGCCACGTCGTCGGCGAAGTCCCCCAGGCCCCGGGTCGCGTCCACCGGGGCGGTGTCGGTGTCGCCGTACCCGCGCAGGTCGGGGGCGACCACCCGGAGCGTCTCCGGCAGCCGGGGCAGCAGCGGCTCCCAGAACGCGGCCGACGAGCAGTTGCCGTGCACCAGCAGCACCGGTACGCCGTCCGGCGGGCCGGCCACCCGGACCGCCTGGGTGATGCCGTTGGCCTGGACGGTGTGCCGCGCGCTCTCCATCCGCGCATGCTGGCACGTCGGCGCGGTCCGGTCCAGGTACGCGGCCACCACACCGCGCCCCCGGCCGGTGTCGGCCGGCCAGGTCAGCGGGGGACGTCGGCCGGCAGCGGCACGGTGCCGGCGCGCGGCGGCACCGGCTCGGTCGGCTCGATCGGCTCGACCGGCTGCCGCGGCGTCGGCACGGGCAGCGGAAGGGTGGGCCGGTGGTCCCGGCGCGGCATCCCGAAGTGCAGCCCGACCGGGTCGGTGCGGGCCAGGCCGGGATCGAAGAACCGCAGCTCGGTGCGGCCCACCCGGACCACGTCCCCGTCCGCGAGCGGCACGCTGCCGCTGATCCGCCGATCGTTGAGCCAGGTGCCGTTGGTCGAGCCGAGGTCGGTCAGCGACACCCCCTCGGCGGTCAACTGGACCGTGGCGTGCCGCCGGCTGAGGTGCGCGTCGACGAGCACGATGTCGGCGCTCGGCGCCCGGCCGATAACCTGCGCGCCCCGGCCGACCCGGAAGCTCAGTCCCCGCATCGCCCCACCCGCCACGGTCAGCAGCGGCATCAGCTCCGGGTGCTCCTCCATGGACTTCTCGCCCCTCCGCCCCACCATCGCCCCCGCGTCAGCGTGCCACCTCACCGTAGCCGCCTCCACCGCCGCGTGGTCACCCCCGCGACTCCGGCCGGTCACCTCCCGTTCGCCGTTCGGCGGCCCGCTCCCCGCCGCAGGTCCGTCGATCCCGCCGACCGCCAGCACCTACCGGTGAGTAATGTTCGGGTCTAGACTTCGGCCATGACGGCTGTGCATGTCCCGGGGACCCCGATCATCGAGGATGGCCGGCTGGTGTCCACCAGCCCGGCGACCGGCGCGGAGGCCGGACGTCTCCCGGTGGCGACCGAGGCGGACGTGCGGGACGCGGTCGCGCGCGCCCGGGTCGCCGCCGACTGGTGGGCCGGGCTCGGCTTCACCGGCCGGCGGGAGCGGCTGCTGCGCTGGCGGGGCGTGATCGCCCGGCGGATCGAGGAACTGGCCGAGCTGGTGCACACCGAGGGTGGCAAGCCCGTCGCGGACGCCGTCGTCGAGATCCTCACGGCGCTGGAGCACATCGACTGGGCGGCGCGCAACGCGAAGCGGGTGCTCGGGCCCCGGCGGGTCCGCACCCGGCTGATCCTCGCCGAGTTCACCGGCCACCTCGAATACCAGCCGTACGGCGTGGTCGGGGTGATCGGCCCGTGGAACTACCCGGTCTTCACCCCGATCGGCTCCGCGGCGTACGCGCTGGCGGCGGGGAACGCCGTGGTGTTCAAGCCGAGCGAGTACACCCCGGCCGTCGGGCAGTGGCTGGTGGACCGGTTCGCCGAGGTGGTGCCGGAGCAGCCGGTCCTGCAGGCGGTGCACGGCCTCGGCGACGTGGGCGCGGCGCTGTGCCGCGCCGGGGTGGGCAAGCTGGCCTTCACCGGCTCCACCCGCACGGCCAAGAAGGTGATGGCGGCCTGCGCCGAGACGCTGACCCCGGTGCTGCTGGAGGCGGGCGGCAAGGACGCGATGATCGTGGACGCCGACGCCGACCTGGACGCGGCCGCCGAGGCGTGCGTCTGGGGCGCGCTGACCAACGCCGGGCAGACCTGCATCGGGATCGAACGGGTCTACGCCGTCGACCAGGTCTTCGACGCCTTCGTCGACAAGGTGGTGGCGAAGGCCGGCCGGTTGACCGTCGGCCCCGACGGCGCCGACATCGGCCCGATCACCATGCCGTCCCAACTGGACATCATCCGTCGGCACATCGAGGACGGCGTGGCGGCCGGCGGCCGGGCGGTGCTCGGCGGCGCCGACGCGGTCCAGCCGCCGTACGTCCACCCGACGGTGCTGCTGGACGTGCCGGAGGACTCGGCCGCCGTCCGTGAGGAGACCTTCGGGCCGACGCTGACCGTCAACCGGGTCCGCGACGTGGACGAGGCCGTCGAGCGGGCCAACGCCCTCCCGTACGGTCTGGGGGGTTCGGTCTTCGGCCGCAAGCGGGCGGTGGCGGTCGCGCGGCGGCTGCGCTCGGGGATGGCGTCGGTCAACTCGACGCTCACCTTCGCCGGGATGTCCACCCTGCCGTTCGGCGGCGTCGGCGAGTCCGGCTTCGGCCGGATCCACGGCGAGGACGGGCTGCGGGAGTTCGGCCGGGCGAAGTCCATCACCAAGCGCCGGGCCAGGTCGATGCTGCCGGCGATGACCTTCGAGCGCACCCCGGCCGACGTCGCCCGCCTGGTCAAGGCCGCCAAGCTGATGTACGGCCGGGGGCGCTGACGACCCCGGCCGCGCCACTCAGAACAGCGTCAGCTCGTCGCGCTCGATGCCGCGCAGCTTGTCGTAGTCGACCACCACGCAGCGGATGCCGCGGTCGGTGGCGAGCACCCGCGCCTGCGGCTTGATCTCCTGCGCCGCGAAGACGCCGGTGACCGGGGCGAGCAGCGGATCGCGGTTCATCAGTTCGAGGTAGCGGGTGAGCTGCTCCACGCCGTCGATCTCGCCGCGCCGCTTCACCTCCACCGCGACCGCGCCCTGGTTGGCGTCCCGGCAGAGCAGGTCCACCGGGCCGATCGCGGTCATGTACTCCCGCCGCACCAGGGTGAAGCCCGTGCCGAGGGTCTCCGGGTTGGCGGCGAGCAGCTCCTGCAGGTGCGCCTCGACGCCGTCCTTGCGCAGGCCCGGGTCGACGCCCAGCTCGTACGAGGTGTCCTGGAAGATCTCCTCCAGGGTGATCCGCAGCTCCTCGCCGGCCTTGTTGACCACCCGCCACACCCCGGGGGCCTCCTCCAGCCGGCACGGCGGGCTCATCCAGTTCAGCGGCTTGTACGCCCGGTCGTCCGCGTGGATCGACACCGAGCCGTCCGCCTTCACCATGAGCAACCGGGTGGCCAACGGCAGGTGTGCCGAGAGCCGTCCGACGTAGTCCACCGAGCACTTCGCAATCACCAACCGCACCCGACGAGGGTAGCCGAGCACCGGGCCGTCGCCGACGAGCGCCACTGGCGTACCGGTGCGATATTGAGATCGTGCTCGAAGTCCTCACCGGTTCCGGTCTCGCCGCCTCGGCCGGACTGAACGCCTACATCCCGCTGCTCCTGATGGGTCTGCTGGCGCGCTACACCGACCTGGTCGACCTGCCCAGCGGCTGGCAGTGGCTGGGCAACGGCTGGGTCATCCTGATCCTCGCCGTGCTGCTCGCCGTCGAGGTGGTCGCCGACAAGGTGCCGGTGGTGGACCACGTCAACGACGTGGTGCAGACGGTGGTCCGGCCGACCGCCGGCGGCCTGGCGTTCGGCGCCGGCTCCAGCTCGCAGACCGTCACGGTCAGCGATCCGGACACCTTCTTCTCCTCACACCAGTGGGTGCCGGTGCTGGTCGGCGTACTGATCGCGCTCGGCGTGCACCTGCTCAAGGCGGCGGCCCGCCCGGTCATCAACGCGACCACCGCCGGCTTCGGCGCCCCGGTGGCCAGCACCGCCGAGGACGCGACCAGCGCCGTCATGTCGGTGGTGGCGATCCTGCTGCCCGTACTGGTGTTGGCGTTCCTGCTCGGCCTCGTGGCGTTCCTCTTCTGGTTCCTCCGCCGCCGTAAGGATCGGCGACGGGAACGGGCGGCGGCCCGCGCCGCCGGGTTCCGGGTCTGATCCGGATACGCCGCTGGCCGGCACCCCGGTTCGGGGTGCCGGCCAGCGTGTTGCTCAGGTGTGTCAGTTGTTCCAGTGCTGGGCGACGATGTCGGCGGCCTGCTGCTCCCACTGCGCGTACGCGTCCGGGTAGGCCGACACCTGCACGGTCTGGGCGGCCTCGGTCAGCGGCATGTCCTGCCAGCCGTCGACCTGCTTGAGGCCCTTCTCGAACGCCAGGGTCGCGTACTCGGGGTCGGTGATCTGCTCCGGCGTGCCCCAACCGCTGGACGGGCGCTGCTGGAACAGGCCCAGCGAGTCATGGTCGTTCTTCTCGCCGAGGTGGCCCAGGTTCTCCAGCTTCGACTCCTGCAGGCTGGTGGCGATGGAGATCACCGCGGCCCGCTCCGGCAGGCCGGCCTTCTTCGTGGCGGCGATGATCGCCTTGGCGTTGGCGGTCTGCTCGTCGTTCAGATCAATCTTCGACTGGGTGCCCTGGACACCGTGCGGGATCAGCTTGCCCATGTCGGGCTTGTCGGCCTGCATGACCGCGACGGGCTTGGCGTCCACGGGACGAGCGTCGGCGTGAGCGGCGATCGGACCGGCGAACACACCACCGGTGAAAGCCAGACCAGCAATACCAAGAACGCTCTTACGGAAGATCGTGTTCATGGCGAAGCTCCATTCGGGGGTCGGCGCACCATCACCGATGGGGGTCGGCAGGGTGTGCGCAAGCACCGTCAGGCGCTCAAAGTCTCGGGGAATCCGGCGCGCGGGGCTGGGCCGCTTCGCGGCGCCGGGACCATGTGTAACGACCGGCCGGCCACCATCATTCCCGGCCATCTGCCGGCGGGGTTGTCATCCCGCTGGGCGGGGCGGTGGTCTTCCTCGGCCGTACACCGGTGTTCAACGCCCCCGACCCGGCCACCATTCCGCCCCCACGATGTCCCCGGCCACACCCCCAAACCGGACACCACACCCCACGCAACCCAGGCCATCCCGGTAGCCGGCCCTGCTCGGTGGAACGCCATGTAGGTATCCGGGCCCCGATGACCTCCATAGCGTTCCACCGAGCACGCCCATCGCTTGACGAACCGGACATGGGCGACATAACGCCTCGCCGTCTCCGGCAGGACCGTCGTGATCCACTCGCCATGCCGCAGAGCGCCCTGACCGGCGGCCCGGACACCGCGAGCTGCCGCAGAGCGAGCCGCTCACCGAGCCGCTGATCAGGGCGGGGCACCGCTGCAGAGCAGGGACCGGGGGACGAGGCCACGAACGCCGCGAAGGTGAATCGGCCAAATGCCTAAAATCGCCTCAGACACCTAAGGAGGACGCCGCCATGACCGCGTCGATGGAGATGCCCCGGGTGCAGGAATGCACCGTCAGGTCCTGCGCCTACAACCACACCAACGACTGCCACGCCTTCGCGATCACGATCGGCAGCAGCGACCACGCGCACTGCCACACCTTCGTCGAGATGCCGGTACGCGGCGGCACCGACCAGATCAACGCCCAGGTCGGCGCCTGCACCCGGTCGGACTGCCAGCACAACTCGGATCTGGAGTGCCACGCCCCGGCGATCACCGTCGGCCCGCGGACGGACCTGGCCGACTGCCAGACCTACGTGAGCCGCTGAGGCGTTGAAAGGGGCTCAACCCAGGGCGTTGGCCTCGCGGATCACCGTCACGAGGTCGTCGATGATGCCGGTGAGCGCGAAGTCCTTCGGCGTGTAGACCCGGGCCACCCCGGCGGCCCGCAGCGTCGCCGCGTCGGCGGTCGGGATGATGCCGCCGACCACCACCGGCAGGTCACCCCGCCCGGCGACGCGCAGCCCGTCCAGCACCGCCGGCACGGCGGCGAGGTGCGAGCCGGAGAGCACGGAGAGGCCGACCAGGTCCACGTCCTCCTCGACGGCGGCGGCCACGATCTGCCCGGCGGTCAGCCGGATGCCCTGGTAGACCACCTCGAAGCCGGCGTCGCGGGCGCGTACCGCGATCTGCTCGGCGCCGTTGGAGTGCCCGTCCAGGCCCGGCTTGCCGACCAGCAGCCGCAGCCGGCCGCTGCCCAGCTCCCGCGCGGTGGCGGCGACCCGCTCCCGGACCGCCGCGAGGCCCGCCTCGCCGCCGGCGCCGGCCGCCCCCGCGAGGCCCGTGGGGGCCCGGTACTCGCCGAAGACCTGGCGCAACGCGCCGGCCCACTCCCCGGTGGTCACCCCGGCCCGCACGCACTCCAGCGTCGCGGCCATCAGGTTCGTGGTGGTCGCGGCGTCCGCGCGGAGCCGGGCCAGTGCCGCGTCCACGGCCGCCGCGTCCCGGCCGGCCCGCCACTCGCGTACGGCGTCGGCGGCGGCCGCCTCGACGGCCGGATCGACCTGCTCGATCGCCTCGGCGCCGGCCGCGGTCAGCGGCGACGGCTCGGTCTCGGTGTACCGGTTGACGCCGATCACCACGTCGGTGCCGGCCTCCATCCGCCGGCGACGGTCGGCGAGCGAGGCGACCAGGGCGCTCTTCAGGTAGCCGGTCTCCACGGCGGCCACCACGCCGCCCATCTCCAGCACCTTCTCCAGCTCGACCCGGGCACCGGCGACGATGTCGTCGACCAGCGCGGTCATCACGTGCGAGCCCTCGAAGAGGTCCGGGTACTCCAGCAGGTCCGACTCGTACGCCAGCACCTGCTGCATGCGCAGCGACCACTGCTGGTCCCACGGGCGGGGCAGGCCGAGCGCCTCGTTCCAGGCGGGCAGCTGCACGGCGCGGGCCCGGGCGTCCCGGGAGAGGGTCACGCCGAGCATCTCCAGCACGATGCGCTGGATGTTGTTCTCCGGCTGCGCCTCGGTGAGGCCGAGCGAGTTGACCTGGACGCCGTAGCGGAACCGGCGCTGTTTCGGGTTGGTCACGCCGTACCGGTCGCGGGTGATCTCGTCCCAGAGCGCGCCGAACGCGCGCATCTTGGCGATCTCCTCGACGAAGCGCACCCCCGCGTTGACGAAGAAGGAGATCCGCTGGACGACGTCGCCCATCCGCTCGGCGGGCACCTGGCCGGAGTCCCGGACCGCGTCGAGCACGGCGACGGCGGTGGCGAGCGCGAAGCCGACCTCCTGCACCGGCGTCGCGCCGGCCTCCTGGAGGTGGTACGAGCAGATGTTGACCGGGTTCCACTTCGGCATCTCGCGCAGCGTGTACGCGATGACGTCCGCGGTCAGCCGCAGCGACGCGGCCGGCGGGAAGATGTACGTCCCCCGGGACAGGTACTCCTTGATGATGTCGTTCTGCGTGGTGCCGGCGCAGCGGTGCAGCTCCGCGCCCTGCTCGGCGGCGACCGTGCCGTAGAGGCCGAGCAGCCACATGGCCGGCGCGTTGATGGTCATCGAGGTGTTCATCTCGGCCAGCGGGATGCCGTCGAAGAGGGCCCGCATGTCGCCGAGGTGCGCCACCGGGACGCCCACCCGGCCCACCTCACCGGTGGCCAGCTCGTGGTCCGGGTCGTACCCGGTCTGGGTGGGCAGGTCGAAGGCGACGGAGAGACCGGTCTGCCCCTTCGCCAGGTTGCGGCGGAAGAGCGCGTTGGTGGCCGCGGCGGAGGAGTGCCCGGCGTAGGTGCGCATCACCCAGGGGCGGTCGCGCTCCGGCAGTCGAGCCGAGGGAGCCTTCTCATCCATGCCCTTCTCACCCATGGCCGGAGTCTAAGTTACCGTTCAGTAAAACGGGCTGTGGAAAACCACACAGGTCCATGGAGCGGACCGACGGACACGAGCGGCGCGACATGGCCGACACCACCACACCCCGGCCCGTCGCCGATTGCGCCGCGGACGCACACTGGACGTCATGGATGACCAGCTCGCGATCTCCGTACGGGGGCTGCGCAAGGCGTACGGGGACAACGTCGCCGTGGCGGGCGTGGACCTGGACGTGCACCGGGGCGAGGTGTTCGCCCTGCTCGGCCCGAACGGCGCCGGCAAGACCACCACGGTGGAGATCCTGGAAGGCTACCGGCGGCGCGACGCCGGTGAGGTACGCGTGCTCGGCGCCGATCCAGCCAGTCCGGACCCGAACTGGCGTTCCCGGGTCGGCATCGTGCTCCAGGGCACCGGCGAGTTCGACGAGCTGACCGTCGCCGAGGTGGTCCGGCACTTCTCCGGCTTCTACCCGGGGGCCGACGACCCCGACAAGGTGATCGAGCGGGTCGGGCTGGGCGCCAAGGCGAAGGCCCGCACGCACACCCTCTCCGGCGGGCAGAAGCGCCGGCTCGACGTGGCGCTGGGCATCATCGGCCGCCCCGAGCTGCTCTTCCTGGACGAGCCGACCACCGGCTTCGACCCGGAGGCCCGCCGGGAGTTCTGGGAGCTGATCCGCGACCTGGCCGCCGCCGGCACCACCATCGTGCTGACCACGCACTACCTGGACGAGGCCGAGGCCCTCGCGGACCGGGTGGGCGTGATCGCCGCCGGCCGGCTGGTCGAGGTCGCCCCGCCGAACCGGCTCGGCAACCGGCAGGAGGGCCTGGCGACCGTCTCCTGGCGTACCCCGGACGGGACGCCGGAGTCGGCGGAGACCGCGACGCCGACGGCGCTGGTGGCGGAGCTCGCCGCGCGCTTCGGCGGTGAGGTCCCCGGCCTCACCGTGACCCGGCCGACCCTCGAAGACGTCTACCTGCGGATGATCGGACACTGATGACGACCACGACGAAGCCGGCGGCCCCGGTCGCCGCCGCACCGGCCCGGCGGCTCGGGGCGGGCGCCCTGGCCCTGCGCCAGGGGCGGTTGGAGATCACCCAGTTCCTGCGCAGCCGGGAGTCCGTCGTCTTCACGATGGGCTTCCCGATCATCATGATCCTGATCTTCGCGGCGATCTTCAACGACGAGATCGCACCGGGGGTCAGCTACACGCAGTACTTCATCACCGGCATGATCGCGACCGGCCTGATGACGGTGAGCTTCCAGAACCTCGGCATCTGGATCCCCATCGAGCGGGACCGGGGCGTGCTCAAGCGCTACCGGGGCACGCCGATGCCGAAATGGGTGTGGTTCGCCGGCAAGGTCCTCATGGTGGTCGCCATCGGGATCGCCGAGACCGCACTGCTGCTCGCCGTGTCGGTGGCGCTGTTCGACCTGAAGCTGCCCGACACCGCCGCCAAGTGGGCGACCTTCGGCTGGGTCGCGGTCCTCGGCGTCACCGCCTGCACGCTCTGCGGCATCGCCATCTCCTCGCTGGCCCGGACCGCCCGCAGCGGCTCGGCGGTGGTCACCCCGGTGGCACTGGTCCTCCAGTTCATCTCCGGGGTGTTCTTCGTCTTCACCAGCCTGCCGACCTGGATGCAGCAGGTCGCCGCGCTCTTCCCGCTCAAGTGGATGTGCCAGGGACTGCGGTCGGTCTTCCTGCCGGACAGCTTCGGCGGGCAGGAGCCCGGCGGCTCGTTCGAGCTGGGCAAGGTGGCCCTGGTGCTCGCCGCCTGGTGCGTCATCGGCCTGGTCCTCTGCCTGACCACCTTCCGCTGGACCACCAAGCGCGACGGCTGACCCGGCGGCCCCCGCAGCGGCCCGGGGCCTAACGTCGCCGCAGGTGGAACACTGTGCGGCATGGCTCACACCCTGACCCGGCGTCGGCTGCTGGCGGCCGCCGCCGGTACGGCGGGCGTCGTGGCGGTCGGTGGGCTCGCCGCCCGCCAACTGGCCGCCCGGAAGGCCGTCACCGACGGACCCGACGTCCCGGCCGGAGACATCCGGCTGATCCGGATCGGTTCGCGCTGCTGGGCGGCGCCCTCACCCCGACCCGGGCGAGCTGATCCCGCTGCGGTCACCGAGGACGGACGGGCCCTGCGGCGTGCCGCAGGGCCCGGGTCGGCTCAGTACGAGTAGAAGCCCTGGCCGGTCTTGCGGCCCAGATCGCCGGCGGTGGCCATGCGCTGGAGCAGCTCCGGCGGGAAGAACTTCTCGTCCGCGGTGTCGGTGTAGATGTTCTTCGTGGCGTTGAGCAGCACGTCGACGCCGGTCAGGTCGACCGTGGCCAGCGGGCCCATGGCGTGGCCGAAGCCCAGCTTGCAGGCGGTGTCCAGGTCCTCGGCCGAGATCACCCCGGACTCGACCAGCTTGACCGCCTCCATGGCCAGCGCGCAGATCAGCCGGGTGGTGACGAAGCCGGCGATGTCCCGGTTGACCACCACCACGGTCTTGCCGATCTCCTCGGCGAACGCCTTCGCGGTCGCCAGGGCGGCGTCGCTGGTCTTGTAACCCCGGACCAGCTCGCAGAGCTTCATCATCGGCACCGGCGAGAAGAAGTGGGTACCGACGACCGACTCCGGGCGCTCGGTCGCCGTGGCGATCTGGGTGACCGGGATGGCCGAGGTGTTGGTGGCCAGCACCGCGTCGGCCTTGCAGATCTTGTCCAGCGCGCGGAAGACCTCGTGCTTGATCTCGATCTTCTCGAAGACCGCCTCGACCACGATGTCCGCGTCGGCCGCCGCCTCCAGCTCGGTGGTCGGGGTGATCCGGGCAAGGGTCGCCTCGACCTCGGACGCCTCGATCTTCCCCTTCTCGGCGAACTTCTCCAGCGACTTCCGGATGCCGTCGACGCCCCGCTTGGTGGCCGCGTCGTCCAGGTCCCGCAGCGTCACCTGCCAGCCAGCCTGCGCCGCCACCTGGGCGATGCCCGAGCCCATCAGCCCGGCACCGACGACCGCGAGTCGACCCGCCATCTGCTTCTCCCTCGCCTGTTGATGTGTCTGCCACACCCTAATCGGCGAGCCTGAACGAGGGCTAAGCCCTCTCCCCCATCAGATCTCGAGGGCCGGTTCCTCGGGTACGGTGCCGCGTTCCACCGCCACGCCGAGCGCCCGCAGGTCGGCGACGAAGTCCGGGTAACCGCGGTCGACGTGGTGCACGTGGGAGACCTCGGTGACCCCGTCCGCGCAGAGCCCGGCGATGATCAGGCCCGCCCCGGCCCGGATGTCGGTGGCCCGCACCGGGGCACCGGAGAGCCGCTCGCGGCCGCAGACCAGGGCATGGTGACCGTCGGTCCTGATGTCCGCGCCGAGCCGCATCATCTCGTTGGCGAACATGAACCGGCCGTCGAAGATGTTCTCGGTGATCAGAGAGCCCCCGTCGCTCACCGCGGCCAGGCCGATCGCCATCGGCAACAGGTCGGTGGCGAAGCCCGGGAACGGCAGGGTCACCACGTCCACGGCGGTCGGGCGGTCGTCCATCCGTACCCGGAAGCCCCCGCCCCGGGTCTCGACCAGGCCGCCGGCCGAGACCAGCTTGTCCAGCGCGACCTCCAGGTAGGCCGGCTCGACCCCGGTCACGGTGACGTCCCCACGGGTCATCGCGGCGGCGAACGCCCAGGTCCCGGCGACGATCCGGTCCCCCACCGTGGCGTGCCGGACCGGGTTCAACTCGGGCACCCCGACGATGTGCAGGGTCGAGGTGCCCTCGCCCTCGATCCGGGCGCCCATCCGGATCAGCATCGAGCAGATGTCGACGATCTCCGGCTCCCGGGCCGCGTTGTCGATCGTCGTGCTGCCCCGCGCCAGCACCGCCGCCATCACCAGGTTCTCGGTCGCGCCGACGCTGGGAAAGTCCAGCACGATGTCCGCGCCGTGCAGCCCGTCCGGGGCCTCGGCGATCACGAACCCGTGCTCACCGGAGATCTCCGCGCCCATCCGGGCCAGCCCGGCGATGTGCATGTCCAGGCCGCGCGAGCCGATGGCGTCACCGCCAGGGTGGGCCACCCGCACGTACCCCCGGCGGGCCAGCAGCGGGCCAAGCACGCAGATCGACGCGCGCAGCCGGCGGACCAGGTCGTAGTCGGCCTCCGCGCCGGGCTGCTCCGGCACGTCGATGACCACCGACCGGGAGCGTTCCACGCCGCCGCGGGCCACCATCGGGTCGACCGGGTCGTCGGCGGTGAACCGTACGCCGCAGCCGAGCCGGCGGAGCACCTCCCCCATGATCGCGATGTCGGTGATCCGCGGCACGTTGGTGATCACACTGCGGCCGGGGGCGAGCAGCGCGGCGGCCATCAGTTTGAGGGCGGAGTTCTTCGCGCCGACCACGTGCACCGTGCCCGCCAGCCGGGCCTCGCCGGACACCCGGATGACGTCGACGTCGTTGACCGCCGGGTCGCCGGCGTCACCCGGACCGACCCCGGCCGACCACCCGGTCTGGCCCGGCCGCGCCGGGATGGTCAGGTCCGGTATCCGTAGGCTGTGCGTCATGGCCGTCCACCTCACGCGCATCTACACCAAGGCCGGCGACGCCGGCATGACCAGGCTGAGCAACAACGAGCAGGTGCCGAAGACCGATCCGCGGATCGCCGCGTACGCGGACGTGGACGAGTGCAACGCCGCGATCGGCGTCGCGCTCGCCCTCGGGCAGCTCCCCGACGAGCTGCGGGCAGTGCTGGAGTCGATCCAGAACGACATGTTCGACGTCGGCGCGGACCTGGCGACCCCGGTGGAGCCGGACCCGAAGTATCCGCCCCTGCGGGTCACCGAGGAGTACGTCGAGCGCCTCGAAGGCTGGTGCGACGAGTACAACGCGCGCCTGAGCAAGCTCGACTCCTTCATCCTCCCCGGCGGCACCGCCGGCGCGGCACTGCTGCACGTGGCACGGACGACCGCCCGGCGCGCCGAGCGTGCGGCGTGGGCCCTGGTCGCGCACGACGCCGACCGGACCAGCCCTCTTCCGGCCAAGTATCTCAACCGGCTCTCCGATCTGCTCTTTATCCTGGCAAGAACGGCAAATCCGGACGGAGACGTGCTATGGGTGCCGGGCGGGAAGCGCTGACCGTCGGCGCGCTGCACCACGTCGAGCTCTGGGTCCCCGATTTCACGGCCGCCACGCATAGCTGGGGCTGGCTTCTCGGCGAGCTGGGCTGGACGCCGTACCAGGAGTGGCCCGCCGGCCGCTCCTGGCGGCTCGGCCCCACGTACCTGGTCCTGGAGGAGTCCCCGGCGCTCAGCGGACGGGTGCACGACCGGCTCGCCCCGGGCCTCAACCACCTGGCCTTCCACGCCGGGTCGCCGGCCGCGGTGGACCGGCTGGTCGCGGCCGCGCCCGAGCACGGATGGGAACTGCTCTTCCCGGACCGCCATCCGCACGCCGGCGGCCCGCGGACGTACGCCGCGTACCTGTCCGACACTCAGGGGTACGAGGTCGAACTGGTCGCCTCGGTCGGGTAGAGCGCCGCCGGCCGGCACCCCGTTGGTTGGGGTGCCGGCCAGCGGCGTTAGTTAGGGTCAGTTGTTCCAGTGCTGGGCGACGATGTCGGCGGCCTGCTGCTCCCACTGCGCGTACGCGTCCGGGTAGGCCGACACCTGCACGGTCTGGGCGGCCTCGGTCAGCGGCATGTCCTGCCAGCCGTCGACCTGCTTGAGGCCCTTCTCGAACGCCAGGGTCGCGTACTCCGGGTCGGTGATCTGCTCCGGCGTGCCCCAACCGCTGGACGGGCGCTGCTGGAACAGGCCCAGCGAGTCATGGTCGTTCTTCTCGCCGAGGTGCCCCAGGTTCTCCAGCTTCGACTCCTGCAGGCTGGTGGCGATGGAGATCACCGCGGCCCGCTCCGGCAGGCCCGCCTTCTTCGTGGCGGCGATGATCGCCTTGGCGTTGGCGGTCTGCTCGTCGTTCAGATCAATCTTCGACTGGGTGCCCTGCACACCGTGCGGGATCAGCTTGCCCATGTCGGGCTTGTCCGCCTGGACCGCGACGGGCTTGGCGTCCACGGGACGGGCCTCAGCGTGAGCGGCGATCGGACCGGCGAACACACCACCGGTGAAAGCCAGACCAGCAATACCAAGCACGCTCTTACGAATAATCGTGTTCATGGGAAAGCTCCATTCGGGGGTCGGCGCACCATCACCGATGGGGGTCGGCAGGGCGCAAGCACCACGTCAGGCGCTACAAAAAAGGGGGAAAGTCTTTAAGGGGGGATCCGGCGCCGGGGGGGCACCCGCTCTCGCGGGGCTTCGCGGGGCTCGGCCCTGTGCGGGCTGGGCCGCTTCGCGGCGCCGGGACCATGTGTAACGACCGGCCGGCCACCATCATTCCGGGCCCGGCCACCTGCCGGGCGGGACTGCTATCCCGCTGGGCGGGGCCGTGGTCTTCCTCGGCCGTACACCGGTGTTCAACGCCCCTGACCCGGCCACCATTCCGGCCGCGCGATGCCCCCGGCCACACGCAGTCCCCGGCCCACCTGCGCAAACCGGACAGGCCACTCCACCGAAACCGGACACCCAGGCACCGTGACCGGACGCCCACCTCACCGCGACTCCGGCCCCAGCCCAGCCCACCACGACGGGATGGCCAGCCCGCGGCGACCGGACTTCCAACCCACCAAGACCGGGCCAGCCCAACCCACCGCGACGGGCAGCCCGCCCACCGCGTTCGGACCAACCCAGCCCACCGTGACCGGGCAGCCCGCCCACCGCGTTCGGACCAGCCCAACCCCCCGTAACCCCCGACCAGGACCGGACATACACCCCACAACGACCTGCCCGGCCGGTCCGCGAAGCCTGCCGCGCGCTTGGCCCGACGCGACATCGCCGAGGTGGCGGTATCCGACCGCCCCGTACACCCCCACCTCGGCGACCTGCACGGACCGGCCCGCTCCGACCTGCCCCAAAGCGCGCTGACCGGCAGGCGCCGGCATACCCGCGACCTCCCCGGACCAGTCGATCAGCAGGTGCGGGGCCTTGCCGGCGGGCAGGACCACCGAAATCCACTCGGCCTGCGGCAAGGGGCAGCCACCGGCAACCCGGACACCCCGACCTACCGCAGCATCAGTCGATCATGAACGGGTCGCACCTCTGATCCGGCGACCTGGAGGAGGGCGGACGAAGCCGGCCGAAGCAAACAGGCGGGCGAAGCAGGCGGGCGGAAGCAGGCGGGCGGAAGCCGACGAAGCAGCCGGCGATCCAAGCAGGCCGACGCAGGCCGGCAGCCGGCGGGCAGAGCAGGCCTAGGCAGGCCGACGAAGCCGGCGGGCGACGCCCGCACGGGGGCGGGGTCAGGCGGCCGGCCAGTCCTGGGAGGCCAGACGTGGCGAGGCCGCCCCGGGCGGGGCGGCCTCGAGCCAGGAGAGGAAGCCGGTCACCGTGGACCGCGCCATGGCGATCTCGACCGGAGCGTGGTTGCTGGTACACCGGAGGATCACCCAGTCGGCCGGCATGGAGAGCCGTTCCTGCCCTTCGGGCAGCCGGCGGCGCTCGACGACGAGCCCTTTACGGGAGAGCACCCGCTTAGGGCGCAGGGCGAAGCTGAACATGCGGTACCAGCGGAGTTCGTCGCCGACGAAACGGCCGAAGCCGGGAGACCAGCCTCGGCCGTCGAGGATCGTGGAGACCCGGACACTGAGCCGGATGATGCCTCCGCTGCGGGTGAACAGGGCCCGCCGGATGAAGAGGATCAGGAGCGCGGCGAGCACGACCGCGACGCCGATTCCGATCCCTTCCACGATCTCCATCGGCGGGTCGGCTCAGCGCGCCGGAGTGGCGGGGGTGGCGCTCTCGGCGAGGACCGTGACGCCCTCACCGGTCACCGACAGGAAGCCGCCGGCGATGTCGTACGCGAGCTGCTGGCCACCGGCCTGCTTGATGCGTACCTGACTGGGCTCCACGAGCTGGCCGAGCAGGGGCGCGTGCCCCGGCAGCACACCCAGCTCACCCTCGGTCGTCCGGGCGACGACCATCTCGGCCTCGCCGGACCAGACCTTCTCCTCGACGGCTACGAGCTCGACGTGAAGCTGCTGTGCCACGCTGTCTCCTTGCTGCGGCGGCGGATTGCCGAAAGTCTAGTCGCGGCCCTCGGTGCGCCCCAACGCGGGTGGCGAGAGCTGCGCCACGGTCACACCAGCGGGCCCGGCGCGTGCCGAGGCCCGCTGGCGGTCAGACTAGCTGTTCTTCTGCTTGAAGTCCGGGTGCTCCAGCATGAAGGCGTCGATCTGCTCGTTCCGGATCGCCGCGAAGAAGTCCTCCGCCGCCGGCTGGAGCTTCTCCCCCTTGTACGCCCCGCCGATGGTGACCGGCCCGCCCGGCAGCTTGATCGTCTCGATGGAGTTGGACCGAAGGCCCTTCAGGGCGAGCGCGAAGTCGACCACGCTGTGCCCCCGGCCGTTGAAGATCAGCGACTGCCCGGCCGCGCGGAGCACCTTGTCGAGCTTGATCGGGTTGGTCACCACGTCGGCGCTGAACGCCTGGTTGACCATGGCCTTGACGAACTGCTGCTGGTGCCGCTGCCGGCCGTAGTCGGCGTCCGGCACGCCGTTCTTCGGGTAGCGCTGCCGGACGTAGTCCAGCGCCTGCCAGCCGCTGAGGTGAGCGCTGCCCTTCTGGTACACCGCCTGCGGGCCGAGGTACCCGCCGCCGCCCGGCTTCAACTGGCGAGGCTTGCCGTCCGGCTGCAGGTGTTCCGAGCGGACCTCCCGCTCGATGTTCATGTCGACGCCACCCATCGCGTCCACGATCTTCTTGAAGCCGCTGAAGTTGATGATCGCGCCCGCGTCGAAGCGTTCGATGCCGGTGACCTGCTGGACGGTCTTGGCGAGCAGTTCGAAGCCGCGCGCGGCGTCCGGGTTCTGCCCGGGCACCCGGCTGCCGTACGACATCGCGGCGTTGAGCTTGTCGGTGCCGCCGCGGTAGTTGGCCTTGGGGAACTCGGGGATGTCCACCCGGAGGTCCCGCGGCAGCGAGAAGAGGTAGCCCCGGTCCATGCCCGCCGGCACGTGCAGGATCATGATCGAGTCGGCCAGCGGCGGGGTCTCCGGCTTACGCGGGTCGATGCCGACCAGCAGGATGTTCAGCGGACCCTTGATGTCGCTCTTCTGGTTGGCGCCGGCCGCCTGGTCGCCGAAGAGGTCGGCCTTGCCGACCGCGCCCTCGTAGCGGCTCACCAGGGCGTGGTAGCCGACCAGCACGCTGCCGCTGAGCACCATCAGGACGACGCCGAAGATGGTGCACACCCTGGCCCACCGGGGGACCCCCCGCCAGATGGACGCCTTGCGGCGGCGGTCCGTGCCGGCCTTACCCACGAGCATCTCCAATCGTCACGCCCACGACTGGTAGACGGGCGCGCGGTTCGGTTTGGTTGCGGTGAACGCACCTCCGGGAGGTGAACGTCGCGTCACGAAACGGTACCGCGCTGTGGGCCGAACCGCTTGCTCCGAAAAAGAACATCTGGTAAAGGGCGGCCTGAACAGGCAGAGGCCGCCCCGACTTTCGTCGGGACGGCCTCCGTGGATGTGACGAGAGCCTCAGCCCTCCATCAGCTCCTTGGCCTTGGCCTCCAGGTCCTCGAGACCGCCGCACATGAAGAACGCCTGCTCGGGGAAGTGGTCGTACTCGCCCTCGCTGATCTTCTTGAACGCCTCGATGGTCTCCTTGATCGGGACCGTCGAGCCCGGCACGCCGGTGAACTGCTCGGCGGCGTAGGTGTTCTGCGACAGGAAGCGCTCGATCCGCCGCGCGCGCTGCACGGTGATCTTGTCTTCCTCGGAGAGCTCCTCGATACCGAGGATGGCGATGATGTCCTGCAGGTCCTTGTAGCGCTGCAGGATCCGCTTCACCTCGGTGGCGACCTGGAAGTGCTCCTGGCCGACGAACTCCGGGGCGAGGATCCGGGACGAGGACGCCAGCGGGTCCACCGCCGGGTAGATGCCCTTGTCGGAGATCGACCGCTCCAGGTTGGTGGTCGCGTCCAGGTGGGCGAACGTGGTGGCCGGCGCCGGGTCGGTGTAGTCGTCGGCGGGCACGTAGATCGCCTGCATCGAGGTGATGGCCTGGCCCCGGACGGAGGTGATCCGCTCCTGGAGCTCGCCCATCTCGTCGGCCAGGGTCGGCTGGTAACCCACCGCGCTCGGCATCCGGCCGAGCAGCGTGGAGACCTCGGAACCGGCCTGGGTGAAGCGGAAGATGTTGTCGATGAAGAGCAGCACCTCCTGCTTCTTCACGTCGCGGAAGTACTCCGCCATGGTGAGCGCGGAGAGGGCGACCCGCAGCCGGGTGCCCGGCGGCTCGTCCATCTGGCCGTAGACCAGCGCGGTCTTGTCGATGACGCCGGACTCGGTCATCTCGGCGATGAGGTCGTTGCCCTCACGGGTGCGCTCACCCACTCCGGCGAAGACCGAGGTACCACCGAAGTTCCGGGCCACCCGGGTGATCATCTCCTGGATGAGCACCGTCTTGCCCACGCCGGCGCCGCCGAACAGGCCGATCTTGCCGCCCTTGACGTACGGGGCGAGGAGGTCGATGACCTTGATGCCGGTCTCCAGCATCTCGGTCTTCGGCTCCAGGTCCGCGAAGGCCGGGGCCTTGCGGTGGATCTGCCAGTGGTCGTCCGGCTCGAGCGTCTCGCCCTCGCGGAGGTTCAGGACCTCGCCGATCGCGTTGAACACGTGGCCCTTGACCGCGTCGCCGACCGGCACGCTGATCGGGGAGCCGGTGTCGCGCACCTCGGAGCCGCGGACCAGGCCGTCGGTCGGCTGCATGGAGATGGCGCGGACCACGTTGTCACCCAGGTGCTGGGCGACCTCGAGGGTCAGCGTCTTCTCACCGCCGGAGAGGGTCACGTCAACGTGCAGGGCGTTGAACAGGTCCGGCATGGCGTCGCGCGGGAACTCGGCGTCGACGACCGGGCCGATGACCCGGACCACGCGACCCGTGGCCGTCTTGGTCTCTACTGGGGCAGTCATCACACTTCACTTCCCGCCGCGGCCAGCGCGTTCGCGCCGCCGACGATCTCACTGATCTCCTGGGTGATCCCGGCCTGGCGGGCCGAGTTCATCTCACGCGTGTACTTCTCGATCATCTCTTCGGCGTTGTCGGTGGCGCTCTTCATCGCCCGCCGCCGGGACGCCGACTCGCTGGCCGCCGACTCCAACAACGCCGCGTAGATCCGCGTGTTGATGTACTTCGGCAGCAGCGCGTCGAGCAGCGCCTCCGCCTCCGGCTCGAACTCGTACGCCGGCAGCAGGCCCTCGGACCGGGGCCGGTCCTCGACCTGCATCGGGCCGATGATCTTCGTGACCGGAGTCTGGGTCATCAGGGACTTGAACTCGGTGTAGACGATGTGCAGCTCGTCGATCCCGAGGATCCCGTCCGCCCCGGCCTCGCCGTCCACGTCGTCCGCGCCGGCCGAGAACGCCTTGATCAGCGTCTCGCCCACCTCGCGGGCGTCGGAGAAGCCCGGCTGCTCGGAGAAGCCGGTCCAGCTCGCCGCGATGTCCCGGTTGCGGAACCGGTAGAACGTCACGCCCTTGCGGCCGATGACGTAGAGCACGGGCTCCTTGCCGTCGGCCTTCAGCCGGGCGATCAGCGACTCCGCGGTCCGGATCGCGTTCGAGCTGTAACCACCGGCCAGACCACGGTCGGCGGTGACCAGCAGGACGCCCGCCCGCCGCACCTGCTCGCGCGGGGTGAGCAGCGGGTGGTCGATCCGCGTGTTCGAGGCCAGCGCGGTGAGCACGCCGGTGATCGCCTGGGCGTACGGAAGAGAAGCCTCGACCCGGGCCTGGGCCTTGGCGATGCGGCTCGTCGCGACGAGCTCCATCGCCTTGGTGATCTTCTTCATCCCCTTCGCCGAGCGGATGCGCTGGCGAAGTACGCGAACCTGGGCGGCCATCGTCAGCTCTCAGCCGGGCGGTCGGTCGAGCCCTCGCGGAAGCGGGTCACCGTCTCACGGGTCTCCTCGCCCTCGAGCGGCTTGGCCGGGGCCTCGTTGATCCGGACCTCGTCCTCCTTGCCCAGGAAGACCTGCTTGAACTCGGTGATGGCCGAGTCGAGCGAGCCGATGATCTCGTCGTCCCACTTGTTGTCGGCGATCGTGGCCAGGACGCCCTCGTGCTTGTGCCGGAGGTACTGCAGGAACTCCGACTCGAAGCGGCGGATCTCGCCGACCGGGACGTCGTCCAGCTTGCCCTCGGTGCCGGCCCAGACGGAGACGACCTGCTCCTGCACCGGGTACGGCGAGTAGTTCGACTGCTTGAGCAGCTCGACCAGGCGGGCGCCGCGCTCCAGCTGGGCACGGGAGGCCTTGTCCAGGTCGGAGGCGAAGGCGGCGAACGCCTCCAGCTCGCGGTACTGGGCCAGATTGAGCCGGAGCGAACCCGCGACCTTCTTCATCGGCTTCACCTGCGCGGCGCCACCGACCCGGGAGACCGAGGTGCCGACGTTGATGGCCGGCCGGACGCCCTGGTTGAACAGGTCGGTCTCCAGGAAGATCTGGCCGTCGGTGATGGAGATGACGTTGGTCGGGATGAACGCCGAGATGTCGTTCGCCTTGGTCTCGATGATCGGCAGGCCGGTCATCGAGCCGCCGCCCAGCTCGTCGGAGAGCTTGGCGCAGCGCTCCAGCAGCCGGGAGTGCAGGTAGAAGACGTCACCCGGGTAGGCCTCACGGCCCGGCGGGCGGCGCAGCAGCAGCGACACGGCCCGGTACGCCTCGGCCTGCTTGCTCAGGTCGTCGAAGACGATCAGAACGTGCTTGCCGCCGTACATCCAGTGCTGGCCGATGGACGAGCCGGTGTACGGGGCGAGGTACTTGAAGCCGGCCGGGTCGGAGGCCGGGGAGGCGACGATGGTGGTGTACTCCATCGCGCCCGCCTCCTCCAGCGTCCCCTTGATCGAGGCGATGGTGGAGGCCTTCTGGCCGACGGCGACGTAGATGCAGCGGACCTGCTTCTTCGGGTCGCCGGAGCGCCAGTTCTCCCGCTGGTTGAGGATGGTGTCCAGGGCGACCGTGGTCTTGCCGGTCTTCCGGTCACCGATGATCAGCTGGCGCTGGCCCCGGCCGATCGGCGTCATCGCGTCGACGGCCTTGAGGCCGGTCTGCAGCGGCTCGTCGACCGACTTGCGGGACATCACGTTCGGGGCCTGGAGCTCCAGCTCGCGGTAGCCCTCGTTGGCGATGTCGCCGAGGCCGTCGATCGGCTGACCGAGCGCGTTCACCACGCGGCCGAGGAACGCGTCGCCGACCGGCACGGAGAGCACCCGGCCGGTGCGCTTGACGCGCTGACCCTCTTCGATCCCGCCGAAGTCACCGAGGACGACGACACCGATCTCCCGGACGTCGAGGTTCAGCGCCACGCCGAGCGTGCCGTCCTCGAACTCCAGGAGCTCGTTGGTCATGGTCGAGGGCAGACCCTCGACGTGGGCGATGCCGTCGCCGGCGTCGGCGACGGTGCCGACCTCCTCGCGGGAGACGTCGGCCGTGTAGGAGGAGACGTAGCGCTCCAGGGCGCCGCGGATCTCCTCCGTCGAGATGGTCAGCTCGGCCATCCTCTGCTTCCTTAAGTATCAGGGGCCCGGGATACCTAGTACCGACCGGTCCGATGGCGTCGAATCAGGGCTGCTAAGACGCTGATCAGCGCTTCGCGAGCGCGTTGCGGGTCTCGTTGAGGCGGCGCAGGACGGTGCCGTCGTACAGGTCGGAGCCGACCCGCACGCTCACGCCACCGAGCACGTCGGGGTTGACCGTCTGCCTGACGGAAACCTCTCGACCGTACATCTCGGAGAGGCGGGCACCCAGGCGTCGCTCCTCCTCGTCACTCAGCGGGGCCGCCACGGTCACGTACGCGACCTGACGGTCCCGCCGGTCGGCGGCCAGCTCGACCAGCCGGGTGAGCGCCCCGCTGAAGGAGCGTCCCCCGAAGCCGGCCAGCGCGGCCTCGACGAGGCGGACGGTGACCGGCCGGGCCTTGCCGGAGAGGAGCTGACCGGCCAGGGTGGCCCGCCGCTCGGCCGGGGCCATCGGGTCGGAGAGCGCGTTGGACAGCTCCGCCGAGCCGGCGACGACCTGCCCGAAGCGGAACAGCTCGTCCTCGACCTCGCCCAGCTCACCAGCCTTGTCGGCGCTCGCGAGGAGCGCCTCGACGCCCAGCCGCTCGGCACCGTCGAGCAGTTCCGACGGGGCCGACCAGCGGCCGGAGGCCAGCGCGGCCAGCAGCTCGAGTGCGTCCCCGCCGACCTTGCCGGCGAGGATCGCGTTCAGCAGCCCGGCGCGGTCCTCACCCGAACGGGCCGGGTCCGACAGCGCCCGGCGCAGCCGCGGCTCGCGCCGCAGCAGGGCGGCGACGGAGAGGATGTCGTCGGCGGTGGAGACCACCGCCGACGGCTCCGCGCCGCGGGCGTACGCGTCGAGGCGCTCGGCCGCGACCTTGTACGACTCCCGGCTGGCGGCCTGCATCAGCGGGCCCCCGTGCTCTCGAGACCGCTCAGGAACCGGTCCACGGTGCCCTTGCGGCGCGCCTCGTCGGCGAGCGACTCACCGACGATCTTGCTGGCCAGGTCCACCGCGATGGCGCCGACCTCGGTGCGCAGCTCGCGCACGATGGTGGCCCGCTCGGCGGCGAGCTGCTCCTTGCCGGCGGCGATGATCCGGTCGGACTCCTCGCGCGCCTTGGCGAGGATGTCCTGGCGGATGCCCTCGGCGTCGGCCCGGGCGTCGTCGCGGATCTTGGCGGCGTCGGTACGCGCCTCCGCGAGCTGGGCCCGGTACTGCTCGAGCAGCTGGTTGGCCTCGGCCTGGGCGGCCTCGGCGCGCTTGATGCCGCCCTCGATAGCGTCGACCCGGGCCTGGAACGTCTGCTCCATCCGCGGGAAGACGAACTTCATCAGCACGAAGCAGAGCACGATGAAGGCGATCCCACCGACCACGATCTCCTGCCAGGCAGGAATGATCGGGTTGTGGGCCGCTTCACCACCCTCAGCGGCGAGGAAGTACATGGGAAAACCTCCCGGTCAGAGGGGCTGGATCAGGCGGTGCCGGCCCAGATGAAGCCGAAGGCGATACCGAGCAGCGCCAGGGCCTCGATGACGGCGAAGCCGATCCAGACGTACGGGAGGGTCATCCGGGACGACTCCGGCTGGCGGGCCGTCGACTGGATGTAGGCCGAGAAGACCAGGCCCACGCCGATGCCCGGGCCGATGGCGGCCAGGCCGTAACCGATGGCAGCGGTGCTGCCCGTTACCTCGGCAAGGATGCTCATTGCGGTTCCTCCTGGTTATCACGCGTGACGGTCACGCGGGACGACAACGGTTGGTGCGAAAGAGTGGATCAGTGCTCTTCGGCGAGCGCGCCCTGCACGTAGCTGGCGGTCAGCACCGTGAAGACGTACGCCTGCAGACAGATCACCAGGAACTCGAGGAAGGTCAGCGCGATCGTCATCACCCAGGACAGCACCGAGACCGGCGCCAGCCAGGCGTTGGCGCTGAGCATGGCGAACCCGCCGAGCGTGAAGACCAGCAGGAGCATGTGACCGGCGAACATGTTCGCGAAGAGACGGACGGCCAGCGAGAACGGCCGGACCAGGAAGGTCGAGAAGAACTCGATCGGGATCAGCAGCGGCAGGATGTACCAGGGCGCCGGCGGGACCAGCGAGTTCTTGAAGTACTTCACGAAGCCGTGGTGCCGGATGCCGATCCAGTTGAACATCACGTAGCTGATCACGGCGAGGAACGCCGGGAAGGCGATGTGCGAGTTCGGCGAGATCTGGAAGAACGGGATGATCGCGAACGCGTTCGTCAGCAGGATGAAGCAGAAGAGCGTGGTGAAGTACGGGGCGAACCGCACACCCTGGTGCCCGATCATGTCGACGGCGATGTTGTTCCGCACGAAGCCGTAGATCGACTCGGCGAACCACTGCTTCTTGGTCGGCACCAGCTGCGGCTTCCGGTAGCTGGCCAGGAAGAAGATGATCAGGACGCCGACGGCGAGCCAGACCATGGCGGTGATCTTGGTGAACCAGTAGTTGTCGTGCGCACCCCAGGGCAGGATGCTGGGCAGGTAGAAGTCCTCCACGCTGGGTGGGAATTTCGCCTGGCCCGCTGCCAGGACGTTCGCCTGTCCGAACACCGCGTCCCTTCCTAAGTAGGCGTGCCCAGTCGGCGGACGACCAGGACGATCCCCCCGGCCATGCCGAGCACTACTCCGACGCCGGTGGCGATGCCCCCGGTGTCGAGCCAACGGTCGACCAGCCAGCCGATGAAACCCCAGACGAGCATGCCCCCGATGAGGTACGAGAGCGCGGTCCAACCCTGACCGGCACCGGACGGAGAGTCGCCCGGGCCGCCAGTGTTGGGGGGTTTCTGGTCACCGGCCATGACGGGGCGAACGATATCAGTCGAGGAGACGAGGCTGTGCCTCACCCCCCGCACAACCTGGTTGTGTGGGACACGGGCGGGCGAAGTCGTCTGGAGGCACGCTACTCCTCCCTCGCCACTGAGAGAATGACCGATCGCGGACACACCGGCGCGCCGTCCGAAGGATGGGATCCGTCAGCTGTGGACGCGCCGGGAGTGCACCGTGGCCAGCCACCAGATGTGCACCCCGGTCCAGACCAGCACACCCGCCGCGATGCCGAGGCAGAACGGGATCAGTCCCGGCCAGCCGCTCGCCCCCACCAGCACCATCACCCCACCGAGCAGGGTCATCTTGGCGATGTAGAGGCCCAGGCCGAAGGGGAGCACGAGCTGCGGGTCCCGGGCGTCGGCCCAGGCCAGCACGACCGTGGTGAGCGTGTAGCCGAACGCGGTGACGGCCACGCCGGCCGCCGCGCCGAGCGCGCCGTCCGCCCCCCGGACCGTCCCGCCGACCACCGCCGCCGCCGCGGCCAGCAGCACCGAGGCGACGACCAGCACCGGCAGGTGCCGCAGCCGCCAACCCCGGTCCGCGTTCGCGTCCGCCGCCGCGCGCGTCCCCGGCTCAGCCACGGGGGTACGCCGGGAAGGCGGTGACCAGCTCGGTCACGTCGGCGGCGATCCGGGTCAGCTCGTCGGCGCCCCCGGGTGACCCGGGATCGGTCCGGACGGCCCGGGCGATCAGCGTGGCGATCCGCCGCATCTCCCCCTCGCGCATGCCCTGGGTGGTGACGCTCGGGGTGCCCACCCGGATGCCGGAGGCGACCATCGGCTTCTGCGGGTCGTACGGGATCGCGTTCTTGTTCAGGGTGATGCTCGCGGCGTCGCAGCGCGCCTCGGCGTCCGCGCCGGTCACCCCCGCCTCGCGCAGGTCGATCAGGGCCAGGTGGGTGTCGGTGCCGCCGGACACCGGCCGCATCCCCTCGGCGGCCAGCCCCTCGGCGAGCGCCTGGGCGTTGCTGACCACCTGGGCGGCGTACGTCCGGAACTCGGGCTGGGCGGCCTCGCGCAGGGCGACCGCCTTGGCCGCGACGGCGTGCATCAGCGGACCGCCCTGGGTGAACGGGAAGACCGCCTTGTCGATCCGGGAGGCCAGCGACTCGCGGCAGAGGATCATGCCGCCGCGCGGGCCGCGCAGCACCTTGTGGGTGGTGGCGCAGACGACGTCGGCGTACGGCACCGGGGACGGGACGGCCCGCCCGGCGACCAGCCCGATGAAGTGGGCGGCGTCCACCATCAGGTACGCGTCGACCTCGTCGGCGATCTCCCGGAACCGGGCGAAGTCGATCAGCCGGGGGTACGCCGTCGCGCCACAGATGATCATCTTGGGGCGGTGCGCCCGGGCCAGGTCGCGCACCTCGTCGTAGTCGATCAGCTCGGTGTCCCGCCGGACCGGGTAGCCGACCGGGTGGAACCACTTGCCGGAGAAGTTCACCCGGCTGCCGTGGGTCAGGTGGCCACCGTGCGGCAGGTCCATCGCCAGCACCGTGTCGCCCGGCTGCACCAGGGCGGCGTACGCGGCCAGGTTGGCGTTGGCGCCGGAGTGCGGCTGGAGGTTGGCGTGCTCGGCCCCGAACAGCTCCTTCGCCCGGGCGATGCCGATCTCCTCGGCCCGGTCCACCTCGGCGCAGCCGCCGTAGTAGCGCCGGCCCGGGTAGCCCTCGGCGTACTTGTTGGTGAGCGTGGAGCCGAGGGCGGCAAGCACCGCCGGCGAGGTGAGGTTCTCGCTGGCGATCAGTTGCAGGCCGCCGCGCAGCCGGTCCAGCTCACCGAGCACCACCCCGGCGATCTCCGGGTCGACGGTGCTGAGCTGCTGGAAGTCCGGCCCCCAGAAGGTTTCCCTCGCGTTCTCCACAACGAGGGAGTCTACGGAGCCGCAGACTGGAAGCCGTGAGATGCCTCGTCACCGGCGCGACCGGTTACATCGGCGGCCGGCTCGCGCCCCGCCTGCTCGCCGAGGGACACGTCGTACGCTGCCTGGCCCGCAAGGCCGGGCGGCTGCGGGACGTGCCGTGGGCGGCCCAGGCCGAGATCGCCGAGGGTGACCTGCGGAAGCCGGAGACGCTGCCGGCCGCGTTCGAGGGCGTCGACGTGGCGTACTACCTGGTCCACTCGCTCGGCCAGTCGGGCTTCGAGGCGGCCGACCGGGAGGCGGCGACCAACTTCGCGGCGGCCGCCCACGCCGCCGGCGTACGCCGGATCGTCTACCTCGGCGGCCCGGAGCCGAAGGAACGGGACGGGCTTCCCTCGGCGCACCTGCGGTCCCGGGCGGAGGTGGGCCGGATCCTGCTGGACAGCGGCGTGCCGACCGCCGTGCTCCGGGCCGCGGTGATCATCGGTTCCGGCTCGGCCTCGTTCGAGATGCTGCGCTACCTGACCGAGCGGCTGCCGGCGATGGTCACCCCGCGCTGGGTCCGCAACCGGATCCAGCCGATCGCGGTCCGCGACGTGCTGCGCTACCTGGTCGGCTGCACGACCCTGCCGCCCGAGGTGAACCGGGCGTTCGACATCGGCGGGCCGGAGGTGCTCACCTTCGAGCAGATGATGCGGCGGTACGCCCGGGTGGCGGAGCTGCCCCGGCGGCTGATCCTCCCGGTGCGGGTGCTGACCCCGTCGCTCTCCTCGCACTGGGTCGGCTGGGTCACGCCGGTACCGAGCTCGATCGCCCGGCCGCTGGTGGAGAGCCTGGTCCACGAGGCGGTCGCCCGCGAACACGACATCGCCCGGTACGTCCCCGACCCGCCCGACGGGTTGACCGGCTTCGACCAGGCCGTCGCCCTGGCGCTGGCCAAGGTGCGCGACGCCGCGGTGGAGACCCGCTGGTCCACGGCGAGCGGGCCGGACGCCCCGGCCGAGCCGCTGCCCAGCGACCCGAAGTGGTCCGGCGGGACCGCGTACACCGACCTGCGGGAGCGGGAGGTGGCCGCACCGGCGGGCGCGCTGTGGCGGGTCATCGAGGGGGTCGGCGGCGAGCACGGCTGGTACTCCTTCCCGCTGGCCTGGTCGGTCCGGGGCTGGCTGGACCGGCTGATCGGCGGGGTCGGGCTGCGCCGGGGGCGGCGCGACCCGCACCACCTGCAGGTGGGCGAGGCGCTGGACTTCTGGCGGGTCGAGGAGATCGTCCCCGGCGAGCTGCTCCGGCTCCGCGCCGAGATGCGGCTGCCCGGCCGCGCCTGGCTGGAGATGCGCGCCGAGCCGGACGGCGACGGCCGCAGCCGGTACGTCCAGCGCGCCGTCTTCCTCCCCCACGGCCTCGCCGGCCACCTCTACTGGGGCTCGGTCTTCCCGTTCCACGCGGTCGTCTTCGGCGGCATGGCCCGCAACATCGCCCGCGGCGCCGAACACCCACCCCCGTAACCCCCCCCACCCACCCCGGCGATCTTGCAGGTGGTTCGCGGCCTGTGCCGGCACCACAAGTGCAAGATCGCCGAGGTGGGCCGTGGGGCTAGTTGCCGGTGCGGGGGGCGGTCTGGCGGTAGGCGATGGACTGGCTGGGCGGGACGAAGTCCCGGACGGGTTCGTCCCGCAGGGCGTACGCCAGCAGGTTGCCGACGGCGGAGATCTGCCGGGTCTGCACGCCGCCGCCGACGGCGTCCTGGGGGTTGTCCGGATTCGCGGCGATGGTGGCGACGGCGAGCTGCGGGGTGAAGGCCACCACCGTCTCGGTCGCGTTCCGCTCCGAGCTGCCGGTCTTGCCGGCGAGCGGCCGGCGCAGCCCGGGCGCCAGTTCCTCGGCGGTGCCGCCGTCGCAGCGGCGGTACATCGACTGGTCGCCGACCGGGCAGCGGGAGGCGTCCGCCGCCGCCCGGGCCACGTCGGTGTCGAGCACCTGCCGGCAGTCGGTGTTCCCGGCGGCCACCTTCCGGCCGGTGGCGTCGGTGATCGAGGTGACCGGGGTGGGTCGGCACCAGACCCCCTCGGCCGCCACCGTCGCGTACGCGTTGGCCACGTCCAGCGGGGTGGTGTCGACGACGCCAAGCGTGAACGGGCCCCAGTTCTTCGCGCCCTCGCGGGCCAGCTTGGCGTCCGACGGCGAGCGCAGCACGATGCCGAGCCGCTGAGCCATCTCCACCACCCGGTCCGCCCCCACCCGCTCGGTGAGCCAGGCGAAGTACGTGTTGACCGAGCGGCCGAAGGCGCTCCACATGGTGCGGTGGCCGTCCATCCATGACGGGCTGGCGTTCTCCGGGCACCAGTACCCGCCGCAGCTCGCCGGGCCGCCGTCGACCGGGAAATCGGTGACGTAGATGCGTGGCGCGTCGAAGTCGGTGTCCAAGGGCAGTCCGGACTCCAGCGCGGCGAGCAGCGCGAAGAGCTTGAAGGTCGAGCCGGCCTGGTAGCCGACGATCCCGCCGCCTCCGGCCACCAACTGGTTGACCGTGTTCGGGTAGTTCTGCTGCCCGTCCGGGTTGGCTGCCACGCTGTAGGTCCGGTTCACCGCCATGGCCAGCACCCGGCCGGTGCCGGGTTGCACCACCGCGGTGGGCGCGGCCCGCTGGTTGCTCGTCGCGTAGATCCGCAGCACCTGCTCGGTGGCCATGCGCTGCACGTCCGGGTCGAGCGAGGTGACGATCTTCCAGCCGCCCCGGCGCAGCGTCCGCTGCCGCTCGTCCTCGGACTTGCCGAAGGCCGGCTGGGCGTTCCACCACTGGGTGAACCAGTCGCAGAAGAAGGCCCAGTCGTTGTGCTCCTCGGGAACCGCGGCGCAGTCGTTCGGCGTGGCGCTGGGCTTGAGGTGGAGCTGCTCGGCCTTCGCCCGGACGGCGTCCGCGGCGGCGAGCTGCCCGGTCTCCACCATCCGGTCCAGCACGTACGCCCGGCGCCCGATCGCCGCGTCGGCGTCGCCGTTGATCGGGTCGTCGGTGTCGGGCGAGCGGACCAGCCCGGCGAGCAGCGCCGCCTGGGCCAGGGTCAGCTTGTCCGGCGTGGTGGAGAAGTAGCGCTTGCTGGCCGCGGCGATGCCGTACGCCCCGGCGCCGAAGTACGCGATGTTCAGGTAGCGGCCGAGGATCTCGTCCTTGCTCAGCTCGCGCTCCAGGGCCAGCGCGTACCGCATCTCGCGGACCTTGCGGCCCACGGTGACCTCGGTGGCGGCCGCTCGCTGCTGCTCCGTCAGCCGCGGATCACCCGCCAGCGCGTTGCGGACGTACTGCATGGTCAGCGTGGAGGCGCCCTGCCGGGTGCCGCCCTCCCGCCGGTTGACCGTGAAGGCGCGCACCACGCCCCGCAGGTCGACGCCGTGGTGCTGGTAGAACCGGACGTCCTCGGCGGCCACGATGGCCTGCCGCATCACCGGCGCCACCTCGGCGACCGGCACGTCCACCCGGTCCTCGACGTAGAACGAGGTGATCAGGGTGCGGCCGTCGTTGGCGTAGAGGTTGGACCGCTGTGCCGGCTGCGGCGTACGCAGCGACTCGGGCAGCGCGGTGTAGGGCATCAGGTTCTTGAAGCCGAGCCCGAACACCAGCGCGGCCGGTAGCGCGGCCGCCGCCAGGGCGAGTCCGGCGAGCACGCCGGCGAGCAGGACGGTGAACAGCTTGTCGAGATGGGCCCGGTTCATCAGCTCTCCCCGCAGGAGCCGGCCATGGGACCCGTTCAGAATGACCGGAATCGGCGGTTGTGCCGCCTTCTTCCCTTAAACGCGCAGAAAGTTCGCGAGAAAGGATGAACCTCAGGGCAGGAGGGCTGCGGCCAGCGGCTGGACCGTCTCCTCGATCTCGTCGGCCACCCGGCTGAAGCACTGATCTCCCCGGCCCCAGGGGTCGTCGAGGTCGTCCGTGGGCAGCGCGGCAGCACCCTGCCGGGCCGCGTCCACCGCCGACACCAGCGCCACGCCCCGGGCGTACACCGCGTCCGGGGTCGCCTCGACCGGAGGCAGGGCGGCGACGTCCACCCCGCCCAGCAGCCGGCCGAACTCGCCCAGCACGAAGGTACGCGCGGCGGCGTCCGGCCGCAGCGCCACCACGTACTCCTGCTGGTCGGCGGTGGCGGTGAGGACCAGGTCGGCGGCGTCGATCAGGTCGGAGCGCAGCTTGCGGGCGGCGAAGCCGGCCACCGCACCGCCGCGCGAGGTCACCTGCCGGGCCGCCGGCGGGTTCATCTCCTCGCCGGCGTGCCAGCCGCCGGTGCCGGCGCTGTGACTGTGCAGCAGCTCGTCGGAGCGGTCCGGGTCGGCGCCGAGGCGGCCCAGCCGCTCCCGGACCGCGAGCACCAGTAGCCGCTCGGCCATCGGGGACCGGCAGATGTTGCCCATGCAGACGTGCAGGACGGTGAACGGCGGCACTCAGACCCCCCGCTCGTCGAGGATGTCCGGCACCACGTCGCGCAGCTTCTCCAGGGACACCGCCCCCTGGCGCAGCACCCGGGGCACCTCGCCGGTGAGGTCGACGACGGTGCTCGGCACCGGATCGAGCGCCGGGCCGGCCTCCAGGTAGGCCCGGACGCCGTAGCCGAGCTGCTCGCGGGCCTCCTCGGCGGTGAGCGCGGCCGGCTGGCCGACCTTGTTGGCCGAGGCGACCGCCATCGGGCCGGTCTCCCGCAGCACCTCCAGCGCCACCGGGTGCAGCGGCATGCGGACCGCCACGGTGCCGGTGGAGTCACCCAGGTCCCAGGCCAGGCTCGGCGAGTGCTCCACCACGATCGTCAGCGCGCCCGGCCAGAACGCCTCGACCAGGTCCCGCGCCGAGCGGGGCAGCGAGAAGACCAGACCGTCGAGGGTGTGCCGGGAGCCGATGAGCACCGGGGGCGCCTGCCGGGCGCCGCCCTTGGCGTCCGCGAGCGCCTTGACCGCGTACGGGGTGAAGGCGTCGGCGCCGATGCCGTAGACCGTGTCGGTCGGCAGGACGACGAGCTCCCCGTTCTTGACCGCCTCGATGGCAGCGGCGATGCCGCGGTCCCGGTCGGCGGGCGACCGACAGTCGTAGAGCATCACGAGGAGCCAGTCTGCCACGCCGGGGCGGCGTCGGCGTGCTGGCCGTCCGCCCGCCGGGACGCGGTGGCGAACCGGGGCCGGCCGGCCAGGTCCCGGTGCTCCTCGACGTGCGCGTACCGGCCGTCGGCGGCGAGCAGCCCCGGCACCGCCGCGCCGTGCGTGTCGTCGTGCTCGATCCCCAGCGCGCCGCCGGGGCGCAGCAGCTCCGCCGCCCGGGCCACCACCGGACGGATCACGTCCAGCCCGTCCCCGCCGCCGAAGACCGCCTCGTCCGGGTCGTGCCCGGCCACCTCGGGCGGGACGGCCATCGACCGCGGCACGTACGGCGGGTTGCAGAGCAGGACGTCGACCCGCCCGACCAGGTCGGCCAGGAGGTCCGGGGCGGTGACGTCGGCCGCGACCACCTCGATCGGGGTGTCCCCGGCGGCGGCCCGCGCGGCCGCGTTGCGGCGCAGCCAGTCCAGCGCGGCCGGGGACCGCTCGACGGCCACCACCCGGGCCGCCGGCAGCTCCTGGGCGACCGCCAGGGCGATCGCGCCGGAGCCGCTGCACAGGTCCACCACCAGCGGGGCGGCGTGCCGCCGGCCCTGCGCCACCCCCCAGCCCGCCAGCAGCTCGGTCTCCGGACGGGGCACGAACACCCCGGGTCCGACGGCCAGCTCCAGGTGCCGGAAGCCGGCCACCCCGGTGAGGTGCTGCAGCGGCTCCCGGGTGACCCGCCGCGCCACCAGCGCGTCCAGCCGCTCCCGCTGGGCCGGCGTGAAGCCGTCGGCCAGCGCCAGCCGGCCGCGCGGCACCTCCAGCACGTACGCGCCGAGCAGCTCGGCCTCCGCCCGGGGCGACTCGATCCCGGCCGCGGCCAGCAGCCGGGCCGCCCGGGCGACGACCAGTGAGGGCCGCTCGCGTTCTGTCCCTTCGGACGGGTGTTGCGGGAGGAAGGTCACGACATAATCATGAAGCGTCGCGGGTTCGCAGCACGAGCGGGTGCGTCCGGCAGGCACACCGACAGGGAGGTCGCGGGTGGGCTGGCTCGACCGGGTCGAGGACCAGGTTGACGCCCTGCGGCGTGCCCGGACACTGCAGGAGTCCAGCCGCTCGGCCGAGGCCTGCGGCCTGCTCGACCGGGTGATCCGCACCACCGACGACCCGTACGCCCGGGCCGACGCGCTGGTGCAGCGCCTCTCCGCGCTGATCAATCTCGGTCGCACCGCCGAGTTCACCCGGGCCATCGAGGAGGCGTCGTCCGCCGTCCGGGACCTGGCCGAGCCGTACCTGCACGGGCACCTGAACGCCCTGGCGGCGCTCGCCGCGCACCACCAGGGGGCGCTGGACCGGTGCGTCACCCACCTGGTGAAGGCGGCCCGGGCGCTGACCGCCGACGACGACCCGGACCGGGACACCGCGTGGGGCTGGCACGACCTGGCGATGGCCTACTCGTACCTCAGCTTCCACGGGCACGCCCTCGGCGCGATCGAACGCGCCCGCCAGGTGGGCCTCACCGCCGGCATCCCCGAGGAGACCTTCGCCGCGCCGGGCATCCGGCTGCGCAACGCGGTCGCCCTCGACCACAACGGCGACAGCGACGGCTGCCTGCGGGTGCTGCGCGACGTGGCCGGCGACCTCAACCGCTTCCTGCGCAGCGGGCGGGCCGGCAGCCTCCGGCCGAGCAGCCTGGCCGCGTACGGGTACGCCGCCGCCCGCCGGGCCGCTCTCGGCGACCGGGTGGAGGCCGGCACCGACGCCGACCCCGCGCGGCTGATCGGGCACGGCGGCGACAGCGCCCGGGCCCGGGACCTGCGCCAGCTCGGGCAGGTCTGCCTGGCCATCGCGGACGGCCGGCCGATCGAGGCGGTCACCCGGCTGGACACCATCCGGGTCTCCAGCGAGACGCTCGGCGCGGCCGAGGCACCCCGGCTGCGCAGCATCGCGCTGGCCCGCGCCGGGGACCACGCCGCGGCGCACCGGGCCGACCGGCACGCGTTCCGGCTCGCGGCCCAGCGCAACGACCGGCTGCGGGACGTCTACATCGACGGCATCGCCGCCCGGATCGACCACGAGGAGATGCGCCGCGAGGCCGCCCGCTACGAGGGCGAGGCGCTCACCGACCCGCTCACCGGGCTGCCCAACCGCCGCCGGCTGGAGCGGTACATCGGCGCGGTGGTGGCCCGGGGCGAGCAGGTGGTGATCGGCGTCTGCGACCTGGACGGCTTCAAGGCGGTGAACACCCGGCACGGCCACCATTCGGGGGACCTGGTGCTGCAGCGCATCGCCGGGGTGATCAACCGGGTGATGCGGCGCGGCGACTTCGTGGCCCGCTACGGCGGGGACGAGTTCGTCGTGGTGCTGCCCGAGGCGGGCATGACCGAGGCGGCCGAGGTGGCCCGCCGGATCCAGGCCGCCGTCCGCACCGAGGACTGGGAGTCGCTGGTGCCCGGGACCCCGGTCGGGGTGAGCATCGGCTTCGCCGAGGTGAACGGCGGCTCCGGGGCGAGCGTCCGGGAGGCCCTGGGCGCCGCGTTCGAGCTCGCCGACCGGGAGATGCTCCGCGCCAAGGACCGCCTCCGCGCCTCCTGACCCCACACGCCCCCGCCCGCCAGCGGCGTGCGCGCTCGTTCACGGAAAGAGTGGCCATCCGGGACGGAATGGCCACTCTTTCCGTGAATCAGGGCGGATCTTGGGGGGTGGTGCGGGGCGTCAGCGGCGGGTGAGTTCCGTTTCGCCGGCGAGGCGGGCGGCGCGGTCGGCCTCGGCGAGCGCGTCCAGGACGCCGTCCAGCTCGCCGCCGAGGGCCAGGTCGAGGTTGTACGCCGTGTAGCCGATCCGGTGATCGGTGATCCGGTTCTGCGGGAAGTTGTACGTGCGGATCCGCTCCGACCGGTCCACCGTGCGGACCTGCGCCTTGCGGGCGTCCGAGGCGGCGGCGTCGGCCTGCTCCTGGGCCACCGCGAGCAGCCGGGCCCGCAGGATCCGCATCGCCTGCTCCCGGTTCTGCAGCTGCGACTTCTCGTTCTGGCAGGAGACCACGATCCCGGTCGGCACGTGGGTGATCCGGACCGCCGAGTCGGTGGTGTTGACCGACTGGCCGCCGGGGCCGGACGAGCGGAACACGTCGATGCGCAGGTCGTTCGGGTCGATGGTGACGTCGACGTCCTCGGCCTCGGGCAGCACCAGCACGCCGGCCGCGCTGGTGTGGATCCGGCCCTGCGACTCGGTGACCGGGACGCGCTGCACCCGGTGCACGCCGCCCTCCCACTTGAGCCGGGACCAGACCCCGTTGCCGCCCTCCGGGACGCCCTTGGCCTTGATCGCCAGGGAGACGTCCTTGACGCCGCCGAGGTCGGAGTCCTGGGAGTCGATCACCTCGGTGACCCAGCCGTGCCGCTCGGCGTACCGGGTGTACATCCGGAGCAGGTCGCCCGCGAACAGCGCCGACTCCTCGCCGCCCTCGCCGGCCTTGATCTCGACGATGACGTCCTTGGCGTCGTGCGGGTCGCGCGGGATGAGCAGCTCGGCGAGCTTCTCCTCCAACACCGGCAGGGACGCCGCGATGGCCTCCGCCTCGGCGGCGAACGCCGGATCCTCGGCGGCCAGTTCGCGGGCGGCGGCCAGGTCGGCCCGGGCCTGCTCCAGCTCGCCGGCGGCCTTGTGCAGCGGGACCAGCTCGGCGTAGCGCCGGCCGACCCGTCGGGCGGTGGCCTGGTCGGCGTGGATGGCCGGATCCGCCAGCCGCCGCTCCAGGTCGGCGTACTCGTCGAGGAGGGCGGCCAGGCGCTCACTGCTCATGCTGCGGATGCTCCTTCGACGACGACGAACGGGCGGGGACGGACAGGAAAGGTCGGAAACGGACGAACGCCCGCGCCCGGCGCGGAGCCGGACACGGGCGTCGTCGACGGAGCTACTTGGCCTTCTTGGCCTGAACCTTGGCGTACTTCTGCTGGAACTTCGCGACCCGGCCGGCGGTGTCCAGCACGCGCTGCTTACCGGTGTAGAACGGGTGGCAGGCGCTGCAGGTCTCGACGCTGATCTCACCGCCCTTGGCGGTGCTGCGGGTCGTGAAGGTGTTGCCGCAGGAGCAGCGGACCTCGGTGGTCACGTACTCCGGGTGGATGTTGGGCTTCATGTCGCCTCGGTCCTTTCGTGGATGGTCGCCGGGTCGCCGTCGTGCTCCCCGTCGTCCCGACGGGCTCAGGCGTGAACCGGAACCGGTGGCCGATTGACCAGTGTGCCATGGGCGGCAGCCGACCCGGCGAGCGGGCCGCACACGAGGTCCGGCAGGCTCAACGCTCACCTCCCCCGACGCATTCCCGGGCGGCTCGCGGGCATTCGTCAGGCGGTACGGGGAGGACCGGAACGAACAGGGAGGTACGGGGATGTTCCGCCTGATCGCCACCCGCGGGCTGCCCGCCTCCGGCAAGACCACCTTCGCCCGGCGGCTCCAGCCCGACGTGGTCCGGGTCAACCGGGACGACCTGCGCCGGATGATGCACGGCGCGCGGCTCTTCACCCAGTGGGCCGAGGGGCAGGTCACCCGGGCCCAGCGGGCGCAGGTGGAGGCGCTGCTGGCGGCCCGGGTGAGCGTCTGCGTCGACGACACCAACCTGCGCTCCCGTACCCTCCGGGACTGGGCTGAGCTGGCCGAACGCTTCGGCGCCACGTTCGAGGTGCACGACTTCACCGACGTACCGCTGGACGAGTGCCTGCGCCGGGACGCCGCCCGGGCCGAGGAGGACCGGGTCGGCGAGGCGGCGATCCGCCGGCTGCACGAGCGCTACCTGGCCCACCGCCCGCTGCCGCTGCCGGTGCCGACCGCCCGGACGGGCGGCCCCGGCCGGGTGGCGCCGGGCCGGGCCGAGCGCCCCGACATCGTGCTGGTCGACATCGACGGCACGGTCGCGCTGAACGTCTCGCGCAGCCCGTACGACATGACCCGGGTCGCCGACGACGCGCCGAACGAGGCGGTGATCGCGGCGGTCCGGGCGATGCACGCGGCCGGCCACGGCGTGCTCTTCTGCTCGGGTCGGGACGCCTCGGCGCGGGCCGACACGGTGGCCTGGCTGGCCCGGCACGTCCGGGTGCCGTACCTGGCGCTGCACCTGCGGGCGATCGGCGACCACCGCAAGGACGCCGTGGTCAAGCAGGAGATCTACGAGCGGGAGATCCGGGACCGGTACCGGGTGGTCGGGGTGTTCGACGACCGCCAGCAGGTGGTCCGGATGTGGCGCTCGCTGGGCCTGACCGTCTTCCAGGTCGCCGACGGCGACTTCTG
>NZ_RJLN01000129.1 GCF_003725545.1 Micromonospora solifontis | reverse complement strand
CTAGGTCGCGCCAGGCCGCCACCGCTACCGCCGGCTCCGTGAGCCGGGCCAGCAGCTTCTCTACCGTCGCCCTTGGCGCCGGCACCCCCGCCAACCACCCGCACACCGCGCCGTCGACTTTTCCCTTCTGCGAGACGATCGCGATGAGCCGTTGCGCTTGGTCGTCCACATCGAGAAGATCTTGGCCCAGTTCCGTCCGCAGATGCTGGCCGCACCTGCCGGCGGCAAGGCGGAGGTCTTCCATCGCCGACCTCCACGGTTGCTTCCGCTCACCGCTGAACGGCCCGGCGATCCAGCTTCGAACCTCCGAAAGGGCGAGCGGCAGAGCTACAGCGCCGGCCCGGCCCCACGGCTGGTCATCAGAACGGGTCCACCAACCAACCGCGTCGTGCAGCTCATCGACCCAGCTCGGCGGGAAACGGAACGCAGGCCCAGAAGGAAACACAGAGGCAAAGTATCTCAACGTCGGAGGCCCGCCGGGGAGTGGGGCAGTGCGGCTTAAGAGGCTGTAGTCGATGACCTCGCCCCCGTATGCGCGGATCCGACCCGCCTGCGGACGGGTGGTGGCCGGGGGCCCATCGGACGCTGATGCACGCCGCCCGGTCGGTGGCGGCCTTCGGGAGTGAGCCGGTATTTCAGCCCTCGTCGGCCCGGGGCGCTAACCCCAGCCGACGAGCGCCCTTCGGTGAGTGCTGCAGCGAGGGAACCCCGCGGTGGGCACGTCATGCACAAAACTAAAGCGGATGCGCTAGAGTCCTGACTGGATCTGAAGTGCCAGTCTCTCTGGAGGGCTAGTTGAGCGAGGAATCGCCGGTCTCGGCCTGGGCGCGGTCACACTTCGGGCAGGACGCTGAGGTGGTGCGGCGTGGCCTTGTGGAAGGGCTGCACCACGCGCAGCAGCGGGCTGTGTTGATCCAGGAGATGTCAGGTCTACCGTCCAAGCAGCCGTACGGCGGCATGTGGCCGGCAACGTACAAGTCCCTGGAGGAGCAACTTGTAGGCCTTGAGGGGGCGTACAAGTTCCGGCCGCCGAATGCCTCGTACAACCTGATGGTCGTCCAGGAGCGGCTGCTGCTGCCCTTCAAGCTCGCCGACAACCTGAACGTGCCGGTGAAGCAGGCCCGCTTGGCGACGAAGATCGGCCGGAACCTGTCGCTTGCACTTTCCGCAGCGCAGCCGCCGGATGACCTGCTGAGCCTTCTGGGCGAGGACTTCGAGTTCGACCCGGTCGCAGTGGTCAACGAACTTGTTCACCTGAGCCCCGCCACTAAGATCATCTACGTGCCCTACGTTGCTCACGCCGATGCCGGCCTGCTGAAGTCCTGGTGGGGTGAGGGCCTCATGCAGTCCGACGGCACGATCGCCTGGCTTGTCGGCCAGCCGGAGGAGCTGCCAGCGGCTAAGGGCGCCACGTCGGAGGGCTCCACCGGCGCGTTCTCGGGGCTGGCGGAGGTTAGCGGCTCGGGGCGGGCCTTCGACGAGGGTGACCTGCCCGCGCTCGACTTCCCGACGCACTCGCGTCCGGTAGCGGCGCCGACGGCTGAGCGGGAGCCGGGGTCGGGAAAGCCCACCGCGAACAACGGCAATGCGTAAGCACGAACAACTCCGACTCATCACACCGATTGTTGCCGCTGGTGGGACGGCAACACCCGCCGCCATCGCCGACGGATTTGACCCCGGCCGGCTGACCCAGGCCCGGCAACTCGCAGCCATGACCAAGAGAGCACTCGCCGACCGGATCGGCGTCACGGCAGCGGCCATCGGACAGTACGAGCTCGGACTCACCAAACCCCGACCCGAGTTGATCGGGCCACTCGCCGAAGTCCTCAGCGTGCCTCCGCCGTTCTTCCTCAGAGGCCGCCCCCATGCCCGCCTCGACGCATCTATGGCTCACTTCCGCAGCTTGCGAGCGACGCGGGCATATCAGCGGGCGAAGGCGATCTCCTTCACCGAACTGGTGTGGGAACTGACCTACGCGCTGGAGAAGCGAGTCCAGCTTCCCTGGATCGACCTACCCGGCTTCGCCGGCGGCGAGGTGCACTCCGGGACCGAACTTCCCCGCGACCCAGCTGCCGCGGCCCAAGCGCTACGCAGTCACTGGAAACTCGGCAACGGGCCGATCAGTCACCTCGTCCGTCGGATGGAAGCCCACGGCATCGTCACCGTCACTCCACCAGCTGACGACGACGCCACCACCGTCGACGCCTTCTCCACCTCACGCCTGCCCCGGCCGATCGCGGTCTTGACCCCGAATCGCGCGAACAACGTCTACCGCCATCGTTTCAGTGCCGCCCATGAACTCGGCCACCTCGTACTCCATGGCGACACCGCGCCCGGTGACATCCAACAGGAACGTGAAGCCGACACCTTCGCGGCCGAGTTCCTCACGCCGCGCAACAGCATCCTGCCCGCCCTCCCCGGCCGCGCTGACCTCGGCAAACTCGTCGAGCTTCAAGGCGAGTGGGGAGTCTCGGTCAAGTCGTTGCTGTACCGATGTCGCGAGCTGGGGCTGTTGTCCGACTCCGCCTCCAGCCGTGCACACCAAAGACTGCACCTCTTGGCCGATCAGCCAGGCTTCCGTGCCGAACCCGCTGCTGCCTATCCGGGTGAGCAGCCGGCTATGCTCAGCCGAGCTTTCGACCTGGCTACCGGCAACGGCCTGACGATGCAGGCGCTCGCCGAAGAGCTCGCGTGGCCGCTGCCCTGGGTGAGAATGTTGCTGGGCGTAGCCGACCAGCGACCGGTCCTCAAACTGGTGCGGTAGACGATTGATCTCGCGCGACAGCGTCGGCGACGATCGCGTGGTGATCCGTGGGTGATCGGATGTCGACGACCGTTGCAGTACAGCGGGAACGAAGCACGGCACGCCGGGCGGATCGTCACCAGCCACTCGATCGTCGGTCGAGTGGTCATCGATGACGGTCCGTCGCTGGGGCGAGATCAGGCCCGCCGGTGAGGGCAGCCGCCTGTTCACGGTCAACGCACTGGCCCTGCCCGGCATCGCGGCACCAGTGTGGTTGCTCGATCCGGCCGCCGCCGCCTGGAAACGTGACGAGGAGGAACGCGTCCTCGGCTCGGGCTTCCATCACGTACTCCCGCAGATACCAGTCTCCAAACAAGGCGTTGCAGGAAGGGCAACTGAAGGCGGTGTAGGAACCTCTGGCGGTCGCGCTGTAGCGAGAACCGAGATTGGCGAGCGGCACGCCCAGACGATCCGCCTCCATCGCCACGCGGCGACGCACGTCGGGCCGGGCTTCCGGGCGGTCCTGTGCCCAGATCAACGCATGGCGGATCTCGGCTCTCGTTCCGCACGGTCCGTCAAAGACCTCCCGTTCGACCTCCCAGAACAGCGAGACACCACTGCACCGATAGCAGGGATACTCGAAACAGGACACCTGCGTGATGGCCGGCTGGCCGGTCGCCACGTGGGTACGGAAATCGATCCGGCCGGTGAGTAGACCGATGACGGCGTCGGCCAACGGCATCGCGGTGCCGTTGACGACCGTGGTGACGCTGTCGGCAGCGAAGGCGGTGTGGAACACGGGCAGGTCGCGTCGTGGAAGCGGGACGCTGCGCTCGTACCGGGTGAACCACACGCCGTGGACACGGTCGGCGGCATACCGATGCTGACGGTGTTCGAACTGGTCCCGGGTCTGCGCGCTCCACTGGACTTCGAATGCGAACTTGCTGGTCCCTCCGGTGGCTAATACGTCGGCGACCCAACCTTCTCCACGCGCCTCCGGTTCGGCGTCCCATCCGGCTGCCCGAGCGGCCTGCACGATGATGTTCTTAGCGTAAAGGTGCTGACCGGTCTCGGCTGAATGGCTCGCGCAGTCGCTCGCTGCCCTGTGCGCAAAA
This sequence comes from Micromonospora solifontis, assembly GCF_003725545.1. GTDB lineage: Bacteria > Actinomycetota > Actinomycetes > Mycobacteriales > Micromonosporaceae > Micromonospora > Micromonospora solifontis. The sequence goes on along the minus strand of NZ_RJLN01000129.1, from coordinate 6,608 downwards.
TGCCGCACACCGAGCTTGCTCGTGCGCAGGTACGCCACAGCGCCGCAGTACGGCAGCCGCACGGAACACCGGCCCGCTCGAACGTCCGTCCGTAGCGACTGCCATTGCTCGTCGGACAGCAACGTGCTGACCGTCCGTACGCCATCGACCATCGCGAGAAGAGGCACAGGTACATGCTCAGTGCCGGGTACGACAGTTCCGTGATGCTGTGCCCAGCGGTTGTGGTAGCCCCTACCGGCAACCATTGGCAGGGCACGGGCGGTGTCTGAAGCCCCGCTCGCCGCGACCACGTCCTCTCACGACGACCAAACGGCAACCCTCGGGCTGGCCGATCCCTCGGCTCGTCAGCGTTGGTTGATGAGCAGGGACGTAGCGACGTGCTGTCGGCCGAGGGCGTGGGCAACTTGAAGCGCTTGACACAGCCCCCTCGCGACTCCCCGAGCGCCTATGGAAGAGGCGACGACCGCGGATGCCACACCGCAACGCACCGGATGTCCATAGCGGCGCGACAGGCTCGCCGCTGTCGACGCTCTTCTGCACATCGCCGTGATGTCACTGGCCGCGGGTCGCTTCCGGCGTGGGCACAGTGCCGCCGGCGCTACGCAGCGGCGAACTCGTTTGCCGATACGGTGAGCTGTCCGGATGATGCGAATGCCAACCGGTCGGCAGTGCAGGAGGCACGGTGCGCGCCACGTTGATGGATCGTGCGGACGGCGATCAGATCGACCTCATCCTGACGCATCCGGCGCACCAGGAGACCCTGCGCGCCTTGATCGATCTGATCCGGACATTACGCGCCTGCCGCTCTGCCGAGGAGTTGTACCACTTCCAGAGTCGGCTCCGTGGCATGGTCCTCGACACCGAGCAGCGTCGTTCCGCGATCAGCCGGCAGATCAAACGACTGGATAGGCACCGCAACCTCACCGCTGACGCACCCGAACTCGGCACAGCCCTCGACCGTACCGACCGGGAATCCTGGATATTGGAGAGCGACGTCTACGAGCGGATTTGGCGCCAGCTCAAGTCGATCGCGGACGCACTCGCCTGGAAAGTCTTCGGCTACCAGCGCAACATCATCGTGGCGCTGTCGCGCGCCGACGCCCCCGGCCCGATGTACGGCAAGACCGGCCTGGCCGCAGAGCTGGAGATCATCGAGACCGCGTGGCGCGAGAACCGGGAGTTCGTGCTGCACCACGACCTGACCAACGTCATCCGTGTCGGCGACGTCACCGTCCTCGACCGTGACGGCTGGGCCTGGCTCCGCGAGATCAAGACCAACCAGCGGTATCGAATTCCTGCCCAGGAGCGGCTGCTGGCCGACACCTCGCAGGTCCTCGCCGACGAGACCGGCAAGTTGCCCAGCGGCTACGCACCGGTGCGCACCACCATCGACTACCGCACCGACTTGGCGGGCCTGCGTGACATCCTCGGCTTGGCGCATGCGCGGACGGGTATCGCCGGAGGCGTGGTCTCGTCCGGCCGCGCGGTCGTCGCGGCCAGTCAGTTCACCGCCGCCGGCCGGTACACCGCTGAGGAGTTCGGCACTCAGTTCAGCGCCGAACTTGACCGGGTCCGCCACCGCATCGGCGCCGACGACCCTGGGCACACGCTGACGCTGCTGAGCATCGACCAGGCCGGTCGTACTCTCGTGCGCCCACCCTGGGGGATTTACCCGATCGAAGCCGAGGTCGCGGCCAGCCTCATCGCCGACGGCATGTTCTTCGCCGTCTGCATGAACCCGAACAAGATCATCGACTCGCTGGCCAAGGCCGGTGTCGAAGCGTCCTGGCTGCAACGTCTCGACGGCACCGAGGACCCCTCGAAGCCGTTGTTGAACGTCGCCGTACGGTCGGGCAACCGGCTCTGGTCGACATCCCTGAACTTCGCCGCGATCGCGGAGCTGATGCTCGAGCTGATCGATCTCCGCACCTGGAGCCAGCAGGTCGCCGCGATGCTCAGCGGCGAGTTCGCTGCCGGCACGCGGCCCTGGCCGTGCTTCGCCAGGGAGGCCAGAGTCTGGGCCTGATTGCCCGGACGCCGGCTGTTTCGCTCAGTGCCATCGCCCGGCGGATCGGATCGGCTCGCGAAGCGGCAATGGCGCCGTCAGACAAGGTTAGGCCGTTATGACCAACGCTGAGCGTCTGTTCTCGGCGCCGCCGGTCAGCAGGGTGAACTCGTACTCTCCCTCGCCGTCGGGCGTCATCGCGTAGCCGGTGTACGCGCCGGTGAGCGCGGGTGGGGGCGTCGTAACGGTGTGACGTGAGACGTACATCCAGGCGTTGTCGACCAGCCGTACGCACGCGATACCGTGGGCCTTGGCGAAGTCAAAGGCACCACTCTGGAATCCGCTGGCGGCCACCACCACGCTCTTTCGGACGCCGGTGAACTGGAGCTTGGGGAGAAGCACCTGAACATCGGAACCGTTTGTGCGACGGGCGTTCACCACCAGCGGCGCCTGACCTTGATCTCGCGTACGGGTATCTCGGAGGGGTGTAGGGGGCGTTCGACGACGGGGCGGATCGTGTGGGGTGTGATGCGGTCGCGTTCGTGTTCCTCGGCGAACCGGGCGGCCTGGTCGTGTTCGCCGAGGTTGTCTAGGGCCTTGAGGAGGTCGGTTACCAGGATGTCGAGGCGGTGGGTTTCGGCTTCGGCGGCGAGGAACCGTTCGTGGTGGGTGACTGCCCGGTGGCCGCACCACTGGCGTAGTAGTTCGTGACGGGGCCGGTCGTGGCGGCGGTACCAGTCGTACTCCCATTCCGGTGTCGTCGACCGGTTGTCGCGGCCGACGCGGTAGTCATCGCCGAACTTGCATTTTTGGCGGGACTGGGCTTCCTGCTCGATGACGAGGTCGAGGACCTGGGTCGGATGGGCGCGGCACGCAGCCTCGACCAGTAGGAGGGTGCCGGCCGGTGACAGGATGGTCCGGCCGTCGTGGTCGAACCATTCAGCCGAGGCGAGGATGTCGTCGACCGGGCCGTCGATGATCTCGCTCAGCCTGGCCCTGTCTCGGATGTCGGTGGCGCATGACACCGGGGACCAGAGCAGTTCGGCGATGTCATCGCTGATCAAGAGGCCGAAGATCTCCTCGACGCAGGCTTCCTCTGTGCGATCGAGGCTCAGATCGTCGATGCGTTGCCAGTTCGCCATCAGCGCGTCGAAGGTCCCGACCTCGTTCCACGGCACCCGCAGCCGCGACCCGGGGACCTTCTCCACCCGTTCGTCGGGGTCGTCGAGGAATCTGATCTCGAGGCGGGCGCTGTTCTTCTTCGGCTCGACGGCCAGGATGCGGACGCGTTCGGACGGTGCGTGGTCCGACTGCCGGTACGCCCATTCGTCGCCGACGGTGAAGCGGGAGGGGTCGATTCTCATCCAGCCGTCCTTCGGGTTAGCGTCGCTTGTTGCGTGGTACCGGGTCCGTGCTGGCGGTTCGCGCCGCGACGCGGCAGGTCCCGGCGCAGGCTCGTGCACATCCGGCCGGAGTGTGGTGGCGGTTGAGGTGTGGACGCACTTCAGGCGCCGGGGTCGAGCAGCCCGTGGTGCCACGATTCCGGCTGTCGGCGGATGCCGGCGCGGGCCTGCCGGTCCTGATCAGGGCGGTGGTGCTCTTTGCGTGGTCCGTGGGGGCTCCAGTCACCGAGGAACGGGCGCAGGTCGTCGGGTCCGGGTTCGGGGTTGTATTCGATGTCAGCCAGCACGCGGGGATTGCCGATGGGGTCGATCCGGTCGGCGGCGGCCCTGCCCCACGCGACCCAGCTGGTGAGGTACCCGCCGGCGCCGGTCCGTCCCTCGGCCGCTTGTTCGAGGGCGGTGCAGAACGCGCGGATGTCAGCTGCGGTGGTCCACGCCTGGTAGGCGTTGCGGAAGGTTTCCGCGCGGATGTTGTCCGCGGCCCGGACGCGGGCGTCGGCCATCGCGGCGTGCCATTGCGCGAGGGTGGCCTCCTCCTGCCGTCTGCGTTCGACCGCGGCTTCCTCCTGCCGCCGCCGGTGCTCAGCCGCGGCCTTCTCCCGGGCGGTTTCGGCTGCCCGCCGTTGCTGTTCGTCGGCGGTGACGCCAGCCTCGAACCCTTGGATGATCTGGGCGACGCGTTGTTCCAGACGTACGCGTGCGGTGTCGGTCCAGGTGTCCCGGTTGTCGTGTCCGGCCCGGGCGATCTCCAAGCGGAGCCTGCCGGAGTCGACGACGTCGAACTCCGCGGGTTTCATCCACGGCCGCAGGCGCAGCACCTTCAGCTCCTCGGCGGTGGGTTCATGCGGGACCTGGTCGCGTTCCTCGGTCAGGGTGACCGTGCGTCGGACCTGCCCTGCCTGGAGGAACATCCGCGGGTGTTTCGCCTTGGTGTTGACCCCGAGCCGGTGCCCACGTCGGGCCGCCTCGCCGGCGAGTTGCCGGATCAGTAGCAACGCCCGGGGCAGTAGGTCCGGGCTGACGGCGAGGTTGGTCGGATCGGCTTCGAGGGCGCTGAATGCCAGGTGCGGGTCGGTGGTGACGCGTCGGGTGTTGAGCCGGATCCGGTTCCAGTCGGTCTCGTCGGGACCGGCGTCGGTGTAGAGGCGGATGACGATGTCGCCGGCGTCGCGGCCGGTGTGGCGCAGGTGGTGACCCGAGGGCACAAGTCCCTGCTGCTTGATCGCGTGAATGATCCGGCGGTACCGGGCCCGCGTTCCGCTGTCGGGACTCTCGATACGGACCATGCCGCCCTCGTGCTGTAGGCGGTCGAGCAGTTCGCGAGCCGGTCGCAGCAGGTCCGCCGAGGAAGCGCCGCCGGCGGTGCCGCCGGGTGCCGGTGTCTCGGACCGCGGGAGGGAAGCACGGTGGTCGGGATGATCGGGGTGGTGGCCATGCTCAAGGTAGAAGCGACCGGCGTCGGTCGAGGACGCCCTCCACACCCCTGCCTTGCGTGTCACCGTCACCAGGTTCCGGTCCTGGAGCGCACGCGCCGACCGGCGGTACTCGACGCCGTCCGGGCCGCTGAGGTCATCGCCGCCGTGGATCCGGCGAAGCAGGTCGAGCTGCCGCTCATTGAGCGAATCCCATCGCTGCACCAGCCGACAGTAAGGGGCACGGCGTACTCGATCGAGCTGGACACGGCCGCAAATGGCAGCCGGGTCCCAAGAACGAACCGAACTGTCGACTCCACCTAAAACTGCCCCGTGGTTTCGGAACCCGCTCTGAACGGAGGGGTCAAGGGTTGAGGCTCTGGCAAGCATTCCTTGATCGATCTTGGCGTCCGCTTATGGTGTAGCGAGGACTCTTTGCGGAGGAGGTCGAGGTTCGCCCGGCCATACATGTGCCGCTTGATCGTCTTGATGCGGTGACCTGGCCTTCGACCGGGCCTGAGCTCCAGGGCTTGGTGAGGCCGGCGACGACGGCGTCGCGGTCGCTGGTCAGGCCGGCGGCGAAGCCGGGGATTTCGGGGTATCCGGCGTTCCGGGCGCGGTTGATCCAGGCGTCGAGGTGCTGGCCGGTGCGCTGGTGGCGGACCAGTGCGGCGAACCCTCGGGCGAGGTCGGCGACAGTGTCGAGGCCGGGGCAGCGGCTGCGGGTGTCGGCGAGGTCGCGCCGGTCCCCGGTCTGGTGCCGCAGCCGCTGTGGTTCATCCTGGATCCGGCGATGTCCCCAATCGCGGATTTCTGCGGTCAGCCGCAGCACCAGGTCCTGGATTTCATCGCTGAGGCGGTAGCCGGTTTGCCTCGTCTGTATAGGTCGAGTGGCGTCGGACCAGCCATCGGTGTCAGGCGGGCAACGTTGCCAAGTGACGCCTCGGTGTCCCCGTATCCGGCGAAGCAACAGATAGGCCAGGACGGACAGAACGGCCCGGTCCAGACCTCGACCAGCAGAATCGCCGCGGCTCAGCAGCCGCTTGCCCATGCAGCTCAAAGGAATCTTCGTACCCGCGGAGGGTCCGCGTATCGCGCTCTGACTACCTGGCCTCCCGAACGATCCGCAACGCGGAGATCACGGCGGCTTGTGCCGCTGTGCCCAGACCAGGGAGCGCATCGTCGTAGAGCTCCATCAGGCGACCGTGTGCCCATCGCCGGAGATCGTCGTCGGATTGGCCCGGAGGGGCAGGCAGCAGGTCGTCGAGCAGGTGAGCGGCGACCCGGGTGTGGACACCGGCGCGGATCCAGGCGAGGGCCTCCGGTGTGTCCGCGCCTGATCGCACGGCTAGTGGGAGCAGATTTAGCGCCCTGACGGCTTCGGCCGGCAGGGCCCACGGACCGTCGGGTTCGTGCTCTTGGCCGAGCGTGATGATGGCGGTGAGTGCTCCCGCGATGAGGGAGAGTCCGAACCGAAAGGCGTTGCCGGTGACGGTGATCGCTCGCGGAAGTGGGTCTTGCGGGCCGCGTTTGGCGTTACCGTCGACGCTTTTGCGATGGATGTGGTGGGCTATCGCGATGATCGGTTCGCCGTTCATCCATGCATGCAGCGCCGCCCGATAGGCAGACCAAGCGTCCGTGCGCGGGGTGCCAGTGTCGAAGATTTTTGACAGCTTGCTTGCGTCTCCATATGGGCTCGGCGGCAGGATGCGTCGCAGCTGTGCTGGGGGCAGTTGTTCGAGGAAATCCAGCATGAGGTCTGCCCAGCGCGTGATCGTGCTCGGTGCG
>NZ_RJLN01000128.1 GCF_003725545.1 Micromonospora solifontis | reverse complement strand
GTTCCCGTGGCCCGGGCCGGTGCCGTCCCGGCGACCCCGCCGGGTGCCTTCCCGGCTCCCTCGGGCGCGTCGTCGGCGTCGCCGGCGGGTGCGCCATCGGCTCCGGCGGTGCTGGCCGGTGGCTACCCGGGCCCGTCGCGTCCCGGCGTCGGGCGGCTCCGGTCCAGCCGGACCGCCCGCGCGGCCCAGGAGTGCGCGGCCTGCGCGCCGCACCGGTTCCGGCGCCGCTCCCGGCTGACCGGCGCCGCCCGCCCGGTGGCCGCCCACCGCGACGGCTGCCCCGCCGCCTGACCCCTCCGCCGACCCCCGCCTCCGCCGGTCGACGCTCGATCCAGGAAGTAGTGGCCTCGCGGCGCACGGCAGGCCACTACTTCCGGGTTCGAGCGGAAGCAGCCGGACGGGGTGAGCGAGGCCATCCGCCACGGGATCCGGTGGCGCGAAGATCATCACTACGCTGCGGGCATGGACGTCGAGGAGCGCCTGCGGCGGGTCCGCCGGTGGTTGTGGGTCGTGGTGGTGGGTCTGTTCCTCAGCGGGGTGACCGCGTTCCCGCTGGAGATCGAGGTGCGGTGGCTGCTGCGGGCGCTCGACCCGCTCGCCGACCAGTTCCCGGCGCTGGTGCGCTGGATCGCCCGGGTCCACGCCGGACTTGTCGAGACCGGCGACCGCTACCCGTTCATGTTGTACGGCACCGACTGGCTGGCCTTCGCCCACCTGGTGCTGGCGGTGGCGTTCTGGGGGCCGCTGCGGGATCCGGTGCGCAACGTCTGGGTGGTGCAGCTCGGCATGATCGCCTGCGCCGGGATCGTGCCGCTGGCGCTGATCTGCGGCCCGATCCGCGACATCCCCTGGTTCTGGACGGTGGTCGACCTCTCCTTCGCGGTCGGCGCGTTCCCGCCGCTCTGGTTCGCCTACCGGCACATCCGCGCGGTCGAGGCGGCTCGGGCACCGGCGCCGACCACCGCCGCGTCGGCGGCCGGCTGACCGACGGCGGTCATCCCGGCGGCTGACCGACGGCGGTCATCCCGGCGGCTGACCCACGGCGGTCAACCCGGCGGCTGCCGGACCGGTGCGCTGAGCCGGCCGGGGTCCGCTCCGAGGGTGGCGGAGCGCACCCCGGCCGTTGCCGGTCAGCGGTCAAGCAGCTCGTGCGCCGCCCGGATCCGCGCCCACGACCTCGGCTGCGCCGGAGCCGACGCGGTACGCGCCGCCGCGGCCACCTCCGGACGCCCGGCGGTGAACAGCCAGGTGGTGAAGACGTCGCCCAGGTCCCGGCCGGAGATCCGTTCGGCCAGCGCCCGGAACTGGGCGATGGTGCCGTTGCCGTAGGCGTGTCCGGCCGTCCAGGCCGGCAGGATCCGGAAGAACGCGTCATCGCCGACGGCCAGCCGGAGTTGGTGCAGGGCCATCGCCCCGCGGTCGTAGACCGCGTCGTCGAAGATGTTGGCGGCGCCCGGGGCGCCCGGGAGGACCTGCCAGAAGTCCGAGTCGGCCGGGTAGGCGGCGTAGGTGAAGTCGAACAGTTCCTGCGCGGTGCCCTCGCCCTGTTCCTCCGACCAGAGCCACTCGGCGTAGGAGGCGAAGCCCTCGTTCAGCCAGATCTGGCTCCAGTCGGCGACCGAGACCGAGTCGCCGAACCACTGGTGCGCGTTCTCGTGCACCACCACGTACGGGTTGGACCCGCGCCGCCAGAAGCCGGGCCCGTACACCGGCCGGGTCTGGGTCTCCAGGGCGAAGCTGATGCCGTCGAGCGGGCCGGCCACACCGCCCTGCGCCTCGAACGGGTACGGCCCGAACACGCCGCTCTCCCAGTCGATCACCTCGGCGGTGCGTTCGATGCTGGCCCGCGCGGCCCCGTCCCGGTCGCCGAGCGTGGTGCTGTACGCGTTGACCACCGGCTGCCCGTTCGGCGCGGTGTCGGTGACGATGTCGTACTGCCCGATGACGATGAACGCCTGGTAGGTGGCGCCCGGCCGGGTGCTGCGCCAGCTCCATCGGGTGCGGCCACCGGGCTCCGGCAGCGGGTCGCGCGGCTGCACCCCGTTGCTGATCACCTCGACGCCGGTGGGCACGGAGACCGAGATGTCGAAGGTGGCCTTGTCCAGCGGGTGGTCGTTGCTGGGGAACCACCACCAGGCCGACTCGGGTTCGTTGACGCCGAGCGCGCCGTCGGCGGTCCGGGTCCATCCGGTGTAGCCGTAGACCTTGGTCTGCGAGGGGACGCCGGCGTACCGGACCACGACGGTGAGCGGCTGCCCCTTGCGGATCGGCCGGGGCGGGGTGACCGCCAGCTCGTGGTCGCCCTCCCGGGCGAAGGTGGCGGACCAGCCGTTGACCCGGACCGACTCGACGGCCAGGGCGAAGTCCAGGTTGAACCGGGACAGGTCCTGGGTGGCGGTGGCCAGGATCGTGGTGTTGCCGCTGAGCCGGTCGGTGGCCGGTTCGTAGCGCAGCCGGACGTCGTAGTGACCGACGTCGTAGCCGCCGTTGCCGTAGTCGGGGAAGTAGCTGTCGCCCAGCCCGGGGCTGCCCGGGGTCGGGGTGACCGACGCGGGCCTCGGCCGGCCCCAACCCGGTAGGGCGGCCTGGCCGGGGGTGCCGGTCACGATGGTGCCGGCGGTGGTGACGGTCAGGGCGGCGATGGCCGCCGTGAACACACGTCGCACGAGGTGGACTCCCTCCATCAGGGTGTACGCATCGCCAAGCTAATCGACGGTTGTGAACGCGTCTGCCCCGTGTGGACGTCCCGGCTATTCAATTTGTGGGAATGTTTCGATAGCATTACCGGCTAGTAACAAGCCATCCACCCCTGGCCACGCGCGCGGACCACGGGCTCCACCACACCTGCCTCGTGGAGGTCCTGCCATGTCCCGTCGCGTCCGTACCGCGCTGGCCGCGTTGCTCGCGGCCGTCCTCGGCGCCGTCGTCGTCCCCGGCGTCGCCCAGGCGGCCACCGTCAACTACGTCGCCCTCGGCGATTCGTACTCCTCCGGGGTGGGCGCCGGGCCGTACGACCTCTCCACCTGCCTGCGCAGCCAGAAGTCGTACGCCCCGCTCTGGGCCGCGGCCCACTCCGTCACCAGCTTCCGCTTCCCGGCCTGCGGCGGGGCGGTCACCGCCGACGTCATCGGCGGCCAGGTCGGCGCGCTGAGCACCGCCACCACCCTGGTCACCATCACCATCGGCGGCAACGACGCCGGCTTCGCCGACGTGATGACCAGCTGCCGCTTCGGCAGCACCACGGACTGCGAGAACGCGGTCGGCGGCGCCAAGGCGTTCGCCACGAACGTGCTGCCCGGACGGCTCGACGCCACGTACGCCGCGATCCGCGACCGGGCCCCCAACGCCCGGCTGGTGGTGCTGGGCTACCCGCGGCTGTTCGAGACCGGCTGGTGCGGGCTGCTCGCCATGAGCAGCTACAAGCGGACCATCCTGAACCAGGCGGCCGACGTGCTGGACGGGGTCATCGCGGCGCGGGCCGGCGCGGCCGGCGCCACCTACGTCGACGCCCGGCCGTTCTTCGCCGGTCACGGGGTCTGCGCCGCCGACCCGTGGATCCACGACGTCAGCGGGCTGGTCGAGGCCTACCACCCGGACGCCGACGGCTACCGGTACGGCTACCTGGCCGCGCTGACCTCCGCCATCGGCTGATCGACGCGGGGCGGCCGGCGATCCGTTTCCGGGCCGCCGGCCGCGCCCCGGACCGCCGGACGACCGCCGGCCGCGCCTCGGACCGCCGGACGACCGCCGCCGCGCCCCGGGCCGCCGAACGACCGCCGGCGGCCCGGGGCGGTGTCGTCTCCGGGCCGCCGCCGGTTCAGCTTCCCGCCGCCGCCAGCTCCAGCTCCGGCTCGGCGGTACCCGGCGACCGCTCCCCGCGCGGTCGGCGCACCGCCCGGCGGGCGGAGGGGACGGCCAGGGCGGCCAGCGCGGCGGCCAGCGAGATGCCGGTGAGCAGCAGGAAGCCCATGGTGAAGCCGGCCTCCCGGGGCAGCCCGCCGGCCTGCGGGTGGGCGGTGATCACGGTGCTGGCCACCGCCGCGCCGATCGCGCCGCCGATGGTACGGATGTTGGCGTTCATGCCGGTCGCCACGCCGGTCTGGTGGCTCGGCACGCTGGCCACGATCAGGTTGGCCATCGAGGCGAACGCGAGCCCGATGCCGATGCCGACCAGGCCGCCGGCCACACCGATCTCCCAGCGGGTGTCGTGGGCGACGGTCAGCATGGCCGCGGCGGACACGTTGAACACCGCGCCCGTGGCCAGCTGCGCCTTGGCGCTGAACCGGCCCGCCAACCGGCCGGCGGCCAGGCCGGCCACGAACATTCCGACCAGCATCGGCAGCATCAGCAGCCCGGCCTGGGTGACGCTCGCGCCGAAGCCGTAGCCGGCGCTGGACGGGATCTGCACGAACTGCGGCACGAAGGCGTAGACGGCGAACATCGAGGCGCCGTAGAGCAGGGCGACCAGGTTGGTGGTCCAGACCGCCGGCAGGCGCATCATCCGCATGTCGATCAGCGGGTTCGCCGAGCGGGTCTCGGCCACCAGCCAACCGGCCAGCAGCGCGCCGGCGAGCGCCAGCAGGCCGGTCACCCGGGCCGAGGTCCAGCCCCAGGCGGCGCCCTTGCTGACCGGCAGCAGCAGCGCCACCAGCCAGCCGGAGAGCAGCAGGGTGGCCGCCCAGCTGATCCGGCCGGGCGTACGGACCGGCGACGCCGGCACGAACCGGTGCGCCGCGAGCGCGGTGAGCCCGACGACGACCATCGGGATCCAGAACAGCCAGCGGTAGCCCAGGATGGCGACGATCGGTCCGGCCAGGACGACGCCCAGGCCGCCACCGGCGGCGACGATCGCGGAGATCGCCGCGACGGCCGAGCTCACCCGCGCGGCGGGGAACTCGTCGCGGATGATCCCGAAGGACAGCGGGAAGACCGCGCCGCCGACGCCCTGGACGACCCGGGCGGCGATGAGCACCCCGATGGTGGGCGCGACGGCGGCCAGCAGGCAGCCGAGCGCGAGCGCGGCGAGGGAGACGACCAGGGTCCGCTCCTTGCCGATCATGTCCCCGACCCGGCCGAGCACCGGGGTGAAGATCGACGCGGAGAGCAGGTAGGCGGTCAGCACCCAGGTCACGGTGTTCTGCGACGTGTGCAGGTCGTGCTGGATGGTGGGCAGCACCGGGGTGATCAGCGACTGGAGCATCGCGAAGAAGCCGGCGCCGGCCGCGAGGACGAGGAAGGTCGACCGACGCGAGTCGGATCGGGTGGTTTCGAGCACGGAGGAACCCCGTTCACGTACGAAGGAAGGATCTGGGCCGCTCGCGCGGAGGGGCGGCGGTGGCGGCCGGGGTCGCGGGTCGTTCAGCGGTTCGCGGGCATGGTGGGACCTCCCGGGTCCGGTGTCTGGTTCGCCGATCGCGCCGGTGGGGATCGGGCGGAGAATCCGGAGTACGCTATCCGGAGGCAAGGCTCCGGTCAGTACCGGAGGGGTGCCTCCACTAACGTAGCGGAGGGTTGCCTCCGGTTGCAAGGCGAGAGGGGTGACGCGCGTCATGGCCAGCGCCGACCAGGTGGGAGACGTCCTCGCGCGGCGCCCGAAGCGGGCCGACGCCCGGCGGAACTACGACTCCTTGATCGCCGCCGCGCGGGAGGTGTTCGGCGAGTCCGGCGCGGGCGCGTCGCTGGAGGAGGTCGCCCGGCGTGCCGGGGTGGGCATCGGCACGCTCTACCGCAACTTCCCCAATCGTCGGGACCTGTTCGAGGCGGTCTACGTCGAGGAGGTGCGGGCGCTCAGCGCCTCCGCCGCCGACCTGGCCGACCTGCCCCCGTGGGACGCGCTGGTGGCCTGGCTCTACCGGTTCGTCGCCTACGTGGGCACCAAGCGGGCCCTCGCCGAGGAGCTGGTGCACGACTCCGAGGTGTTCCGCAGCTGCCGCACTGAGATCTACGCCGCCGGTGAGCCGTTGCTCCGCCGTGCCCAGGCGGCCGGGGCGGCCCGCCCGGACGCGAGCTTCGACGACGTGGTGCGGCTGATCAGCGGGATCACCGCGTACCCGTTCCCCGAGTCGGCCCAGCGCGACCGGGTGGTCGCGATCGCCCTGGACGGCCTGCGCCACCCGGCCGCGCCGCGCTGACCGGCACGCGCCGACCCGGCTGCCGCACGGGTTGACGGCGCGGACCGGCCGGCGGCCCAGGAACGAGCCGCCGGCCGGGTGTGCTCCACTCAGGACGCCGCGAGGTCCGCGTTGCTCGGCCGGCCCCACGGGCCGGTGATCGCGAAGACGTAGCCCGGGGACTGGATGTTGGCGAACAGGATCCTGCCGTCCGCGCTGAACGTCGGGCCGGTGAACTCGCTGTCGTTCAGCTCGTTGCGGGCCAACGGGTACGCCTTGCCCTGCTCGGTCACCCCGACCAGGTGCGACAGGCCCTCGCCGTCCTCGGCCAGGATCACCCCGCCGTACGGCGAGACGGTGATGTTGTCCGGGCCGTCGAAGTTGCCGTGGTCCGCCTCCGGATCGGTGTTCACCCCGAAGATGGTCTTCAGGGTGACCGTCTCCGTCCGCGGGTCGTACCACCAGACCTGGCCGTCGTGCTCGTTGACGCTGCCGTCGTCGTGCCGGGCGAAGCTGGCCACGAAGTACGCGCCGCCGTCGGCCCACCAGGCGCCCTCCAGCTTGCGGCTGCGGGTGACCTGCTCGTCGGTGAACTGCTTGCGCACCGAGACACTCTTCGCGTCCCGGTCCGGCACGTCCACCCACTCCACCTGGTAGCGGGTTCCCGGGGTGGTCGCCTCGGACAGGTCGGCGACGTGCCGGCCACCCCGGAGGCACCGCATCGCCTGCAGGCGGCCCGCGGTGTCGCCGTCGGGGCGCTCGGCGAGCGCCCGCAGCGCGCCCTTGCCGCCCCGGAAACCGGCCGGCGGCGTCCACCGGAAGTACAGGCCGTTCGGGCCGCCGGCGTCCTCGGTCAGGTAGATCGAGTGGGTGTACGGGTCCACCGCCACCGCCTCGTGCGAGTAGCGGCCGAGGAACTTCAACGGCACCGGGTTCTGGTTGGCGGCCCGGTCGTGCGGGTCCACCTCGAACACGTACCCGTGGTCCCTCAGGTACCGGCCGCCGGCCTTCTGCTCGGTCTCCTCGCAGGTCAGCCAGGTGCCCCACGGGGTGATGCCGCCGGCGCAGTTGTTGTGCGTGCCGGCCACGCTGACGTACTCGCGCAGCCGCCGGCCCTGACCGTCCACCTCGATGGTGGTGGTGCCGCCCCGGGCACCCGGGTCGTAGGTCAGGCCGGCCAGCGCCGGCACCGGGTACGGCTCGCTGCCGCCGATCTCGTGGTTGTTGACCAGCACCGAGCCGTTCGGCCCGCGGAAGCAGCCGGTCCCGTCGGCGTCGCTCGGCGTCGGCTGCCCCGACTCGAGCAGGGTGGTGCCGGCCTGGGCCACGATGGTGTACGAGAAACCGGGCGGCAGGGCCAGCAGGCCGGCCGGGTCCGGCACGAGTTCGCCGTAGCCGACCGCCGGGCGGGTGGCGGCCCGCGCCGCCGCCGGCCCGGCGATGACGTCCAGGTTGCCGGCCACCACGATGCCGAGGGCGCCGGCCGCGCCGGTGCGCAGCGCGGTCCGGCGGGAGATGGGGGAGGAGCTCACGTCGTCGCCTTCCTGTTCAGGTGCGTCTGCCGAGCAGGCAAGCCGGGCCGGAGGAACGGCGACCGGTGGGAACGGCTGCGCGGGGATGAACAGTGGACCAACGTCGAGCTGCGCCGCGTACTGTGCCGGCCCGGCGCGCGTCCGTTAGGGTTCCCTCGATCAGGACCACGGCGGCGTCGGAGGGCGGACGGTGAGCAGGCTCGCGGCGGCGTACGGGCAGGCGCTCGCCCTCCACCGGCAGGCGCTGCGGCGGTGGGAGGCCGTGCGCCGGTCCCTCGCGGCCGCCGGGCCGCCCGCCCCCGGGAGCCCGGAGCTGGTCGCCCGGCTGGCCCGGCTGGGCGCCGCGCTGGCCGCCCCCGCGCCCGGCACGGCCCACCCGGTCACCACCGCGGTCCCGGTCCGGGTCGGCGAGGCGACCACCTTCGACGGCGGCTTTCCGGTGCTGGTCCCGCTGGCCGGCGGCAACCACCTCGCGGTGGACGCCGACGCGCGCGACCCCCGGGTCGGTGAGCTGCTGCGCGCGGTGGTGACCCAGCTCCTCGCCGCCGCTCCGGCCGGCACGGTCCGGGTCGCCGGCATCGACCCGGCCGCCTTCGGGGCCGCCTTCCTGCCGCTGCGCCCGCTGCTCGACGCCGGCGTGCTCGGCCCCACCGCCACCACCGCCGCCGAGGTGGCCACCCTGCTCGACGACGCGGAACGGCACGCCCGGGCCGCCCAGCACGCCGCTCGCGACGACCAGGATCTGCTGCTGCTCGTCGCCGCGTCCGCCCCGGCGCCGCGCGAGCTGGCCCGGCTCGCCGCGCTCACCCACGCCGGCGCGCCCGCCGCCGTCTGCGTGCTGCTCGCCGGCTACCCGGCCACCGGCCCGGGCGAAGCCGCGCCGCCGCTCGGCGCCACCACCCAGCTCCGGCTGGGCGAGCGGTACGCGCTGGTCGGCGACCCACCCGGACGGCCGTACAGCGGCGATGGCGCGGGTCTGGCCGCCCCGGTGGTGCTCGACGGCGACCCCTCCCACGCCACGGTCACCGGGCTGGCCCGGCGGCTCGCCGCGGCCGCCCGCCGGGCCGAGGCGGTCACCTTCGCCGACCTGCTGCCGCCCCGCCGCTGGGCCGAGTCGGCCGCGGCCGGGCTGCGCACCGTGCTCGGCCGGGCGCTCCGGCCCGGCGCGCCGGGAGCCGGCGTCGTCGGTGGCGAGCCGGTCACCGTCGCCTTCGACGACGCCACCCCGCACTGGCTGGTCGGCGGGCGCACCGGCGCGGGCAAGACCGTCTTCCTGCTCGACGTCCTCTACGGGCTGGCCGCCCGGTACGCCCCCACCGAGCTGCGGCTGCTGCTGCTCGACTTCAAGGAGGGGGTCAGCTTCACCGAGTTCGTGCCGACCGAGCGGGACCCCTCCTGGCTGCCGCACGCCCGGGCGGTCGGCATCGAGTCCGACCGCGAGTACGGCGTCGCCGTGCTGCGCGAGCTGCGCGACGAGTTGACCCGCCGGGCCGACCTGCTGAAGCGGCACGGGGTCAGCAAGCTCGCCGACCTGCCCGCGGCGCACCGGCCGCCCCGGATCGTCACCGTGGTCGACGAGTTCCACGTGCTCTTCGCGGGCAACGACGCGCTCGCCCGGCAGGCCGTCGACCTGCTCGAGGAACTGGCCCGCAAGGGCCGCTCGTACGGCCTGCACCTGGTGCTGGCCAGCCAGAGCACCACCGGGGTGGAGGCCCTCTACGGCCGGGCCGAGGCCATCTTCGGCCAGTTCCCGCTGCGGGTGGCGCTGCCCGGCGGGGCCGCCGTGCTCGACCCGCTCAACGAGGCCGCCAAGGCGTTGACCGTGGGCACGGCCGTGGTGAACACCGCCGGTGGCGCGGCCGGGGCGGACACCCTGGTCCGCTTCCCGGACGCGCACGCCGCGGCGGCCGACCTGGCCACCCTGCGCCACGAGCTGTGCGAGGCCCGGCCGGCCGGCGCACCGCCGCCGACCGTGTTCCGCGGCTACGAGACGCCCCGGCTGGCCGACGATCCCACCTGGGCGGGGCTGCGGCCGGATGTCGCCGGGCCGCCGCTCGCGCTGGTGGGCCGGACGGTCGACGTGGCCGGCAGCCCGGCCGCGTTCCGCCTCGACGCCACCCCCGGCCGGCACCTGGGCGTGGTCGGCACCGCCGCCGCCGGGGCGGACGTGCTCCGGTCGGCCGCGCTCAGCCTGGCCCGGCAGCACGCCCCCGGCACGGCCCGCTTCCTGCTCGCCCCCCTCGCGCCGGACACCACCGGGCTCGCCGACGACCTGGCGATGACCCTCGCCGCCGCCCGCCACCCGGTCCGCCGCCTCGACGCCGCGGAGCTGCGCGCCCACCTCGCCGACCTGGCCGCCGGCGGCGATCCGGCCGTGGTCGCCCCGCCGGCGCCCACCGACGCCGGTCCGACCCGCCCGGCCGGTGCGGCGTCGGGCGGGCCGCACGCGCCGTCCGCGTCCGGGGCGGCCGGACGCACCTACCTCGTCGTGTTCGGGGTGGACGCGGCGGCCGGCGTCCTGGCCGTGGGCGACCCGGCGACGTTCCGGTCCGGCCACGACGACCTGCGCGCGGTGCTGCGCGACGGTCCGGCGCGCGGGGTGCACCTGCTCGGTTGGTGGCGCGGGCTGCGCCGGCTCGGCGAGGACCTCGGCGGCAGCCAGCACCGCGACGACCTGGCCTGCCTGGTCGCGCTCAACGTGCCCGGCGCGGACCTCGGCCTGTACCTCGGCGCGCACGACCTGGCCTACGCCCCCCGCGACGGCCGGGCGCTCCTGGTCGACCGGCACGACCAGCGGACCGCCCTGATGGTGCCCTTCGTGGGCGACGGAGACGACCGGTGACCGGATTCGAGGAGTACGCGGCCCTGGCCCGGGAGCTGTCCGCGCGGCAGCGCGGCGGGGAGCGGGCGGTCGCCGCCGAGGCGGAACGCCGCCGCGCCCTGCAGGCCGCCGTGGACCAGCTCGGCCAGCGGCTCGCCGCCCAGGGTCAGCGGCTCGACCAGCTCGGCCGCGCC
>NZ_RJLN01000127.1 GCF_003725545.1 Micromonospora solifontis | reverse complement strand
CGTCGGTGCTCAACGCCCTCAACGCGGCCACCCCGACCACCAGCCCGACCTCGGGCCCGACCTCCACGCCGCCCTCGCCCACGCCCACTGCCACCTCCGGGGGAGCGAAGCGGATCATCGGTGCCCAGTCGGGCAGGTGTGTCGACGTGCCGAACGCGTCGCGCAACAACGGCACGCGGGTCCAGCTCTACGACTGCAATGGCCAGATCAACCAGGCGTGGACCCTCACGTCGAGCAGGCAGCTGACCGTGTACGGCAACATGTGCCTGGACGCCGCCGGATCCGGCAACGGCTCGGCCGTGCAGATCTGGAGCTGCAGCGGGCAGGCCAACCAGCAGTGGAACGTCAACTCCAACGGCACCATCAGCGGCGTGCAGTCCGGCCGCTGCCTGGACGTCTGGGGCACCGGCAACGGCCAGCAGATCCAGATCTACGACTGCAACGGGCAGGCCAACCAGCGATTCAGCCTGAGCTGACCCGAGGCGCGGACGCGGTGTGGCGGCAGCACCTGCCGCCGCACCGCTCCGCCGTGGCGGCCCCGGCCCCACTTCCGAACGTCACGCCGCTCAGGCGATGCCCGCCCGGCTCAGATAACGGCTGAGCCGGGCGGCGGCGTCGAGCATGGCGACACCGCGCGCGGTGAGCCGCCGTTGCCAGTCGTCCAGGGCCCGGGCGAGCGGCTCCGTGCCGCCGGCCGTCCGGACCTGCCGGACCACGGTGGCGATGCGGTCCAGTGGATATCCTCCGCGCCGCAGCAGGTGGGCCAGCTCGGCGTCGCGGATGTCGGTCGGCCGGAACACCCGGTAGCCGGTAGCCGGGTCGCGGGCGGGGGCGAGGATGCCGGCGCTCTCCCATTTGCGCACGGTGGCCGGGGTGACCCGGAGCCGGCGCGCGAGGTCGCCGATGGTCCACCCGCCGGCAGCCGGGGCGTTGTCCGGCCCCGCCGGCAGGTCACCGATCGCGGCCCGCACCGCGTCGAGCGTGTCCCGGTCGCGGAGCAGCTGGTGGTGGCCGCGGTCGATGACGAGCAGCGCCGCGTCGAGCGCACCGTCGTGCAGCGCGTTCATGATCTGGCCGGCGGCCGCGTGGCCGTACGCCGCCACGAGCGCCAGATAGGCACGCAGCGCGACCGCGTGAAGCTCGGTGTAGACCCGGTAACCGCTGGGCGTGCGCTCAGCGGGCGGAAGGAAACCGTCCCGCTCGTAGTTGCGGACCGCCTGGGTCGAGAGCCCGTGCTCGCGCGCGAGGTCGGATGGTCGCACGTTTTGAGACTCTAACCCGGGGTCACGCGGCCCTCGGCGGTCAAAGTCTCAACTGAAGTTTCAATGTTACGTTTGAGCCACATGAGCCAGGACATCCGTGACCTCGTGCCCGCTTCATGTGACCTTCTCGCCCTGGGCGAGCCGACCCACCAGGAGCCCGCCTTCGGCGCGGTCCGCAACGAACTCTTCGCCCAGCTGGTCGAGCTCGGCTTCCGCTCGATCGCCCTCGAGACCGATCGCGTGGCCGCCCTCGCCGTCAACGACCACGTGCTGCACGGCACCGGGAGCCTCGACTCGGTGCTGCGGGAAGGCTTCTCCCACGACTTCGGCGCCCTGGCCGCCAATCGGCAGCTGGTCGCCTGGATGCGGGAGTACAACCGGGACCGGCCGGCGCAGGAGCGCCTCACCTTCCACGGTTTCGACGCCCCGACCGAGAACACCAGCGCACCCAGCCCGAGAAGCTATTTCGAGTACGCACGCGACTATCTCCAGATCGACAACCTCGACATCGCGGGCGTCGCCGGGGACGACGATCGC
This sequence comes from Micromonospora solifontis, assembly GCF_003725545.1. Classification (GTDB taxonomy): domain Bacteria; phylum Actinomycetota; class Actinomycetes; order Mycobacteriales; family Micromonosporaceae; genus Micromonospora; species Micromonospora solifontis. The sequence goes on along the minus strand of NZ_RJLN01000127.1, from coordinate 9,092 downwards.
TGGAGCCGCGCGGAGGCGATCCTCGACTTCACCAGGTCCATGGGCGCCACGCCCGAGGCCGAGCGGCTGCGAGCGATCGGCGAGGACCTGCTCACCAGGCTGTACGCCCGCGCACCGGAACTGATCGCACGCACGTCACGCGCCGAGTGGCTCCGGGCCAGGACCCACCTCGATGCCGGCCTCGGGCTGCTCCACTACCACTGGCAGGCGGCGCAGCCCCTCGGGCAGAGCGATCGGATCTGCCTGCTGCTGGCCACGCGGGACACCTGGATGGCCCGCAATCTGCTCGACATCCGTGGCGTCGAGGCGGAGCGCGGCCCGACGATGCTCTCCGCCCACAACCTGCACCTGCAACGAAACGGCAGCGCCTGGAGCCTGGGCGAGATGGGCGCCAACTGGTTCGGCGCCGGGGCCATCGTCGACTCCCTGCGGATCGGGAGCTACTTCTTCGTCGCGGCCAGTCTCGGCCGCAGTGCGGCGCTCAAGCTGGGCGAGCCCGAGCCGGACACCTTCGAGGGTTTCCTGCAGCACCGCATCACCGACTGGGGCCTGCTCCCGGCCACCGAGGTGCTTCCGGGACGCAAGCGGGTGGACACCACCCCGCAGCAGGGCTACTTCCCGCTCGACCAGGCGACCGTCGACGCCGCCGACGCGATCCTGCACGTCACCGCCTAGCTCTCCGTACGCGGGCGCCCTCGACGCCGGCACGCGTCGAGGGCACCCCGCCGGGTCAGTGCCAGTCGCTGATCTTCACGTCACGCGGGTCGGGCGCACCTTCGCCGGTCTCCAGGAGCTGCTTGAGGCTCATCAGGAAGGTGGCCCACTTGGTGCTGCAGTGGTGCATGAACTCCACCGGTTCGCGCCAACCCTCGTGGCTGAACAGCACGATCGTGTAGTCGCCGTCCTGGCGCAGGTCCCACCGCACGGTGGTGCCGATCCACTCCGGCGGGCCGCCCACCACCTCCCAGCGGACCAGCCGGCCCGGTTCGAGCTCGGCGACCTTCATGTCGATCCCGCCCGGCCCGAACCGGAACTCGATCACGCCGCCGGGGCCGGTCTCCCCCGACGTCTTCTCCGTCCACCAGCCGGACAGGCCGTCCAGGGTGGTGAGCGCCTCGTACACCCGCTCCGGCGAGGACCGCTCGACGCCGATGCGGTGCAGGATGTCTGCCATCTCGTGTTCCTCTCCCTACTGCTTCTGTCCGGTGCCGTTGTCGTTCGTGTCCCGGCCGCGCTGGATCGTCTCGGCGATGCGCTTGATCCGCCGCAGACGCGAGTCCCAGGCCGCGCCGACGTCGGTGAGCTGGGCGACGGCGCGGGCGAGCTGGGCCTCGTCGACCCGGAACTGCTTCTCCCGACCGGCGGTGGTGGCGCGCACCAGGCCGACCCGGTCGAGGACGACGAGGTGCTTCGCCACCGCCTGGCGGGTCACCGGCAGGCGCTCGCTGAGGCTGGTCGCCGTGCCGCTGCCCTCGCTCAGCAGCAGGTCGAGCATCCGTCGCCGGGTGGGGTCACCGACCGCCGACCAGAGGTCGTCGTCCACCAGCAGGCTCACGCGGCCGCCCCGACCTTCGCGGCGTACGCCGGCAGCCGCGGCAGGAAGTAGTCCCAGCCGGTGACGTGCTCGGCGTACTCGGCGGCGACCTTGGCCTCGTTCCAGCCGCGCTCGCGGAAACCGCTCTCGGTCATCCGCAGCAGCGTCCCGCCCCCGGCGGGCTCCAGCTCGAAGACGACCAGGAACGAATTGCCCGGGGCCGCGGTCTGCCCCTCCTCGTGGGTCCACCGGAAGGAGAAGAGCCGCGACGGCACCGCGTCGACGACCTGGAACTGCACCCAGGTGCCGCCGCCCTGCGCGCAGTCGCCGAAGCCGATCCGCCCCGCTCCCCCGGGCACGGCCGGGAACTCCGCCTCGTCGGGCCACCACTCGCGCAGGTGCTCGGGACTGCTCACCACGTCGAAGACGACCTCGGGTGAGGCGTCGATGTGGATCTCCCGCTCGATCGTTCCGTACTCCATGACCGCCACCTTTCGCAACGCTTGGTTGCGTATCACGCTAGCCGACCGGGGCGGCCATGCGCAACCGTCGGTTGCGTTTTTCCCGGGACCGGGCGCGGCCGGGCGCGCGGCCCGCAGTGGGCGGGCGGGAACGACTCAATCGGGCAGGTCGACGCTCACGCCGTAGCCCGTGTGCAGCACGAACTCCTCGAACGTCGGCTGCATGGCACCTCCACCCGTTAGAGGCCACGGGTGGGCCGATCCGCTGCACGTTCGGGCGGATCGGTTTCGCCGACCGGGCACCCGACACCCCGGCCGTCGGCCGGGGTGTCGTGGTTCAGCCGGCGGCCTTGACCAGGGCGACGAAGGCCCGCCAGGCGCCCGGGGCGAACGCGAGGGTGCCGCCGGCGCGGTCCGTGGAGTCGCGGACCAGCACCCGGTCGGGCAGGTTGTCGGCCACCTCGACGCAGGTGTCGCCGCCGTTGCCGGACCGGCTCGACACGCGCCACCGAGGGGTGGAGGCAGTGTTCACAGCTCGCTCACCAGCTTCCCGATCAGCTCGACCGACACGCCGGCGGGCAGGGCCTCGCTGAGCAGCGTGTCCCACATGGTCCTGATGGTATCCAGGGCGTCGGGCCGGTCGACGACCTGACCGAAGACTCCGTCCACGTAGGCCACCTCGTCGCCGCCCGCCAGCGTAGCCAGCACGAAGCCGCCGGCCAGCCCGGGGTGCGCGCCGGCCTCGGCGGGCACGGCGTAGAGCCGGACGTGCGGCAGCGCGGCCAGCTCGAGCAGCCGCTCCAGCTGGGCCCGCTGGACGTCCCGGCCGCCGACGACCCGGCGCAGGGCGGTCTCGTCGACGACGGCGGTGAACCGCGTCGGGGTCGGGCCGGTCAGCAGCTCCTGGCGGGCCAGCCGGGCGGCGACGAGTTGGTCCACCTGCTCCGGGCGGTGGGTGCCCTGGGCGCGGAGCACCGCGTGCGCGTACGCCTCGGTCTGCAGCAGGCCCGGCACCAGCGACGGCTGGGACGTGCGGAGGGCGACCGCCTCGGCCTCGATCCCCCGCCAGGGCGCGAACCAGGCCGGGGACTCCTGCCGGGCGGCCACCGCCAGCAGCTCGGCCAGCAGCCCGTTGGTGTCCAGCGCCGCGTCGGCGGCCTCGGCGAACTGCGGGGTGGGCCGGCGGCGGCCGGTCTCGATGGCCGCGATGGTGGACGGACTCCACCTGATCAGCTCCGCGAGGGCTTCCTGGGAGACGCCCGCGCCGGCCCGCGCGGCCTTGAGTGCCCTGATCCACATGTCGCCGTTCATCCGACCGCCCCGAGAGCAACCGAGGGTGACGAGAAGATCCTCGACGGTCACCGGACGCGAGTCCAGCAGGTGCGGCGAAAGTGCGGTATCCCGGTCAGTCCCAGCGGTTGCCGGTGAGCTTCTCGTAGACCTCGACGTAGCGGGCCCGGGTCGCCTCGACGACCTCCGCCGGCACCTCGGGGGCCGGCGGCTGCCGGTCCCAGCCGCTGTCGGTGGCCCAGTCGCGGACGTACTGCTTGTCGTAGGAGAACTGGGCCCGGCCCGGCTGGTACGACTCGGCCGGCCAGAAGCGGGACGAGTCGGAGGTGAGCACCTCGTCGGCGAGGACCAGGGTGCCGTCCGGCGCCCAGCCCAGCTCGATCTTGGTGTCGGCGACCAGGATGCCCCGGTCGGCGGCGATCTCCGCGCCGCGCCGGTAGATGTCGATGGTGATCTGGCGCAGCCGCTCGGCGGTCTCCGCGCCGACCTTGTCGACCACCTGCGCGTACGTGATCGGCTCGTCCTGCTCGCCCTTCGGCGCCTTGGTCGACGGGGTGAAGATCGGCTCGGGCAGGATGGACGCCTCCACCAGGCCCCGGGGCAGTTCCACGCCGGAGACCGCACCGGTGCGCTGGTACTCGGCGAAGCCTCCGCCGGTGAGGTAGCCGCGGGCGACACACTCGACCGGGACCATCTCCAGCCGCCGGCAGCGGATCGCCCGGCCGGCGAACTCCGCCGGCACGTCGGTCGTGGAGATCACGTGGTTCGGCACCAGGTCGGCGAGCTGCTCGAACCACCACAACGACAGCGCGGTGAGCAGGCGACCCTTGTCCGGAATCGCGGTCGGCAACGCCACATCATAGATCGAGATCCGGTCGGTGGCGACCAGGATCAGGTCGTCGCCGTCCGCGTACAGGTCCCGAACCTTGCCCGAGTGCAGAAGTTCCACGGCGCTAGTACACCATGGGAGCGACGCCCCACCCGGCGCGGCCACCGGCCGTCCCGCCGGCGTACCGGATCGGGCGTTGACACCCCCACCCGGGGCCTGTGTAAATGGTCCGTCCGCCGCCTGCGCCCCCAGGAGACCGCCCGTGCCCGCTCGGCAGCCCGCGTCCCGCCCCGGCCTCGACCGGCGGCGCCTCCTCGGCGCGCTGGCCGGGCTGCCGCTGCTCGGCGGCGGTCTGACCGGCTGCTCCCCGGAGGAGCAGGCCCGGGTCGACGACGGGCCGATCGAGCTGTCGGTGTTCTGGTGGGGCGGCAACCAGCGGGCCGAGGCCACCGAGAAGGCGCTGCGCCTCTACTCCCAGCAGCACCCCCGTGTCCGGTTCCGGGTCACCTGGCAGGGCCTGACCGGCTACTACGACCGGCTGGCCACCCAGGCCACGGGCGGCAACGTGCCCGATCTGTTCCAGGTCGACGACACCATGCTCACCGAGTACGCCCGCCGCGAGATCGCCCTCGACCTCAGCCCGTACGTCGCCGACAACCGGCTCGACCTCCGGGAGCTGCCGGCCGACCTGGCCCGGTACGGCCAGGTGGACGAGCGGACCCGGGCCGTGCCCGCCGCGCAGACCAACGTCGCGCTGATCTACAACCGCGACCTGCTGCGCCGGCTGAAGGTGCCGGAACCGCACGGCGGGATGCCGTGGCGGGAGTACACCCGCTGGGCCGCCCGGGTCACCCGCGCCTCGGGCAGCCGGGTGGCCGGCACGATGGACGCCTCCGGCGACTACCGGGCGCTCTGGCTCTGGCTGCGTGGGCAGGGCGCGGAGCTGTACCAGGGCCGGCAGCTCGGCTTCAGCTCCGCCGAGTTGCTCGACTGGTTCGAGTTCTGGGAGGTGGCCCGGTACGAGCGCGCCACGCCGAGCGCCGCTCTGGTGGAGCTGGCGGACACCGGCGAACCGCCCTGGCAACTGGTGGTCACCGGGCACGCGGCGGCGTCCTTCGCCTGGTCGCACCAGTTCCCCGAGCTCCAGCGCCTGACCGACGACGAGCTGGGCATGACCGCCCTGCCGGGCACCCCGGCGGCGCAGTGGCCGCGCGCGTCGATGTACTGGGCCGCTTTCCGGGGTACCCGGCAGCCCGAGGCGGTCGTCGACGTGATCAACTTCCTGACCAACAACGTGGCGGCCGGTCGGCTCCTCGGCACCGAGCGCGGGCTGAACCCGAACGTCTCCGTACGGCGGTTCGTCACCGACGCCACCACCGACCGTACGCAGAAGCGGCTGGTGGGCCTCGGCAACGAACTCGCCGACCTGATGGGCCCGGCGCCCGCTCCGCCCCCCAGGGGCCATGCCCGGGTGCGCGCCCTGCTCATCGCCGCCGCCGAGAGCATCCGCGCGAAGGGGTCCGGGGCCCGGGCGGCGACCTCGAAGTTCATGGCACAGGCGAACGCGGCGCTGGCCGAGTGACCCGCCGCGCGACCGGTCGCCGGGTGCGCGCGACCGGTCGCCGGGAGGGTCAGCGCGGCGGGCCGCCGCGGCGGCCACGCATCAGCCGCAGCACCAGCAACACGATGACCACGACCACCACGAGGCAGCAGAGCAGCCCGAGGAAGCCGCCCCCGCCCCGCGAGCGCCGTCGCGCGGCCTCCACCACCAGCTCGCCGGTGCCCGTGGACGCCCACGCCGCGACCGGCACGAACACCGAGAGCACGACCGCACCGAGGACCGCTCCGAGCCGTCCCCACCACCTGTTCCAAGCAGACATGGCTACATCCTCGCCGAGCGGCGCAACCCGGGCAGGGCGACGGGACGAAGCGGGCTGGCCGCACCGGCCCCCCGCACCGGCCCGCCGCACCGGCTGCCGGCCGTCTCACCGCTCGGCCGCGGCGAGATCGCTCCGGTCGGGGACGTCGATCTGGTCCAGGGACCGCACCGTCGGGATCGGCGAGGGGAGCAGCCACAGCACGCACAGCGTCCCCCCGATGGCAGCCAGCCAGAGCGTCGGGCGCAGGCCGAGCCAGCTGCCGAGCGCCCCGCCGGTCAGCGCGCCGAGCGGCCGGATGCCGTAGTTGACCGTCGAGAACGCGCCGGAGACCCGGCTGCGCAGGCCGTCGGGGATGACCGTGGCCTGGAGCGCGTTGAGGTTGACGTCGAACAGCATCACGCCGACCCCGGAGAGGAACTCCGCCCCGGCCACCAGCGCCACCCGCAACCAGAGTGGACCTCCGGCGACGGCCACCAGGGCGGTCGAGGCGGGGAAGACGACCGCGCCGAGCATGATGCTGCGGCCCACGCCGATCCGGGCGGACAGCCGGGGCGCCACCACCGCGCCCAGCAGTCCGCCGGCCGCGCCCACCCCGAGGGCGAGGCCGAGCAGCCCCGGTGGGAGGCCGAGCGTACGGCTGGCGAAGAACACGAGCAGCGCGCTGAAGATGAAGCTGAAGTAGTTGACCGTGGTCGCACAGCCGAGGCCGGCCCGGAGGACGGGGTGAGCGAGAGTGAACCGCAGCCCCTCCCGGGCCCGCTGCCACAGCCGGCCGGTGGCGGCGTCGCCGTCGCTGGCCGGCACCCTCGTCGTTCGGGCCCGGGCGACGCCGACCGCGGACAGCAGGAACGAGACGGCGTCCACCAGAATCGCGATCGGCGCGGTCAACGCCTGGACCAGCAGACCGCCGAGGGCCGGACCGGCGATGAACGACACCGACCGGCTGGCGCTGAGTGCGCTGTTCGCCGGCAGATAGCGCGACCGGTCCACGAGCAGCACGAAGAAGGCCGGGTAGCTGGTGTTGAACAGCACCGAGGCGGCCCCGGTCAGCAGGGCCACCGCGTACAGCTGGGCCAGCGTGCCGGCGTCGAAGGCGAAGGCGAGCGGCACCGTCACGAGCAGTCCGGCGCGGATCAGGTCGGCCGCCACCAGGAGACGCTTCTTGTTCGGCTGCCGGTCCACCCAGGTGCCGATGAAGATCCCGGCGAGGTTGGGCAGCCACACCAGGGCGGTCAGCACCGACACCTGGGCCGCGCTGGCGTCGAGGAGCAGCACCGCGAGCAGTGGGAAGGCCAGCTCGGAGATCCGGTCGCCGAACTGCGAGACGGTGTGCGCCAGGAAGAACGACCGGAAGCCCGGTTCGCGAAGCAGCGGGCGAGGCCGCTCGGCCGGGTCGCTCACCGCTCCTCCGCCTCGGGCATGACGTAGCGCATGAACCGCACGTGCCGGGCGCCCGCCGGTCGGTCGGCCGGGTCCCGGGTGACATAGGGCGCGAGGACCTGCTCGATCGCGGCGTTGACGGCGGCCAGTTCGACCGCGGTCAGCGGGACGTTGGTGTTGGACACACCCGCCTCCCGCCGCCACTCCGGCGCCAGCTGCGGCTCCACCTCGGCCATCCACCGTCGGGGAAGATCCGCGTACTGCGTGAACATCGCGCGGCTCAGCACCTGGCTGGCGGCCTGCCCCTCCTCGTCGTCAGGGAAGCGGAACCGGAAGCCCTTGGCGCTCGCCCTCCAGTACCGCTTCCGCGCGTCGCCGCCGGTGCCGCTGTCTTGGACCAGGCCGAACCCGGCCAGGTGACGCAGGTGCCAGCTGGTGACCGAGGGCGTCGCGCCGACGTGCTCGGCGAGCTCGGTGGCGGTCGCCGGGCCGTACCGCTGCAGCCGTGCCAGGACGGCCAGCCGGACCGGGTGGGAGAGGGCCCGCATCGCCTTCGGCTCGGTCAGTTCGAGGTCGCCGTAGGGGTTGCCCGCCCCGCCCGGATTTCTGAGAGACACGTTTCGAAAGTACTCTCTCAGAAATCGTCCGGCAAGGACGCCTGGCATGACTCGAACGGGATGAGAAACGGCGAAAGGCCCCGGAGTGAACTCCAGGGCCTTTCGCGACGAGTAGCGGGGACAGGATTTGAACCTGCGACCTCTGGGTTATGAGCCCAGCGAGCTACCGAGCTGCTCCACCCCGCGTCGGCTCGTACAGCCTATCGCATCCTCGCGGTGGAGATCAGCCGGGTCCCCGATCGCGGTGGATCCACCGGATACGGCGAAGGGCCCCGGAGTGAACTCCGGGGCCCTTCGTGACGAGTAGCGGGGACAGGATTTGAACCTGCGACCTCTGGGTTATGAGCCCAGCGAGCTACCGAGCTGCTCCACCCCGCGTCGGCTCGTCTACCGTAGCGCACCGACCCCAGGGGGCGCAAAACGGGCCGTCAGCCCAGCCACCGGCGCAGCGCCTCCGTCGCCCGGCGGCTGTCCGCGTCGAACTGCGCGACGTCGGTCGAGGTGCCCTCCCAGCCCCGCTCCCAGAGCACGGTGACCACGTCACCGACCCGGATCGCCCGGAGCAGGTGAACCTCGTCCCCGCCGGTGTTCCCGCCGTAGCCGCTCGGGTGCGGCGCACGGATCTCGACCAGCACCGACTCGTCGCCGTACCCGCCGCCGGCGAGCAACCGCTGCCGCTCGATCTCCCCCGCCGCGTTCGGCTCGTCCTGCCGGGGGCAGTCCCGCACCGCCTGCCGCAGCTCGCGGAGCGCGTCGTCCGCCCGCCCGGGGCGGTAGCTGGTGACGCTGTGCCGGTACAGGCCGTCCGGCACCACGACGTCCGCGCCGCCGGAGAGCTTGAACGGCAGGATCCGTCCCCGACGGGCCACGACGCTCTCCTCCCCGGGGGTGGTGCCGCAGAAGGCGGGCAGCACGGGCCCGGAGACGAACCGCGGCCCCCCGCCGGCCTGGTTGGCGGCGGGCAGGGCGAAGAAGGCCCGATCCGGGATGCTGGTCGGGCTGGTGGCGGTCGGCCCGGCGCTCGTCGAGGCCGGGCCGCCCGGCGTACCCGAGGAGGGGCCGGTCACGCGCGGCGAGGGTGGCGGCGACGGCGCTCCGGTG
>NZ_RJLN01000126.1 GCF_003725545.1 Micromonospora solifontis | reverse complement strand
CGCCACGAACATCGCCGCCGCGACCCGCACCGCCAACCGACGATCAACCCAACTCATCGATGCCATCACATAGCGTCACCAGATTTACGCAATAGCCCTGGGCTGCCCAGCCGAGGAAGCGATCGTGCAGCGCTCCGGGCTTCGGCGCGTCGTGCGGGTTGAGCCGGTGCAGGTCTTCGACGGCGTTGTACAGCATCCCGGCGAGGTAGATCGACAGGGCGACGTGGCTGTTTCGGTAGTCGGCCAGGAGATTCAGCCGGGCCGTGGCGCAGGGCCACGGAGCACCACAGGCCCGGCAGAGCCACATCGGGCGGAGGGGGACGTGGAGCCGCGTGGGCTGCGGAGAGCCGGTCATCGGCGCCCTCCCTTTCTGGCAGCTGACTTGGAAGAGGGGCCGTCCGTCGCCGACGTGCCGGACGGCCCCTCCACGGTTCCGTCCGTCCTCTCGGATCGGATCCGGGCGGTTCCGTTGTGCACAGTCTGGTGAGGACGGGGCTACGCTCGGAAGGCATTTGGTCGCCCTGTGTGCCGGACCGGGTCGCCGGTGAGGTCGGTGAGAAACGCGGGGCGCGGTGGTGAGGAGAAGTGCGGATGGACGAGCGGTTGCGGGTGCTGATCGAGGAGCTGCGGCACATGCGGGCCGCCCGGAAGATGACCCAGGAGGAGCTGGCGAAGGCGATCAACTATTCGCCGTCGACGGTGGCGATGGTCGAGACCGGGGCGCGTAAGCCGCCGCCGGACTTCTGGGATCGGGTCGACGTCGCGCTCGACACCGGCGGCGCGTTCGCCCGGATGCTGGTCCGGTTCGGGTCGCCGCAGTGGATGCGGGAGTGGGAGGCCAACGAGCGGCAGGCGATCGTACTCCGGTCGTTCGAGAACATGGTGGTGCCCGGCTTGCTGCAGACCTCCGCCTACGCCCGCGCCCTGTTCCGCAGCATCGGCCTGTTCGACGAGGAGGAGGTGGAGCGGCGGGCGGCGGCGCGGCTGGAGCGGCAGGCGGTGCTGACCGGCGAGCGGCCGCCGCAGCTCGTCGCGGTGCTGGACGAGCACGTGCTGCGCCGTCCGGTCGGCGGCCCGCTGGTGATGCGCGAGCAGTTGTTGCGCCTGGTGAAGGTGGTCAATGACCATCCCCGGGTGCGGCTGCAGGTCGTGCCCGCCTCGGTCGGCGCATATACGGGTGTCGCCGGGGCCTTCGTGCTGGCTACGCTTCCCACCGGGGAGGATGTCGCCTACCTGGACGACCAGCTCAAGGGCCAGGTGATCGACCACACCGAGGACGTGCTGGCCGTCCGGGCGTCCTGGGAGTCGATCCAGGGCGAGGCGCTGCCGCCCCGACAGTCGATCGAGTTGCTAGCGAAGGTGGCGGAATCATGGAGCTGACCGGCGCCCGGTGGCGCACCAGCACCCGGAGCAGCACCAACGGCGGCAACTGCGTCGAGGTGGCCGACAACCTCCCCGGCGTGGTCGCCGTACGCGACAGCAAGGACCGCGACGGGGCCGTGCTGACCTTCAGCCCGGCCGCCTGGCGTGCGTTCGTGCACCTGGCCCGCGGCCGCTGACCTCCTCCCGCGGGTTCAGAGTTCGGCGGCGACCCGGTCGAGCCACTCGCCCATCAGGGCGTCGAACAGCGCCGGCTGCTCGATCTGCAGGTTGTGGCCGGCCACGTCGAGCACCGCGAACGTCGCCCGCGGATAGTGCGGCAGCAACGCGAACTGATCGAGGTAGCCCACGGCGTGGTCCTGCCGCCCGGTGAGGATCAGGGTCGGGCGGGTGAACGGCACCTCGCCCTCGGGGTCCTCGCTGAATGTCCAGCGTTGCCGGATGCGCGCCATCGCCTCGGTGTCGGCGACATCGAGACCGGCCAGGACCTCGCCGCGGAACCGTCGCAACGTCTCCGGGGTCTGCACGACCGAGATGTCCGCGAACTCCGCCGCTGTCTCGGCGTCGGTGGAGGCGAGCAGCTCCGGGTCCGGGCGCAGCACCTGCCGCTCCGGCACCCGCCGCTCGCTGTGCTCCAACGCGGTGCCGACGGGGCAGATCAGCGCCAGCCCGAGCACCTGCTCGGGCCGGGAGCGGACGAGAGCGCGCGCGAGGTAGCCGCCGTACGACTCGCCGACGAGCAGGAACGGCGTGTCGCCAAGGGCCTCGTCCACGAAGTCCTGCACTGCGGCGAGCACGTCGTCGGAGCTGGCGATCGACGGCGGCGCCGGGGACGCCCCCATCGCTGGCAGGTCGGGGTACAGCCGCCGGTACCCGGGGCGCCCGGCGAAGACGGGCTCCAGACAGCCGAGCATCAGGCGGTGGTCCGGCGTCCAGCCGTGCAGCGCGAGCACGGGCGTCCCCGCGCCTCGCTCGACGACGTTCAGGGCTACGGAGGTGCGGCGCGGCATCAGGTTCCTTTTTCTTCTCCGGCAACGGCTCCCGAATGCTGCCGCCGCGCACCGACAGATTCGGCCCCGATCGGGGCCGCTTGTGATGGAGCGCACACGGCGTCAGGCGGGTGACCCGGCTGGGGCGGGGTGGGAGCCGGTGGGGGAGACTGGCGGGTATGGCGGCTCGTGGCTTCCCGTACACCGATCTCAAGGACTTTCTCGCGGCGCTGGAGCGCGCGGGCGAGCTGCGGCGGGTGAGCGTCCCGGTCGACCCCACGCTGGAGATCAGCGAGGTGGTCACCCGGACCGTCCGGGACGGCGGCCCGGCGCTGCTCTTCGAGCGGCCGACCCGGGGCGAGCTGCCGGTGGCGATCAACCTGTTCGGCACCGAGAAGCGGATGGCGATGGCACTCGGCGTCGACTCGCTGGACGAGATCGGCGCGCGGATCGGCGGGCTGATCAAGCCGGAGCTGCCGGTCGGCTGGTCCGGCATCCGCGAGGGCCTGGGCAAGGTCATGCAGCTCAAGTCGGTGCCGCCGCGCAAGGTGAAGACCGCCCCCTGCCAGCAGGTGGTCTACCGGGGCGACGACGTCGACCTGAACCGGCTGCCCGGCCTCCAGGTCTGGCCCGGCGACGGCGGCATCTTCCACAACTATGGGCTGACCCACACCAAGCACCCCGAGACCGGCAAGCGCAACCTCGGGCTCTACCGGCTTCAGCAGCACAGCCGCAACACGCTGGGCATGCACTGGCAGATCCACAAGGACTCCACCGCCCACCACGCGGTCGCCGAACGGCTCGGCCAGCGCCTCCCGGTCGCCATCGCCATCGGCTGCGATCCGGTGGTCTCGTACGCCGCCACCGCGCCGCTGCCCAGCGACATCGACGAGTACCTGTTCGCCGGCTTCCTGCGCGGCGAGCGGGTGGAGATGGTCGACTGCCTGACCGTGCCGTTGCAGGTCCCGGCGCACGCGCAGATCGTGCTGGAGGGATACCTGGAGCCCGGTGAGCGGCTGCCGGAGGGGCCGTTCGGCGACCACACCGGCTTCTACACCCCGGTCGAGCCGTTCCCGGTGCTGCACGTCGAGACGATGACCATGCAGCGGGACGCCGTCTACCACTCGATCATCACGTCCAAGCCGCCACAGGAGGACCACGGGCTCGGCAAGGCCACCGAGCGGATCTTCCTGCCGCTGCTCAAACTGATGATCCCGGACATCGTCGACTACGACCTGCCCGCCGCCGGCGTCTTCCACAACTGCGCGATCGTCTCCATCCGCAAGCGCTACCCCAAGCACGCGCAGAAGGTGATGAACGCGATCTGGGGCGCCCACCTGATGTCGCTGACCAAGCTCATCGTGATCGTCGACGAGGACTGCGACGTGCACGACTACAACGAGGTGGCGTTCCGCGCCTTCGGCAACGTCGACTACGCCCGCGACCTGCTGGTCACCGAGGGCCCGGTCGACCACCTGGACCACTCGTCGTACCAGCAGTTCTGGGGCGGCAAGGCGGGCATCGACGCCACCCGCAAGCTGCCCACCGAGGGCTACACCCGGGGCTGGCCGGAGGAGATGACCATGTCGCCCGAGGTGGTCTCGCTGGTCGACAAGCGCTGGAAGGAGTACGGGATCTGATGACAGCCGTGCTGGAGCGGCCCGGCCGCGTCAAGTCCTTCCTCAAGCTGGTCACGATCGAGCACTCGGTCTTCGCGCTGCCGTTCGCGTACCTGTCGGCGCTGACCGCGATGCGGGTCGACGGCGGGCACGTCCGCTGGCTCGACCTGCTGCTGATCACCGTGGCGATGGTCGGGGCACGGACGTTCGCCATGGCCGCCAACCGGATCCTCGACCGGCGGATCGACGCGCGGAACCCGCGTACCGCCGGCCGGGAGCTGGTCACCGGGGCGGTGAGCGTCCGCACGGCCTGGACCGGCGCGGCCGTCGCGCTGGTGGTCTTCCTCGTCGCCGCCGCCCTGCTCAACCCGCTCTGCCTGGCGCTCGCCCCGCTCGCCGTGATCCCGCTGGTCGTCTACCCGTACGGCAAGCGGTTCACCAACTGGCCGCACGCCATCCTGGCGATCGCCCAGGCGGTCGGCCCGGTCGGCGCCTGGCTGGCGGTCACCGGCACCCTCGCCGGCTCCTGGCCGGCCTGGCTGCTCGGCGCCGCCGTCGGCCTGTGGATCGGCGGGTTCGACCTGATCTACGCCTGCCAGGACTCGGAGATCGACCGGGAGATCGGGGTGCACAGCGTCCCGGCCCGCTACGGCCGGCGCTTCGCCCTGCACGCCTCCACGGTGGCGCACGTGATCACGTTCGCGCTGTTCATCTGGTTCGGTGCGCTGGTCGGCTTCGGCTGGCTCTGGTGGATCGGGCTGGCGCTCACCGCGGCCGCCTTCGGCTACCAGCACCTGGTGGTCAGCCCGACCGACCTCAGCAAGGTCAACCGGGCGTTCTTCACCGCCAACGGCTTCGTCGGCATCGCGCTGTTCGTCTTCGCCCTGCTCGACCTGGTGGTCCGTCTCGGCCTGCGCCCCTGAGGCGAGGCGGGTGCCGGCGCCCGCTCAGGCGGCGGCCGGGTAGCGGGCGCTCTCCAGCGTCCAGTCGACGGTGCCCCGGACCGCGTTGGCCACCCCGTCGAGATAGGTGGTGACCGACTCGTCCAGCGCCGGACCGAACGACGGCACGGCGGCGCGTAACGCCGTGAAGCGCGCCATCTCCGCGCGCCAGCGCGCGGCGACCAGCTCCACCGCGTCCGCCACCGGCACGTCCCGCTCGGCGGCCACGGCCAGCACCAGGTTGTGCCCGCCGCCGGCGGCCCGGTCCCGGGCCAGCGAGGCGATGTCGTTGAACCAGGAGAGCAGGTCGTTGGCGAGCTGGCCGAGCCCGCGCAGCGCGGGGTGGTGGTAGACCGCGTCGGGCAGCGGACGGGCGGCGGCGAACTCGATCAGCGGGTACGCCACGTACGCCGCCGAGGTGGCCCGGCGCAGCTCCACGTACTCGTCGACCCCCGGCGGACGGCCGGTACGCCGGGCCACCGCCTCCCGCCAGACGCCGTCGAGGTGGTCGGCGACGGCGTCGGCGAAGCGCAACCGCCAGCGGGCCGGCATCCGGCGCCGGGGCTCCCGCCAGGCCCGCACCAGCAGCCGCCGCAGCGGGCCGGAGAAGCCGGGGTGCCGAGCCCGAGGGCCCTCCCGGAGCAGGGCGAGCGTGCCGTCCCGCAGCGCCCGGATCGGCGCCGGATCCGGCCGGCCCGGCCCGTCGCAGGCGTCGTCGACCAGGAAGAACCAGGTGAACAGCGCGGCCAGTGCCCGCAGGTCGGATTCGGTGGCGTCCGGATAGAGCCGGCCGGCGTAGCGGGCGAAGCCGGCCCGGGCCAGCCGCTGCCGGGCCGCGGGGCCCGGCGGCAGGTCGAGCCGGTCCAGCTGATCGACGAGCCAGTCCTGCACCCGATCGGCGTACGGGGAGAGCCGGGGCGCGATCGGGCAGTCGGACCGCAGCGACCGGAGCACGGCCTCCGTCATCACCCGGTCCCTCCCATGGACGTGAATCCCGACGGAAGCATGGCAGGTCGCCGGAAGCGGCGCCGCCCGGGTGGACATCATCGGTCGTCGTGGGACAACCAGGACGTCCCGGGACGCTTTCTCCCGGGGGTCCCCGTCCGGCTCGGGAGCCGACCAGGCAGGCTGGACGGTATGCGCGAACCATGGGTGGTCGGCGTCTCCGGGGCGTCCGGCACGCCGTACGCGGCCGCGGTCGTCCGCGGCCTGCTGGACGCCGGTGCGGCGGTGGACCTGATCGTCTCCCGGGCCGCCCGGCTGACCATCCTCGACGAGACCGGCCGCCCGTTCCGGGACGGGCACTGGGCCGAGGACCTGGCGGCCTGGCTGGGCCGCGACCTGGCCGATGCCGACCTGCGGCACTGGCCCGCCGGCGATCTCGCCGCCGGCCCCAGCAGCGGCTCCTACCGGGTACGCGGGATGGCGGTCGTGCCGGCGAGCACGGCGGCCTGCGCCGGCATCGCGATCGGACTCTCCAAGGACCTGTTGCAGCGCGCCGCCGAGGTGAACCTCAAGGAGCGCCGGCCGGTGGTGGTGGTGCCCCGGGAGACCCCGGTTACCCGCAGCCACCTGGAGCACCTCATCGCGCTGCACGATGCCGGCGCCGTGGTGCTGCCGGCCAGCCCCGGCTTCTACGGCGCGGGAGCGGCGGCCTCCGCCCAGCAACTGGTCGACTTCGTGGCCGGCAAGGTGCTGGACGCGCTCGGTGTGCCGCACACCCTGTTCCGGCGCTGGTCGGGTGAGCTGGCGGCGGCCCGACAGGACGCGGACCGAACCTGAGGCCCGATCCGCGCCCTGATCGGTCAGTACATGCCGGCGTTCGCCGGGCCGGGGCCGGTCGAGGCGGTCGGGCCCATGTTGCGCGCCCTGCCCATGTCCTCCGCCTCGTCCAGCATTCCCTCCCCTTCAAGCAGGGCCCGCACCTCGGATTCCCGAAACCGGCGATGCCCGCCTGGAGTCCGGATGCTGCCTATCCGGCCGGCCGCTGCCCATCTGGTCACGGTCTTCGGGTCAACCCGAAACAGCGCAGCGACCTCTCCCGGTGTCAGCAGGCGATCTCCAGTGTCCACAGCCCCCTCCTCGCGTCGACGAAGCCCCCGGCTGAACACACTGCCCCCGGCCGGTGCGAGCCCAGAGCCGTCATGAGGGACGTATGGCAATTACAGCACCGGCGACCTGGCCTGTCCGCCAAACGCGAAAAACGCACACGATGAGAAGTTAGTAAATGGTACCGGCGGTGAGCTCCCATGACGGTCCGTTTGTGAATGCCAACGTGATGTCATGTTCAACTGGTGCCGACCGTCTCACGTCACGGCGGAACGGATAGGGTCACTCTCCGTGGACGCGATCGACCTGAGCCTCGTGGAGCTGCTGCGCGGCAATGCCCGCCTGTCGTACGCCGAGCTGGCCCGCCAGGTGGGCCTCTCCGCCCCGGCGGTGCACGAGCGGGTCGGCAAGCTCGAGGCCGGCGGGATCATCCGGGCGTACCGGGCCGAGGTGGAGCCGGAGGCGATCGGCCTCGCGGTCACCGCGCTGATCGGCATCGTGGAGGACTCCACCGCCGACACCGATGACGTGCTGGAGGCGTTCCGGCAGATGCCGGAGATCGAATCCTGCTACTTCATGGCCGGGGTCGAGTCCTTTCTGCTCAAGGCCCGGGTCGGCACCATCGCCGAGTTGGAGCAGCTGATCGTCCGGCTGAACCGGACGCCGGGGGTGGCCTCCACCCGGACCGGCATCGCGCTGTCGACGAAGTGGGAGAACCGCCCCCAGCCGGTCGAGCTGCCCGCCTCCTGACCTCACGCTCCGTCAACGCCGGGGCCCCAGACCGCTCCTCCGCCCCGCTGCAAACCTGATGACGCAGACGACTCACCCGCCCGCGGGGTTGCCGCGAGGCGTGTCCGGGGCCGGCGGGGAGGTCGCGGGCCGCCGCGATTCGGGGCGTCCCCGCCCGGGGCGGAGTCCGGCGCGCCGAATCGTCGACGTCATCAAGTTTGCAGGTGGGTGAAGAGGTCTGGCCCCGGCCCGCGCGCGGCGCTACCGTGCGCCGATGACGATCTCGACGCGGGGCGCGGCCGTGGTGACCGGGGCGGCCGGCGGGCTGGGCCGGGCGATCGCCGCCGCGCTGCACGCCGACGGCTGGTCGGTCCTGCTCACCGACGTCGACGCCACGGCGGTGGCGGCCGCCGCCGCCCCGCTCGGCGGCTGGTCCCGCCCGCTCGACGTACGCGACGAGGCGGCCTGTGTCGAGGTGGCGGCGGAGGCGGCGGGCGCGACCGGCGGTCTGGGCCTCTGGGTGAACAACGCCGGCGTCCTGGCCACCGGTCCCGCCTGGACGCATGACGCGGCGACCCGCCGTCGGCTGGTCGAGGTGAACGCGCTCGGGGCGATGCACGGCACCCTCGCCGCGCTCGGCGTCATGCGGGCCCAGGGACACGGGCACGTGCTCAACGTCGTGTCCCTCGCCGGGCTGATCGCCGCCCCGGGCGAGACCGTCTACGCGGCCAGCAAGCACGCGCTGCTCGCGTTCAGCCTCGGCACCCTCACCGACCTGCGGATGGCCGGTGTCCGGGACGTACACGTGTCGTGCCTGTGCCCGGACGGGATCTGGACGCCGATGCTGCACGACAAGCTCGACGACCCCGGGGCCCTGGCCTCCTTCACCGGGACGCTGCTGACGCCGGAGCGGGTGGCCGCGCGGGCCGTGCGGCTGGCCCGCCGGCCGCAGCCGGTGGTCAGCCTGCCGCGCTGGCGGGGCGCCCAGGTCCGGCTCCTCGACACCTTCCCCCGGCTGGCCCTGGCGCTCGTCCCGGTGGTCCGGGCGGCGGGCCGGGCCGGTCAGCGCCGGCAGCGCCGCCGGACCCGTCCGGACGCGGGCTGACCTCGCTTGTAACGTTGCCGGCGTGACTCATCTCGACCGGTGTGACGAGGCCAGCCGGGCCTGGGTGACCGAGGCGATCGCCGCGGTCGAGGCGGACGCCAACCGCTCCGCCGACACCCACCTCCTGCCCTTCCCGCTGCCGCGGGAGTGGGGCATCGACCTCTATCTCAAGGACGAGTCGGTGCACCCCACCGGTTCGCTCAAGCACCGGCTCGCCCGCTCGCTCTTCCTATACGGGCTGTGCAACGGCTGGATCGGCCCGGACACCACGATCGTCGAGGCGTCCTCCGGGTCGACCGCGGTCTCCGAGGCGTACTTCGCCCGGATGCTGGGGCTGCCGTTCATCGCGGTCATGCCCGCCTCCACATCGCCCGAGAAGATCGCCCAGATCGAGTTCCAGGGCGGGCGCTGCCACCTGGTCGACGACCCGGCCAAGGTGGTGATCGAGGCGCGCTGGCTCGCCGAGGACACCGGCGGGCACTTCATGGACCAGTTCACCTACGCCGAGCGGGCCACCGACTGGCGGGGCAACAACAACATCGCCGAGGCGATCTACGCCCAGCTGGCGCTGGAGCGGCACCCCGTGCCGGCGTGGATCGTGGTGGGCGCCGGCACCGGCGGCACCAGCGCCACCATCGGCCGGTACGCCCGGTACCGGCGGCTGCCCACCAAGCTCTGCGTGGTCGACCCGGAGAACTCCGCCTTCTACCCGGCCTGGCAGGCCGGCGACTGGTCGGTACGCACCGACCGTGGCTCCCGGATCGAGGGGATCGGCCGGCCCTGCGTCGAGGCGTCCTTCCTGCCCTCGGTGGTGGACCGGATGGTCCGGGTGCCCGACGCCGCCTCGCTGGCCGCGATGCGGGCCGGGTCGACCGTCCTCGGCCGGCGGGTGGGCGGCTCCACCGGCACCAACCTGTGGGGTGCCTTCGGGCTGATCGCCGAGTTGCTCGCCGCCGGCCGGACCGGCTCGGTGGTCACCCTGATCTGCGATCCCGGCGACCGCTACGCCGACACCTACTACGCCGACGAGTGGGTCGCCGCGCAGGGCCTGGACCTCGCGCCACACCTGGCCACCATCGACCGGTTCCTCGACACCGGCGCCTGGCCGGCCTGACGGTCGCCGCCGGCCGGGACGGTCAGCGCGGGCCGATCCGCTCGGCCAGGCCCGGGTAGCGGACCACGAAGCCGTCCGGGTCCACGTCGAGGTCGGCGCTGAACGTGCCGCTGGCGAAGCGGATCCGCCCCGGGCCGAGCGAGGTGTAGACCTGCTCCGCGGGGACCACCAGCAGGCTGGGCACCAGGACCCAGGCCACGGTGATCTGCCGGGCCAGGTCCGCCGGGGCGCGGCCCAACCCGAGCCGGCGTACCGGGAGGGTGTTGAACAGCGGTGAGCCGCCCAGGTCCACGTCGAGCGCATCGGTCAGCTGGTCCGGTTCCTCCGTGCCCGGCAGCCCGGCAGCGGGGTGCCCGGCCGCCTCCAGCGCCGCGTCCAGGTTGCCCTCCTCGCCGGTACGCACCTGCCAGCCGTCCCCACCCCGCGCCAGCCGTACGCTCCGGGCCCAGCCGGCCCCCTCGACCTCGACCTCCAGCCCGCTGGCCGACCAGTCCGCGCCGACGGTCAACCGGTAGCGGCAGGTGTAGGGGATCGGGTCGACGGCCAGCGCGACGCCCTGCGCGGTGAGGCCCTGACGGTCGTCGAGAACGACGTGCTCGGAGCCGGCGGTGTCGGTCCTGGCCCAGAAGAGGGACTTCGGCATGGTCGGCATGAATCGGACGTTACGCCACCCGGCGGGTACCGGCACGGGATGCGGAAACGCCGCCGCCGGGCGGTTGCCCGACGACGGCGTCCCGTCGTGCCGTCAGCTCAGTGGGCGCGCACCGGCGGCCGCCCGCCGAAGCCCCGCCGATCGTCCCGGCCCCGTCCGTCCGGGCGGAAGCCGCCCCGGCGCTCCGGGGTCCGGAAGTCGCCGCCCCGCTCGCCGAACCGCCGGTCACCCCGCCCGTCCCGGTCGCCGAAACGCCGTCCGTCGGCCGGCCGGTCGTCGAAACCGCGCCCGCCGGTCGGCCGGTCGTCGAAGCGCCGGTCGCCCTGGGCATCGCGCTCGCCGGCCCCCCGGTGGCCGGTGAACCGGCGGTCGTCCCGGTCACCGAAGCGGCGCTCGCCGCGCTCCCGGTCGGACGGGCCCCGGTCGGCGAAGCGGCGCTCGCCGGCAGGGCGGCCGTAGCCCCGGTCCGGGCGGTCGCCGA
>NZ_RJLN01000125.1 GCF_003725545.1 Micromonospora solifontis | reverse complement strand
TCACTAGCCGTCCGTCCATGCCGGCGATCGAGGGGAATGCCACCGCCCGGCTATCGGCATGTTGCATGTGAATTCATGAGCGCGGTCGTCAGGAAAGGCGCGCCTCGAGGCCCGCGACGAGGGTCTGGACCGCGAACTCGAAACTGCTATCGCTGTCCGCGCCCACGCCTGCTGCGGCGGTCGATGCCGCCTTGGCCGGTGCGGGTTGCATGGCGGCGAGGCGACCGAGGGCTCCGTTGCCCTCGGCGAGGAGGAAGCCCGAGAAGAGGCTGGTGAGGACCGCTCCCACGGGGGCAACCTCCGCGGCCGGCACGCCGGCGCTGTCGAGGATGTCGGTCAGTCCGGTCCAGAACGGGTCTTCCGGCTCGATGAAGTCGGGGCTGCCCAGGCTGTGCACGATGAGGTTGGGGTGCCGGTGCGCGAGCGCCCGGAAGTCCCTCGCGAACCTGCCCAGCTGTTCCTGCCAGGTCCCACCGTCGACTCGCGGTTGGAACTGCGCGGCGACGAGGTTCTTGACGCCGCGCAGCAGCGCGGCCTTGTTCGGCACGTGGTGGTAGAGCGACATCGGGTTCACCCCCAGCACCCCGGCCAGCTTCCGCATGCTCAGCGCGCCGACCCCGTCGGCGTCGATGAGCCGCAGCGCCGCGGTGTAGATGCCCCTCTCGGTGAGACGTGCGTCTCCTCGGCCGCCTGCGGCCTGTCCAGTCGTAGCCATACACCGTATGGTAGCAGCAGCCATACAGTGTATGGCTGACATCCGGAGCCCGGCCCCGTCGGCCGGTCACCGCCGGCAACCTCAAGGAATGGAGTCCACGTGTCGAGCAACCTTGGCACTATTCCCGCCCCGCGTGGGGTTCCGATCGTCGGCAACGCGCTGCAGATCCCGGCTGATGGACCGGCCGCGTTCTTCGAGGAGACGGCCGGTAAGTTCCCCGAGGGCATCTACCGGCTCGCGCTGCCCGGCCGTGAGCTCGTCCTGGTATCGGATCCGGACCTGGTGGCGGAAGTGTGCGACGAGTCGCGCTTCTACAAGCCGATCGAGAAGCCGCACAGCGACGTGCGGGCGATCGCCGGGGACGGCCTGTTCACCGCGAGGGGGGACGAGCCGAACTGGGGCAAGGCACACCGGATCCTGATGCCCGCCTTCAGCCAGCGGTCGATGAAGTCCTACTTTCCGGAAATGCTCGAGGTCGCCGAGGCGCTGGTCGGCAAGTGGCGGCGAAACGAGGGCAAGGACCTCGATGTGGTCGCCGACATGACCCGGCTGACCCTCGACACGATCGGGCTCACCGGCTTCGACTACCGGTTCGACTCCTTCGGCAGCGAGGAGGTCCATCCGTTCCTGCAGGCCTTGGCGGACTCTCTGCACGAGGCCATGGGACGGCTGAAGCAGCCGCCCTTCGTGACCGCGATGCGGCGCCGACAGATCCGGACGTTCGAGGAGAACGTCCGCGTCATGCAATCGCTCGTCGAGGAAGTCATCCGCGAGCGCCGCGCGGGTGGGGGCGATGACCGCCGGGACCTGCTCAGCCTCATGCTCAACGCGGTCGACCCCGAGACCGGCGAGCCGCTGTCCGACGAGAACATCCGCAACAACGTGGTGACGTTCCTCATCGCCGGGCACGAGACCACCAGCGGTCTGCTCTCGTACGCCCTGTACCAACTGCTGCGCAACCCGCACGTGCTGGCTCAGGCGTACGTGGAGGTCGACCGGCTGCTGCCCGGTGACACGGTGCCCACCTACGAGACGATCATGAAGCTGAACGTGATCCCGCGGGTCCTGGACGAGACCCTGCGTCTGTGGGGCCCCATCCCGGCGATCGCCCTGGCGCCGCACGAGGACACCGTGATCGGCGGCAGGTACGCACTGCCGAAGGACCAGCAGGTCATGGTCGTCATCCCGGCGCTGCACAAGCACCCCAAGGCGTGGGACCGGCCGACCGAGTTCGACATCGACCGGTGGCTGCCGGAGAACATCGCCCAGCACCACCCGCACGCCTACAAGCCGTTCGGCAACGGCGAGCGGGCCTGCATCGGCCGGCAGTTCGCCCTCACCGAGGCGCGGCTCGCCCTTGCCCTGGTCCTGCAGAACTTCGCGATCACCGACCCGAACGACTACCAGATCAAGGTCAAGGAGACGCTCACCCGCAAGCCGGACAACTTCCTGGTGCGGGTACGCTCCCGCCAGCCGTACGAGCGATTCGACACCGAGGTGCGGGCGGCGCAGGAGCCGCAGGCACCGGCGGTCGCGGTGAACGCCGTCGGCGTCACCCTGCGCGTCGCATACGGCTCGAACCTGGGCTCGTCGGAGGATCTCGCGCGGCAGCTGGCCGGCCGGGCCGAACAGTCCGGCTTCGACACCACTCTGCTCACCCTGGACGAGCTGGCCGACAACCCGCCCAGCGACGGGATCCTGGTCGTGGTCACGCCGAGCTACAACGGCAAAGCCCTGGACAACGCCCAGCGGTTCGACGCCCTGGCCGCCGCCGGCGGACTGCCGGCCGGGTCGATGTCGCAGGTGCGCATCGCGGTGCTGGGCAACGGCAACACGCACTGGGTGACCTACCAGGCCTTCCCCAAGCGGGTGGAGGCGGCGCTGCTGGCGGCCGGTGCGACGCCGATCGTGCCGCGCGGCGAGGTCGACGCGAACGGCGACTTCGACGGCATGGCGACCACCTGGACGGACGCATTGTGGACGGCGCTGGCCGAGCAGTACGGCGCGGACACCAGCACCACCGCCGGGGATGCGCTGTCGCTGGAGGTCCTCACCGAGGCGCAGGTACGCCCGGCCGTCGTCTCCGAGAGGGCGTACCCGATCACGGTCGTGGCCAGCGAGGAGCTGGTCGGCGATCCGACCGGCCTGTGGGACTTCAGCGTGGAGGCGCCCCGCCCGCAGGCGTTGTCGATCACCGTGGAGTTGCCCGACGGGGTCAGCTACGACACCGGCAACCACCTGGCCGTCTTCGGCAAGAACGACCCGGAGCTGGTGGCGCGGGCGCTGCGGTTGTTGCGGGTACCCGGCGACCAGGTGGTCCGGCTGCGCCGTGCGGAGGGCAGCCAACCCACCCATCTGCCGATCGACCTACCCGTGACCGCGGAGCTGCTGCTGACGGAGTTTGTCGAACTGCAGGAGGTCGCTACCCGCACCCACCTGCGGACGCTGGCCGAGCACACCCAGTGCCCGTGGACCGGCGGCCAGCTCAAGGGCTACCTCGATGACACCGACGAGGCGCGCCGGCGCTACCGGGACGAGATCCTCGCCAAGCGGGTCTCGATCCTGACCCTGCTGGAGCGGTTCCCCGCCCTCGAATTGCCGCTGGCCGTCTTCCTGGAGCTGGCCGGGCCGATCCGGCCGCGCTTCTACTCCATCTCCTCGGCCGCGATGGTCGAGCCGAACCGGCCGCGACTGACCGTCGGCCTGGTGGAGGGTCCGGCGCTGTCCGGCGACGGGGAGTACCGGGGGCTGGCCTCCCAGTACCTGGCCCGGCTGCGGCCCGGGGACGTGTTCTTCGGTTACGTACGCGTCCCGGCCCCGCCGTTCCACCCGCCGGCCGACCCCGCCACACCAATGATCCTCGTCGGACCCGGCACCGGGTTCGCCCCGCTGCGCGGCTTCCTCGAGGAGCGCGCCGCCCAGCAGGCCGGCGGTGTGGAGGTCGGACTGTCGAAGGTGTTCTACGGCTGCCGGCACCCCGAGCACGACTGGTTCTACCGCGACGAAATGCAGGCCTGGCAGCAGGCCGGTATCGCCGAGGTGCACCTGGCCTTTTCCACCGTGTCGGATCACCCGTACCGGTTCGTGCAGGACGCCATCACCGCCGACGGCGACGGTATCTGGGCCGCGATCGAGAACGGCGCGCACATCTACGTCTGCGGTGATGGCCGGCGGATGGCCCCGTCGGTACGCAAGGCGCTGGCCGACATCTACCGCAGCCACACGGACGGCACTGCCGACGACGCCGAGAAGTGGCTGGACCAGCTCGAGGCCGACGGGCGCTACCAGCAGGACGTCTTCGCCTGACCACCGTTCGGCGGTGCGGCCCGAAACGCCGCATCCGACCATCATGCCCCGCGCGGTGGGGGCCACCAGCACCGCGAGACAAGGAGAATGTCATGTCCACCATGCTTGCCGGCCGACTCGACTACAAGACGGGCGAGTTCGCGATGGAGGAGGTCCCCGTCCCGCAGCCGGGATCAGGCCAGGTGAGGATCAAGGTCGCCGCGGCCGGCATCTGCCTGTCCGACGTCCACCTCATCGACGGGAGCCTGCGCCTGGAAACCGGCGTCGACAAGGTGACCCTGGGGCACGAGGTCGCCGGCGTCATCGACGCGGTCGGGCAGCAGGTGCCCGCCGAATGGCAGGTCGGGCGGCGGGTGCTGCTGCAGGCCGGCCAGCCCTGCGGCGCCTGCCCGCCCTGCCTCCTCGGTCGGGTCGCGCAGTGCCAGCACCCGCTGACCCGTGGGGTCGACTACGACGGTGGCTGGGCCGAGTACGCCATCGCCGAGCACTTCACCCTCGTCGCCGTACCCGACGATCTTCCCCTGGAGCAGGCCGCGATCATCCCCGATGCGGTCTCCACCCCCTGGGGTGCCATCGTCGGCACCGGTGACGTACGCCCCACCCACGCCGTCGGCGTGTGGGGGCTGGGCGGTCTGGGCGCCCACGCCGTCCAGTTGCTGCGTCTCGTCGGGGCCGCCCCGATCGTCGCCGTGGATCCGATCCCGGACGCCCGGGCCCGGGCGCTCGCCCTGGGCGCCGATCACGTCCTCGATCCCCGCGCTGACGACTTCGCTGAGCAGGTGCGCCGGATCACCCACGGGCGTGGCCTCGACGTCGCCTTCGACCTGGCCGGTGCCCCGCCGGTCTGGACCCAGGCCCAGGAGGTCCTCGCCAACGAGGGCCGGCTGGTCCTGGTCGGACTGGCACCCCAACCGCTGACCATCCACCAGACGACCCTGTTCAGCTACCTGAGGCAGCAGGTCCGCGGGCACTATGGAAGCGCACCCGAGCACGTCGAGCAGCTCGTGTCCCTGGTGGGCCACCACCGCCTCGACCTCTCCGGATCGATCAGCGACGTGCTCCCGCTGTCCGAGGCGCCCCAGGGCGTCGAACGGCTCGTGAAGAAGGAAGGCAGCCCGATCCGACTGATCCTCAGGCCCTGACACCCACCGCGGGTCGTGAGACTCAAGGCTCCCGCCCCGCGTTCGGCGCCAGCGTGCCGGCAGGCCAGGTGGGCCTGCCGGCACGCCTGCCACGTTGACCGCGCTGGTCCGGGTCGAAGCCACCGGACAGGCACTACAAGGGCTCAGTCGCGGCGTTCGCAAACGGCTAACGGGCCAGCGGAGTTCACATCCCGCCCTGCGGTGAAGCGCTGGGCCTACCACCACAACCCCACCCGCACTTCGGGCAAGCACACAGCATGTTGGGCGTCCATTCCCGCGCCCACAGCTGGCTCCGGCAGTGAGGCCCGCAGAGGGATTGCAACGCCCCGGGTTGGATAGCGACCCGGGGTCGGTGGCAGACAGGGCGGCGTTCGATGCTGTCGCGACCGTGGATGTGCCAGCCTCCGCCGTCGCGTAGGCGTCCGGGTTTCTTGACGTCGACGTGGATCAGCTCGCCAGGCCGTTCGCGTTCGTAGCGGCGGACCGGCTCGCCGGTGGCCGGTGGAGCCAGGCCCGGGTGTAGGCCGCGCCGGGTCAACACGGCGTGCACCGTCGAGGCGGGTATCCCGAACATCGGTCCGAGTCGGTGGGTCCCGACTTTTGCGTTCCTGGCGCAGCCGGCAGACCCGTGCCTCCGACGCTGCTCCGCCGAGCAGCTTCTGCCAGTAGCGCGAGGTGATGAAGTGCGAATGGTCGATGCCCACCGCCAGGGCGACGATCGAGCAGGGGCGGCCAGCTCGACGACGCTGCTGAGCGCGATCAGGCCGGCCAGGCCGACACCGACGCCCATCATCAGCCGGGTCATCCCGGCCACCAGCGATTCGAAGGTGACCGCAAGGACGATCGCGGCGACCGCCGCACCGACTGCCTCGGCCGAATCGAACCCCCCGATCGGAGGGAATCACGGCCGCCGCAACCGAACTTCTGGAACACGGTTCGCTGGTCTGCGGTCACCTCGCCGAGGTCCTTGGCGGACTGGACCTCGATCCGGGAGTACCGGCCGTCGAGTTGCGGCGCTGCGACTCGGTGCCGGGCATCGTGAAGTTGCCTGTCGTCGGGCCTGGTGGGATGGTCAGTCGGCGGTCTCGAGCGCCCCGCTCAACAGCGCCAACAGCGTCTCGCGTAGTTCGTCGTCGGGTACGTCGTCGAAGTCGCCGGACGTCTCCGCGATCCCGGCGAGCATGACCCGCGCGGCGATCCGGGCGGCCCGGCGTTCGGGATGCCCGGCTATCGCGTCGACGAGTCGGTCGGCGAACCGTTCGAGGTGTGCGAACTCGGGGCTCTCGAGTAACTCCCGGAACTCGCCCCGTAGCAGGGCCATCTCCCGCCGGAACCGGACCGCGAGGTCGACGAAGCCCTCCATGGCGACCCGCTGTGCGCTCGCCGGATCGGCCGTGGCGGCGATGCCGCCCTCGAGCGCCCGAATTACCGTGAGCGCCGGGGCCATCAGCTCAAACAGGAGGGCTTCCTTGTTGGGGAAGTGGTAGAGCACCGCCGCCTTGGAGCAGCCCACGTCGCGGGCGATGTCCTGGAGCGAGGTGCCCTTGTAACCAGCGAATGCGAAACGTCGCGCCGCAGCCGCAAGGATCTCGTTGTGCATCTCCGGCGCCATCCGTGCCATGGCGTTCCACCTCCAGAACCAGCATGCCTGACCGATCGATCAAGGGCTGACCGGGCGGGCGGATCGATGGTATCGGTCACTCGTGTTGGTCGCGTGGCATCGAGGGAGCGAAGATGGCACAGGAGATACTCGCGGCGGCCGTTTCACGCGATGCTATGGCAGGTTAGCGGCAAGTTGTTCGCGCCATTGCGCGAAGCGTTGGCGCACTTCGCTGATGGACAAGCGGGCCCTCAAAGTGGCCAAGCCGCGGCGCCTGACCAGCACCAGACGAGTGGTCGGTATGACCTCGGCGGTACGGATAGCCGCACCCGTACTGTCCGGGCCGCCCGGATGTCTGGGACGCCGCCGGCGCCCAGGCTGAAGCGCATGGACAACGTGGTGGAAATTGATGGGGTGACCCGCAGCTACGGCTCGCGCCGCCGGCCGGTCGCCGCTCTTCGCGGTGTTTCGCTCGTGGTGCCGGCTGGCACGTTCGTGGCGGTCATGGGCGCAACCGGGTCGGGCAAGAGCACCCTGCTGCACTGCGCGGCCGGGCTGGACCGACCGACATCGGGCCGGGTCCGGCTGGTCGGGCGGGACGTCACGCGGATGCGCGAGGGCGCGCTGACCCGGCTGCGCCGCGACCGGGTGGGGTTCGTCTTCCAGTCGTACAACCTGCTGTCGGAGCTGACGGTACGGCAGAACGTGCTGCTGCCCCGGCGGTTGGGTGGCCCGCGCCCGCGCCCGCTTGACGAGGTGCTGGCCGAGGTCGGGCTGGCTGGGCTGGCCGGTCGGCCGGTCGGCGAGTTGTCCGGTGGCCAGCGCCAGCGGGTCGCCATCGCACGTGCGCTGGCGGGCCGTCCCGCCGTGGTGTACGCGGACGAGCCGACCGGGGCGTTGGATCCGGCGACTGGTGAACAGGTGCTGCGGTTGTTGCGGAGCGGGGTGGACCGGGCCCAGGTGACGGTGGTGATGGTGACCCACGACCCGGCCGCGGCGGCCTGGAGTGACCGGCTCATCCTGCTGCGTGAGGGCGAGGTGGTGGCGGACGGTCCGACGCCTGACCCGGAGACTATCGCGGAGCGGCTGCGCGCGACCGTGAGCGAGCCGGCGGTGGCCCGGTGAACGCGGGGCTGGTCAGGCAGGCGCTGCGCAAGCAGCCGTGGGCCTTCGCCGGACCGTTCGTCACGCAGTGCCTGGCCGCCGCGCTGGTGTCCGGCGCGCTGGGCGCCAGTTCCTCGCTGTCCCGCGCGCGGCTGGACCCGGCCGCCCGGCGGGCGCTGACCGAAAGCCTGATCCCCGAGATGGCGGTGCTGTTCGTGGTGGTGTCGGTGTATCTGACCGCGCTGATCGTCGGGCTCACCATGACGTCGTCGATCGCCCGGCAGGGCCGGGACATCGCGCTGGTGCGTGCGGTCGGTGCCACTCCCGGGCGGGTGCGTCGCGCGGTGGCGGCCCAGGCCGCTGTGGTGGCGGTGCCGGCGACCGTGCTCGGGGTACCGCTCGGCGCCCTGTTCGCCCACGCCTGGTTGGCGGGGCTCACCGGGCACGGGGTGATCCCGCCCGGCGTGACGTTTCACCCGTCGGCTGCGGCGCTGCCCGCCGCGTTGGGCATCACCGTCGGAGCATCACTGGTCGGCGCACTGGTCGCCGCGGTGCGCCCGGCGCGCGTGCGCCCCGCGACGGCGCTGACCGAGACGGCCGTCCCGCCGCGCCGGGTCAGCGTCGTGCGTACCGCGATCGGGGTGGTGCTCGTGGCCGGCGGCGTGGTGCTGTCGATCCTGATGGCGAACGGCGACCCGGCAAAGGCGGACGGGTCGAGTTTCTTCACGATGCTGGCCATGTGTGTAGGGGCCGGCTTCCTCGGTCCGGTGCTGCTGCGGCTGACCGCCCCGCTGGCGCGACTGTTCGGGGGTACCGGCACGATGGCGGCGGACAACCTCGCGGTGCGCGCCAAGGCGCTGTCCGGCGCCCTGGTTCCCTTGGTCCTCGCGATCGCGTTCGCCATGGTGAAGGTGGTCGCGCACACCACGTCCGTGCACGTGCACGGCGCGCCCGAGCCCGCGGCCCAGGTGTGGACGGAGTACTCCGGGACCGCCGTCTACGTGGCGTTCGCCGCGGTCGCCGCGGTCAACACGCTGGTGACCGTGCTGCTGGCCCGGCGCCGGGAGTTGGCGGTGACCCGGCTGGTCGGGGCGAGCCGGGCCCGGGCGCTGGCCGTGGTCGTCTGCGAAGCCCTGACGGTGACGATCACCGCTCTGGTGGTGGGTACGGTGGTCGCGATGGTCACCATGGTCCCGATGCTGCACGGCATGCTGGGCACGTGGACGCCATACCTACCATCCGGCCAGCTGGCCGGCGGCCTGGCCGCGGTGATCGGGCTGGTCCTGCTGGGGACCGTGGTGCCGGCGCTGGTCGCCATGCGCCGCCCGCCGGTGGAGTCGCTGGCGGTGGACCCGTGAGATCGGTCGCCGGCACGGTCCTGCGCGCACCGGTGGCCGCCCGAACCTGGCGTGAGGTCGGGTACGCGGTCACCGGCACCGTGCTGGCCGTGCCGACGTTCGCGGTCGCACTACTGGGGCTGGTGTGCTCCGCGCTGTCGCTGCTGACGATCGGTCTGCCGCTGCTGACCGGTGTGCTGGTGCTGGCCCGGCTGACCGTACGGTATTTCCGTGGGCCGGCTCGGCTGTTCCTCGGCTGGAGCTGGCCGAACCCGCCGCCCGCACGCCGCCGGGGGCTGGGCCCGATGCGCTGGGCAGGCGCGGTGCTGACCGACGCCAGCGGCTGGAAGGCCCTCGCGTACTGCTTCGCCCGGCTGCCGCTGATGGCCGCAGCCGCCTACCTCGGCGGGGTCCTCATCGTCGGAGGGCTGCTCGGGATCACCTATCCCGTGTGGATGCACCGTTTTCCGCAGGACCCACCATGGGGCGGCCCCTGGGGCCTGGCCGGGCAAGGGTTGGCCGCGCTACTGGCGTTTCCCTGGTACTTCCGGCTCATCGTATGGCTGGACCGGCGGTTGATCCGGGCACTGCTGGAGCCGAGCCCGGATCAGGCCCGGATAGCGGCGCTCGAGGCCAGCCGGGCCGCGCTGCGGGCGGACTCGGCCGCACTGCTGCAGCGGGTGGAGCGGGATCTGCACGACGGTACGCAGGCCCGGCTGGTCGCGCTGGGCGTGACGCTGTCCCGCATGGCGCATCGGGTCGACGAGCCAGAGCTGCGGGTGATGGTGGCGCAGGCCCGGGGCGCGGTGATGGAGGCGCTGACCGAGCTACGAGACATCGTGCGGGGCATTCACCCGCCCGCGCTGGACGCTGGTCTGAGCACCGCGATCGAGACCCTGGCCGCGCGCAGCGCGGTGCCCGTCGATGTGCATGTGGCCCTGCCCGAGCGGCCGGCGCCCGAGACGGAGTCGGCGCTCTACTTCAGCGCCGCCGAACTGCTCACCAACGTGGCGAAGCACGCCGGGGCCAGCCGGATCCGGCTGGACCTCCGCGCGGCGGGTGGGGCGCTGCGCCTGGCCGTCACCGACGACGGGCGCGGCGGGGCGCGGCCGGGAAGCGGAGGTACGGGTCTGGCCGGGCTGGTCCGGCGGATCGAGTCGCTGGACGGGGCGCTGCGGGTGGACAGCCCACCCGGTGGGCCGACCACCATCACCGTGGAGTTGCCGTGCGAGTTGTGATCGCCGAGGACAACCCGTTGCTACGTGACGGGATCAGGTTGCTGCTGACCGATCACGGATTCACCGTGGTGTCGACGGTCGACAACGGTGAGGACCTGCGGGCGGCGGTCGGCGAGCACCGGCCGGAGGCAGCGGTGGTCGACGTGCGGATGCCACCGACCTTCACCGACGAAGGCTTGCGGGCGGCACTGGCGATCCGGGCGGCGCACCCGGGCACCGGCGTGCTGGTCTTCTCGCAATGGGTGGAGACCCGGTACGCGCGGCAACTGATCGCCGAGCATCCCGAGCGGATCGGGTACCTGTTGAAGGACCGCATCGTCAGTACCAACGATTTCGTTGACGCGCTGCGCCGGGTGGCCGCCGGTGGGACAGCACTTGACCCCGAGGTGGTGCGGCAGTTGCTGGCGGCGCCCGCGGTGGACGAGGGCGTCGCCCGCCTCAGCGAGCGGGAGCGGGAGGTCCTGGGGATGCTGGCCGAAGGCCGCTCCAACGCTGCCATCCGCGAGACGCTCCACCTCGCCCCGCGCAGCGTGGAGAAGCACGTGACCGCCATCTTCACCAAGCTGGACCTTCCCCCGGCGCGAACCGACCACCGGCGGGTACTCGCCGTGCTGCGCTACCTGAACGCGGCGCGTTGAGTCCTACCGCAGCTGGCTGGTGCACGTCTGGAAGCGCAGAACAGCCCGCACTCCGGCGGTGGGTCGGCTCCGCAGCTT
>NZ_RJLN01000124.1 GCF_003725545.1 Micromonospora solifontis | reverse complement strand
GCGAGGAGCGTGCGCCGGCGGCCCGCCGCCGTGCCGACGAGCGTCCCGCCCGCCGCTACCGGGACGAGGAGGAACGGGTCGGCCGGCGGTCCCGGTCCGAAGAGGACGCCGCCCGCTACTCGGCCGTGCCGGACTCCGGCGGCCGCCACTCCGCCCCGCCCGACTCCGGTACGCGGTACTCCACCCCGCCGGACGCCACCCGCTACTCGGCCCCGCCACGACGCCGGGACGAGCCGGAGGAGCCGTGGGACAGCCCCCGCCGGTGGGCGGGCCGGCCGGTCTCCGGCGAGCCGGTCTCGGCCGGCCCGATCTCGGGCGGCCCGGTGTCCGGCAGCCCGATCTCGGCCGAGCCGCGCAGCGGCGGCGGGCGGCACAGCGTCGAGGAGGACGTGCCGGAGGAGCCGGACTACTGGCGCCCGCCGGCCCGCTACGCCCCCGAGGAGGTCTTCGTCGACGACACCCCGACCCTGGTCGACCTGGCCTCCCGCCGGGCGCTGCGCGCCTCCGGGGAGAGCCGGTCCAGCCGTCGGCGGCGGGCCAGCGCGGACGCGGTCGACGGGGCGTACTGGGCCGGGCTGCGGGGTGAGGCCAAATGATGCGGACGGCGGTGCCGCCCGTCGCCTGCGTCGGCGAGCCCCGGCTCACCGCCGGCTTCGCCGAGTTCGGCCGGCTCGACCTGATGGCCCACGAGCGGGTGCACGGCCCGATCGGGCCGATGGAGCCCGCCGCGCTGCTCCGGCTCGCCGAGGCGATCGACCTCAAGGGCAAGGGCGGCGCGGGCTTCCCGTTCGCCCGCAAGCTGCGCGCGGTGCTGGAGTCCTGCGAACGGCAGGACCGCACCGCCGTGGTGGTGGTCAACGCCACCGAGGGCGAGCCGGCGAGCTGGAAGGACAAGGTGCTGCTCACCCGGGCCCCGCACCTCATCCTCGACGGCGCGGCCCTCGCCGCGTACGCGCTGGACGCCGAGGAGATCGTGATCGGGGTGGCCGACGACGACATCGGCCGGCCGTCGCTCACCGAGGCGTTGCAGGAACGGCGGATGCCGGTGCCGACCACCATCGTCACCGTGCCGCACCGGTTCATCTCCGGCGAGGGCGGGGCGCTGGTCAACGGCATCAACGGCCTGCCGCACATCCCGCCCGGCACCAAGAAGCGGTCCAGCGACTCGGGCGTGAACGGGCTGCCCACCCTGCTCTCCAACGCCGAGACCTACGCCCAGCTCGCGGTCGCCGCCCGGCTCGGCCCGTACGAGTACGCCGCGCTCGGCACCGACGACGAGCCGGGCACGGTGCTGCTCACCGTCACCGGGGCGGCGAAGCGCCCCGCCGTGGTGGAGTGCGCCGCCGGCACCCCGCTGCGGGAGATCCTCGAACTCTGCGAGGTGCCCGACGGGCCGGGCATCCTGATGGGCGGCTACCACGGCAAGTGGATCACCCCGGAGGCGGCGGACCGCGCGGAGATCTCCCGCAAGGGGCTGGCCGCCGTCGGCGGCACCCTGGGCGCCGGCATCATCGTGCCGCTCGGCCGGGACACCTGCCCGCTCGGCGAGGCCGCCCAGGTGGTCCGCTACCTGGCCGGCGAGTCCGCCGGGCAGTGCGGCCCGTGCAAGATGGGTCTGCCCGACCTGGCCCGCGCCGTCGACCTCGCGGTCTCCGGCAGCGCCCCGATCGAGGTGGTCCGGGCCGCGGCCGGCGACGTGAAGGGGCGCGGCGCGTGCAGCCACCCGGACGGCACCACCCGCTTCGCCCTCTCCGCCATGGAGGTGTTCGCCGAGGACCTGCGGCTGCACACCACCGGCGAGGGCTGCGGCAAGCGGGTGAAGGGGGTGATGGGGCTGCCCGGGGCGCCCGACGCCAACCCGCAGAAGCTCACCCTCGACTGGTCCCGCTGCGACGGGCACGGGCTCTGCGCCCACGTGGTGCCGGACTTCATCCGGCTCGACGGCAACGGCTACCCGGCCTTCCCGCCCACCCCGGTGCCCACCTGGCTGCGCGAGGGCGCGCTCAAGGCGGTCAAGGTCTGCCCGGAACTCGCGCTCCGGCTGGTCAAGGCCGAGTGACCCGACCGAGAGGAGACGCGCGGATGCGTCGTACCACCGTGGCCGCCACCCTGGCCGTCGCGCTGCTCGCGCCGGCCGCGTGCGCGGTCGGCCCGGAGCGCGCGACCCCGGTCGAAGCCGTCGCCGCCGCCTCGCCGGGGGCCGTGACCACCGCCGTACCGGTATCGCCGGCCCGGGTGCCGGAGACCCTACGGTTCACCGCCCGGACCCTCGACGGTACGGAGTTCTCCGCCGCCGCCCTGGCCGGGCGGCCGGTGGTGCTCTGGTTCTGGGCGCCCTGGTGCGCCACCTGCGCCAGCCAGGCCTGGACCGTCGCCGAGATCGCCCCGAAGTACCGGGACACCATGCCCATCGTCGGGGTCGCCGGGCTCGGTGAGCAGCCGGCCATGAAGGACTTCGTCACCGAGTTCGACCTGGCCGGCACCCCGCAACTGGACGACCGCGCGGGCACGCTGTGGCGGCGGTTCGAGGTGGTCGAGCAGAGCACCTTCCTGATCATCGACCGGGATGGCCGGGTGGTGCACCAGGGCTTCCTCGACGGGGAGTCGCTGACCCGGCAGGTGGAAGCGCTGGCCCGGGGATGACCGGCGCGCTGCTGCTCGCGCTCACCGCGGGCATGCTCGGCGCGGTCAACCCGTGCGGCTTCGCGATGCTGCCGGCGTACCTGTCGCTGCTGGTCGCCGGCCCCACCGGCGGTCGCGGCGCGGTGGGCCGGGCGCTCACCGCGACGGCCGGGCTCACCCTCGGGTACGTGGTGGTTTTCGGCGCCTTCGGGCTGGCCGTCGCGCCCGTCGCGGACTGGCTGCGCCCCCGCCTGCCGTGGTCCACGGTGGTCCTCGGCGGGCTGCTGGCGGTGGCCGGCTGCTGGCTGCTCGCCGGCCGCCGGCTGCCCACCCCGCGCCCCTTCGCCCGGGCCCCCCGGCTGACCCGCTCGCTGCCGTCCATGGCGCTGTTCGGCATGGCGTACGCGCTGACCTCGCTGAGCTGCTCGATCGCCCCGTTCCTCGCGATCGTGGTGACCAGCCTGCGGGCCGGCTCGCCGCTGCGCGGGCTGGCGCTGTTCGGGGCGTACGCGACGGGCATGGCCCTGGTGGTCGCGGTGGCCGCGCTCGGTGTGGCGCTGCTGCGCGGCCGGGTGGTGGCCCGGCTGCGCGGCGCCGGCGCGTGGGTGCCCCGGCTGAGCGGCCTGGTGCTGCTGGTCGCCGGCGGCTACGTCGCCTGGTACGGCTGGTACGAGGTGCGCCTCGCCCAGGGCCACCACGACGCCTTCGGCGACCCGGTGGTGCTGGCCGCGGCCCGCGTGCAGCGGTTCCTGGTCGCCGCGCTGGACGCGGCCGGTCCGGCGCTGCTCGCGGCGGCGCTGGCGGCCCTGCTGGTGCTGGCCGGACTGCGCCGACGGCGGCGGGGGCCGGCTCCGCCGACCCCCGCCGTGGTTGCGCGTCAGCCGATCAGCGGACCGGGGTGAGCCGCTCGGCGCCCAGCTTGTCGCGGAGCACCTCCGGCACCAGCACCGAGCCGTCGGGCTGCTGGAACTGCTCCAGGATGGCCGGGAAGAGCCGGCTGGTGGCCAGCGCCGACCCGTTCAGGGTGTGCACGAAACGGGTCTGCTTGCCACCCGGCTCCCGGTAGCGGATGGCCGCCCGCCGGGCCTGGTAGTCGCCGCCCCAGGAGACCGACGACACCTCCTTGTACTTGCCGGTGCTCGGCATCCACACCTCGACGTCGAGGGTCTTGCGCATCGCGGCGCTGGCGTCGCCGGCCGCCAGCAGGCTGGTCTGGAAGTGCAGGCCCAGCTTGCCGACCAGGCCCTCCACGTGGGCGACCATCGACTCGAGCGCGGCGTCCGCCTGCTCCGGCAGGGTGAACTGGAAGATCTCCACCTTGTTGAACTGGTGGCCGCGCACCGTGCCCCGCTCGTCCGAGTGCGAGCCGGCCGCCTCACGGCGGTAGCACGGGGTGTAGGCGAACGCCTTCAGCGGCAGCTTTCCGGTCTCCAGGATCTCGTCCTGGAACGCCCCGAGGATCGCCGTCTCCGCGGTGGGCAGCAGGAACTGGCCGCGCGCGGCCGACTGCTTGTCGATGTGGTAGACGTCGTCGTGGAACTTCGGGAACTGCCCGGCGGCGAAGCCGGCGCTGTCCAGCAGCAGGTGCGGCGGGAGCAGGAACTCGTAGCCGGCCTGGATGTTCTGCTCGATCAGCCAGTTGACCAGCGCCCACTCCAGCCGGGCGCCCATCCCGGTGTACATCCAGAAGCCCGAGCCGCCGAGCTTGACGCCCCGCTCGTGGTCGACCAGGCCGAGCGCGCGGCTCAGCTCCACGTGGTCGCGGACCTTCTCGATGGCCGGCGGCTCACCGAAGGTCCGGACGACCCGGTTGGCCTCCTTACCCCCGGCGACCACGTCGTCGGCGGGCAGGTTCGGCAGCTCGCTCATGGTGGCGCGGAGCCGGGACTGCACCTCGTCCAGCTGGGACTCCAGCTCGGCGAGCTGCTTGCGCTCGGCCTCCGGGGCGACCGGCTGCGGCGTGCCGCCGGACCGCTTCGCCTCCGCGTACGCCCGCGCCTCCGCCTTGCGGCGCTGCCGCTCGGCGTCGATCTCCGTGATCAGGGCGCGACGTTCCTGGTCGAGCCGCTGGATCTCGTCCAGCGCCCGGTTGACCTCGGCGGGATCCAGACGCTTCGCCAGCGCGGTCGCCACCGCCTCGCGATCCTTCCGGATCAACTCCATGTCGAGCATGCTGCTCCGTACGCCTCCGTCCAGGCAGTCAGGTGGGACCCCCAGATGCTACCGTCGCGGCCCCGCCCGCCCGGGACGGCCCGGAGAGGCCGCCCCCACCGAGCACGCCGGGCGGGTCAGAGGCGGACCGGCATGAGGATCGAGAAGGCGTCCGCGTCGTCCGGGCGGCGCAGCGCCAGCGGGGCGATCGGCCCGTCCAGCTCCAGCACCAACTGCCCCCGGTCCCCGGCGTCCAGGGCGTCGAGCAGGTACTCCCGGTTCACCCCCACCCGCACCGCGTCCGGGTGCGCCGCCTCGTCCGGCCCGACCAGGCGCAACCCGCCCCGGTCGTCCAGGCCGAGCACGGTCACCTCGTGGCTCGTCCCGTCATACTCCCGCCGCAGGACCGGAGCGCCGTCGGCGGTGAGCGCGCCGCGCAGCGCGGCCACGTCCACCGGGATCCGGTACGCGGGCGCGCCGTCGATCCGCCCGTGCAGCAGCCGGCGGTAGTCCGGGAAGTCGTACGGCAGCGCGGCGGCCACCACCGGGCGCCCGGCGACCGAGGCCTCCACCCGGTCCGGGGCGACCGCGAGATGGGCCTCCGGGGTGATGCCCACGCCGGTGTCGAGCAGCGCGCGCAACTCGTCGACCGCGTCCACCGGCAGCAGCGCCCGCACCGACGGGCCGTCGACCCTCCCGCCCGCCCGGGCCACCGCCAGCCGGTGCCGGTCGGTGGCGACCAGCCGTACGCCGTCCGGCTCCACCTCCAGCAGCACGCCGGCCAGCACCGGCAGGTCGGGGTCGGTGCCGACGGCGAACCGGACGGCGTCCACGGCGGCGGCCAGGTCGGTACGGGACAGCACCAGTCGGGTGGCCATGGGGATCTCCTCCGGGTCGAGCAGGGCGCGGATCCGGGAGAGTTCACGCCGGGCGTCGGCGAGGCCGTCCTCCAGCCGGCGCAGGTGCGCGTCCAGCAGCCGGTGCACCATTGCCGGCTCGTGCCGGTGCCGCAGCGCCTCGGCGATGCCGGCCAGCGGCATGCCGACCCGGCGCAGCCCGGCGACCAGCCGGGCCGGGCCGACCTGGTCGTCGGCGTACCAGCGGTAGCCGGTCGCCGGGTCGACCAGGGCCGGCACCAGCACGCCGGAGCGGTCGTAGAACCGCAGCGCGCTGACCGTCAGCCCGCTGGCCCGGGCCAGCTCGCCGATGCTGCGCAGTTCGCTCTCCACGACGTCGGATGCTGGGCCCTCAACCCGGTCGAGGGTCAAGCGCCCGCACCCCCGTCGAGCACCCGGAAGGTGATCCCGGCCCGGACCAGCCGGTCCAGCAGGGCATCGCCCATGGCCGCCGCCGTGGTCACCTGACCGGCGGTCGGCGGCAGATCGTCGAAGGCCAGGCAGAGCGCGGACTCGGCGAGCATCTTGGCCGTCTCGTCGTACCCGGGGTCACCGCCGGCCACCTCGGTACGCACCGTTGTCCCGCCGGCGGTCCCGACGAACCGGACCCGGAACCAGGACTTCGCGCGCTGCTCGGCGCTCGGGCCCTGTCCGGAGGAGAGCCGGCCGAGCAGCCAGCGCCGGGTGGGCGGCAGCTTCACCAGCCCGACCAGGCCGGCCATGCCGACCCCGGCGGCCACCACGGTGGGCAGCCGCTTCACCGCGGCGAAGTGGCGGTAGCGGAAGTCCGGGCCGTACTCCGGGCGGGCGGCCGCCGAGCGGCGGACCACCTGCGGGTCGATGGTGGGCAGCGGCACCGCCCACAGGCCGAACTCCTGCACCCGGCCCACCTTTCCCGGTACGGCCCGCACCCGGCGGCCCTCCGGCCGCGGCTCGACCGCCCTGCGGGCCTGCGCCGCCCGGCGCATCTCGCCGGTACGGGAGAAGGCGGTGAGCGCCGAATGGTACGTGCCGGCGGAGAACCGGCCGCCTGCCCGGACGTAGCCGTCCACCGCGACCGGCCCGTCGGCCGGGAGCTGCTTGACGGTGAACCAGGCGCCCAGGTCGTGCGGGACCGAGTCGAAGCCGCAGGCGTGCACCAGCCGGGCCCCGGTGCGTACCGCCTCGGCGTGGTGCCGCACGTACATCAGGTCGACGAACTCCGGCTCACCCGTGATGTCCAGGTAGTCGGTGCCGGCGGCGGCACACGCCGCGACCAGCGGCTCCCCGTGGTGGATGTACGGCCCGACGGTGCTGGCGACCACCCGGGCGCTCTCCGCCACCGCGCGCAGCGACGCCGGGTCGGTCACATCGGCGGTGAGCAGCGGCAGCCCGGCCAGCTCCGGGTCGATCGCGGCGAGCCGGTCGCGCACCCCGGCCAGCTTGCCGGGATTGCGCCCGGCGAGCGCCCAGCGCAACCCGTCCGGGGCGTGCCGGGCCAGGTACTCGGCGGTGAGGCCGCCGGTGAACCCGGTGGCGCCGAAGAGGACGAGGTCGTACGGGCGGTCGTCGCGCATCCGCCGAGTGTGCCACCCGCGGCCGCGCGGATCACGGGGTGAAGACCGCCCGGACGCAGCCGTCGGTCCGGTCGCGGAACAACGCGTACCCGTCGGCGGCCCGCTCCAGCGGCAGCCGGTGGGTGGCCAGGTGTTCGGTACGCAGCTCGTCGCGGGCCATCCGGTCCAGCAGCGTCGGGATCCAGCGCTGCCCGTGCTGCCGGGCGCTGCGCACGGTCAGCCCCTTGTTCATCACCGCGCCCAGGGGGAACGCGTCGACACTCCCGGTCCAGGTGCCCAGCACCACCACGGTGCCGCCCTTGCGACAGGCGTGCACCGCCTCGCGCAACGCCAACGGCCGCTCCGCCCCGCCGCCGAGGCGGCCGAGCAGCCCCGGTGGCC
This sequence comes from Micromonospora solifontis, assembly GCF_003725545.1. Classification (GTDB taxonomy): domain Bacteria; phylum Actinomycetota; class Actinomycetes; order Mycobacteriales; family Micromonosporaceae; genus Micromonospora; species Micromonospora solifontis. The sequence continues at coordinate 3,661 of NZ_RJLN01000124.1, read as the reverse complement.
CGGCCGCCATGCCGACCGCCTCCACGCACACGTCGGGTCCCCGGCCGCCGCTGCGCTCCCGCAGCTCGGCGGCGACGTCCACGTACCGGTAGTTCAGCGGCTCCGCCCCGACGTGCCGCTCGACCATCCGCAGCCGGTCGTCGTGGTCGTCGATCACCACCACCCGGTCCGCGCCGCGGGCCAGCGCCGCCCCGGCGGTGAGCTGGCCGACCGCCCCGGCACCCCAGACCGCCACCACGTCACCGGGGCCCACCTCGCCCAGCTCGGCGCCGAGCCAGCCGGTCGGCGCGGCGTCCGAGGCGAACACCGCCCGGTCGTCGCTGACCGCCTCTGGCACGGTGAACGCGCCGACGTCCGCGTACGGCACCCGGACGTACTCGGCGTGGCTGCCGGCGAAGCCACCCGTCCGCGCCGGGTGGCCGTAGCAGCCGCCGACGGGCTGGCCCCAGGCCGACTCGGCCTCCGGGCCACCGGCGGTGCCGTTGTCGCAGCACGCGAAGAGGCCCTGCCGGCAGTACCAGCAGGCGCCGCAGGACACCGCGGCGCAGACCACCACCCGGTCGGCGACCCGGTGCCGGCGCACCTCGGGCCCGACCTCGACCACCTCGCCGAGGAACTCGTGCCCGAGCACGTCCCCGGCGACCAGGTACGGGCTCCGCCCGGCCAGCAGCGGCAGGTCGGCGCCACAGGTGACGCTCTGGCGGACCCGGACGATCATGTCCTGCGCGTTGCGCAGCTCAGGATCGGGCACCTGGCGGACGGCCAGCTCGTCGGCGCCCTCCCAGCAGAGCGCCCTCATCCGGACGCCGCCGGCCGGTCGAGCCGGGACCGGTCCGCCCGGAGCACCTCGCCGGTCTCGGCGAGCTGCTTGGCCTCCCGCAGCGCCTGCCGGAGGAACCGGCCGGGATCGTCGCCGACCAGATGGGCGCCCAGCCCGGGGAAGCCGGGGTCGCCGCCGAGCGGCCGGGCGGCCAGTTCCGTGCCGCGGCCGCCGGGCGCCGGGCGGGCGTGCAGCTCCACCGCCCCGTCCAGCCGGCGCAACGGCTCCGGCCAGCGGCCGAGGGGCAGCACCTCCTCGGGCCGGCCGGCCACCGTCACCACCTGCCAGCGGCCGGGCCGCGGGTCACTCCCGGCCGCGCGGGGTGAGCGCTCCCGCCGGTGTACGACGACACCCGTGGCGGTCGCGCCGGCCGCCGCGAGGGCGATGCCGGCAGCGGTCAGCCGTCCCATCCGTGCCACCTGCCCCTCCCCTCGTCACCGCACCCACCCCCACGCCCGCGCCTCCGCCCCTGCGTGGTCCCGCCCCCGCGCCCGCGCCCGCCCCCGGGCCCGCGCCCGGGCCGCGCCCGCCCCCGGGCCGCCGCCCGCGCTAATTCACGGAAATAGTGGCCACGCGGCGTGAGATAGCCACTATTTCCGTGAATCAGTGGCCACGGGCAGGCGCCGCGGAAGGCTCGCACTCGAGCCTGCCGCGAGCCGGCGGAGCGTCCATCCGGTGTCTCCAGGATGCGGTGGCGCGGGGTGACGGGGGTTCGCCCCGAAGGGGTGAAACCGTCCGCGTCGGGTAACCGGCTGCCCGCACCGGGCGAGTGGACGCGACGGGGGAGGGCCGCATGCCGGAACAGGCTGACCGCGTCGAGGTGGCCGAGGCGCCGGACGACGTAACGACTGCGCGGTCGGCCGGGGCCGTGCCCTCGGCCGGGGCCGTGCCCTCGGCCGGGGTCACGCCGTCGGCCGGGGCGGTGCCAGCGTCCGAGGTCACGCCGGCGGCCGGGGCTGTGCCGTCGGCCGGGGTGGCGCCAGGGGCAGGGGCTGTGCCAGCGTCCGAGGTCACGCCGGCGGCCGGGGCTGTGCCGTCGGCCGGGGTGGCGCCAGGGGCAGGGGCGGTGCCCGCGTCCGAGGTCACGCCGGCGGCCGGGGCCGTGTCGGCGGCCGGGGTGGCGCCAGGGGCAGGGGCTGTGCCCGCGTCCGAGGTCACGCCGGTGGCCGGGGCTGTGCCGTCGGCCGGGGTGGCGCCAGGGGCCGGGGCGGTGCCGGCGTCCGAGGTCACGCCGGTGGCCGGGGCCGTGTCGGCGGCCGGGGTCGTGCCGGCGGCCGGGGTAGTACCGCCGGCCGGGGGCGCGCCGGTCGGGACTGCCGAGGTCGAGGCTGCCGAGGTCGAGGCTGCCGTGGGGACCGGGTCGGCTGGGGCCGCCCGCGCGTACCGGGGCGGGGCCGAGGAGATCCCGCTGCTCGCGTCGCGGTTGGCCGCGCCGGCGCCGCCCGAGCCGGTGCTGGTCCGGCCGCGGTTGTTGGACCGGCTGGACCAGGGGGCGGCCGGGCCGGTGACGCTGGTCTCCGCGCCGGCCGGCTGGGGCAAGACCACCCTGCTCGCCTCCTGGGCGCGGGCCAGCCGGGCCGAGCCGCCGCCGGCCTGGGTGTCGGTGGAGGACGGGGACACCCGGGAGCGGTTCTGGGCGTACCTGGCGGCGGCGCTGCGGTCTGTCGTGGCGGGCGGGCCGGACGGCCGGGGCGAGCCGCCGGTGCCGGACGTACCGCCCCGGCCGGACCAACTCGAGCTGCTCGCCGCCGCGCTCGCCGCGCGCGAACGGCCGGTGCTGCTGGTCCTGGACGACCTGCACCGGATCGGCGATCCGGGGCAGTTGGCCGGCCTGGAGTTCCTGCTCCGGCACGCCGAGGGGCGGCTGCGGCTGGTGGCCGGGGCGCGGGCCGAGCCGGCGTTGGCGCTGCACCGGTGGCGGCTGGCCGGGGAGCTGACCGAGATCGGTCCGGCGGAGCTGGCCTTCACCGACGACGAGGTGGCCGACCTGCTGGTGGCGCATGCTGTCCCGGTGCCCGCGACGGCGGTGCACCGGCTGCGGGAGCGTACCGGTGGCTGGGCCGCCGGGCTGCGCTTCGCCGCGCTGGCCCTGCGGGCGCAGGCCGACCCGGCGCGGGCGGTCGAGCGGTTCGGCGGCGACCAGCCGGACGTCGCCGGCTACCTGCGGGACGAGGTGCTCGGCCCGCTGGAGCCGGGTGCCCGGGACGTGCTGCGGCGCAGCGCCGTGGCGGCGGCGGTCTGCGCCGACCTGGCCGAGGCGGTGACCGGACGTGCCGACGCCGGCCAGCTGCTCGCCGATCTGGCCCGCGTGGGCGGCTTCCTCGAGCAGGACGGCGACAGCCCGCCCTGGTACCGGTGCCACCCGCTGCTGGCCGACCTGCTCCGCGACGAGCTGGGCCGGCTTCCCGCCGACGAGCTGCGGGACCTGCACCTGCGGGCGGCCGGCTGGTACGCGGGCAACGGCCGGCCCGCGGAGGCGCTGCGGCACGCGCTCGCCGGGGGCGAGTGGAACCGGGCCACCGAGCTGCTCATCGCGCGCTGGCCGGAGCTGGTGCCGTACCAGCGGGACGTGCCGGCCGGGCCGCCCCCGGCCGCGCCGCCCGCCGAGGCGGTCCGCCGGGATCCGGAACTCGCGCTGGCCTGCGCCGCCGAGCGGGCGTACGCGGGCGACGTGGACGCGGCGGCCGGGCACCTGCGGGACGCCGTCGCCGCCGGCCGCGACCTGCCCGCGCCGCGCCGGGACCGGTTCCGCCGGCTGGCCACCGCGGTGGAACTCACCCTGGCCCGGCTCACCGGCGACCACGACGAGGTGCGCCGGGCGGCGGTCCGGCTGCTCGCCAC
>NZ_RJLN01000123.1 GCF_003725545.1 Micromonospora solifontis | reverse complement strand
TCCATGTTGCGCACCATCGACCGGCCGACGAAGGCGACCTGCCGGCCGTGGCGGGCGGCGGCGTCGATGATCTGCTGCACCCGGTGGACGTGGCTGGCGAAGCTGGCCACGACGATCCGGCGACGGGCGGTGTCGAACACCCGGTCGATGGCGGGGGTGATGTCGCGCTCCGAGGGCGTGAATCCGCGGTCCTCGGCATTGGTGGAGTCGATCAGCAGGAGGTCGACACCCTCCTCGCCGAGGCGCGCGAAGCCGCGCAGGTCGGTGATCCGGCGGTCGAGGGGAAGCTGGTCCATCTTGAAGTCGCCGGTGTGCAGCACCAGCCCTGCGGCGCAGCGCACGGCCACCGCCAGGCCATCGGGAATCGAGTGGTTGACCGGCAGGAATTCGCAGTCGAAGACGCCGATACGCAGGCGGTTGCCGTCGCCGACCTGCCAGGTGACGGGCGCGATGCGGTGCTCGCGGAACTTCGCCGTGACCAGGGCGAGAGTCAGCCGCGAGCCGACCAGCGGGATGTCGGGCCGGTGGCGTAGCAGGTACGGGATCGCGCCGATGTGGTCTTCATGGCCGTGGGTCAGCACGACGGCCTCGATCGCGTCGAAGCGTCCCTCAAGCCAGGTGAAGTCGGGCAGGATCAGGTCGACGCCGTGCTGATCGTCGTCGGGGAACAGCGCGCCGCAGTCGATGACGAGCAGGCGTCCCTGGTGGCCGCGCCAGCCGCGGCCCTGCCCTCTACTCTAACGTAAGGGTTAGGAGCGGCTAGCTAGGCCTGGGTGGCCGGGTCAGGTGCCTGCTGTGGCCCGTTGGCGGTCGGCGTCGACCGCACGCCCTGGCCACATGCGTGGCAGGGGAGTGAGGCTGGCGGCGACGCCCACCGCGAGCGGCAGCAGCGCACCGGCGAGCAGGGCGCTGGTGTAGCTGCCGGTGAGGTCGTGGCCGAGGGCGAACAGGACGGGACCGAAGGCGGTGGAGCCGACGTTGATCGCGCTGACGGTGCCGCGAATGGTCCCCAGGTGCCCCAGGCCGAACAGCCGTGGGGTGAGCGCGGCTTCCACGGTGCGGATGGCGCTGGATGCCGCACCGATGGCTATCCCGAAGCTCAGAGCCGACCAGCCGGGGGCCACCCGGGTGGCCGCCAGGAGTGCGAGAGCGAGAGCGAGCATGGCGGTCAGCAGCATCAGCCGAGGGCTGGCGCGGTCGATGAGCGCGCCGACGAGCAGCGTGGTGGCGATCCCGGCGACGGTCTGCGGCAGGAAGTTTGCCGCCGCCGCGGCGGCGCTGAGGCCACGTTCGCTCAGCAGACTGATCTGGTGGAAGGCGACGGCGGTGCTGAGCATGCCCGACGTGGCCACGCTGGCGGCCAGCACCCAGAAGTAGGGAGTGCGCAGCGCCTGGTGGTGGCTGAGGTCGGCAAGGACGCTGCTGTCGCCACGGTCGGCGTGGTTGTCGCCGTCGACACGCTGCCCGAGGTCCTCAGGGCGGTTGCGGATGCCCAGCAGCGCGACCGGGATGACGACCGCCCACACGGCCAACCCTTCCACCAGCCAGGCTGTGCGCCAGCCGTGGTGGGCGATGAGTCGTTCCAGCAGCAGGGGCGCGAGTGAGATGCCGGCGGCACCGACCGCCGAGACGACTCCCAGCGCGAGGCCCCGGCGGCGCCGGAACCAGTGCGCGGTGACGGTGGTCGCGGCCAGTCCGAGGGCGCCCTGGCCGGCCATCCGGATGCCGACGAACCCGGCGGTGAGTCCGATGATCCCGGACACCGTCGACAGGGCCACCAACACGGCGCCGAAGGCCACGGCGATGACGAGCACGCACCGACGCACCCCGTAACGGTCGACGAGCCGGCCGATGGCCGGCAGGGCGGCCGCGCCGGTGAGCGTGCCGATGAGGTACGCGGTGGAGATCGCCGAGCGGCTGATGTGCAGGTCCGCGATAAGGGGATCGATGAACGCCGACACAGCCACGGTCTGGCCTGGGGCGGTCATCGCCAGCGTGATGCTGGCGTAGCCGACGATGCGCCAGCCATGGAACTGGGGTGTGGCGGCGGAGGATGTCACGGTCGGTGCGGTGGTCACGTTCCTCGCGATCTGCGCACACGAGGGCCGGGCAACGGCGTGTCCGGCCGGCGCGCTGGGAGGGTGTCGGGCTGGTCGTGGTTACTGCGGAAGGATGAACATCCCGGCGTCGAAATCGTTGCCGGGCTCCCGGCGGTCCGGCGCGGCGGGCCGGCGCCGGCAGGGGACCGGCTTGCCCTGCGGCGACAGCATCGCCGCATCGCAGGTCCCGTCCCTCGGCCGGTTTCGCCAGCCGAGGGCCGACACCTGGTTTCCGCGGGAGTAGCTCGTCATGGCCTGCGGCCGGTACTCCAACTCGGTCCCGCGCAGGTGGCCTCAGCGGCGTCGCGCGGCCGGGCGGTGCCGGGGCGCTCACAGGTGACGGCGGTGCCGTCGGTCCCTCGGGTGCCGGTCAGGTCGTCGGCCTCGCCGCAGGTCGGGCTGACGGACTGCCGGTGCATGCTGGCTGCCTCCCGTCGGGCGGACATGTGGCGGCGTCGCCCCGGGGAAGCGGGGGTAGGACGGACCCGCCGCCCCGAGACGTCGCGGCACCGGCCTGACGAGCGGCGCCGGCCTGACGAGCGGCGCCCCACAACCCTACTTTAACGTGCGAGTACGGAGGCGGGCGGGTGACGCCCGACACAAACCTCACGTTAGGGTAGAGTATGGGCTGTGATGGCACTGCGACCGCGCTCAGGGGAGGACAGTCGTGCCCATCTTTCGTGTTTTCCAGGTTGGCGGAGAAGAGATCAGCGTTGAGGCCAGCCGGGTCGTCACCGATGGGGCCAACATCTGCTTCGAGACTCAGGTGCAAGGGCGTTGGCAGAGCGTGCTCAGCGTTCCCGCCGGGCGGGTGACCCGCCTGCAGCGGCGGATCAACGAGGAGGCGGGCTGGCGATGGATCATCGCCCGGCCGATGCCGGTTGTCGGCAACCACGTCCACTACTGAGTCGGTGGCGATCCCCTTCTCGACGGGAATCAGGGCCGTCGTGCCTGATTCGGCGCCAGAGCGTCGGCGATCTCGCCGACCCGGTCACGCTCGCGCAGCCGTCGTAGCCAGGCCGCCGGCAGCAGCGTGCCGCCGCATCGCGCGCCGGCCACGGCACCTGCCATCGCCGCGATCGTTGCCGTCGCCCCGCCGAGGCTGACGGCGTAACGGATGACCGCAGCGGGATTTTCCGGGTGCCGCAAGAACGCCGCGACGGCCGCTGGCACGACACCGAGCACTGGATCCTCGGTGCCGCCCATCCGCCGGGACAGCTCCTCGGCGGTGAGGCTGCCCAGGGTCGTCACCGCCGCAAGACGCTCGGCCAGCGGGGAACTCCCGCTGACGTGGGCCAGTCCGGTAGCCGAACGCGAAACGGTCGACCTCACTGGCGGTGTCCCCGGTGAACGCCGCCGCCACCGCGCAGGCGAGCACGACCGCTCCCTCCCGCAGCACAGGACGCGATCCTGCCGGTGTGCTGGCGCGCATGAGCGCCGCGATCTCCGGCATGGGCAGCGGCAGTAGGCCGACCGGCACCGCGGCGAGCAGGACCTCACCCACATCCCGTCCGGCCTGATCCGGCCACGGAGGCGCCGGCAGTCGTCCGGCACCGGCCTGGCCTCGGTCAGCCTCGCGGTCCCATGGGTCCATCCACCGCTGCGTCACCACGGCGAGCGCGTCGGTGGGTGCGGCGGTCGTACCGGTCAGTTTTCGCGCGTGGTCCAGCGGGACCGCCACGGGCGCACCCACCAGCAGCGGATCGGAGGAGCGAGCGTAGGCGTCGAAGTCGTCCCCCGTGGGCCCGTCCCTGCCGTCGAACGGCAGACCCAAGGCGTGGCCGCAGGCGGTGGCGAGCAGACAGTCGCGGACCCGCAGGCGCGCCACGCTCGGGAGGAAACCGCTGATCCGTCATACCACGAATCTATCCTTACGTAAGGGAACAAATGGTGCTCGGGGTGGAAGTGGTGTTTGCGTCACGACGGCTCGGCGGCCTGGTTAGCGTGTGAGCGTGACCGTGGCGGCGGGCCCAGCCCCGGGGGTGTCCGGGTGAGCGGCGACGTTGCCCACCTGCCTCAGCGTGCTCGCCACGCGGTGCGGGAGCGGTGGCAGCGACTGCGTGCCCTGTCGATCGTGGTGCTGCAGACCTCACTCGCAGCCGCCGCCTCCTGGGCGGTGGCCACCCGGGTGGTCGGCAACCCCGAGCCCGTGTTCGCCCTGATCTCCGCCGTGATCACCCTCGGCGTCTCCACGGGCCAGCGGTTCCGCCGCGCCGTGGAACTCGTGCTCGGCGTGTCGCTGGGCATCGCGGTCGGCGACGCGCTCATCTACTTCATCGGTACGGGCGGCTGGCAGATCGCCGTGGCCGTCGCTCTGGCGATGGGGGCGGCGATCGTGGCGGGCGGCAGCGGGGCGGTGGTCGGTCAGGCGGCGGCCTCGGCGGTGCTGATCTCCACGCTGACTCCGCCCACCGAGGGCATCTACTTCTCCCGCGTCATCGACGCCCTCGTCGGGGGCGGCATCGCGCTGGTGGTCATGGCGGTGCTGCTGCCGGTCAACCCGCTCACCGTGGTGTCCCGGGTGGCCAAGCCCGCGCTGGGCGTGCTCATCGACGGCCTCGCCGGCGCCGCGCACGGCCTGCGAGCGCACGATGCCGGTCCCGCCCATGACGCGCTGGTGCTGCTCAGTGAGGGCGAGGAGAAGCTCGACGAGTTCCACGAGATCCTTCCCGAGGGGCAGGAGGTGGCCACCGTGGCGCCGTTACGCTGGCGCGCCCGCAACGCGCTGCGGCAGTACCTGGAATCCGCCGAGTACATCGACCGATCGATCCGCAACGCCCGGGTGCTGGCCCGCCGTACGGTGACCCTGCTGCGCGACGGCGAGCCGGCCCCAGCCGAGCTGGGGGAGTCGGTCGGGGCGTTGGCCGAGGCAACCCGCGTCATCCTCCGCGACCTGGGGCGCGGCGTGGCCCCCGAGGAGGCGGCCGGCCTGCTGCGACGGGCGGCCCGCGATGCGACCACCGCCTACCGGCAGGGCCTGGGGTTCTCCGGCAACGTGGTCGTCGCCCAGATCCGGGCGATCGCCACCGACCTGCTCGGCACCACCGGCCTGACGCACGAGGAGGCCGACCGCGAGGTCCGTCGTGCCGGCGGAGTCCTGTTCGAACGCTGACGCGCGTGAGGAGACCCTCTCGTGAGGGTAGAGTTGCGGTGTGTCGGCCGATCATCTGGCCGGTACGGTGCCGGGCACGGGTACCCGGCGTGTCGCCCGGACCAGGTGCCGCGGCGCAGGCGGTTAGCCTGAACGGCAGCCGAACGGTGGGTTCCCACCGGACGACAACGCGATTGGGAGGCGGGACGGAAGCCATGGGTGACGGCGCACTGATGCAGATCGGTGAGGTGGCTGAGCGGACCGGGCTGAGCCTGCGCACGATCCGCTACTACGAGGAAGTGGGCTTGATCGTCCCCTCCGCGCGCAGCCAGGGCGGGTTCCGCCTCTACACCGACGGCGACGTCGAGCGGCTGCAGGTGGTCAAGCGGATGAAGCCGCTGGAGTTCTCCCTGGAGCAGATGCGTGACCTGCTGGCCATCGTCGACCGGCTCGCCAGCGGCACCCGGCTGACCAAGGCTGAACGGGAGCGGCTGCTGGACACCCTCGCCGGCTACCGCGAGGCCGTCCACGAACGCTGCGCGGCCCTGCGCGCGCAGCTGGCCACCGCCGAGGAGTTCGCCGCCTCACTCACCGGCCACATGGACGCTCTGCAGGGGTCAGCCACCCCCCGCGCCGCTACCGCCAGCTGAGCGGACCCGACCTCGCCGCCCAGCCGCCGAGATACTCTTACGTGAGAGTATTGTTAGTTGGGTTGACGACGGACGAAGGAGGTGGCACGGGTGCCCGCGGTGGCAACCACGAGCGCGGTGGCCGCCGAGGCGGCACGGCGACGCACGTTCGCGGTGATCTCACACCCCGACGCCGGCAAGTCCACCATCACCGAGGCGCTCGCGCTGCACGCCCAGGTGATCGGAGAAGCCGGCGCGGTGCACGGCAAAGCCGGCCGCAGGGGAGTGGTCTCCGACTGGATGGCCATGGAACAGCAGCGCGGCATCTCGATCACCTCCGCCGTCCTCCAGTTCGCCTACCGCGACCTCGTGATCAACCTGCTCGACACCCCCGGCCACGCCGACTTCTCCGAGGACACCTACCGCGTCCTCACCGCCGTGGACTGCGCCGTGATGCTCCTCGACGCGGCGAAGGGTCTGGAACCGCAGACCCTGAAACTGTTCGAGGTCTGCCGCGCCCGGCGCATCCCGGTGATCACCTTCATCAACAAGTGGGACCGACCCGGCAACGAGCCTCTCGCTCTGCTCGACGAGATCGAACAGCGGATCAACCTGCGCCCCACGCCGATCACCTGGCCGGTGGGCATCGCCGGGCAGTTCCACGGCGTCGTCGACCGCCGCACCGGCGACATGACCGCCTTCCACCGCACCCCCGGCGGCGCGACCGCCGCCATCGAGGAACGCCTCGACCCGGCGGAAGCGGCACGACGCCACGGCGCGGACTGGCAGCGCGCGGTCGAGGAACTGGACCTGCTCACCCTGACCGGCGCCGACCACGACCAGGACGCCTTCACCGCCGCCACCACCACCCCCGTGCTCTTCGGCGCTGCGGTGGCAAACTCCGGCGTCCGGCAACTGCTCGACGTCCTCGCCACCCACGCCCCCGCGCCGCAGGCCCGCCCCGACCTCACCGGACGACCTCGCCCGGTGGACGCCCCGTTCGCCGGCTTCGTCTTCAAAATCCAGGCGAACATGAACAAGGCCCACCGCGACCAGGTCGCCTTCGTGCGGGTCTGCTCCGGCCGCTTCACCCGCGGAATGACCGTCAGCCACGCCCCCACCGGCCGACCCTTCGCCACCAAGTACGCCCAGCAGATGTTCGGCGCCGACCGGGAAACCATCGACGAGGCGTATCCCGGTGACGTGATCGGCCTGGTCAACGCCACCGCCCTGCGCATCGGCGACACCCTGTACGACGATCCGCCGGTGACGTTCCCGCCGCTGCCGTCGTTCGCCCCCGAGCACTTCGCCGTGCTGCGCGCCGCCGACGCGGGCGCCTTCAAACGCTTCCGCCGCGGCGTCGAACAGCTCGACGCCGAAGGTGTCGTGCAGGTGCTGCGCTCCGACCGCCGCGGCGACCAGGCCCCCGTCCTCGCCGCCGTCGGCCCGATGCAGTTCGAGGTCGCTACCGCCCGGCTTGAGACCGAGTTCGGCGTCACCACCCGGTTGGAGCACCTGCCGTACCGCGCAACCCGCCGCACCGACCGCGGCGGCGAGGAAGCGCTGCGTGGAGTAACCGGCGCGGAGGTCCTCGTCCGCGCCCGCGACGGCGCGCTGCTCGCCCTGTTCACCGACGACTGGCGGATGCGCGCCATCAGCGACCGCCACCGTGGCCTCACCCTGGACCCCCTGCTCGCCACCAGCTGACCGAGCCAGGCCGACGACGCCGAGGGACTGGAAATCGACGGCGTCATCGTCGTCGAACCCACCCGTATTGTCGCCGCCGAACCGCGTGGCACGCACCGCCCCCACGTCGTGCTCACCTGCGCCTCAGCAGCCCCAGGTCATCCGCCACACCCCTGCCGGCCAGCCTGGACAATCCCTGAGGCGCGACATCTCACGACCGTCCCGTGCTGCCCGAGGCAACCGGACGCGGCGTTCTCCCGCCTGTGGGCAGGACAGCCGCCGCTGCGGCGGTCGCGACGAGGAGCAGACCGATGGCCAGGAACGCATGGCCGTACCCGTCGGCCAGGGCCCGCGGGCCTGCCTCATCCGAGGCGGTGAGTCCCACCAGCGCTGCGAGCCCCAACCCGCCGCCCACCTGCTTGGCGGTGTTCATCAGACCGGACGCGGCGCCGGCGTCAGCACGGTCGACGCCCGAAGTCACGATCGTGGTCAGGGGCGTGTTCAGCAGCCCGCCGCCCACCGCGATCAGCACGGCAGGCCCGCCGATGCCGGTCAGGTAGCCACTGCCGGGGTGCAGCCGGCTCTGCCAGACAAAGCCGCCCGCCGCGACCAGCGCTCCGACGATCACGAGCGTACGGGCGTCGACGCGCCGCATCAGCCTCGGTGTGACCAGAATGCCGACGACGATGGTCAGCGCCGTGTGGGGGAGGAACCCGAGCCCGGTCCGCAGCGGCGGGTAGTGCAGCACGTTCTGCATGGACAGGGCGAGGAAGAACCACATGGGGTTCAGGCACGCGCCGGCCAGCAGCATCGCCGCGTTTCCCACAGAGACGGCGCGAGCCCGCACCAGGCGCGCGGGTATCAGCGCCGCTTCGCCGGCCCGTGCCTCGATCACCAGGAACAGGGCCAGCGCCAGCACCCCGACAGCCAGCGCTGCCACGGCGACCGGGTCGATCAGGCCGCGGGCCGGAACGACGGTGAGGCCGTAGGTCAGGGCGACCAGACCTGCGGTGGCGGTGAACGCCCCGGCCACGTCGAGGCGTCGGACCATGGCCCACGCGGCCGTGGGCGGAAGGAACCTCACTGCCAGCGCCGCGGCCGCCGATCCGAGCGGCACGTTGACCAACAGCACCGACCGCCAGGACAGCAACTCGGTCAGCAGGCCGCCGATCAGGTTTCCCGCCATGCCTCCACCGACGCCGACGGCCGTCCACACCGCCAGTGCCCGCGTCCGTGCCGGTCCTTCGGCGAACGTCGTCGTCAGGATGGTCAGGGTGGCCGGGGCGAGCGCGGCAGCGCCCAGGCCCTGCACGGCCCGCGCCGTGTTCAGCAGCACCGCCGTCTGGGCCAGACCACCGGCGAGACTGGCCCCGGTGAACACCGCCAGTCCGATCAGGAAGACTCGCCGTTGCCCGAACAGGTCGGCCAGCCGCCCGCCGAGCAGGAGGAAGCCAGCGAAGGTCAACGCGTAGCCGGTCACCACCCACTGCAGGTTGATCTCGCGAACATGCAGGGCCCGCTGGATCGATGGCAGCGCCACGTTCACCACGGAGACGTCGAGCACCACCATGAACTGCGCCGCGCAGGCCAGGAACAGCACGACGGCTCCGCCGGCCCACCGACCGGAACTCAGATCGATGGAGCCTCGCATCGACCCCACCTCCCAATAATGATACCTGGGTATCATATACAGCTGTATCATAGACGTGAGTAGGAAGGAGTAGCCGTGCCGAGAACCGCCGACCACGCCGAACGCCGGTCACAACTCATCGCCGCCCTGGTGCGTGTCGCCGCACGCGACGGCCTGCACGCGGTCACGATGCGCTCGGTCGCCGCCGAGGCAGGCGTGTCCCTTCGCCTCGTGCAGTACTACTTCGACACCAAGGCGCAGCTCGTGCACGCCGCCCTGCGGCACCTCGAAGCGCAGAGCAACCAGCGGTGGGCCGCTCGACTGGCCGACCAACCGGATCCGGTCGAACCCCGTGTGGTGGTGGAGGCATTCCTCGCCGAAGCGCTACCCACCGACGAACCAAGCCGGGTCTTCCACACCGTCTGGACCTCCTACGCGGTGCTGGCCATGACCGATCCCGACCTTGCCGCGCAGCCCTTCGTCGACGGACCCAACCACCTCGAAGCACAGCTGGCCCAGCTCCTGCGCCGCGCCCAGGATCAAGGACGGATCCCCGCCGACCGAAACCCCGCCATCGAGGCCGCCCGCCTGCTCATGGTCACCCACGGCCTCGGCACCAGCATCCTGGTCGGACGGCACACACCCGACGCCGCGCAGGCGGTCCTGCGCTACCACCTGGACCGCTTGTTCCCGCCGGCCTGACCCCAGCAAAGAGGCGACCCCACGCCAGCCGGTGACCCCGACTGAGCCGGAGGCGCGCGCCACCCGGGCCGCCCGCACGCACGTGGGACCGCCGCCGCCTCTCTCCAACGGACTGAGCACCCCTTCGCAATCACCGCTGGGCGACACCGCGGCTTGTCCGGCGACGCGCACTGGGCATGAGCCCCGACCAACCGATTCTCGGCCCCACCGCCGGCACCGGTCGCAGAGCCATCGCAGCGACCAGCATGCCTCCCACTCCGCGAGGGCGTTGGCGAGGCAACCTCTACCGCGCAACCGAACGCATCGCGTAGGGTCGCCACCGTGAACACCGGACCGGCGCCACGCCACGTACAGATTGGTGATCCGGTGGAAGGCTGATCGCACGGCGGGTGCATGGAGGGCGCCCCCTCGATTCGGCACGTGGACCCCCAGGCGGCTTGTACGCCCGGGTCCCTCTTCCGTGTCGAACAACAGCGAGTTCAGCCGAATGGTAGTCACGTTCAACCACACCATCATCGCCGCAAGGGACCGCAACGGGTCGGCTCGGTTCTTCCGAGAGCTGCTGGAACTGCGGGAACACTGTAGTCGCCCGGCCAGGACCAGACCCGGACGGGGATCCCGGTCCGGGTCACGGCCATCCCGACCACGACCTGGGGCAGGTCGTCGCGGTGGTCCTTGCTCTTGCCGTGACTGCGGAACCCGCTGTCGCGCACCGTGTCGGCAGGTTCGGCATCGGGCCGGACGCGGCCGTGGTCGTCGCGGGCCACCGGCTCGTCGGCCTCGCCGGTGGCGAAGTAGGTGCTGGTGGTGTCGAAGAACAGCAGGTCCACTTCAAGGTTGAGCAGGTCGGCGACCTGACCGAAGACCTGCCGGGCCACCGTCTGTTCGACGCCGAGCAGGGCGTCCATCGCCCGGTAGCAGGCCTCGTCCACGACCTCGGCCAGGCCGTCGATGTGCACGTCGTGGGCGATCCAGTCGGTAGCGGCCAGCTTCGACGACGGTTTGAGCGCTCGGTTGGCGGTCAACGCGAACAGGATCCGTTCCACCCGGGCCGCATCGGCGCGGGTGCCAGCCAGGGCCTCGCGGATCACGGTGTCCACGCCGAGGCGGCGCCACAGCCCGTCGAGGGCGTAGGCGCCGCCCATCGGCCGGGCGTCAGTCAGTGTCATCTGATCGGGAAGACTCGCTGCGGCCGCGGCCGCCGGGTCCAGCAGCCGGCTCAACGCGGCGACCAGGCGTTGCACCGCGCCCCGGTCGAGTTCGTCCTCCCGGCCGAAGGAGTACAGCACCTTGGTCCGCGACATCCCGGCTGCTGGGTCCCATTCGTTGTGGGCCAACTGCAGGTAGCGCACGGTCTGGCCGGTCTTGTTCTTCCGTGACGACACCCGGACATACACGTGGCTAGAGACTACGGATAGATCACCTAGGAAT
>NZ_RJLN01000122.1 GCF_003725545.1 Micromonospora solifontis | reverse complement strand
GACTTCACCGCATGGGTACGCCTCTGGGCGACTTCGTCCGTGCGAAGCGCGACAGCATCCAGCCGGAGTCCTTCGGCCTGCCCGATCATGGCCGGCGCCGCTCACCGGGCCTGCGCCGGTCGGACGTGGCCGCCCGCGCGGGGATCAGCGTCGAATACCTCACCCGCATCGAGCAGGGACGCGACCGTAACCCGTCCCCCGCGGTGGTGAAGGCGCTCGCCGACGCCCTGAGCCTGGACGCCAGGGAGCGCAGCCACCTGCGTTACCTCGTGAAGATCACCGGCGGGGAGTGCGCCGGTCACCGGCGGCCGGCGCCGCCGAACCGGGAGGTCCGGCCCACGGCGCTGGCGACCCTCCGGCTGCTCGAACCAGCGGCCGCGTTCGTCACCAACCGGCTCGGCGACGTGCTGGCGTACACGAGCGGGTTCGAGCTGGTCGTGCGCGGACTCGGGCTGCTCGACACCGAGCCGGCGAACCTGACCCGCTACGTGTTCACCGATCCGCGCGCCCGCCGGTTCCTCCCCGAGTGGGACCAGGTCGCCGACGAACAGGCCTTCGACCTCTGGCTCGGGCCGTCGGCGGAAACCGCCGAGTGGTTCCGGGCCGAGCTCGCCCCGGTGGCCGGGCCGGAGTTCACCCGGCGGCTCAACCGCCAGCTGCCTCCGGCGCAGGTCCCGCTGCGGATCGACCACCCGACCGGGCACGAGCTGCGCTGGCACCGGGAGAAGCTGGAGCTGCCGAGCATCGACGCGCAACAGCTCGTCGTCCTGCTACCCGCGGACGAGGCGACGGCGCACGCCGTCGAGCAGCTCCGGCACCGGCCGCGCGGCCATCTCCGCTCGGCGAGCTGACGCCCCGCCGCCTCCCCGGGCGTCAGTCGGCCTGGCAGGTGGCGCACCAGTAGAGGTTGCGGCCGGCCAGCTCCCCCCGGCTGACCTCGGTGCCGCAGACGTGGCAGGGCGCGCCGGGGCGGCGGTAGACGTACACCTCGCCGCCGTGCCGGTCGACCCGGGGCGCGCGGCCCATCGCCTCCGGCAGGTGGATCTCCCGTACGGTGTCGATCCGGCCCCGCTCGACCGCGACGGTCATCAGCGCGACCAGGTCGGCCCAGAGGTCCCGCCAGCCCGCCGGGCTCAGCTCGCGACCGGGCAGGGTGGGCGGCAGGCCGGCCCGGAACAGCGCCTCGGTCACGAAGATCAGGCCGGTGCCGGCCACCACCGACTGGTCCAGCAGCAGCGCGGCCAGCGGGGTGGCGGCGCGCCGGATCCGCGCGTACGCGCGGTCCGGGTCGGCGTCGGGGCGCAGCGGGTCCGGGCCGAGCCGGTCACGCAGCGCGGCGACCTCGGGCGGGGTGAGCAGCTCGCAGGCGGTGGGGCCGCGCAGGTCCAGCCAGTGGGTGTCGCTCGACAGCCGCAGCCGGATCTGGCCGACCGGGGGCGGCGGCTCGCCGGGGCCGTCGGTGATCCTGCCGTAGAGCCCGAGGTGCACGTGCAGGGTCAGCTCGCCGGCGTGGTGGTGCAGCAGGTGCTTGCCGTACGCCTCGGTGCCCTCTAGGACGGTGCCGGTGAGCCGGGCCGCGCCCTCGGCGAAGCGGCCCTGCGGGCTGGTGGCGTGCACCTTGTCGCCGGCGAAGAGCTCGGCGTGCCGCGCCGCCAGGCGGTGGATGGTGTGTCCCTCTGGCACGGGGCAACGGTAGCCAGCCCCGCTCCCCCGCGCCATCGGAGCTGCTCCGACGGCGACGTGGACCGATCCCGACCAGCGGTCATCGCGCTCCGCGGGACGTCATTGCATCGACTTCCGTCGACTGCCAGACTGGTTCCAGCCGCGCTCGGGAGCCAGTGCGAGCAGCTCGATCTCAGCAGGAGAGCGACGCGCGGGGTGGTGAGCCACCCGGCGCCGGGCCGTCCTCTCCGGCAGTCCGCCGTGTCAGCACGCCGCCCACCGTCCGGGCCGGCTGAGCGCCGCGCACCGCCGTGCGCGACCCAGGAGACGCAGATGCTTCGTACGCTCGGAGCGGCACTTGCCGCCACCCTCGCCCTGACCGGCTGGACCGGCACGGCCGGTGCCCAGTCGCCCGCCGCCGCGACGCCCACGCCCACCCTGGCGTGCCCACCGGCGCTGCCGGTCAGCGGCCAGGTGACCGGCGCCACCACCACGAGCCTCACCGTCACCTACTGGATGCTGCTCAGCCCGCCCTGCGGCTACGACCCGCCGATGGTCGTCAGCCTCTTCACCGACCGGGCGGACGCCGAACAGTGGCGCAACTCCGCGGCCGAGGCCGTCACCGGGCCGGAGCGCTCCGGGACGGTGACCATCGGCGGGCTGCTGCCCGACACCGCCTACTGGTTCCGGTTCAGCGACACGGCGGGCGTGCGGGACCCGTACGTGATCGGCGGGCCGGCCCGGACCCTGCCCACCTGCACCGCGACGGCCAAGATCGACAGCGGTTGGCCCGGCGGCTTCATCGCCACGGTCACCGTGCGCAACGCCGGGACCGAGCCGGTCCCGGGCTGGCTCGTCTCCTGGCGGTGGTCCGGTGACGAGCGCATCCAGGCGCTCTGGGGCGGGGTGGCCGAGGGCAGCGGCCCCGACGTCGCGGTCCGCAACGCCTCCTACAACGGGATGCTGGCACCCGGTGGCTCGGCGACGTTCGGCCTGCTCGTGGCGGCCAGCGTGGTGCCCGATGGCATCACGCCGAGCTGCGGCCGGTGATCCGGATGAGCAGAAGGGGACGGCTGCTGGCGCTCGGGACGGCGCTCATGCTGGCCGTGTGGACGGTGGTCGGGCCGACCACGGGTGCGCTGGCGGCGCCGGTGACCGTCACCAACGGCACGCAGTTCACCGACACCGGCGGCGGCGTGGTGCACGCCCACGGCGGCGGCATCCTCAAGGTCGACAACTACTACTACTGGTTCGGCGAGAACCGCAATCCGGACAACACCTTCCGGGCGGTCTCCGTCTACCGCTCCACGGACCTGCGCACCTGGGAGTTCCGCAACAACGTGCTGACCCAGTCGTCGGCCGCCGAGCTGCGGATCGCCAACATCGAGCGGCCGAAGGTCATCTACAACGCCGCCACCGGCCGGTACGTGATGTGGATGCACAAGGAGAACGGGTCGGACTACAGCGAGGCGCGGGCCGCCGTCGCCTCGTCGGCGACCGTGGACGGCGACTACACCTACCACGGCAGCTTCCGGCCGCTCGGGCAGCACATGTCCCGGGACATCACGCTCTACAGCGACAACGGCACCGCGTACATGATCTCGGCCGCCGACGAGAACTACGATCTGAACATCTACCGGCTCACCTCGGACTACCTCGGCGTCGCCGGCCTGGTGGGCAACTTCTGGGACGGCGCCCACCGCGAGGCGCCCGCCATGTTCAAGCGGGGGAGCACGTACTTCCTGCTGACGTCGGGAGCGACGGGCTGGAGCCCGAACCAGGCCAGGTACGCCACCGCGTCGAGCATCTCCGGACCGTGGAGCGGCTGGACCGACGTGGGCAACAGCACCACCTTCAACTCCCAGCCGGCCTTCGTGCTGCCGATCCAGGGCAGCTCGACCACCAGCTACCTCTACCTGGGTGACCGTTGGGCGGGGGCCTGGGGCGGCCCCGTCGGCGACTCGCAGTACGTGTGGCTGCCGATCACCTTTCCGTCCAGCACCAGCATGAGCCTGACCTGGTACCCGTCCATCACCATCGACACGGCCACCGGGACGATCACCGGCAATTCGCCCACCTACTACCGCATCACCGCCCGGCACAGCGGCCGGGTGATGGACGTGGTGGGCAACTCCACGGCGAACAACGCCGAGGTCAAGCAGTGGGCCTGGAACGGTGGCGGGAACCAGAGGTGGGAGTTCCAGGACGCCGGCGGTGGCTACTTCCGCCTCGTCAACCAGAACAGCGGCAAGTGCCTCGACGTCGCCGGCGCGTCCACCGCCGACGGCGCCAACATCATCCAGTACACGTGCGGCGGCGGCACCAACCAGCAGTGGCAGTGGGTGGCCCTCGGCAGCTACTTCCAACTCCGCGCGCGGCACAGCGGCAAGTGCCTGGACGTGGTCAACGCCGGCACCGGTGACGGCGCGGACATCCAGCAGTACACCTGCGGCGGCGGCACCAACCAGCAGTGGTCCCGCGCACAGCCCTGACGTCCGGCGCCACCGCCCTGCCGACGCCGGCCGGAGGGCTGCCATCCGTCGACGGGTGTCGACTTCCACACGCCTGGGTACCTCCTGACTGTCATGCGCGTCCTGCGCGCCTGGATCAGGAGGTGTCAACGTGAAGATTTTGTCCCGCCGGAACCCTCCGGCGCGCAACACGGATGTGAACGGCGACGGCGTCGTGGACGCCCGCGACGAGAACACCGCCGCGGACGGCGCGGACGGCCGGCCGGTGGCGACCGACCGCGACGCCGAGCGGACCACGTACCGCAGCGGCGCGACCGCCACCGACGCGGACCGGGCCGCCGACGCGGACCGGGCCCCCGACGCGGACCGGGCCCCCGACGCGGACCGGGCCGCCGACGAGCGGGCTGCCGAGGCCGGGCGGGTCGGCGGCGCGGCGCGCACCGGCGAGACGGCGCAGCGGCCGGCCCCGGCGCGGCCGGCGACCAGCCGCCCGTTGAGCACGAGCGTTCAGCGCGTCGACCCGGACCCGGCACCCGAGCGCACCGTGGACCTGAACGGGGACGGCCGTCCGGAGCGGCCCGTCGACCTGGACCGGGACGGCCGACCGGACCGTGAGCTGGACCCGGCGCTCACGAAGAAGCCGCGAGCCAGCCTGCTCGCCACCCTCGGCCTGATCGTCTCGGTGGCCGGCGCGCTGTTCGTGCTGACCGGCACCCTCGCCGGGTACGGCATCGGGCTCGGCGCGGTCGGCGCGGTGCTCTCCGTGCTCGGTCTGATGGCCACCCGCCGCCGGCACATCGCCGGCAAGACCGACGCGCTGATCGGCATCGTCGCCGGTCTGGCCGCCGTGGTGCTCGGCATCGTGGCGATGACCGGCCAGTTCGACTGGCCGACCACGGATGGCCAGTGGGTGGACCGGTTCCGCGGGTGGCTTGACTCACAGTTTGCCAACTGGTTCTGACGGGCACTGTTCGGCTCGCCGGCGCAGCGCCGGCCCGCCCGATCAGCTCTGGTGGTTCACCAGCCGGGCAACACCTCTTTCGGGGGCGGCGGTTCGCCGCCCCCGAAGTGTGTCCGGGGTCGGCTCCGCCGCGGCCCCGCCCTCGCGGGCGTCGAGCAGTTCCTCCCAGTGCTCCCGGGCCCAGGCGCAGGCGACCTCCATCGGACCGAGCAGGCTGCGGCCCAACGGGGTCAGCTCGTACTCGACCCGCCGGGCCTGGGCGCTCCGCCGGATCAGGCCGTCCGCCGCCAGCTTGCGCAGCGACCGGGTGAGCACCTTCGCGGTGACGCCGCGCAGCGGCACCCGCAGCTCGGAGAAGCGCCGGGGACCGCCCTCGAGACAGCGGATGACCATCCCGGCCCACTTGTCCCCGAACCGGATCGGCGACAGGTCCGACGGGCGACCGGGTCGCCGGGCTGGCGGCCGGGCACGATGCGGCGGTGCACGCGGCGGCGGACCTCACCGCCGCGCCCGACGTCTTCTTCCCGGCGGCGGGCCGGGCGTGCTGCCGACCATGGACGGCGTGCCGCTGATGGACACCCCTGGGTACCCGCAGGAGTACCGCGCCTTCTACCTGGGGCACGCGGCGGGGACCGAGGTGCTGCGCCGGGAGGGGGCGGGCGTCGACTGGCTGGTGCTCAGCCCGGCCGGTGACTTCGATCACGGCGGCGCGCCCACCGGCCGGTACCGGTTCGCGCCGGCCGAGGCGGCGAGCCGGATCACGTACGCGGACCTGGCCGTCGCCCTGTTGGACGAGATCGGGACGCCCCGGCACCGGCACCGCCACCTGGGCGTCGAGCGAGCCTGACCGGCGACGCAACGATCCACCGCGAGAAGCAGCCCACACGCAACGATCCGACGCCGTACGCAACTTCTCGCGGTGGATGTCGCCGGCCCGGGCCACATACCGTTGGACCACGGCGCCAGCCCGTGGGCCGACCGTGGCCGGGCGCGCCCGACCCCTGGGAGCACGACATGACGATGGACGCGACCCGCCAGCGCTTCCTGATGTGCCGGCCGACGTACTTCGCCGTCGACTACGCGATCAACCCGTGGATGGACCCCACCGCCCCGGTCGACGCCGACCTGGCGATCCGGCAGTGGGAGCGGCTCCGCCAGACCTACGTCGACCTGGGCCACGAGGTCGAGCTGATCGACCCGGTGGCCGGCCTGCCGGACATGGTCTTCGCCGCCAACGGCGGCACGGTGATCGACGGCAAGGCCATGGCGGTGCAGTTCCGCGACCCGCAGCGCGCCGACGAGGCCCCCGCCTACCGCGCCTGGTTCGAGGCCGCCGGCTTCGAGATGCACGACCCGAAGCACGTCAACGAGGGTGAGGGCGACGTCCTGCTGGCCGGCGACCACCTGCTCGCCGGCACCGGGTTCCGCACCGCGCACGCCTCGCACGCCCAGCTCCAGGAGGTGTTCGGCTACCCGGTGATCACCATGCAGCTGGTGGACCCGCGCTTCTACCACCTGGACACCGCGCTCACCGTGCTCGACGAGCGGACCGTGGCGTACCTGCCGGAGGCGTTCTCGCCGGGCAGCCGGGCGGTGCTGCGCCGGCTCTTCCCGGACGCGATCCACGCCACCATGGCCGACGCCGAGGTGCTGGGGCTGAACGCGGTCAGCGACGGGCGGCACGTGGTGCTCCCCGCCCAGGCCACCGACCTGGCCGCCAAGCTGCGCGACCGGGGCTACGAGACCATCGGGATCGACCTGTCCGAGCTGCGCAAGGCCGGCGGCGGACCGAAGTGCTGCACGTTGCGACTCCGTCAGGGAAAGGCAGTCAAGTGATCGTCGACGACATGCTGCGGACGCCGTCCGCGGTCCGCGAGGCGGAGCGCCACACGGCGCACAACTACCACCCGCTGCCGGTGGTGATCTCCTCCGCCGAGGGCGCCTGGCTGACCGACGTGGACGGCCGCCGCTACCTGGACTGCCTGGCCGGGTACTCGGCGCTGAACTTCGGCCACCGGCACCCGAAGCTGATCGAGGCCGCGCACGCGCAGCTCGACCGGCTCACCCTCACCAGCCGCGCCTTCATCCACGACCAGTTCGCCGACTTCTGCCGCGAGCTGGCCGCGCTGTGCGGCAAGGACCTGGTGCTGCCGATGAACACCGGCGCCGAGGCGGTCGAGACCGGCATCAAGGTCGCCCGCAAGTGGGGCTACCAGGTCAAGGGCGTCACCCCGGGCCAGGCCAACATCGTGGTCGCCGAGGGGAACTTCCACGGCCGGACCACCACCATCGTCAGCTTCTCCACCGACGAGGACGCCCGCGCCGACTTCGGGCCGTACACCCCGGGCTTCACGGTGGTCCCGTACGGCGACCTGGCCGCGCTGACCGCGGCGATCGACGAGAACACCGTCGCCGTGCTGCTGGAGCCGATCCAGGGCGAGCAGGGCGTCGTGGTCCCGCCGGAGGGCTACCTGCCGGGCGTCCGCGAGGTCTGCACCGAGCGCAACGTGCTGTTCATCGCCGACGAGATCCAGTCGGGCCTGGGCCGCACCGGCGCGACGTTCGCCTGCGACCTGGAGGGCGTCGTCCCGGACATGTACCTGCTGGGCAAGGCGCTCGGCGGCGGCATCGTCCCGGTCTCCGCGGTCGCCGCGAACGCCGACGTGCTCGGCGTGCTGAAGCCGGGCCAGCACGGCTCGACCTTCGGCGGCAACCCGCTGGCCTGCGCCGTCGCCACCGAAGTGGTCCGGCTGCTCGCCACCGGGGAGTTCCAGCGGCGCTCCGCCGAGCTGGGCGAGCGGCTGCACGCCGGGCTGCGCGGGCTGATCGGCAAGGGCCTGGTCGCGGTCCGGGGCCGGGGCCTCTGGGCCGGGCTGGACATCGACCCGGCGCTGATGACCGGCCGGCAGGCCTGCGAGCGGCTGATGGAGCGGGGCGTCCTGGCCAAGGACACCCACGGCTCGACCATCCGGCTGGCCCCGCCGCTGGTGATCACCGAGGAGGAGATCGACCACGCGGTGGCGCAGCTCGCCGCCGTGCTGGCCGGCTGACCCCGTACGCGACAGGGCGCCGGGACCGCGACGGTCCCGGCGCCCTTCGTCGTCGGCGTCAGGGACGCGGCAGCCGCATCGCCATGGTGGGCGCCTCGGCCATCACCGAGGTCGGGCTGAACTTGGCGTCGCTGGGCAGCTCGTCGGCCCGGCCGACCTGCACGCCCGGGTAGAGCTCGACGATGTCGCCCTCGGCGAGCACCCGGGACTGCTGCGGGGCGAGCGCGAGCCGGTCCGCCTCGGCCATCGAGCCGCCGGGGCGGACGCCGGAGCCGTTGGTGCTGGTGTCGGTCACGATCACCTCACCCACTCTCAGCTCGAACCGGACGTGGCTGCGGCTGATCCACCGCCGCGCCTCGTCGTTGAGCCACTGGCCGAGCACGATGCCGTCGGCCGGGTCCGGCGCCCGGCCGACCAGCACCGGCTGGGTCTCGGTGAGCACGAACCGCCGCCGCACCAGCCCGCCGATCCGGACCGCCAGCACCTCCGTACGCGGGCGCGGCCCGGCGTCGCCGAGCCGGGCACCGTGCCGGGGACAGGTCGGCACGCCGTTGCGCAGCGACGGTGGCGGCTGGCCGGCCGGGGCGCGGTCCACCCGGGCCAGGTCGGCGAAGGCGCCCCCGCCCCCACCGCTGCCGAAGAGCGCGCACCCGGGCTCGGGGCAGCGCCACTGCCGGGCCAGCAGCTTCACGCCGACGGGCGAACGGCCGCCGGCGGCCGGACTCTGCCCGCCGCCGACGTGGGCGATGAAGACCGGCCCGCCGGCGCCGGGCACCGGGGCGAGCACCCGCCCGGCCTGGCCGAGCCACGGGTAACGGCCCTGCAGGCCGTCGAACCGGACCCGGCTGAGCACCGGCAGGCCGAGCAGGTCGGCCACCTCCAGCACCCGGTCGCCGGGCTGGTCCAGCACCTCGACCAGGCCGTCGTCGGCCCAGCGCCGGACCACCATCCGCTCGTTGGAGGTCAGGTCCGCGTCGGAGAGCAGCGCCCGGTGCACGATCGCGTAGACCGGGACGCTGTCCTCACCCAGCTCGCGGGCGAGGGCGTCGATCACCATGCCGAGCCGCAGCAGGCTGGCCGGCCGCCCGCCGTCCAGGTCCTGCCAGCGGATCACCTCGGCCAGGTCGACCACGGCGCGGGCCAGCGAGGGGTCGGTGGTGACCCGCCCCTCGATGGCGTCCAGCACCTTGCTGATCTCGAATCTCATGCGGCGCTCCGGACGATGTCGTCGATCCGCCGGGCCGGGGTCGACCCGCCCGGTTCGTCCCGCACCGCCTCGGCGGTGAGCACGTCTGCCATGCGACGACCCTACCGGCAGCGGCCCGCGTGGCCTGCTCAGGCACGTGCCGGCTCGTCCCGGGATCACTCCCGGCGCAGCTCGCGGCCCACCTCGTGCAGGTGCGCCAGGCCCTGCCGGTACGACTCGACCAGCCCGGTCTCCACGTACGGGATGCCCTGTTCCGCGCAGTACGCCCGGACGATCGGTTGCGCCCGGCGCAGGGCGGCCCGGGGCATGTTCGGGAACAGGTGGTGCTCGATCTGGTAGTTCAACGCGCCCAGCGCCACGTCCACGAACCGCCCGCCCCGCACATTGCGCGAGGTGATCACCTGCTTGCGCAGGAAGTCCAGGTCGTCCTCGGCGGTCGGCATCGGCATGCCCTTGTGGTTGGGGGCGAACGCGCACCCCATGTAGAGCCCCCACAACCCCTGGTGGACGGCGACGAAGAGCAGAGCCTTGCCCGGCGACAGCACCGCGAACAGCAGGCCGAGGTAGCCGACGGCGTGCGCGAGGAGCAGCAGTCCCTCCACCGCACGATGCCGGACCGGGGTGCGCCAGCGGCCGCCCGGTTCCCGGCCCACCAGGGCCTGGACGCTGGCCACGTGCAGCGCCAGCCCTTCGAGCAGGAGCAGCGGGAAGAACAGCCACGCCTGCCGCCGGGCCAGCCACCGGCTCAGGCCACGGGTCGCCGCCGCCTGCTCGTACGTCCAGACCAGCGCGCCCGCCCCGACGTCCGGGTCCTCGTCGGTGTGGTTCGGGTTGGCGTGATGCCGGTTGTGCTTGTCCACCCACCACCCGTAGCTCAGCCCGACGGCGAGGTTGCCGGCGACCAACCCGACCAGCTCGCTGGGGCCGCGCCGGCGGAACATCTGCCGGTGCCCGGCGTCGTGCCCGAGGAACGCCACCTGGGTGGTGGCCACCGCCATCCCGGCGGCCAGCGGCAACTGCCACCAGGAGTCGCCGACCGCCACCACCAGCGCCCAGCCGGCCAGGAAGGCGCCCAGGGTGAGCGCGATCCGGAGCGCGTACCAGCCCGGCCGGCGGTCGAACAGTCCGGCCTCGGCGACCCGGCGGGACAACCGTGCGTAGTCGCTGCCCCGCCGGGCCGGTGGTGCCGTCAACGTCGATGAGGTCATCCGATCCCGCTCCCCGGCTTCCGTCGGTCGCGCCGGCGGCGCGACTCTCCGTCACCGAGTCTGGCCGGATTGGTCGCTCTGGGTAATCCCGGCAACCCCCCAACCCGCGGTGGTGCTAGCCCTACCCCATCCGGCCGACCAGGGCGCGCAGCCGGGCCAGGTCCCGCCGCCGCCGCTCGTAGGTGGCCGCCAGCCCGATCAGCGCCAGCCCGCCCAGCCCGAGGAAGATCCACCGGGGCAGCAGGTCCCAGCCCCGGGCCAGTTCGTGCAGCGCGAGCGGCACCAGGGCGGCGGCGCCCAGCACGACCGGCGCCTGCCAGCGTCGGGCCGCGCCGGCGAGCACCGCGGCCAGCGCGACCACGCCGAGGGCCAGCCGACGCCACGGCTGCGGGTCCGACGCCGCCACCACCGACACCAGGCTGGGCAGGAGCGCCGCCGCCAGCCCCGGCCCGAGCGCGAGCCAGCTGTTCAGGCCGGGCCGGGTGCGCAGCGCCACCAGCCCGGCGGCGAGGGCCAGCGCCGCCGCCGGCGCCGTGTACGCCTCCAGCACCGCCACGCCACCGGCGGCCAGCAGCAGCCAGCCGCCGAGGAGTTCGCTCCCGCCGGCCACGGCGGCGAGGGCCCGGCGTCCGGCCGGCGACTCGCCCCGGCGGAGCACCCGTACCGCGACAGCCACGCCCCACAGCACGCAGACCGCGGCCGCGTGCCGCAGCGCGCCGCCGGTCAGCAGCAGCGCCAGCACGGCCGCCGCCTGGGCCGCCGCCTCCAGCGCCGCCGATCCGATCGCGCCGGCCCGCGAGCCGCCGTTCGGCCGCAGCAGCGGTACGGCGTGCAGGACCAGCGCCGCCACCGCCAGGACGGCGAACGCGGCGGTCCGTACCGGCTGCCCGGCGGCGAGCGTGGCGGTCACCGCGAAGCCGGTGGTCGCCGCCACGGTCGCCAGCCAGCCGGCCAGCCGGATGCCGGCGGACCGGCCGGCCACCCCGGCGACGGCCGCGGCGACGACCAGCGCGCCGAGCCCGACGAGCGTCCCGGCCCGGGTGGCGAGGAGCCCGCCCAGCCCGGGCAGCACCAGCACGGCCCCCAACGGCAGGGCCACCGGCAGCAGCGCCGGGCGCGGCGGCGCCAGCGCGGCGACCAGCAGCGCGCCCAGCCCGGTGCCGAACACGACGGCCGGCACCACCGGCCAGGGCACGCCCGCGGCGGCCAGCAGCACCGGCAGGGCGACCGCGACGAACGGCGAGGCGGCCAGCGCGGGGAACCACCACCCGCCGCTCGACGCCGCGCCGCGACCCGGGGCGGTCCCGC
>NZ_RJLN01000121.1 GCF_003725545.1 Micromonospora solifontis | reverse complement strand
GTGGCCGACGCCCCGGGCAGCGGCACCGTGCTGCTCGCCGCGCCGGCCGGGGTGCCGCTGGAACCCCGCTTCGGGGTGGGTTCCGCCGCGGCGCACGCGGCCGGCGGGGCGCTGGCGCTGCGCGGCGACTGGCCCACGCTGCGTCGGGACGTGGACACCGCCGCCGACCTGGCCGCCGCGGCCCGGCTGGGCGTGGGTCCGCGCACCGCGGCGGTGCTCGGCGCCCGCGCGGCCGCCATCCTTGCCTGACCGGTGGGCCACCGGCGGCGGGCGCATCCGCTACGGTGCTGGCATGCAGGGCACGGTGGCCACCTACGACGCGTCGACCCGCAGCGGCGTGCTGCTCCTCGACGACGGCACCGAGCTGCCCTTCCCGGCCCGTGCCTTCGACGCCTCCGGGCTGCGGCTGCTCCGGCTCGGGCAGCGGGTCCGGATCGAGCGGGACGCCGCCGGCGAGATCGTCCGGGTGACTTTGCCGACGATGTCCTGATCGACCTGCCCCGAGTTCATTTTCTGTTCACCGTTGTCGGGGAATCATGAGGTGGTGAGCACCCCTCGCGAGCACCCCGATCCCGCGTCCGGCCTCCT
The DNA here is from genome assembly GCF_003725545.1 of Micromonospora solifontis. Lineage (GTDB taxonomy): Bacteria > Actinomycetota > Actinomycetes > Mycobacteriales > Micromonosporaceae > Micromonospora > Micromonospora solifontis. The sequence continues at coordinate 11,416 of NZ_RJLN01000121.1, read as the reverse complement.
CGACCCGACCGCGCCGCGCAACGGCGCCCGGGCCCGGAGCGTCGACGGCCGCTTCCGCCCGGTCCGGCCGCCCGAGGAGGACCTCGCCGTCGGACCGGCCGGCGCCGACTCCGCCGGCCTGGAGGAGTCTCTCGACCCGGTGGAGGGCCCCGGCCCCGGGCCGGACGTCGAGCCGCCGGCCGCGCAGCCGCTGCCGGAGGACCGCTTCCTCAACCGCGAGCTGTCCTGGCTCGACTTCAACGCCCGGGTGCTGGCCCTCGCCGAGGATCCGCGCACCCCGCTGCTGGAGCGGGCGAAGTTCCTGGCCATCTTCGCCAGCAACCTGGACGAGTTCTACATGGTCCGGGTGGCCGGGCTGAAGCGCCGGCTCTCCGCCGGCCTGCCGGTCCGCGGTGGCGACCGGCTGCCGCTGCGCACCCAGCTGGAGCTGATCACGGAGAAGACCGCCGACCTGGTCGCCCGGCACGCCGCGTGCTTCGTCGACGACGTGCTCCCGAAGTTGGCCGAGGAGGACATCCGGATCCTGCGCTGGAGCGACCTGGACGACGCCGAGCGGGAACGGCTGCGCACCTGGTTCCGGGAACACATCTTCCCGGTGCTCACCCCGCTCGCGGTCGACCCGGCGCACCCGTTCCCGTACATCTCGGGCCGGTCGCTGAACCTGGCCGTGTCGGTGCGCGACCCGGACGGCGGCTCGGAGCTGTTCGCCCGGGTCAAGGTGCCGAACAACGTGCCCCGGTTCGTCCGGGTCGCGCGCGACCAGCCGGGGGTGCGCTTCCTGCCGGTGGAGGACCTCATCTCGGTGCACCTCGGGCAGCTCTTCTCCGGCATGCAGGTGGTCGAGTGCCACCTGTTCCGGGTCACCCGCAACGCCGAGGTGGAGGTGGACGAGGACCGCGACGAGGACCTGCTCCAGGCCCTCGAACGGGAACTGGCCCGGCGCCGGTTCGGCCCGCCGGTCCGGCTGGAGGTGGCCGCCTCCATCTCCGACCACATGCTGGAGCTGCTCGTCCGCGAGCTGGACATGGACGGCCACGACGTGCTCCGGGTCCGCGGCCTGCTCGACCTCTCCGCCCTCTGGCAGGTGTACGGCGAGGTCGAGCGCGCCGACCTGAAGGACCCGCCGTTCGTGCCGGCCACCCATCCGCGGCTCGCCGAGGGCGAGGTGCCGCGCAGCGTCTTCGCCACCCTGCGCGACGGCGACGTGCTGGTGCACCACCCGTACCACTCGTTCGCGACCAGCGTGCAGCGCTTCATCGAGCAGGCGGCCGCCGACCCGAACGTGCTGGCCATCAAGCAGACCCTCTACCGCACCAGCGGCGACTCCCCGATCGTGGACGCCCTGGTCGACGCGGCCGCCGCCGGCAAGCAGGTGGTGGTGCTGGTGGAGCTGAAGGCGCGCTTCGACGAGGTGGCGAACATCGGCTGGGCGCGCACCCTGGAACGCGCCGGCTGCCACGTCGTCTACGGCCTGGTCGGGCTGAAGACGCACTGCAAGACCGCGCTGGTGGTCCGCCAGGAGGGCAACCAGATCCGCCGCTACTGCCACATCGGCACCGGCAACTACCACCCGAAGACCGCCCGGCTCTACGAGGACTTCGGCATGCTCACCGCCGACCCGGAGATCGGCGCCGACCTCACCGACCTGTTCAACGTGCTCACCGGCTACAGCCGGCAGACCGCGTACCGGCGGCTGCTGGTGGCCCCGCAGGGCATCCGGCGCGGCCTGATCGAACGGATCGAGCGGGAGGTCGAGCACGTCCGGCTCGGCACGCCGGGCCTCGTCCAGTTCAAGGTGAACGCGCTGGTCGACGAGGAGATCACCGACGCGCTGTACCGGGCGTCCCGGGCCGGCGTGCACGTCGACCTGCTGATCCGGGGCATGTGCACGCTGCGGCCGGGGGTGCCGGGGCTGTCGGAGAACATCCGGGTCCGCTCGATCCTCGGCCGGTTCCTGGAGCACTCCCGGATCTTCCGGTTCGGCAACGACGGCGACGCCGAGTTCTGGATGGGCTCGGCCGACCTGATGCACCGCAACCTGGACCGGCGGGTGGAGGCGCTGGTGCAGGTGAGCGACCCGGTGGCCCGGGCCGAGCTGGACCATGTGCTCTCCGCCGCGTTCAGCCCGGAGGTGGACGCGTTCGAGCTGGCCGGGGACGGCACCTGGCACCGGCGTACCGGGACCGACGAGGCGCCGCTGACGCACCTGCAGGAGCTGCTGCTGCACCGGGTCGGCGGGACGGCGGGCTGACCGGCCACGCACGGCATACGGTGAGCCGATGACGGACGACGAGCCGGCGCGGATCCGGGCGGCGGGCGGGGTGGCCTGGCGCCCGGCCGCCACCGGTGTCGAGGTGTGCCTCGTGCACCGTCCCCGGTACGGCGACTGGTCGCTGCCGAAGGGCAAGCTGGACCCGGGCGAACACCCGCTGCGCGCCGCCGTCCGCGAGATCGCCGAAGAGACCGACGTCCAGGCGGTGCCCCAGGTCCGCCTGCCCACCGTCCACTACCGCAGCGAGGGCCGGCCGAAGTCGGTCGACCACTGGTCGATGCGGGCCGTGGCGGCCGGCGGCTTCCAGCCGGACACCGAGGTCGACGAGGTCCGCTGGCTCCCCGTCGACGCCGCGGTACGCCTGGTCAGCTATCCCCACGACGCCGAGGTGCTCGCCGCGTTCGCGGCGCTGCCGCCGGTGACCGGCACCGTGCTGCTGGTCCGACACGCCCACGCCGGCAAGCGGGGCACCTCGACCGGCCGGGACACCGGCCGGCCGCTGGACGAGCAGGGCTGGGCGCAGGCGCACGCCCTGGCCGAGCTGGTCGCCCTCGTCCGCCCGGTACGCCTGCTCTCCGCCTCGGCCCGTCGCTGCGTGCAGACCCTCCACCCGGCGGCCGCCCTGCTGGACCTGCCGATCGAGGTGGTCGGTGACTTCGACGAGCCGGCGCCCGGCCAGCAGCCGGAGGAGTGCGCGCTGGCCGGGGCGGCCCGGCTGGCCGAGCTGGGCGCCGCCGGCGACCCGGTCGCGGTGTGCAGCCAGGGCAAGGTGATCCCCGGCATGCTGGAACGCTTGACCGGCCGCAGCGACGACTTCACCACCGCGAAGGGCGGCGGTTGGCTGCTCGCCTTCACCGGCGACCGGCTGCTCGCCGCCGACCGGCTGCAAGGAAGGGCCCCCTGTTAACGCCTCCGGTAGAGCAGGGGCCCCCTCTTAACGGCCGACCCGGGCGGGTGACGCCGGGGCGTGGGCGTGGGTCAGGGCAGGCCGACGGTCACCGCGACGGGCAGGTGGTCGCTGGCGGTGCTGCGGGGCGCACGGGGGTCGGCGGCGGTGAGGTCGGGCGAGACGAACACGTGGTCGATCTGCTGGCGCGGGTCGTCGGCGGGGCTGGTCGGCAGCGGCCGGGCGGCGGCCAGCGCGTCCACCAGACCGGCCGTGGTGAACGCGGCGAACGCGGGCTCGCCGGGCTCGGTGTTCAGGTCACCGGCCAGCACCAGCGGGCGGCCGGCCGCGTACCGGACGGCGAAGGCGGCGACCTCGCGGGCCTGCGCCACCGGCCCCCGCCCCGGCGGCGGTTGCAGGTGGGTGGCGACGACGGCGAGTTCCCGGCCGCCGAGGTCGAGCGTGACGCCGAGGGCCTGCGCCCCGGTGGGCGCGCCGTGCGCGGCGAGCGGGCGGCTCCGCCCGGACCGCACCGGATACCGGCTCAGCACCGCGTCGCCCCACACCGGATCGGCGGCGGGCGCGAAGACGTACGGCATCCGCAGCCGCCGCGCCAGCAGGGCGAGGGTGTCGTGGCCGCCGTTGAGCAGCCAACCCCGGTCCACCTCGCTGAGCAGCACCACGTCCGGGCGGGCGCCCCGGACCACCCGGGCCACCGCGTCGAGGTCGAGCCGGCCGTCCAGCCCGAACCCCATCCGGATGTTGTACGCCGCCACGCGTACCGCGGCCGGTGGGGTGGCGGGCGGCGCCGACCGGCGCGCCGGTCCGGGCAGCACGCCCGCCAGCAGGACCAGCACCGCCGACAGCAGGGCCGGCAGGCTACGGGCGTACCCGGTCAGGACCGGGGCGGCCTGAGCCGGCCCGGTGAGGGCGCACCCGGCGATCAGGGCGGCCGTCCCCACCGGCACCCAGCCGTTCGGATAGCCGAGATCGTAGGCCGCGTAGTAGGCCACGGAGGCGACCGCGAAGACCAGCATGCCGCCGACGACGGCGTAGCCGCGCCGGGCGGCGGCGCCGCGCCCCGGGACCACTGCGGACGCCGGGGCGGCGTCGGTCCGGGCGAGGCAGCCGCCGAGTCCCACGGCGGCGAGCAGGTAGGCCCAGCCCAGCCAGGCCGGCCGATCGGCGGCGAAGAGCGCCGCCCCGGCGAGCAGGATGGCCGGCCAGAGCACCCGCCCGAGCCGGGCCGGCGTCCGGGTGAGCGCCGCCAGCAGGAACAGCCCGACCGCGCACGCCGGGAGAATCGAGGCGGTGCCGGGCGGGAGCCCGAGGCCCGGGAAGTCGGCCGAGCCGGCCCGGTAGGAGTACGAGGCGCTCCAGAGCGCCGGGGCCAGCGCCAGTTGACCGGCCACGAACAGCGCCGGACCGACGAGCAGCCAGGCCCGTGCCCCCGTCCAACCGGCGACCGGCCCATCCGTCGCCGCGTCGGCCGCTTCGTCGGCCGTGCGCAGAGCTGGATCGGCGGGCGGGTCCTGGGGCGTCGGGGCGGGCGTGCCCTGGCGGGCCTCGGGAGAGCGGCTCGCGGCGGAGGCGGCCAGGAATGCCAGGACCAGCAGGACGCTGAGCGCCCACCCGGGCACGCCGCCCCGCCAGACCAGGTCCTCGGTGGCGAGCAGGGCGTGGCCGACGGCGGCGCCGGCCAGGCCGAGCGCCAGTCCGGCCACCGGCCGGTCGACCCGGGCGGCGGTGGCGGCCAGCCAGACCAGGCCGGCGAGCAGCCCGGCACAGGCCAGCCAGAGCTGCGGCCGTCCGCCGGGCGCGGCGGTCAGGGCGAGCCGGACCGCGGCCAGCAGCCCGGCCGCCACCAGGCCGACCGGGCCGGCGCCGAGCCGGCGGACCAGTGCCGGGGCGGCCAGGGCGAGCAGGAACCAGGAGAGGGCGAAGGCGCCGAGGAGTTCCGCCGGGGTCTCGGCCGCCCGGCCGAAAATGGTGATGATCGAGGGCAGCCAGACTCGCAGCACGTCCAGCAGGACCACCACGCCCAGCGCGAGCGCGACGGTGGGAAGGTGACGGTGCCGCACGGGCGCCTCTTCTCGTGACCGACGGGGGTGTTCGGCACGGCGATTCTGCGGGGGCGCCCGCGAACGGGTCAACGCGTACCCACGAGAAAGGGCGCCCACCGCGAGCGGTGAGCGCCCTTTCCAGGCCGTTCGGCGGGTCAGCGCCGGGTGGCGGCCTTCTTGGCCGGAGCCTTCTTCGCGGGCGCCTTCTTGGCGGCCGTGGTCTTCTTGGCGGCGGTGGTCTTCTTCGCCGCCGTGGACTTCGCCGCCGTGGTCTTCTTGGCGGCCGTGGTCTTCTTCACCGCGGCGGTCTTGGTCGCGGCGGCCTTCTTCGCCGGCGCGGCCTTCTTGGTCGCGGCGGCGGTCTTGGTGGCCTTCGCCGCCGTGGTCTTCTTGGCGGCGGCGGCCGTGGTCGTCTTCTTGGCGGCGGTCGCCTTGGCCCCGGCGGTCTTGGCCGCCGCTGCCGCGGTCGTCTTCTTCGCGGCGGCGGTGGCCTTCGGCACCTTGCCGCTGGCCACCATCTCCTTGAAACCGGCGCCCGGACGGAACGTCGGGACGGAGGTCTTCTTGACCTTCACCGCCTCGCCGGTCCGCGGGTTACGCGCTGTTCGGGCACCCCGGATGCGCTTTTCGAACGCTCCGAACCCGGTGATGGCCACCTTCTCGCCCTTGGTGACCGCCGCCTGGACCTCAGCGAGAACCGCGTCGAGCGCGGCCGTCGCCGTCTTCCGGTCCCCCAGGCGAACGGCGAGCGCCTCGATGAGCTCGGCCTTGTTCACGATTTCCTCCCGATGTGCAACTGACTCGACGCGAGCCATTCTGCGCGCACGGTATGCCCTGTGCTGCCTGGACACAAACATTCGGTGGAAAAAAGCCCTTGTGTCGTAACGGATTCGCCCCCACCGGCGGGGCCGGTGGGGGCGAAAAGCCGTCTACGGTTAGGCGACCGAGGGCAGGAACGCCGGCCGGGACGCCTCGTAGGCGCTGATCTCGGCCTCGTGCCGGAGGGTGAGTCCAATGTCATCCAAGCCCTCCATCAGCCGCCAACGGCTGTGGTCGTCGAGCGGGAACGCCCAGGTGGCGTCCCCTGCGTGCACCTCGCGGGCGGTGAGGTCGACGGTGATCGGGGTGGTCGGGTCGGATTCCACCAGATCCCAGATTTCTTCGACGGCTTTCAATTCCAACTCGACCGGGAGGAGCCCTTCCTTGAGGGCGTTGCCGCGGAAGATGTCACCGAAGCGGGGAGAGATCACCGCGCGGAAGCCCCAGTCCCGCAGCGCCCAGACCGCGTGCTCGCGGGAGGAACCGGTACCGAACTCGGGGCCGGCGACGAGAATCGACGCGCCCGAATGGGCGGGATCGTTCAGAACGAATGACGGGTCCTCCCGCCACGCGTTGAAGAGCCCGTCGGCGAAACCGGTCCGGGTCACCCGCTTGAGGTACACGGCGGGGATGATCTGGTCGGTGTCCACGTTGGACCGGCGCAGCGGCACGGCGGTGCCGGTGTGGGTGGTGAACTTGTCCATCTCTCGGCTGCCCTTCTACAGGTCGGCGGGGGCGGCGAGCCGGCCGACCACGGCGGTGGCGGCGGCGACCGGCGGGGAAACCAGGTGGGTACGCCCACCCCGGCCCTGACGGCCCTCGAAGTTGCGGTTGGAGGTCGAGGCGGAGCGTTCGCCCGGCTTCAGCGTGTCCGGGTTCATGCCCAGACACATGGAGCAGCCGGCGAAGCGCCACTCGGCGCCCGCGTCGGCGAAGACCTTGTCCAGCCCCTCCGCCTCAGCCGCCTCGCGGACCGCCGCCGAGCCGGGCACCACCAGCATGCGTACGCCGTCGGCGACCCGGTGGCCGCGCAGCACGTCGGCGGCGGCCCGCAGGTCCTCCAGCCGGCCGTTGGTGCAGGAACCGACGAAGACCACGTCCACCGCCAGGTCGCGCAGCGGGGTGCCGGGGGTGAGGTCCATGTACTCCAGGGCCCGGCGGGCGGCGACCCGCTCCGGCTCGGTGACGAACTCCTCCGGGTCCGGCACGGTCGCGCCCAGCGGCACGCCCTGACCCGGGTTGGTGCCCCAGGTGACGAACGGCGTGATCCGGCTCGCGTCGAGGGTGACCTCGGTGTCGAAGGTCGCGCCCTCGTCGGTGGGCAGGGTCCGCCAGTGCTCGACCGCCGCGTCCCAGTCGGCGCCCTGGGGCGCGTTCGGCCGCCCCTTCAGGTACGCGAAGGTGGTCTCGTCCGGCGCGATCATGCCGGCCTTGGCGCCCCACTCGATGGACATGTTGGCGATGGTCATCCGGCCCTCCATGGAGAGGTTCCGGATCGCCTCGCCCCGGTACTCCACGATGTGGCCGCGCCCGCCGCCCGTGCCCACCTGGGCGATCAGGGCGAGGACCAGGTCCTTGGCGGTGACGCCCGGGGCCAGCTCGCCGACCACGTTCACCGCCATGGTCCGCGGCCGGGCCTGCGGCAGCGTCTGGGTGGCCAGCACGTGCTCGACCTCGCTGGTGCCGATGCCGAAGGCGAGGGCGCCGAACGCGCCGTGGGTGGCGGTGTGCGAGTCGCCACAGACGATCGTCATGCCCGGCTGGGTGAGGCCCAGCTGCGGGCCGATCACGTGCACGATGCCCTGGTTCTCGTCGCCCAGCGGGTGCAGCCGTACGCCGAATTCGGCGCAGTTGCGGCGCAACGTCTCGATCTGGGTGCGGGAGGTGGGGTCCGCGATGGTGAGCAGGTCGCCGCGGCGGGACCGGAACGCCGGGTCGTCGTACCCGGTCGGGGTGTTGTGGTCCTCGGTCGCGATCGTCAGGTCGGTCCGCCGCACCCGGCGGCCGGCCAGGCGCAGCCCGTCGAACGCCTGCGGGCTGGTCACCTCATGGAGTAGGTGCAGGTCGATGTAGAGCAGGTCCGGCTCACCGTCGGCGGAGCGGACCACGTGTGCGTCCCAGACCTTCTCGGCCAGGGTCCTCGGTTGAGTGACTCCCACCATCTGGACATCCTAAATTCTGGGAGGTAAATTTCGGCTTGTGGGACACAGTATGAGCGGTGTCGGCGTTCTCGACAAGGCGGTGGTCATCCTGGCCGCCTGCGTCGACGGCGCCAGCCTGGCCGAACTCGTTGAACGAACCAAGCTGCCCCGGGCAACGGCGCACCGGCTGGCACAGGCACTGGAGATCCACCGAATGCTGGTACGCGACACCCAGGGGCGTTGGCGCCCGGGCCCCCGGCTCGGCGAGCTGGCCAACGCCGCCCCGGACGTGCTGCTGACCGCGGCCGAGCCGCTGCTCGCCGCGCTCCGCGACGCCACCGGGGAGAGCGCCCAGCTCTACCTGCGCCGGGCCGACGAGCGCATCTGCGTGGCCGCCGCCGAGCGGGCCAGCGGCCTGCGGGACACCGTGCCGGTCGGCTCGGTGCTGCCGATGACGGCCGGTTCCGCGGCGCAGATCCTGCTGGCCTGGGAGCCGCCCGAGGCGGTCATGCCGCTGCTGCCCCGCTCGAAGTTCACCGGCCGCACCCTCGCCGAGGTACGTCGCCGGGGCTGGGCGCAGAGCGTGGCCGAGCGGGAGGCCGGTGTGGCGAGCGTCTCCGCCCCGATCCGCGACCGGACCGGCCGGGTCATCGCCGCGATCAGCATCTCCGGCCCGATCGAGCGCCTCGGCCGCCGCCCCGGCGAGCGCCACGCCATGGCCGTCGTCCGCGCCGGCCAACGCCTCTCCGGCCTCTGACCCCCTCCCCAACCCCACCCCCCGCCCTCCACCTCGTCGATCATGAGGTTTGCGGCAGTCAGGGAGATCAACACCGCCGCAAACTTCATGATCGACGGTGAGGGAGGGTGGGGGTGGGGTGGGGAGGGGTGGGGTGGGGTGGGTGGGGAGGGGGAACGGCCCGCCTCGCGGGTGCGAGACGGGCCGTTCGGTGTGGTAGCCCCGACCGGATTCGAACCGGCGCTACCGCCTTGAGAGGGCGGCGTCCTGGGCCGCTAGACGACGGGGCCAGGCACTTTTCCTGCTTCACCGCCCTGGCGGGCGGTGCGGCAGTAGTCTATCGGCACCACGGCCGGGCCCGACGAGGGGGGTTCCCCGGTGGAATCGGACCCGCGCGGCCGACACAGCGAGCCGCCCGACACCGGGCAGCCGCGAACACGAAACAGCCCGCCCCACCAGGTGGGACGGGCTGCCAGCGTGGTAGCCCCGACCGGATTCGAACCGGCGCTACCGCCTTGAGAGGGCGGCGTCCTGGGCCGCTAGACGACGGGGCCAGAACCATCTGCTTCCCCACCTGCCGGGCGAGGAAGCTGCACTCTATCAGAGATCATCTGCCGCCCCTCTCCCGAGGGACGGAGCGGAACTCCGCCAGAATCCAGCGTCCGGGATTCTCGCGAATCCGCGGCTGCGCTGGGGTACCAGGACTCGAACCTAGACTAACTGAACCAGAATCAGTCGGGCTGCCAATTACCCCATACCCCATTGGCCCCTTGCGGCGCCGGGAATGAACTTTACCCTCCCGGTGCCGGCAGGCCAAATCCAACCCCTCGAACCGCACGTGACCAGCGGAAACGAGACGTCGGACGCGTCAGGCGACCGGCACCACCGGGTTGGTGAGTTCGCCGATCCCCTCGATCCGCACGGTGACCGTATCCCCCTCCGTGAGCGGGCTAACCCCCGCCGGCGTGCCGGTCAGCACCACGTCGCCCGGGAGCAAGGTCATCACGTGGGAGACGTACGACACCAGGGCCGGAACGTCGAAGACCATGTCCTTGGTCCGGCCGAGCTGGCGTACCTCCATCTCCTCGGGGTTGCGACCCACCTCACAGCGGATCTCCAGGTCGGAGACGTCCAGCCCGGTGGTGATCCACGGCCCGATCGGGCAGAACGAGTCGAAGCCCTTGGCCCTGGTCCACTGCCCGTCGGAGCGCTGCAGGTCCCGCGCGGTGACGTCGTTGGCGCAGGTGTAGCCGAAGATGGCCCGCTCGGCGGCGGCCCGGTCGGCCCGGCGCGCGCCGGGGGCCCCGATCACCACCGCCAGCTCCGCCTCGTGCTCGACCTGCTTGGAGAAGACCGGCAGCCGGATCGCGTCCCGGGGACCGACCACCGAGGTCGAGGGCTTGAGGAAGAGCAGCGGCTCCTTGGGCACCTCGCTGCCGTGCTCGGCGGCGTGCTCGGCGTAGTTGCGGCCGACGCAGACCACCTTGCTCGGCAGGATCGGCGAGAGCAGCCGGACGTCGGAGAGCGCCCAGCGGGCACCGGAGAACTGGACCTGGCCGAACGGGTGACCCTCGATCTCGGCGATGGTCAGGCCCTGCGGCCCGGCCCCCGGCTCGCCCTCGACGACCCCGAACGACATTCCCTTGGCATGAGCGAAACGAGCGATACGCACCCGGCCAATCTATCCCTGCCCACCGGCCCGGCCACGCCGGACGCGGCCGCCGCCCGGAAGGCGGCGACCCGGTCCGCCGGGGTCGGCCGCGCGCAGGGTACGCCGGCCCGCGCCGGCCGGGGCGGGAATGCCGACTTCGTACCCGCCCGGCGGGCCGGGGCCCATAGCTTCGGGGCCGGAGGTTCGTTCGTATGCCTGCATCGAGACGACACCACAGGGCCCTGGCCGTGATCGTGAACTGCCTGGGCGTCCTCGCCGCCGTACCGGCGCTGCCGCCGGCCGCGCCCCGGGCGGTGGCCGCACCGGCGCACCCGGCACCGGCCGCTCCGGCGCAGCGCGCCACTCCCATCCCGACCGGCGTGCCGGCGGCCCCGCCCGCGGTGGCCCCGACGAAGGCGCCACCGATCCAGATGTCCACGCCGCCGGTCACCCTGGCGGTGACCGCCGCGAACACCCCGACGCCCGGCTACCGGATCGCGGTGCGCAACGCCGGGAACAGCATGGTCGAGACGACCGTGCGGCAGGAGATGCCCACCGGGTCCCGGGCCACCACGGTGACCGGCGGGGGCCGCGCCGTCCCGATCGGTTCCCCCGGCGCCAACGAGGTGAGCTGGCGGCTGCGGCTGCCGGCACACAGCACCACGACGCTGCACACGGCGCTCAGCACGACCGCCGGCGGCGGGTCGGTGACCGCGCCCGCCTGCGTGTACGGCACCGACGGCACCCGGGCGTACGACTGCGCCACGGCGACCTGGACGGGGCCGGCCGCGGCCCCGGCGACGAAGGTGACGGCCGCGCCCGCCTGGCGGCGCCCGCCGGTGCTGCTG
>NZ_RJLN01000120.1 GCF_003725545.1 Micromonospora solifontis | reverse complement strand
ACCTCTCCAACTTACTCGGCCCGACCTTCGCTGTCAACCTCGTGTCCGAGGTGATCAACTTGGTCAGTCCCATCCACGCTAACGCACGCCGTACCCGGCGGTCGTTGCTGTCGTGGATTTCGGCGGACCGGCCGGCGCTGCTCTCGCAGCCACCCGCCCGGCTCCCTGCCGGCTTTCGAACTCTACCCGGTCGGCTTCGCGATCGCAACTCCGTGTTTCTCGGAGTGCCTCGCACCGCCCGGATCCTCAGTCTGGCTCGGCGTCTCCGCCACCAGCCTGGCGCCCACTCTCGGCCGGTTTGTCCGGCGTCCCGCGTGCAGAGAGAAAGTTACGCGGACGGCATCGAGAAGGCAAATCAATGATCGTCATTGGGCCGAACCAGCCGGTGGACACGGGTCCGGCGACCTCGGAAAAGCACCGGTCGAAGGGGTCCCCCGGAAGCGGGGGCGTGCCAGAGTGTTCGACATGGATGACGCGACGCCGACCACGCTCGCCGAAGAAGCCCTGCTCGGACTGCTGCTGCCGTTCTGGCAGCTGGTCATCGGCGCCTTCGTGCTCGTCGTCGTCCTGGTGTCGCTCCGGCGGCTGGCCGAGCGCGGCCCGTCCCGAATGACCACGGCCCTGGTGGTCACCGCCGTGGCGATCGTCGGCTTCACCGTGGTGGGCGTACTGCTGGAGAGCTGACCAGGCTCAGAGGCGGCGGTTCGCCAGGCTGGGCAGCTCGGCGCGGATCGTCCGCAGCCGGTCGAGGTCCAGCTCGGTGACCGCCAGCCCCGGCCCGTCCGGGACCTGGCTGAGCACCGTCCCCCACGGGTCCACCACCATGCTGCGCCCGAAGCAGGTCCGCGCCGGCTCATGGTCGCCGGTCTGCCCGGCGGCCGCGACGTAGCACTGGTTCTCGATCGCCCGGGCCCGGAGCAGGACCTCCCAGTGGTCCCGGCCGGTGTGCATCATGAACGCGGCCGGCACCACCAGCAGCTCGGCGCCGCCGTCCGCGGCCAGCCGCCGGTACAGCTCGGGGAAGCGGAGGTCGTAGCAGATCGAGAGGCCGACCCGCAGGCCCTCGATGTCGACCACGACCGGCTGGTCGCCCGCGGTGACCGTGGCCGACTCCTGGTACGACACCCGACCGGGGATCTCCACGTCGTACAGATGGATCTTGCGGTAGCCGGCGGCGAGCGCGCCGGAGCGGTCGAAGACCAGCGAGGTGTTCCAGGTGTGCGCGGGATCCGGACCGGCCTCGTGGAACGACCCGGCGATCACCCAGATGCCGAGCCGGCGGGCGGCCTCGGCGAAGAAGGTCCCCACCACACCGTCCACCGGCTCGGCCGGCGGCATCCGCTCTCCCGGGCCGAGGTAGTCGACGTACTCGGGAAGCACGGCCAGGTCGGCGCCGGCCGCCGCGGCCCTGACCAGCAGGGCCTCGGCGGCGGCGAGGTTCGCCTCCCGGTCGTCGCGGGCGTTGAGCTGGCAGACGGCGACGCGCATGGGGCTCAGCGTACGGGCGGGGACGGACCGACGACAGGGCTCAGATGCTCGCCAGCACCAGCGCGCCGGCGGCGAAGCCGAGGCCGGCAAGCTGGACCGGCCGCAGTCGTTCCCGGTCGACGCCGAGCGCGAGCAGCACGGTGCTCGCCGGGTAGAGCGAGGCGATGGCGGCGACGATGCTCAGGTGTCCCCGGGCGGCGGCGGCCAGGTAGAGCGCGTTCGCCGCGGAGTCCAGCAGGCCGGCCGCCGCGGCCCAGCCCAGCACCCGCCGCTCCAGCCGCAGGCCCACTGCGGTACGCGCGGCGAGGGCGAGGCCGAAGGCGATCGAGCTGACCCGTACGGCGAGCACGGGCCACATGCCGGCGCCCTCGTCCGCCTGACCGAGCAGGGCGAAGAAGACCCCGAAGAGCAGGCCCGCGCCGAGGGCGGTGCCGAGCACCCGGCGCGACACCCGGCCGGAGACCCCGCCCTCGCCGAGGCTGACCAGGGCGATGGCCAGCACGGCGAGGCCCGCGCCGCACAGGGCCACGGCCCCCGGGGAGTGGGCGGTGAACAGTCCGGCCACGATCGGCACCACGGCCGCGGTGATCGCGGTGACCGGAGCGACGACGGCCATCATCCCGGTCGAGAGGGCGCGGTAGAGCAACATCACGCCGCCGGCGCCGGCCACCCCGGCGAGCAGTCCCCAGGCCAGGTCGAGCGGGCGGGGCGTGCCGGGCACCAGCAGTACGAGTGCCAGCAGCAACGGCACGCTGAGGAGCTGCGAGACCACGGTGACGGCGATCGGGTCGGCACGCCGGGAGGCCTTGCCGCCGGAGAAGTCGGCCGTGCCGAAGGCGATTGCGGACACCGCTGCTAGCACAATGGGGAACACCAGGAAGTCGTACCATAATGTTGACCGCGAAGGACAGTGTGATGACCGACGCAGGAACCGGGCGGGTGAGCGCGGTGACCTCCGCCGTCGCGGGGCAGGTACGCGAGCTGCGCGCCGCGCGCGGCTGGTCCTTCGAGGAGCTGGCCGGCCGGTCCGGGGTCAGCAAAGGGATGCTGGTGCAGATCGAGGGGGCGCGGACCAACCCGAGCATCGGCACCCTGTGCCGGGTCGCCGACGCCTTCGGGGTCAGCATCGCCCGGCTGCTGGAGCCGGCCGAGGAGCGCAGCGTACGAATCTCCGCGAGCGCCGACGCGCCGGTGCTCTGGCGGGGCGAGCGGGGCGGCATGGCCCGCCTGCTCAACGGGACCGCGGTACCCGACCTGGTCGAGCTCTGGGAGTGGCGGCTGGAGCCCGGCGAGGCGCACCGCTCCCCCGACCATCCGCGCGGCACGCGGGAGATCCTGCACGTGCTCGACGGCGCGGCCACGGTGACCGTCGACGGCGTCGACCACGACGTACGGGCCGGGGAGACGATCGAGTTCCTCGCCGACCGGGAGCACGGCTACCGCCCGGCGGGTACGGAGCCACTGCGCCTGATGATGGTGGTGGTCACCCCGTCGGGCGAGTGGGACCGGCGGACCCGCTCACGCGGACCGCGCCCGAGCTGAGCGCGGGCGCGGTCGGGGCGACTCAGGCCGACTTCTCCTCGCGGTCCCGGCGAGCCCGGCGACCGGTGAACTCGCGGGGCACGATGGTCGGGTTCACGTTCTCCAGGACGACCTCGCGGGTGATCAGCACCCGGGCCGCGTCGGGGTTGCTCGGCACCTCGTACATCACGGAGAGCAGGACCTCCTCCATGATGGCGCGCAGGCCACGGGCGCCGGTGCCGCGGAGCATGGCCTGATCGGCGATGGCCTCCAGCGCGGGCTGCTCGAACTCCAGCTCGACGCCGTCCAGCTCGAAGAGGCGCTGGTACTGCCGGACCAGGGCGTTGCGCGGCTCGGTGAGGATCCGCACCAGGGCGGTCCGGTCCAGGCTGCGCACGTTGGTGATCACGGGGAGCCGGCCGATGAACTCGGGGATCAGGCCGAACTTGAGCATGTCCTCCGGCATGACCTGGCTGAAGATGTCGTCGGTCGACCGCTCGGAGACCGACCGGAGCCGGGCGCCGAAACCGGTGCCGCCGGAACCGGTGCGGGCCTCGATGATCTGGTCGAGCCCGGCGAAGGCGCCACCGCAGATGAACAGCACGTTGGTGGTGTCGATCTGGATGAACTCCTGGTGCGGGTGCTTGCGCCCGCCCTGCGGCGGTACGTTCGCCACCGTGCCCTCGAGCATCTTCAGCAGCGCCTGCTGCACGCCCTCGCCGGAGACGTCCCGCGTGATCGACGGGTTCTCCGACTTACGGGCGATCTTGTCGACCTCGTCGATGTAGATGATCCCGGTCTCGGCGCGCTTGATATCGTAGTCGGCCGCCTGGATCAGCTTGAGGAGGATGTTCTCCACGTCCTCGCCGACGTAGCCCGCCTCGGTGAGGGCGGTGGCGTCCGCGATCGCGAACGGCACGTTGAGCATCCGGGCCAGGGTCTGCGCCAGGTGGGTCTTGCCGCAGCCGGTGGGGCCCAGCAGCAGGATGTTGGACTTGGCCAGCTCGACGCCGTCGGAGCCGGAGCCCGGGGCGCCGGCCGCCTCGGCCTGGATCCGCTTGTAGTGGTTGTAGACCGCTACGGCGAGCGCCTTCTTGGCCTGCTCCTGACCGACGACGTAGTTGTCGAGGAACTGGCAGATCTCCATCGGCTTGGGAAGCTCTTCCCACTTCACCTCGCCGGATTCGGCCAGCTCCTCCTCGATGATCTCGTTGCAGAGATCGATGCACTCGTCGCAGATGTAGACGCCAGGGCCCGCGATGAGCTTCTTGACCTGCTTCTGCGACTTGCCGCAGAAGGAGCACTTCAGTAGGTCGCCGCCGTCACCGATCCGTGCCACCTACGTTCTCCCTGCACTCGTCGGCCGGAGCGCCGGCCCTGACCTGCGGGCGCCGGGCGCCCGTCCGTCCTGTCGTCCCACCCTGCCGGTCCGACCCAGCCAAGCGGTACAGACCCGACGTTACCCGCTGGCGGGAGTTTCTCCGACCCCCAAAGCGGGTGTGTCAGAGGTCGGCCGGGAACGACGCCCCGGCCGACCTCCGACCTGACACTGCTCAGCTCGCGGCGTGCGCCGCGAGCAGACCCTTCTTGCGGCTGGTCAGAATGGTGTCGACCAGCCCGTACTCCTTGGACTCCTCGGCCGTCATGATCTTGTCACGGTCGATGTCCTTGCGGACCTGCTCGATCGGGCGGTTGCAGTGCTGGGAGAGCATCGTCTCCAGCTGGGTCCGCATCCGCAGGATCTCCCGGGCCTGGATCTCGATGTCCGAGCCCTGGCCGTAGCCGCCCTCGGTGGCCGGCTGGTGGATGATGATCCGGGAGTTGGGCAGCGCCATCCGCTTGCCCGGGGTGCCCGCGGCGAGGAGCACGGCCGCCGCGCTGGCCGCCTGGCCCAGGCAGACGGTCTGGATGTCCGGACGGACGTACTGCATGGTGTCGTAGATCGCCGTCATGGCGGTGAACGACCCGCCCGGCGAGTTGATGTACATGATGATGTCGCGGTCCGGGTCGGTGCCCTCGAGCGTCAGCAGCTGGGCCATCACGTCGTTGGCCGAGGCGTCGTCCACCTGCACGCCGAGGAAGATGATCCGGTCCTCGAAGAGCTTGTTGTACGGGTTGGACTCCTTCATCCCGTACGACGTGCGCTCGACGAACGACGGCAGAACATAGCGGTTGTGCACGGCCGCGAACTGTGGCGGCAGGCTCAGGTCGGTCATCGTCAGCTCCTCGCTCAGCTCAGGGTCCCGGCGCCTTCCGGAACCTGGGCGGCTCCGGTGATCACCTTGTCGATGAAGCCGTAGTCCATGGCCTCCTGGGCGGTGAACCAACGGTCGCGGTCCGAGTCCGCCTCGATCTCCGCCGCGCTCCGGCCGGTGTGGTGGGCGACCCGCTCCTGGAACATCCGCTTCGTGTAGAGCATCTGCTCGGCCTGGATCGCGATGTCGGCGGCCGTGCCGCCCATGCCGCCCGAGGGCTGGTGCATCATGATCCGCGCGTGCGGCAGGGCGTACCGCTTGCCCTTGGTGCCCGCGCAGAGCAGCAGCTGGCCCATGGAGGCCGCCATGCCCATCGCCACGGTCGAGACGTCGTTGTCGATGAACTGCATGGTGTCGTAGATCGCCATGCCGGAGTAGACCGAGCCACCCGGCGAGTTGATCCAGAGGTTGATGTCGCGGTCCGGGTCCTCCGCCGCGAGCAGCAGGAGCTGCGCGCAGATGCGGTTGGCGACCTGGTCGGTCACCTCGCTGCCCAGGAAGATGATCCGCTCCTTGAGCAACCGGTTGTAGACCGAGTCGTCGAGGTTGCCAATGGTGTCGCCACCACGGGCGTCGATCGCCCGGAGCGGCTTCGGTGGGATGTGCATGTCGGTCATGGCAGCCCTTCGCTCTCCGTACCGTCCTACCCGACACTAACCGCTCAGCCGGGGGGCGTACTCCCGGTCGGGGCACTGTTCGCTCTCAGCGCAGTCACCCTCGGGGCGTACCCGGAAAAGGGTTTCGGCCGCCGCCCAGCGCGCAGCGCGGGACGGCGGCCGACACCCGATGATCAGTGCTGGTGGTCGTGCTCGGCCTCGTTCTGGGCCCGCAGCGCGTCGAGGGTGACCTCGTTGCCCGCCGAATCCTTGATCTTGATCTTCTCCATCACCGAGGCGAGCGCCTTGCCCCGCCGGACGTCGCCGAAGACGGCCGCGGCGGCACCCGAACGGACCAGCTGGTCGTAGTACTGCTGCGGGGCCATGCCGGCGCGCTGGGCGCGGTGCACGATCTCGTGGCCGAACTCGTCGTCGGAGACCTGCACGTCCTCAGCGTCGGCGAGAGTGTCCAGCAGGAGCTGGATCTTGACACCGTCGGTCGCCGCCTGGGTCAGCTCGGCGTCGATCTGCTCCTCGGTCTTCTCCTCGGCGGCGAGGTACTCCTCCAGGGAGGCGCCGATCCGCTCGAGCTGGTCGACCATCGCGGCCTTGCGGCTCTCGACCTCCTCCTTGACGACGCCCTCCGGCGCCGGCACCTCGGCGGTCGCGACCATCTGCTCGAGGGCCTTGTCGCGGGCGGCGTAGATCTGCTCGACCTGCTTGCCGCGGGTGACCCGCTCACGCAGGTCGTCGCGGAGCTCCGCGATCGTGTCGAACTCGCTCGCCAGCTGGGCGAAGTCGTCGTCGAGCTCGGGCAGCTGCTTCTCCTTGACCGTGCGGACGGTCACCGCCACCTCGGCGTCGCGGCCGGCGAAGTCGCCGCCGACCAGCTGGGTGGAGAAGGTGGTGCTGTCGCCGGCGGCCAGGCCGACCAGGGCCTCGTCCAGACCCGGCAGGAGCTGCTTGCTGCCGACCTCGTGCGAGATGTTGCTCGCCTGCCCGCCCGGCACGTCCTCGCCGTCGACGGTGGCGTTCAGGTCGATCTGGACGTAGTCGCCCTCCTGGGCGGCCCGCTCGACGGTCTTCAGCGTGGCGAACCGCTCGCGCAGGCTGTTGACCTGCTCGTCGATCTCGCTGTCGGCGACCTGGATCTCGTCGACGGTCACCTCGATGGTGGCCGGGTCCGGCAGGGTGATCTCCGGGCGGACGTCCACCTCGGCGGTGAAGTTGAGCGAGTCACCGTCGTTGAACTCGGTGATCTCGACCTCCGGGCGACCGAGGGTCTTCAGGTCGTGCTCGCGGACCGCGGCGAGGATGTTCTGCGGGATGGCCTCCTGCACCGCCTCGTTGAGGACGGTGCCCCGGCCCACCCGCTGGTCGATGACCGCGGCGGGCACCTTGCCCCGGCGGAAGCCGGGAACCTGGACCTGCTGGCCGATCTCCCGGTACGCCTTCTTGAGGCTCGGCTCGAGCTCGACGAACGGCACCTCGATGGCGAGCCGCACGCGCGTCGGGCTCAGAGTCTCGACGGTGCTCTTCACAGGCGTACTCCTTGACGGATCTTGGTGTTGAAGTCTGGGCGTGATTGCGCGGCATCGAGTGTAGGCGAGCCGACCCGCCGCATCGGCAGCGCCCGGGGTACCGCGCGGAAAAATCGGCGGCCCCGGGACGAGCCGGTCGCGAACGACAGTCGGGGTGGCGGGATTTGAACCCACGGCCCCTCGCTCCCAAAGCGAGTGCGCTACCAAGCTGCGCCACACCCCGTGGCGACGAGAAGTGTATGCCGTCCGCGCCCGGCGCAGGGTCACCGGCCCGCCCGTGGCCGGGTGGAGGCCACCCGCGCCCCGGTGGAGGCCACACTTTCGGGGAAAGTGTGGCCTCCGGGCGCGGGGAGGGGCCTCTTTCCCGGAAGTTGCGTGGATCATGGGGGCGCAACGCGGGTACGGGGCCGCGCGTCCGGTTTCGGGATTCGGTAGGCTGTCTCGCGCGCCCCGGGTACAGCGGGGCGGTCGCGGGCGTAGCTCAATGGCAGAGCTTCAGTCTTCCAAACTGACGGTGCGGGTTCGATTCCCGTCGCCCGCTCAGTGATAGTGGCCCAGGTCAGACATCGTTTCCGACCTGGGCCACATCCATACCTATCGCTTGGCCTTGCGGGCGTGCCTGCTACGTGCCCGATAGCGTTCCTTGGCTGGTAGATCATCGCGGCCCGGGTCGAACCGTGTCCCATGCGCGCCATCAGGTCGGCCAGGCTGGCACCAGTGCCAGCGGCGAGGGTGTTCCCGGCGTGTCGCAGGCCGTGGAAGTGAAAGCCGGGCAGGCCGGCGGCGGCGACCGAGGCGGACCAGTGAGGGGTTGGCCGGCAGCCGGCCGGGCCGCGCGGCCAGGAGTCCGCGCGGCGTAGGGGAGCGCACGGCTGGCCGTGTCGGCGGCCTGGCGGCGGTCGCAGGGTTGCGGTTACTGCGCCTCCGGCGGGGGCCCTCGGGCTCCGAGACGCGGGCCGGGCGTCGGCCCGCTCCCCAGGAGAGCGGGTCGACGGCAGACAGGATGGGATGATTCGCCGAGGTGAATGGCTACTCTTCCACCTCTTGCTCCAATGCCGCTTAGCCTAAGTTGATCATGCGAATGTCTCGGGATCAACCCGCCTCAAAAATCTTGACACCTTCCGCAGTCGGATCCCGAGATCTACCGTTCGGTGAATGTCGCCATCGACATGCCCGCCGAGATCGGGCCAGGTCTGGGACGCCCGCTGGTCGGCACGGTGCAGGGTTCGAGGGGCCCGACCTACGCTTCGCCCGTCAGTCCGAGGTCCGGATCTGCTCCAGGTGCGTCAGAGGTTCCCGGCGGAACTCCATGAGCTCCCGCAGCGCGTCCTTCTCCGCCGTGGTGATCACAACGTCCTCCTCCGACAGGGCGCCGACGAGCGTCGGGATCGCCAGGTCCCAGGCCCCGGCGCCTGCGGCGGTCAGGACGATCGGCCGGTAATTCGGGCTGATCTTGGGTGCCAGCTGGTCGGTGATCCGGCGGCTGAGCCGGTAGAAATCGATGACTTCCATGGGTTTCCCGTGGGTTCGGTGGCTAGGCCGGCGGGTTGGTGGTGACGCCCTCGCCGCTGACGGGGAAGCCGCCGGAGATGCTGCCGTCCTTGTCCAGGGTAACGACGCAGGTGATGCCGTCGCGGGTGCCGCTGACGACCCAGCCGTCGCCGTGGGGACGCGCCTGAGGGCGGCTGTCGGGGTGGGCGGCGATGCTCTTGAACCAGGCCTCGACCTGCGCCTTGATGGTGCCGGGCGGGAAGAGCGTCTTGCCGGGCTCGGTGGACGTGGGCTTGTGGTTGCCACTGCCCATGCCGTCGCCGTCCCAGATCTTGTCCATCGCCCCGTCGCCCATCTGACCGAAGCGGTGCATGTCGTACTTGGCGTCGGTGAAGTCGGGGTCGTCCCAGGGGTTGGTCTTCTTGGGCGCCTCGGGCTCGGATGTGTCGGCGCCCTTCGGGCGGCCCTCCTCGGCGCGCTTGATGCCGTGCTGCTGGGCTGGTCCCACGCGCTTGGGCATCATGCCGGGGTTGAACTTGGGACGCTTGGGGCCATCGCCGTCACCGCCGTGCGGTGGGGTGGGGCCTGAGGGGTGCTTGTTGTGGAGGCCCGCCACAGCGAACAGGACCACCAGAACGGCGGTGGTCCGCAGGGCCGCCATGAGTTGTCGCATCGAGGGCCGCCTAGACGTCGAGGAGTGCGCGGAGGGCGGAGAGGCTGGTGATCAGGCCCATCAGCCAGCCGAAGATGCGGCCGGTCCAGCGGACGACGGCGACCGCGAGCTGGGAGGCGACCAGCGGTGTGGCGATGCCGAGAGAGAAGACCTCCTCGGCCAGCCACACCACGACCTTGGCGATGCAGTCGGCGATGAAGGCGCGCACGACCTCCCGCACTATCTGCACCAGGGTTCCCGCGCCACGGGTCGCTGCACCCATGCCGGCGGCCGTGCCCGCGAAGATCCCGGCGACGTCGATGTTGACGGCGAGGATGTCGCGGTAGGCGTCGGCGGCGACGCCCTGCCATCCGTCGAGGTCGCCGACCAGCCGCGCCTTGAGGTCCTCGGCGATGGAGAACAGCTCATTGGCCATGTTGTCCCAGGTCATGGCGTGCGTCTCGATGGTCTCGGGATCACCGGCGAGCCAGTCGAGTGCCTGCTTCAGCGGCTCGACCTGCTCGATGGCCCACTCGATGCCCATCGACAGGAGCGTGCTGAACGGGTCGATGGCGATGGACGCCACGTCGAGAGCGGCGCCCATGCCCGCGATTGAGCCGTCGATCCAGCTGCCGGAGTCGATGGCGTCCTTGATGCCCATGTAGTCGTCGGCGAGCGGCAGGCCGGTCCAGCCGTCGCGGTGCGCGGCGCTGGTCGAAGGGATGTCGGAGGTCGTGGCGACCAGTGGGTTGCTCATGAGAGGACGCCGGGCCGGCTCAGGCCGCGGAGCGGAAGGAGTTGAAGCCGGTCGGTGGTCGACTCCTCGGCCCGCTCGTAGGCCTCGGCGGTTTTCTTGGTTCCCGCGGCGAGCAGCGCGATGTTCTCGGCGAGCATCCCCACGCCCCTGTCCTGGTCCCGGTGGCGTCCCTCCAGGATGGGTGGGAAGAACTGGCAGAGCTGCCCGTAGGCATCGTCGGCCTGGAAGATGGTGCCGCTCCGCGGCCTTGACGGCGGCGAAGCGGTCGTGAATGGCCCACATGGCCGTGGCGTGCGCGCGCAGGGCTTCGATGTCGACCTCGACCCCCGTACATCAGTAACACCCCTCTTCGTCCTCGGTGTCGGCTGCCCGGACGCGCGGCGCACGGCGCATCCGACGGGCCGCTGGAGATCGACGCGCGGCGCGGGCTGCGTACGATGCGGGCCGGACATCCCCTCGTCGGGTGGAGGTAGGCACGGATGTCAGGCCAGCAGGACGGCTTCGCCCTCGGCGTCGACCTCGGCACCTCGAACACCGTGGCGGTGCTGCGCTGGCCGGACGGGCGGACCCGTCCGCTGCTCGTGGACGGCCACCCGATCCTCCCGTCCGGGGTCTACGCCGACACCGAGGGACGGCTGCACGTCGGGCGGGACGCCCAGCGGCTGGCCCAGGCCGACCCGACCCGGTACGAGGCGAACCCCAAGCGCCGGGTCGACGAGGCGACGGTCGAGCTGGGTGGTCGGGCGTACCGGCCGGCGGAGCTGCTGGCGGCGACGCTGCGGGGGGTCGCGGACGCCGCGGTGGCGGCGGCGGGTTTCCTCCCGCCGGCGGTGGTCACCCATCCGGCGGCCTGGTCGGCGCCCCGCCGGCAGGTGCTGCACGACGCGCTGGAGCTGGCCGGCTGGCCCTCGGCCGCCGAGCACACCCTGTCCGCGCCCATCGCGCCCGGCACCCGCCTGCTGCGCGAGCCGGTGGCCGCGGCCCGCTACTACACGCAGGTGCTGCGCCGGCCGGTGCCGGTCGGCGGCTCGATCGCGGTCTTCGACTTCGGCGGCGGCACCCTGGACGTGGCGGTGCTGCGCAACGAGGGCGCCGATCCGTGGGGCGACTCGGGCTTCCAGCTGATCGCCACGGGCGGGGTCGCCGACCTCGGCGGTCTGGACCTGGACGCCGCGCTGCTGCGGCGGCTCGGCGAGTTGGTCGCCGCGGCGCATCCGCGGCAGTGGGCCCGGTTGACCAACCCGGGGAGCACCGCCGAGTGGCGGGACCGGCAGCAGCTCTGGGAGAACGTGCGCGGCGCGAAGGAGATGCTGTCCCGGGCCACCGTCGCGCCGGTGGCCGTACCGGGGGTGGAGGCGGCGGTGCCGCTGTCCCGGGAGGACCTGGAACGGCTCGCCGCGCCCCTGCTGGCCCGGGCGGTGGCCGAGACCCGGCAGGTGATCGCCGCCGCCGGGCTGGCGCCCGGGCAGCTCTCCGGTCTCTTCCTGGTCGGCGGGTCGACCCGGGTTCCGCTGGTGGCCCGGATGCTGCACGCCGACCTGGCGATCGCCCCGACCGTCCTGGAACAGCCGGAGCTGCCGGTCGCCGAGGGTGCGCTGACCGACCTGCCGCTGCCCCGGCGCGGCGGGCGCCCCGGTCCGGTCGTACCGGCCCCGGCCGGGCCACCGGACACCCGACCTACCGAGCCGGCCGCGGACTCGCCG
>NZ_RJLN01000012.1 GCF_003725545.1 Micromonospora solifontis | reverse complement strand
CGCTACCTGATTGTCCAGAAGTCGCGCCGCGATCGCGTCGGGCGCAATTCCGGGTCGACTCCGTAACCGGAGCGGCTCCGGCCCGTTGCAGTTACGGCGGATTGGCGACGTGCTGGTCCGCCACCTGGGAGCCTCACATGTTGCTATTCTCGCTTGCCGTCTTCGCCTCCCTGGCGTTGATCGTCCGGTCCTGCGCCGGTCACTGGTTTCAGCCAGGCGCGATGTTCGCGGGATACTGGATGATCGCCTCCGCTCTCTCCGCCGCGTTCTATGGTCGCGAAACGACCTACCGGGCACTCATCTACATCGCGGTGGGCGTGGCCGCGTTCGGTCTGGGGTCGCTCGTTCTGACCTACACGCGACCACCGTTCCCCGGCCCAGTGGTTCGAACGTCCAACTCGGCACCGAGTGCGAGACAGGGAGGTCTGCTCTGGACGATCGCTGCCGGCACCGTGTCCGGGCTGGCTGCGGGCTTCCTGTCTGTTCGGACGAACGGCATCTCCATCGACAATCTTCTGTCGATTGAGGAGTTGCTCGACGCATCCCATCAGGTTGCCGTGGGCCGGTACGACAACCTTTTGGCGGCAAGTGCGAGCGGCAGCCAGCGTTGGGTTTCGGCGCTGCTGTCGATCACGTACTGCGCGGCGCTGTGTGCTCCGTTCCTTGCGCTCGCACGCGTTCGATTCCAGCGTGCCTGGATGCTCGCGCCGTTGGCGTCGTTGGTGATCTATGGATTTACGACCACCGCCCGGGCTGGCATGGTCTCCGGTGTCTTTCTCTGGTTCAGCGGGTATGTCGCGATGCGCATCATGAGGGACGGGCGGCCCCCCCGGATCACCGCCCGTGCCGTCGCCGGCACTGCCGGAGCGATGCTCGCGGTGACCGCCCTGTTCACCTTCATGGCATTCCTTCGGATCGGCACATTCGACGCCAGCACGGCGTCTATGGTCCGCAGTCGAGTGGCGGTTTACGCGCTCGGCTATCAGCCGGCCTTCTCTCAGTGGTTGGAACAGCGGGAGTGGGCGGACGAGAAGCAACTCGGGCTGGGCACTGCGTCAGTCGCCGGCGTCTCGTTGCTGACCGGCCAGAGCCGCAGGGACTTTCGTACCTACGACGAGTTCGTCGTCGTGGACGAGAGGGGCAGCAAGACCAATATCTACACCATGTTTCGAGGCGTGCTAATCGACTTCGGTCGAGCTGGGGGAGTACTGGTGCTTTTCCTCTTCGGTGCGGCGGCCGGCGCGGCCTATCGGGCCGTGATGTGGCACCGGTCCGCGACAGCGGCGGCGGTCCTTGCCGGCTGCTACAGCATCATCCTCTGGTCCAGCACGATCAGTATCATCCACTACTCGAACGTCTTGGCTGCAGTGGTCGGGGCGGCGCTGGTTCTCAATGTGGCGTTGCGGCCCCGCCCGGCACGGCACGTTCGACCTACGTCCCGTCAATTCGGTGCCGTGGCAGCCGGAGCCGGAGCCATGGGCCACCGGCGGTGACCGGCTCATTCGTCAGGATGCATGTCGAAGAGCTTCTCGCTCCGTCGCTATTTTCCTGGTGCCGCGTCCAACCGATGATGCTCGCCCGGCAGGCGGTCATGGTTTGAAACGGCTCTTGCCGAGGTGAAACAAGCTTTACTGCTGTTCGACCTGCGCTGAGTATTTTGAAAGACCGCGTAACCGCAGCTGGCGGCTGATACAACACCACTATTCGCCTTTCGGGCTCGGGGCCGGGCTCGCCGCGTGCCTCGTTCCCACATCGAGTCTGGAGCAGCCCACCGGATGGGAGCGCCGCAATGACGCAACGCAGAATCCTAGTTCTCAACCATTTCGCCGTGCCCCGGGACTGTCCGGGGGGTACCCGGCACGTCGAGTTGTTCGGCCGTCTGCCCGAGTGGTCGACCGTGATCATTACCGCGCGCCGCAACACAGCGGGCGGGCCGCCGCAGCGGGCCGAGCAGGGGTTCCTTCCGGTCGCCGTGACGCCGTACCAAGGCAACGGCCTCGGCCGGGTAATCAACTGGGCCAGCTTCGCCGTGACGGGGACGGTGGCCGGGCTACGGCAGCCCCGCCCCGATGTGGTGTACGCGTCCTCGCCCCACCTGCTGGCCGGTCTGTCCGGCTGGTTCGTGGCGGCGGCCAGGCGCGTGCCGTTCGTTCTCGAGGTCCGGGACCTGTGGCCGCGTGTGCTCGTCGACATGGGGAGGCTTACCGAAGCATCCCTGATGTACCGGGCGCTGGAGCGCTTGGAGCGGTTCCTGTACCGGCGCGCCCAGCGGGTGGTCATCATGGCGCCCGGTGTGCGGGCCGCGATCGAGAGCAAGGGTGCTGAGCCGGAAAAGATAGTCTTCATCCCCAACGGTGCCGATCCGGAGGACTTCACGCCCGGAGCCGAGCGCGACGAGCTGCGGCGACGGTACGGGTTCACCCGCCGCACCGCCGTCTACGCTGGAGCGCACGGCCCCGCGAACGGTCTGGACCTGTTGCTGGACGCGGCCAGGGCGGTACCTGACCTCGACGTGGTGCTCGTCGGTTCCGGTGTGGAGAAGGCGCGACTGCAGGCAGCGGCGCGCGACATCCGCAATGTGCGCTTCCTGGATCCGGTGCCGAAGACCGAGATCCCGGACCTCCTCCATGCGGCGGACATCGGCGTCCACGTACTCGCCGACGTCGAACTGTTCCGCGTCGGGGTCAGCCCCAACAAGGTGTTCGACTACCTGGCCGCCGGCCTGCCTGTCGTCACCAACAGTCCCGGTGTCGTCGGTGATCTCGTCATGGCGGCCGCCGCCGGGCACGTGGTCGCCCCGGGGAATCTGGCCCACGGTCTCGGCCAGTTGGCTCAGGCGAGCCCCGATGAGTTGGCGAAGATGGGCGCATCGGGCCGACGGTGGATTCAGCAGAACCAGTCTCGTACGGCCATGGCCCGCGCCCTGGGGGAACTCCTCGCCTCGCTGCTCGAAGATCCGGGTGCGACGCGTTGCCGACCGGATCGGCGCCGCTGAAGGGTCGTACCTGTCCGACCTGGGCGTGATGCCCACCGGTCAACGCTCACTCCGGGAGGAGACACATGTCAGCAGCCGCTGTCCTGCACGTCGCGGGCGCACGTCCGAACTTTCCCAAGGCGGCGCCGGTGATCCGTGCGCTCGATCGGCACGGTGTCCGGCAGCGCCTGGTCCACACGGGGCAACATTATGACGAGCGGATGTCGGAGGTCTTCTTCCGACAGTTGGGCCTGCCGGAGCCCGACGTCAATCTCGGCGTGGGTTCGGGGAGCCACGCGAGACAGACCGCGGACATCATGACCGGCTTGGAGGATTTGATGACCGCGGACCGGCCGGAGCTCGTGGTCGTCTACGGCGACGTCAACTCCGCGCTCGCCGCGGCGCTTGTCGGGGCGAAGTTGGAGATCCCGGTGGCGCACGTGGAAGCTGGTCTGCGCAGCTTCGACCGATCAATGCCGGAGGAGGTCAACCGCGTCATCGTCGACCGGGTGTCCGACGTGCTGTTCGCCACGAGCCCCGACGCTGCAGTGCACCTCGGAAACGAGGGAATTTCCGCGGACAGAATCCACCTCGTCGGCAATCCCATGATCGACACGCTCCTGGGCAATCTCGACCGCTTCGACATCGCCGGCATCCGTGCCGCCCTCACGCTTCCCGCCCGTTACGTCGTGGCGACCCTGCACCGACCGGCCAATGTCGACGATCCCGCCGGTGCAATCGACCTGGTCAAGGCCATGCACTCCGTTGCCGACGAGATTCCGGTCATCCTGCCGCTGCACCCCCGCGGGCGACGTCACCTCGAGAACGCGGGCCTGCTGTCGCATCGCGCGCTGCGCGTGGTCGAGCCGCTGGGCTACATCGAGTTCGTCAGCCTCGTCCGCGGCGCCGTGGCTGTCGTCACCGACTCCGGTGGGGTGCAGGAGGAGACGACGATGCTCGGGGTGCCATGCCTGACACTGCGGCCCAACACGGAACGGCCGATCACCATCACGCACGGCACCAACCGTCTTGTCACGCCGCAAGCGCTCGCGGAGGCTCTGTCCAGCGTTCTGGCCGTCGGGCGGCCCGCCACGTGGTGCACCCCGCCTTTGTGGGACGGCAGGGCCGGCGAACGCATTGCCGAGATCATCGCCGGCGTGCTCAGGTAGCCGCTACGGCTACCCCGTTACCCGGCACGGGCTGGTGGAGCACGCGGTCTTCGGTGATCGAGCGAGACGCCAGCTGCCGGATCGTCTCGTCGACCCGGTCGAGGTCCGCGTCGCTCCACCGGATGTCGGTGTGCAGAAAGAGCAGCCGCCGGGACAGGTCGAGCTGCCTTGGCGGGGTCACCTCGGGTGGAAGCGTCCACAGCACTGCGGGGTACACGCGGCGCTCGATCAGTCCCTGCCGTGTCGCGTCCCGCTGGGCTGCGCTGTCGAACTCCAGCACCAGGCCGAAGGTGCGGGCGTGCACCGTGATCCCGGGGAGGCCGCGCAGCCGGTCGCACAGGTGGTTCGCGTTGGCGATCCGCCGGCGGCGTAGTTCCGCCGCGGGCAGGACGTGCAGCGCCTGCCGCGAGTAGTCCGAGATGCCGCTGACCGTGGGGGACCGCAGCCCGGCCTCCGCCGCGGCGAACAGGTCCAGGTAGCCCGTCTTGTCGACGTCGGCGCCGTCCAGGTAGGCGCGCTTGAGGACCATGGCGGTGAGGGCCCGGCCGGCGGTGGCGAGGTGGTCCACGCCGGGTGGCGCCGCGGGCGGAAGCGGAAGGCCGCGCGGCGACCAGACCACGCCGCCGTCGGGCAGCGGCAGGGTCTTGCGGAGAGACGCGAAGACGAAGTCCACCGGCGTCTCGGTCGGCCAGTCCGCGATCGGGTCGTGCGTCACGTCGACGATCACCTGCGCCTTGCCGCTGGTCGGCACGATCGGCGCTTCCCCGAAGTAGGAAACGGTCACCACCGCCTCGCCGGTGTCCGCTGCCGGGGTGGCCTGCGGACCGAAGGGGCCCGCGTCGTACCGTCGCACCGGCAGCAGGTCGGCGACGCTCTCCACCACCTCCGGGCAGTAGAAGGCCGGCACGTGCAGCAGTCGCCAGCCGTACTCCCGGCGGCCGAGAGCGAGGAGCGCCCGGAGCGCCTGGCGGCCGGAGCCGTACAGCTGGTGTGCCGCCGGGAAACGGCACGCCTGCCCCTCGGCGGGGAGAATGGCGGGGAAGGACGAGCCCTGCTCCCACCGGTCGGGCACCGTCACGGAACGCGCTCCAGCACGGGTGGGACCAGTCCGACGTCGTCCACCTCCGCCAGCGTCTGGCCTCTGATCTCACCCCGCCGGAACGGCTCGGCCAGGGTACGCAGCAGGATCGCGAGGTCGAGCCTGAGCGACCAGGTGTCGATGTACTCCACGTCCAGGTCGAGCCGCTGTCCGAAGGTGAGCGACCGGCGGCCGCTGACCTGGGTGAGGCCGGTGATGCCGGGCCGCACCTCGTGCCGGCGGGCGTGGTGCGCACTGTACCGCGGCAGGTACTCCATCACGAGCGGGCGCGGGCCGACCAGGCTCATCCGGCCGGTGAGCACCAGGGCGAGCTCGGGCAGTTCGTCCAGGCTGGTGCGGCGCAGGAAGCGCCCCAGGCGGGTGGTGCGCACGTCGTCGGTGGTCCAGGGCTCCTCACCGGGGTGTGGGTCCCGCATGGTCCGGAACTTGACGAGGGTGAAGGGCTCGCCGTGCCGACCCGGCCGTACCTGGCGGAACAGCACCGGTCGTCCGTCGGTCACCAGGATCGCCACCGCGATCACCGCGATGATGGGGCTGAACAGCACCAGCAGGGATGCGGCGCCGACGATGTCCATGATCCTCTTGGCGCTTCTGGCCGATCCCACCACTCGCTCCATTCCCGCCGCCGAGCGGCGTGCAATGCCTGCTGTGCACCGCGCACGCGGTGCTTTCGTTTTAGCAGTTTTTGCGCGGTATATAAAGGATTTAGGCTATTTATCCGATTACGTCGGCCGAGCTGGTCCGGTTGATGGCTTCTGCGTGCCCGTCGGGAGGGGGTGCCGGTACTGCGGGAAGAAGTCCGCGCCGGCAGTCCACTCGGGGTCGCGCCGGTACGCCTCGGCGAGGTGTGCCCGGGTCAGTGCGTCGTACCGCTCGCGGTCGAGGACGCGGACTCCCGTGTGGTAGGTGACCAGGTTGTCCGGAGCGAAGGCCCGCTTGTAGCGGAAGATGCCGTCGTCCGGGGCATAGCCACCGCCGAGGATGAAGCGGGACCGGCCCTGCTGCCGCCCCCAGTGGAAGATCTCGAACTTGACCAGGTCGTTCGGGCGCAGGTCGAACGCCTCTTCATCCGTGCCGCCCAGGAACGAGTACATGTTCCTGCCGGACACCAGGACCAGTTCGGTCGAGACGATGCGGCCCTCGTGGCGGGCGTGAAAGAAGACCGCCTGGCCGGGCAGATCGCGCAGCAGTGTCCGGAAGAACTCCCGCGGGAAGTGGTAGGACTCCCCGGCGCTGCGGCGGTGCATCGTGGCGTAGTAGATGCGCAGGAAGTCGTCGAGTGCCGCGCCCGCCTCGTCGACCTCCACCGTCACCCCCTCGCGGCGGGCCCGGTTCACGTTCTTGCGGACCTTGTGGGCGAACTCTCGCCACATCTGTTCGGGCGGGGTGTCGAGGTCGCGCACCACGTTCACCAGCCGTGGCTGGACCTGTCCCGGGTAGGGAAGGAGTTGCTCCGGGTAGATGTGCAGCCGGCAGAACTCGCTGACCACCCGTCGCGAGCGGCAGAACTCGTCGAAGGCCAGCCAGAAGGCCTTGGCCTCGACCTCGTCCACGCCCTCCTGAAAGGGCCCACCGCTACCGCCGTACGGGCTGGCGATGTCGTAGGCCGGCGGTCCGCTGGCCGCCAGGTGCGGGGCGTCGATCGGGCGCAGCAGGAACGGGTAGAGGATGAAACCGTTGCGGGTGCGGGCGTACGCGGCCAGCGGCTCCTCCCGCTCGCGGGCGAACAGCCGCACGTAGCCGGGGTGCGCACACACCTCCCGCTCGGCCCACGCGTCGTGTGCCGCCCGCCACCGCGCCTCGTCCCGAGCGTCGCGGGCGTTCCAGATCTCGAGCTTCATCACCGCACCTGGGTTTTCGAATGGGGCAGGGTCATCGGCGGTCGAGGAAGTCGGCGATCGCGGCCGCCACCCGGTCCGCCTGGTGCTCGGTCATCCCCGAACCGCTGGGCAGGGTCAGGCCGTCGGCGAAGAGCCGCTCGGCGGCCCCGGAGAGCACCGCGTGCGCGCCGCTGAAGACCGGTTGCAGGTGCATCGGCTTCCACACCGGTCGGGTTTCGATGTTGCGGACGGCGAGGTGCCGGGCCAGGTCTGCGGCGCGCCAGCCGGCGTGCTCCGGGTCCACCACGATGCTGGTCAGCCAGCAGTTGGCGCCCGAGTCGTGGTCGGCGAGCAGGCGGACGCCGGGGGTGGCGGCGAAGAGCTTGGCGTACCGCTCCCGGTGGGCGCGCCGCCGGGCCAGCATGCCGTCCAGCCGGCGCAGCTGAGCCCGACCGAGCGCGGCGAGCAGGTTACTGAGCCGGTAGTTGTACCCGGTGTCGGTGTGCTCGTAGTGGACCACCGGCTGCCGGGCCTGGGTGGCCAGGTAACGGCAGCGGGCGACCAGGTCGGCGTCGTCGGAGACTAACATCCCGCCGCCCGAGGTGGTGATGATCTTGTTGCCGTTGAAGGACAGCACCGCGGCCCGGCCGAAGGAGCCGGCCGCCCGTCCGTTACGGACGGCGCCGAGCGCCTCCGCGGCGTCCTCCACCACGGGAACCCCGGCAGCCGCGCAGAGCGGCAGGATGCGGGCGTAGTCGGCGCAGGAGCCGAACATGTCCACCGGCAGCACCGCGGCCACCCGCCGGCCGGCCCGGCGCAGTTCGTCCAGCGTCCGGTCGAGCAGGTCCGGGTCGAGGTTGCCGGTCTCCGGCGTGCAGTCGACGAAGACCGGCTCGGCGCCGGCGTAGACGGCGGCGTTGGCGGTGGCGACGAAGGTCAGCGTTGGCACCACCACGACGTCACCGGGCAGTGTGCCGAGGGCGACCAGCGCCAGGTGCAGCCCGGCGGTGCCGGAGGCGAGAGCCACGGCGTGCTCCCGGCCCACCCGGGCGGCGACCTCCCGCTCGAACGCGTCGAGGTCCGGGCCGACCGGGGCGACCCAGCCGGAGCGCAGGGCGTTGAGTAGGTACGACTCCTCGAGCGGCCCGATGTCCGGTGGGGAGAGCAGCACTCGCCCGCCGTCCGTCGCGGCCGGCCATCCGCCGGTGTCCTGTTCGCGTACCGCCATGCCTGGCCCCCGGATGTCGGTGGGCACTCGGCCCGCCCCTCGCTTTCCCGAAGGTCAACGACGCAGGTCGACGACAGTGGTGCCTAGAAACGGACAAAGATGACGTTTCGCGTTTCTGGTGGGTTTCCGTCGCCTCTGCCGGTCCCCGGTCCCGCCCGGTACAGTGCTGCGGCCTGCGGCGCTGGGCCGCCCTGGACGTACGGAGCTGGCGATGCTGCATCTGAGGGTGATCGCGCCGGCGGATCAGTCATCCGCCGTCGCCGACCTGCTCGCGGCGGACCCCGGGGTGACCCATCTCGTGGTCCTGCCCGGGGTCGCCCGCCAGCCGGCCGGTGACTACCTCACCTGTGACGGGAGAGCGCGGACGGGGTGCTGCGCCAGCTCCAGGAGTTGAGCGTCGAAGCGCACGGGGCGATCGCCGTCGACGACGTGGAGTTGACCCTCTCGGCCGCCGCCGACCAGGCCGCCGAGGACGCGCCCGGCCACGGCGAGGACGCCGTGGTCTGGGACGAGATCGCCGCGAAGACCGGCGAGCAGACGGTGCTCACCGGCACCTTCCTGGCGCTGATCATCGTGGCCACCATGATCGCCGGCATCGGGGTGCTGCTGGACCAGCCGATCCTGATCGTCGGCGCGATGGTGGTCGGTCCCGAGTTCGGCCCGCTCGCCGCGCTCTGCGTCGCCCTGCTGCGCCGGCAGCCCGAGATCATCGGCCGCTCGCTCAAGGCCCTCACGGTCGGTTTCCTCGTCGCC
This sequence comes from Micromonospora solifontis, assembly GCF_003725545.1. Classification (GTDB taxonomy): domain Bacteria; phylum Actinomycetota; class Actinomycetes; order Mycobacteriales; family Micromonosporaceae; genus Micromonospora; species Micromonospora solifontis. Next base: position 86,650 of record NZ_RJLN01000012.1, on the reverse strand, counting down.
ATGGGCGTCACCGTGCTGAGCACCTGGGCGTTGACGGCCACCGGCCTGGTCGGCCGGGACATGCTGCTGGCCGACCGGCCGCTGACCGACTTCATCTGGCGTCCGGACGCGCTCTCCTGGGTGGTGGGCATCCTGGCCGGGGTCGCCGGCATGCTCTCGCTCACCTCGAAGAAGTCCGGCTCCCTGGTGGGGGTGCTGATCTCGGTGACCACCGTGCCGGCGGCGGCGAACGTGGCGGTCGCGACGGCGTACGGGGTCTGGCCCGAGGCGGCGGGCTCCGCCCTCCAGTTGGTGATCAACCTGGCCGCGATCGTGCTGGCCGGCCTGCTCACCCTGGTCGTGCAGTTGTGCTGGTGGCGACGGGTGGAGCGGCGCAACGGCGGGATCGTGCCGCGGCCGCGGGCCGAGCGCGCGGCGCCGCGGGTCAGCGCCAGTCGTCGCCCGCCTCGAGCCGCAGGCTGAGCAGGGTCGCCAGCGGCAGGGACTCGCCGTCGCGCCCACCCCGGCCGACGACCAGCGGCGGCGCCGACGGCTCGGGTCGGGCGCCGAACAGCCGTAACCGGAGGCTGGCCGGCACGGTCAACAGGTAGAAGCGTCCCTCCGGATCCACCGCCCGGCTCCGGGCCCGGTCCAGGTACCAGCCGGTGAGGTGCGTCCGGTAGCGGCTCCGCCCGTCGTAGGCCGCCGCCCTCAACCGCTCGGTGCGCAGGCCCCGCCGGGTCGCCTCGGCGGCGAACCGCCGTACCAGCGCCGCGGCCTCCGCCTCCTCGGCGGCCCGCTGCCGGGCGTCGGCCGCCGCGTGTGCCCGCACCGCGTGCGCCTGCCGCTCCCGCCATCCCGCCCCGTCGTTCTCCCCACCCACCCCCGCGAGGGTACGCGCCCCCACCGCCGCACCCTGTCGGGCCTCGGGCCGACAGGGTGCGGCGAACTCAGGCCAGGCCGGCGCGGCGGAGAGCGTCGGCCATGGCGCTGTTGGCCGGGGCCGGTGCGCCGGCGGGGCGGCCCTGGCGCTGCTGCGGGCCGCCTCGCGAGCCGGTCCGGTCGCCGCCCTGGCCGCCGCCGGCCTGGCCACCACGTTCGCGGCGGCCGTCGCCCTGGGGGCGGCCCCCACCGGCCGGGGCCTCGTCGTCCAGGCGCAGGGTCAGCGAGATCCGCTTGCGCGGCACGTCCACGTCCAGCACCCGGACCCGTACCACGTCGCCGGACTTCACCACGTCGCGCGGGTCCTTCACGAAGGTGTGCGACATCGCGGAGACGTGCACCAGCCCGTCCTGGTGCACACCGACGTCGACGAACGCTCCGAACGCGGCCACGTTGGTGACCACACCCTCCAGGATCATCCCGGGCTGCAGGTCGCTGATCTTCTCCACGCCCTCGACGAACGTCGCCGTCCGGAACTCGGGGCGCGGGTCCCGGCCGGGCTTTTCCAGCTCGGCCAGGATGTCGGTGACAGTGGGCAGGCCGAACGTGTCGTCGACGAAGTCGGTCGCCTTCAGCCCGCGCAATATGGCGGACTTCCCGATCAGCGCGCGCACGTCCTGGCCGGTGTGGGCCAGGATCCGCCGCACCACCGGGTACGCCTCGGGGTGCACGCTGGAGGAGTCGAGCGGGTCGTCGCCACCGGGGATGCGCAGGAAGCCGGCGCACTGCTCGAACGCCTTCGGCCCGAGCCGGGGCACCTTCTTCAGGTCCGTCCGGGTGCGGAACGGCCCGTTGGCGTCCCGGTGCAGCACGATGTTCTCCGCCAGCCCGGCGCCGATGCCGGAGACCCGGGTGAGCAGCGGCGCGGAGGCGGTGTTGACGTCCACGCCGACCGCGTTGACGCAGTCCTCGACCACCGCGTCGAGCGAGCGGGACAGCTTCACCTCGGACAGATCGTGCTGGTACTGCCCGACGCCGATCGACCGCGGGTCGATCTTCACCAGCTCGGCGAGCGGGTCCTGGAGGCGGCGGGCGATGGAGACCGCGCCGCGCAGCGACACGTCCAGCCCGGGCAGCTCCTGCGAGGCGTACGCGGAGGCGGAGTAGACCGACGCGCCGGCCTCGGAGACCACCACCTTGGTCAGCTTCAGCTCCGGGTGCCGCTTGATCAGGTCGCCGGCGAGCTTGTCGGTCTCCCGGCTGGCGGTGCCGTTGCCGATCGCCACCAGCTCCACGCCGTGCGCCGCGGCGAGCATGGCCAGGGTGGCGAGGGAGGCGTCCCACTGCCGGCGCGGCTCGTGCGGGTAGATGGTGTCGGTGGCGACCACCTTGCCGGTGGCGTCGACCACCGCCACCTTCACGCCGGTGCGCAGCCCCGGGTCCAGCCCCATGGTGGGCCGGGCGCCGGCGGGCGCGGCGAGCAGCAGGTCCCGCAGGTTGGTGGCGAAGACCCGGACGGCCTCCTCCTCGGCCGCCTGCCAGAGCCGCATCCGCAGGTCCGCGCCGAGGTGGATGAGGATCCGGGTACGCCAGGCCCAGCGCACCGTGTCGGCCAGCCACCGGTCAGCCGGGCGGCCGTGGTCGCTGATCCCGAACCGGCCGGCGATCGCCGCCTCGTAGCGGCTCGGGCCGGTGACCACGGCGTCGGCGTCGCCCTCGGCCTCCGGGTCCATCGTCAGGTCGAGCACGCCCTCCTTCTCGCCCCGGAACATGGCCAGGATCCGGTGCGAGGGCAGCTTCGGGTACGGCTCGGCGAAGTCGAAGTAGTCGGCGAACTTGGCGCCGGCGCTCTCCTGGCCCTCGCGTACCCGGGAGACGAGCCGGCCCCGCGACCACATCTGCTCCCGCAGCGTGCCGATCAGGTCGGCGTCCTCGCCGAAGCGCTCGATGAGGATGGCCCGGGCGCCCTCCAGCGCGGCGGCGGCGTCGGCCACCCCCTTGTCGGCCTCCACGAAGCCGGCGGCTGTGCCGCGAGGGTCCTGCGTCGGGTCGGCCAGCAGCGTGTCCGCGAGGGGCTCCAGCCCGGCCTCGCGGGCGATCTGGGCCCGGGTCCGCCGCTTCGGCTTGTACGGGAGGTAGATGTCCTCCAGCCGGGACTTCGAGTCGGCGGCCATGATCTGCGCTTCCAGGGCCTCGTCGAGCTTGCCCTGGCTGCGGATGGACTCCAGCACGGCGGCGCGTCGCTCGTCCAGCTCGCGCAGGTAGCGCAGCCGCTCCTCGACGGTGCGCAGCTGCGCGTCGTCGAGCAGGCCGGTGGCCTCCTTGCGGTAGCGGGCGATGAACGGCACGGTGGCGCCGCCGTCGAGCAGCTCCACGGCCGCCCGCACCTGGCGCTCGGCGACGCCGAGCTCCTCGGCGATCCGCTGATGAACAGACTGGGTCACGATCTTGATCCGCCTTCTCGGGTGGGTTCCGCCCTGCATTGTGCCGCCCGCCCCCGACGGCGCACGCCGCACCCGCCGGGTGGCGGACCCGTCGCTGCCGGCCGGTCGGCTGCGCTAGCGTGGCGATCATGGAGGCACCTGCGGATCCGCGCGCCCGGCGGCTCTTCGGCGGCAGCGCCCGTGCGTTGGGCGACCTGGCCGCCAGCCCGTTCCGGGCCGACCGGGACCGCATCGTCGCGTCGCCGTTCTTCGCCCGGCTGAACGGGGTGACCCAGGTGATCAGCCCGGGCGGCTCGGGCCTGCTGGTGCACAACCGGCTCACCCACAGCCTCAAGGTCGCCCAGGTGGCGCGGGCGATCGCCGAGCGGCTGACCGCCGACCCGGCGCACCGGGAGCTGCTGGAGAAGCTGGGCGGCTGCGACCCGGACGTGGTGGAGGCGGCCGCCCTCGCCCACGACCTCGGCCACCCGCCCTTCGGGCACCTGGGGGAGCGGGTGCTGGACCGGCTGGCCCGGCAGCGGCTCGGGCTGCCCGACGGCTTCGAGGGCAACGCGCAGTCGTACCGGATTGTCACCAGCACCGAGATCCGCGGCGCGGCCACCACCGGCCTGGACCTGACCGCGGCGGTCCGGGCGGCGATGCTGAAGTACCCGTGGACCCGGCTCGACCATCCGGATCCGCACCCCCGGCACCTGGACCCGGCACCGCGCGGCGCCGCCGCCCCACCGGACGACCCGGAGAGCGGCTCGGTGAAGTTCGGCGCGTACCGGACCGAGGTGGACGACCTGCGGCAGGCCCGGGAGCCGTTCGCCGGGCGGATCCCCGACTGGCAGCAGACGCCGGAGGCGTCCATCATGGACACCGCCGACGACATCGCGTACGCCATCCACGACGTGGAGGACTTCTACCGGGTCGGGGTGCTCCAGCAGGGCGCGGTGGCGGCCGAGCTGATGGCCTGGCAGCGGGAGTGCGGCCACTTCCGGTCGATCACCTCCTCGGCGCTGACCGCCGCCGGCCGCCGGCCCGGGGCCGCCATCGAGCGGCTGCGCCGCCAACTGCACCGCAAGGACGCCTGGATCGCCGACGACGAGGCGTTCGCCGCCGCCGTCGAGCACGTCCGCGAGGAACTGGTGGAGGGGCTGCTGGCGCTGCCCTTCGACGGCTCCATCGAGGCGGAGCAGTACGTGGCCCGGTTCTCCGCCCGCTGGTCCACCCGCTTCGTCGACGCCATCGCGGTCACCCCGGACCCGGACGTCCGCTCCGGGTACGTGCTGCTGGCCCGGCCGCAGTGGCACGAGGTGCAGGTGCTCAAGTTCGTCCACCACCGGTTCGTGCTGGCCCGCCCCGATCTCGCCCTGCACCAGCGCGGCCAGGCCCGGCTGCTGGGCACCCTGGTGGAGGCGCTCTGGGAGTGGCTGCTGGACCCCGAGGAGGAGTCGCGGCTGCCCCGCCGGCTGCACGACCTGGTCGAGCTGGCCGAGGCCGAGCTGCACCCGCGTACGCCGGACCGGATCGGCCGGGCCCGGGGGCGGGCGATCGTCGACTTCGTCGCGCAGCTCACCGACGGTCAGGCGGTGGCGATGCTGGACGCCCTGTCCGGCCGCTCCGGCGCGCTCTGGACGGACGCCTTCGTGCTCTGACTCAACCAGTCTTGTCTTATTTGCTCCTCTTTGTCACCTCTGTCCGTATTATGGGCGGCGGTCGCTGGCCGCAGGCGGCTTCGGACATCGAGGAGAGGCATGATCATGGACAGACCGGCCGTCTCCGTGCTGGCCACCGGGTCGTACGTGCCGGCTCGAGAGGTCTCCAACGACGAGGTGGCGCGGCGGGTCGGCGTGGACGCGGAGTGGATTGAGCGTAAGACGCACATCCGCTCCCGACGGTTCGCCGGGCCGGACGAGGCGACCTCCGACCTGGCTGCCCGGGCTGCCGAGCGGGCACTTGCGCAGGCCGGGATGGACGCCGGTCGGCTCGACCACATCATCGTGGCGACGTCCACCGGGGACTCGCCTCAGCCGCCGACCGCCCACGCCGTCCAGCGGCTGATCGGCGCCCGCAACGCGGCGGCCATGGATCTCAACGTCGTCTGTAGCGGGTTCGTCTACGCCATGACGGTCGCCTGCGGGCTGCTCGCCATTCGCCCGGGCACGCGGGCCCTCGTCGTCGCGGCGGACCTGTACTCGCGGATACTCGACTTCACGGATCGCACGACCTCGGTGCTCTTCGGTGACGGCGCCGGCGCGGCCATCCTGACCTCGGGTGCCGACGCCGGGATCCTCGACTTCGAACTACGGGCGCAGGGGGATGCCCGGAACCTCATCTGGATCGAGGCCGGGGGGTCACGGCAGCCGGCCTCACACCAGACGGTCGAGTCGGGCGGCCACTACTTCCGCATGCGGGGCCGGGAGGTCCGCGACTTCGTGGCGCGGGAGGTGCCCCCGGCGCTGCGGAACCTCCTGCTGCGCAACGGCATGACGCCGTACGACGTGCAACACTTTGTGCCGCATCAGGCCAACGGCGTGATGCTGGACGAACTGGTGAAGGCCACCGATCTGACCGCCGCGCGCACCCACCGGACGTTGGAGCGTTACGGCAACGTCGGCAGTGCCTCGGTCGCGGTGACCTTGGACGAGGCGCACCGCAACGGTCACCTGCGGCCGGGTGAACTCGTTCTGCTGGCGGGCTTCGGGGGTGGCATGGCGATCGGCGCCTGCCTGCTCAGATGGACCGCACCGGCCGTGCCGTCCTCCGAGGACCTACCCGTGGCGACAGACTAATTCGAGAGGCGACGATGAACACGATCCGACGAGTGGGTGTGGTCGGCGGTGGCGTGATGGGCACCGGAATCGCGGAGGCCTGCGCCCGCGCCGGCCTCGACGTACGAGTGGTGACGTCGAGCCCGTTGTCCATCGGTACGGCCCGGAACCGGCTGCGGGATTCGCTGGAACGCCGGCTCCGCAAGGGCCGGCTCACCTCCGACGAACGTGACCGGATAGTTGAGCGGGTGCGGTTCGGCGCCGACCTGGAGACCTTGGCGGATCGGCAGTTGGTGATCGAGGCGGTCACCGAACGCGAGTCGGTCAAGGTGGAGGTCTTCCAAACTCTGGACAAGGTGCTGTCCGGTACGGATGCGATCCTGGCGTCGAACACGTCGTCGATCCCGATCATGCGGTTGGCACGGCTCACCGGCCGGCCGGAGCGGGTGCTGGGGCTGCACTTCTTCAATCCGGTTGGTGCCATGCCCCTGGTCGAACTGGTGGGCACCTTCCTCACCGCCGAGCGGACCATCAGTCAGATCGAGGATTTCGTCACGCAGACGCTGGGCAAGCAGACGATCCGGGCCCGGGATCGAGCCGGTTTCGTGGTGAACGCACTGCTGGTTCCCTACCTGCTCAGTGCGATCCGGATGGTGGAGTCTGGGTTCGCCTCGGCCGAGGAGATCGACCGGGGGATGCAACTGGGCTGCAACCACCCGATGGGACCGCTGGCGCTGTCCGACCTGATCGGCCTGGACACCCTCACCGCGATCGCGAACGCCCTCTATGAGGAGTTCAAGGAGCCCTTGTACGCGCCGCCGCCGCTGTTGCTGCGCATGGTCGAGGGTGGTCATCTGGGCCGCAAGGTCGGCCGAGGGTTCCGCGTGCCGGGTTGATTCGGCGGGTCACGTCGGGGCGGGTGAAGGATGCCCCGACGTGACCTCGGCCCGGTCAGTCCACCCTGGCCGTACCGGCCCCGGTGATCGCCCCGGCACCCTCGAGCCCGTCAGGCGCGACGGCCAGCCGGACGCCCGGTCCGGACTGACCGGGGATCGTGCTGGTGGCCGGCCCGCAGACCCGCTCGACGTATTCCTCCGCCGCGGTGAGGGCGTCGAAGTCGGCGCGCAGGATGCCGACCCGCAGGAGGTCGTGCCACTCCCCGCGGCGGAAGACGGCCTCCCGGTCCCGGCCCTCCACCCGCCAGCCGCAGTTGCGCACATACGCGCCGAGGCTCGCTGTGTTGAACGGCAGGATTGAACCGTGCAGCCGGCGCAGACCGACGTCGTAGAAGCTCCAGGCCATCACCAGCATGATCGCGTCACTGCCCGCACCCCGCGGTGCGGCGCCCGGCATCAGTTTGATCGCGGTCAGCGCTGAGCGGTTGTGCCAGTCAATCTCCCAGAGGCCGGTCAGCCCCCATGGCTCATCCGTCACGGGGTCGGCGACCGTCAGCCGCTGGACCGTCTGGTCCGCCTGGGAGCGGCGCAGCCACTCCGGTTGCGTCTCACGCGCCACCGGCCAGTGCCAGCCGCCCACGTTGTGCCGGACCTGGTCCAGGTTGGCCAGGTCCGCCAGAAAATCGAGGTCCTCTGTTCTGGTCGGGCGGAGCCCGACCAGTCGACCGTTCAGCATGGTGCTCCTCGTGGCGATCGTCCCGCAGGGGTGGCACATCACACCGGTTTACCAGACAGACAGGCATGAGACGGGATCAAACGCCAAAGGATCGTCAGGCGACCCCCTGCCACCAGCCGTCCACCGGCGGCGGGTCGTCCACCACCACCCGCTCGCCGGGGCGGGGCACCGCCAGCCGGACGTCGCGGGCCTTCGCCTCGGTCCAGAGGCGGTTCACCGGTTCGGCCCAGTCGTGCAGCGCCAGGTTGAAGGTGGCCCAGTGCACCGGCAGGAACAGCCCGCCGCGCAGGTCGAGGTGGGCGGCGACGGCTTCCTCGGGGAACATGTGGATGCTCGGCCAGGCCCGGTCGTACGCGCCGATCTGCATCAGCGTGACGTCGAACGGGCCGTGCTCGGCGCCGATGGCCGCGTAACCGTCGAAGTAGCCGGAGTCGCCGGTGTAGAAGACCTTCCGGTGCGCGCCGGCCACCACCCAGGAGCTCCACAGCGTCCCGTCCCGGCGCAGCCCGCGTCCGGAGAAGTGCTGGGCGGCGGTGGCGGTGAGGGTCAGCCCGCCGACCCGGTGGCTCTCCGCCCAGTCCAGCTCGACGATCCGCTCCTCCGGCACGCCCCACCGGTCGAGGTGGGCGCCGACGCCGAGCGGGACCAGGAACGGCGCGGACTGGTGCGCGAGGAGCCCCCGGACCGTGTCCATGTCGAGGTGGTCGTAATGGTCGTGCGAAATGAGGATGGCGTCGAGGCGGGGCAGCTCGTCGAGGCGTACCGGCGGCTGGTGGATGCGGCGCGGGCCGACGAGGTTGGACGGGGAGCACCGGTCGCTCCACACCGGATCGAGCAGCACCCGGTGCCCCTCGATCTCGATCAGCGTTGACGCGTGTCCGTACCAGACGACGGCCAGCTCCCGCTCGGTGTCGGTCGGGGCCGGGTCGGTCGGGCGCAGCAGCGGGACGGACGCGGTGGGCCGCCGCTTCTGCTTGCCGAAGATCAGCTCCTTGAGCAGGTTGCGGCCCGGGTCGGCGACCATGGTCCGGGTGCTGGCCGCGTTGTGGAAGGTGCCGTCGCGGTACTGGGGGGAGCGGGCGGCGCGTTCCGCCCGCGCGCCGGTGAGCCGGCCACCGAGCTGGGCCGGGACGTCCCGGGCCGCCCAGGCCAGGCCGGCCACCGCGGCCAGCCTCGTCATCCGCCACATCCGCCTGCCGAGTGCCCGCTCGACGGCCCGTTCCTCCGCTGCGCCCATGCTCCGTCCCTCCGCCGTGTCCCGCAGTACACGGTAGCCATCCGGTAACCACCTCGCCCGCAACGTCGGCCTGCCGCCGGGGCCCCGACGAGCAGGTATCCGGGACGGGCGGTGGTGGGCCGTGTCGAAGACCACAGCCGGCGCTCAGCGCAGCCGGCGCAGCACCGCCGAGCCCGCGGTCGCCGTCGCCCCGCGCAGCGTCCGGACCGTCCGGGACAGGTCGGGCAGCCAGCCGCCCCGGACCGCCTCGCCGGCCGGGTTCGGGGTGAACACGACGCCCTCGTGCGGCCCGACCGGCCGCCGGCTCAGCCCGGCGGTCCGCATCAGCGGCCCGACCAGGACGTCGTAGAGGCCGGGCAGGACGGTGAAACCGAACCGCATGATCACGTTGAGCCGGCCCACGGACACCTCGCGGCGGGGATGGTCGGTGCAGTGGACGATCGCCCGGGCCACCCGCTCCGGGCTGGTGATCGGGGGCGGCGGGCGGCCGATCCGGCCCAGGTAGTTGGCCGCCTGCCGGTAGACCGGGGTGTCCACGCTGCCCGGGTTGACCAGGCAGACCCGCACCCCCGGAGTCTCCCGGGCCTCCTGCTGCAACGTCCGGGCCAGCCCCTGCAGACCCCACTTGGCCGCCACGTAGCCGCTCATGTAGGGCGCCGTGATGTGCCCGAGCACCGAGCCGGTGAGGATCAGCGTGCCCGCCGAGGCGGCCCGGAACCGGCGCAGCGCCACCCGGGCCACCTCCGCCGCGGCCAGCAGGTCGGTGCGGACAACCTGTTCGAAGACCGCGGCGGGCACCTCGTCGAAGCGGCCGTAGGCCATCACCGCGGCGGTGTGCAGCCAGACGTCGATGCCGCCGAACTCCGCCTCGGCCGCCTCGGCCAGCCCGGCCACCGCGCCGGGCGCGGTGACGTCCACGGGTACGGCCAGCACCCGCGCGCCGGCGGCGCGGCACTCGTCGCTCACCTCGGCGAGGGTGGCGGGGGAGCGGGCGGCGAGGACCAGGCGGTCCCCGCGGCCGGCGAACCGCCGGGCCGCCGCCCGGCCGATCCCGCTGGTCGCGCCGGTGACCACCACCGTCCGGCTCACGGCGCGAGCACGACCTTGATGCAGCCGTCCTCCTTCTTCTGGAACATCTCGTACGCCTGCGGCGCCTGGTCCAGCGGCAGCCGGTGGGTACGCAGGTCCTCCACGCCGAGCGGGTCGTCGTCGCCGGCGAGCAGCGGGATGATCTCGTCCACCCAACGCTTCACGTGGCACTGCCCCATGCGCAGCTGGACCCCCCGGTCGAACATCTCCATCAGCGGCATCGGGTCCTGCTCGCCGCCGTAGACGCCGGAGATCGAGACGGTGCCGCCGCGCCGGACCGCCTTGAGCGCGGCGTGCAGCACGACGAGGCGGTCCACGCCCGCCTTGTCGATCATCGGCTGGGCCAGCTTGTCCGGCAGCAGCCCGGCGGCGGCCTGGGTGAACTTGCCGAGCGGGGCGCCGTGCGCCTCCATGCCGACCGCGTCGATCACCGCGTCCGGGCCGCGCCCGTCCACCAGGTCGATCAGCGCGCCGGGCACGTCGTCCAGTTCGCTGACGTCGAGCACCTCGATGCCGTGCCGGCGGGCCAGTTCCAGCCGCTCGGGGACCAGGTCCAAGCCGATCACCCGGCCGGCGCCCAGGTGCCGGCCGATCCGGGCGCAGAACTGCCCGACCGGCCCGAGGCCGAAGACGGCCAGGGTGCCGCCGGGTGGGGTGTCCGCGTACTTCACCGCCTGCCAGGCGGTGGGCAGGATGTCGGAGAGGTACAGCCACCGCTCGTCGGGGCCGCTCTCCGGGATCTTGATCGGGCCGAACTGGGCCTGCGGGACGCGCAGGTACTCGGCCTGGCCGCCGGGGACCGCACCGTAGAGCGAGGTGTAGCCGAACAGGGCGGCGCCCTTGCCCTCGCTGGTCACCTGGGTGGTCTCGCACTGGGCGTAGAGCTGCCGCTCGCACATCCAACACGACCCGCAGGAGATGTTGAACGGCACGACGACCCGGTCGCCGGGCTTGAGCCGGGTCACCCCCGGGCCGACCTCCTCGACGATCCCCATCGGCTCGTGCCCGAGGATGTCGCCGGGCTTCAGGTACGGCGCGAGCACCTCGTACAGGTGCAGGTCGGAGCCGCAGATGGCGGTTGAGGTGATCCGGACGATGGCGTCGGTCGGCTCCTCGATCCGGGGGTCCGGGACGTTTTCGACGCGGACGTCACGCTTGCCGTGCCAGGTCAGTGCCTTCATGCCTGAATGTCCCCTCCTCGGTGCCGTCCATGGGACTGCTACCCGCGAGGAGACCGTTGAACCGGCTGGCCCGTCGGGGGACGTCACCGCTGTTGGGCGCCTTTCGAGCTGATGTCGAAAACGACTCACCCCGCTGTCCCGCGCCGCCGCCTGTGGCCGGCCTGGCGTCCAGCGGATGACGTCAGAAACGACTCAGCTCGAAAGGCGGCTGAACACTGTGCGCCCGCCCCGGGGGGAGGCAGCGCGTACCCCTTGGAAAGGCCGACCGCCGCGCCCCCGGGTGCGGGGCGCGGCGGTCGGGTGGGTCGGGCGACGGTTCAGGAGCCCGGGGTGCCGGCGCGCTTGGACGTCGCCTTGAGGAAGTCCCGGTTGAGCCGGCCGATGGTGTTCAGCGGGATGCCCTTCGGGCAGGCCGCCGCGCACTCACCGATGTTGGTGCAGCCGCCGAAGCCGGCCTCGTCGTGCGCGTCCACCATGCCGATCACCCGGGTGTACCGCTCGGGCTGGCCCTGCGGCAGCAGCGACAGCTGAGTGATCTTCGCGGCGGTGAACAGCATGCCGGAGCCGTTCGGGCAGGCGGCCACGCAGGCGCCGCAGCCGATGCAGGCGGCCGACTCGAAGGCCGCGTCCGCGTCGGCCTTGGGCACCGGCACCGAGTGCGCCTCGGGGGCGCTGCCGGTCGGGGCGGTGACGTAGCCGCCAGCGGCAATGATCTTGTCGAAGGCGTTGCGGTTGACCACCAGGTCCTTGACGACCGGGAAGGCCCGGGCCCGCCACGGCTCGATGTCGATGGTGTCCCCGTCCTTGAACTGCCGCATGTGCAGCTGGCAGGCGGTGGTGCCGCGCTGCGGGCCGTGCGCCTCGCCGTTGATCATGAGGCTGCACATGCCGCAGATGCCCTCGCGGCAGTCGTGGTCGAACGCGACCGGCTCCTCGCCATCGAGGATCAGCCGCTCGTTGAGCACGTCGAGCATCTCCAGGAACGACATGTCCGGGGACACGTCCGGCACCTGGTAGGTCACCATCTGACCCTTGTCCTCAGGGCCCTTCTGGCGCCAGATGCGCAGGGTCAGATTCACTTGTAGCTCCGCTGCGTCGGGTGGACGTATTCGAACTTCAGGTCTTCCTTGTGCAGCACGGGCTGGCCGGTGCCGGCGTACTCCCAGGCCGCCACGTAGGCGAACCGGTCGTCGTCGCGCTGCGCCTCGCCGTCCGGGGTCTGGTGCTCGGCCCGGAAGTGGCCGCCGCAGGACTCCTCGCGGTGCAGGGCGTCGATGCACATCAGCTCGGCCAGCTCGAAGAAGTCGGCCACCCGGCCGGCCTTCTCCAGCGACTGGTTGAGCCCTTCGCCGTCGCCCGGAACGCGGACCCGCTGCCAGAACTCGTCGCGCAGCGTCCGGATCTCGTCGATCGCCTTACGCAGCCCGGCCTCGGTGCGCTCCATGCCGCAGTGCTCCCACATGATCTGGCCCAGCTCCCGGTGGAACGAGTCCACGGTCCGGTCGCCGTTGATCGCCAGCAGCCGCTGGAGCCGGTCCTCGACCTCGGTACGCGCCGCCACCGCCTCCGGGTGGCTGGCGTCGACCTTCTCCAGCGGACCGGAGGCCAGGTAGTTGGCCAGGGTGTTCGGCAGCACGAAGTAGCCGTCCGCCAGGCCCTGCATCAGCGCCGAGGCGCCGAGCCGGTTCGCGCCGTGGTCGGAGAAGTTGGCCTCACCGATCACGAACAGGCCCGGGATGCTCGACTGGAGGTCGTAGTCGACCCAGAGGCCGCCCATCGTGTAGTGCACGGCGGGGTAGATCCGCATCGGGACCTCGTACGGGTCCTCGCCGGTGATCCGCTCGTACATCTCGAAGAGGTTGCCGTACTTCGCCTCGATCGCCTTCCGGCCGAGCCGGTTGATCGCGTCGGCGAAGTCCAGGTAGACGCCGAGCCCGCCGGGGCCGACGCCGCGACCCTCGTCGCAGACGTTCTTCGCCGCGCGGGAGGCGATGTCCCGGGGGACCAGGTTGCCGAAGGAGGGGTAGATCCGCTCCAGGTAGTAGTCCCGCTCGTCCTCGGGGATGTCCCGCGGCGCACGCTGGTCGCCCTTGGCCTTCGGCACCCACACCCGGCCGTCGTTGCGCAGCGACTCGCTCATCAGGGTCAGCTTCGACTGGTGGTCGCCGGAGACCGGGATGCAGGTCGGGTGGATCTGCGTGTAGCAGGGGTTGGCGAAGTACGCGCCCTTGCGGTGCGCCCGCCAGGAGGCGGTGACGTTGCAGCCCTTGGCGTTGGTGGAGAGGTAGAAGACGTTGCCGTAGCCGCCGGAGGCGAGCACGACCGCGTCGGCCATCTCGGTGCTGATCTCGCCGGTGACCAGGTCGCGCACCACGATGCCGCGGGCCCGGCCGTCGACGATCACCAGCTCCAGCATCTCGTGCCGGGAGTTCATCTCCACGTTGCCCAGGCCGATCTGCCGCTCCAGCGCCTGGTACGCGCCGAGCAGCAGCTGCTGACCCGTCTGGCCCCGGGCGTAGAAGGTGCGCTGCACCTGCGCACCGCCGAAGGAGCGGGTGTCCAGCAGGCCGCCGTACTCGCGGGCGAACGGCACGCCCTGGGCCACGCACTGGTCGATGATGTTGACCGAGACCTCGGCCAGCCGGTGCACGTTCGACTCCCGGGAGCGGAAGTCGCCGCCCTTGACGGTGTCGTAGAAGAGCCGGTGCACCGAGTCGCCGTCGTTGCGGTAGTTCTTGGCGGCGTTGATGCCACCCTGCGCGGCGATCGAGTGGGCCCGGCGCGGGCTGTCCTGGTAGCAGTAGGACTTGACGTGGTAGCCCTGCTCGGCCAGGGTCGCCGCGGCCGAGCCACCGGCCAGGCCGGTGCCCACCACGATCACCGTCATCTTCCGGCGGTTGGCCGGGTTGACCAGCTTCATCTCGAACCGGTGGCGCTCCCACCGGGTCTCGATCGGGCCGTCCGGGGCCCGGGTGTCGGCGATCGGCTCGCCCTCGGTGTAGAGGTCCATGTCAGGCCACCAATCCGGTGAGTACGGCGAACGGGACCACCAGGTAGCCGGCGGTCAGCACGACGGCGAAGACCAGCGCGGCGGTCCTGGCCCGACGCTCACCCTTCGGCGTCTGCTGGCCGAGGCTGCGGAAGGCGCTGAACGCGCCGTGGCGCAGGTGGAAGCCGAGGGTGACGACGGCCAGGGTGTAGAAGAGCGTGACGTACCAGCGCTCCGGCGCGAAGTCCGCCACCACGTTGCTGTGCGGTCGGGTGGAGTCGCCGACCGGGTTCAGCGTGCCGGTGGTCAGGTCCAGGATGTGGTAGATCACGAAGAGCAGGATGATCACCCCACCCCAGCGCATGGTGCGCGCCGCGTAGTTCACGTGGATCTTCCTGCGGTGCGCGTAGGCGACCGGGCGGGCGGCGCGGGCGCGCAGCGCCAGCACGGTGGCCGCGCCGATGTGGGCGAGCACCGCGACCATCAGCACGGTGCGCTGCAGCCAGAGGTACCAGCCGGGGGCGAGCAGCGGCGTGCCCAGGTCGCGCAGCCAGTGCGCGTAGTGGTTGAACGCCTCTTCGCCCGTGAAGATCTTCAGGTTCCCGAGCATGTGCGCGATCAGGAACAGCACCAGGATGATGCCCGTCACCGCCATGACAGCCTTGAGGCCGACGTTCGAGCGGATGGGCGACCGAGTTTTCGTGAGTACCACGCGCCCGACGCTAAGAGCACTTTGATCAGTCGTCCAATGCATCGACCTCGCAGTCTTGATAGCCGTAGGCTATTTAGATGCAGCTCCACCAGCTCCGGTACTTCGTCGCGGTCGCAGAAGTACGACATTTCACCCAGGCGGCCGACCTGGTGGGCATCACCCAGCCCTCGTTGAGTAAGCAAATTCACGCCCTGGAGACCGACCTCGGGGCCCCGCTCTTCGAACGGGTAAGGGGCAACATCGCCCTCACCGCCGCCGGCGAGGTGCTGCTGCCGCTCGCCAAACGGATCCTCGCCGACGTCGACACCGCCACCCGCGAGGTGCAGGAGCTGGTCGGGCTGCGCCGGGGCCGGGTCCGGCTGGGCGCCACCCCCAGCCTGGCCACCTCGCTGGCGCCCCCGGTGCTGCGCCGGTTCCGCGACGCCCACCCCACCGTGGACCTGCGGGTCGAGGAGGGCGGCTCCCAGGACCTGGTCCGCGACCTGCTCCGCGGCGACCTCGACCTGGCGCTGATCATCATGCCGTCCGCCGGCACCGACCCCGGCCTGCGCGCCGACCCGATCCTGCGGGAGAGCCTGGTGGTCGCCTCGGTGGACCCGCTCCCCGCCGACCCCGACACCGGCGAACTGCGCATCACCGACCTGCGCGACCAACCCCTGGTCATGTTCCGCGAGGGCTACGACCTGCGCGACGCCACCCTGCAGGCGTGCCGCGAGGCGGGCTTCGAACCCACCCTGTCGGTGGACGGCGGGGAGATGGACGCCGTGCTCAGCTTCGTCGAGGCGGGGCTCGGCGCGGCCCTGGTCCCCGGGATCGTGGTCGCCCGGCGGGGTGGCATCCGGGTCACCCGGCTCGCCCCGCCCGGCGTACGACGGACCATCGCGGTGGCCCGGCGCCGCGACGTGGTGCCCACCCACGCCGGCCGGGAGCTGCGCCGGATCCTGCTCGAGTACGTCCACGACGCGACCGCGGCCGACCGGCTCCCGCCCGGCGTCGAGCCGCTCTGAGCCTCAGCGCCCCTCGGCGTCGTCCATCGCCCGGTAGATGCGCTGCTCCGACACCGGGTACGGGGTGCCCAGCGCCTGCGCGAACACGTTCACCCGCAGCTCCTCGATCATCCAGCGGATCTGCCGGACCGCCGTCGACTGCCGCTTCGCCGGCGGCAACGCGGCCACCATGTCCTGGTACTCCCGCTGCACCACGGCGATCCGGTCCTGCTGCTGCTTGTCCCGCTGCGGGTTGCCGGGCAGCCGGTCCAGCCGGCGCTCGATCGCGGTGAGGTAGCGCAGCAGGTCGGGCAGGCGGGCGTAGCCGGCCTCGGTGATGAAGCCGGCGTGCACCAGGCCGGTGAGCTGGTTGCGGATGTCGGCCAGGGCGGCCACCACGGCCAGGTTCCGGGTCGCGCCGAGGCGCTGCTCGATCGCGTACGCGGCGGCGAGCACCTGGCGGACCCGGTTCATCACCTCGACCACGGTGTCGACCAGGTCGGCGCGGACCTTGTCGCGCAGCACGGCGAAGCCCTCGGCGTCCCAGGCCGGGCCGCCCGCGTCCGCGATCAGCTTGTCGATCGCGGCCCCGGACGCGTCCTCGATCAGCGCCTGCACCCCGCCGTGCGGGTTGCGGGACAGCGCCAGCTTGGCCTCGTTGCTCAGCCGTCCCTGGAGGAACTTCGCCGGGGAGGGCACGGTGAGCCGGAGCAGCCGGCGGGTGCCGGCCCAGTGCGCGGCCTCCTGCTCGGCGGGGGAGTCGAACACCTTCACCCCGACGGTGGCGCCCTCGTCGACCAGCGCCGGGTACGCGGTCACCGCGTACCCGGCGCGGACCTGCTCGATGGTGCGGGGGAGGGCGTCGATGCTCCACTCCTTGAGTCCCGTCCGGGCGACGTCCGGCGCGGCGGCCGCGACGACCTGGCGTACCTCCTGGCGGAGCTGGCGTTGCAGGGCCGGCAGGTCCTTGCCCTCGGCGACCGGCTTGTCGTCCTCGCCGAGCACCCGGAAGGTGACCCGCAGGTGCGGCGGCAGCTTCGCCAGGTCCCAGGCCTGCGCCGGGACGGTGACCCCGGTCATCCGGCGCAGCTGCCGGGTGAGCGCGTCCAGCAGCGGCTCGCCGCCGGGGGTGATCGCGGCCAGGGCGGCCCGGGCGAAGTCGGGCACCGGGACGAAGTTGCGCCGGATCGCCTTGGGCAGCGACCGGATCAGCGCGATCACCAGTTCCTCGCGCAGGCCGGGCACCTGCCAGTCGAAGCTCTCCGCGGGCACCTGGTTGAGCAGCGGCAGCGGGATGTCCACGGTGACGCCGTCGGTCGGGGTGCCCGGGTCGAAGGTGTAGGTCAGTGGCAGGGCGACGCCGTCGGCCCGCCACTCGTCGGGGTAGTCCTCCTCGTCCACCCCGCCGCGACCGGAGTTGACCAGCAGGTCGCGGGTGAAGGTGAGCAGGTCCGGCCGTTCCCGCCGGGTCTTCTTCCACCAGGTGTCGAAGTGCCGGCCGGAGACCACGTCGGCGGGGATCCGCTGGTCGTAGAACTGGAAGATGGTCTCGTCGTCGACCAGGATGTCCCGCCGCCGGGCCCGGTTCTCCAGCTCCTCCACCTCGGTCAGCAGCCGCTGGTTGTCCCGCCAGAACTGGTGGTGGGTCTGCCAGTCGCCCTCGACCAGGGCGTGCCGGATGAACAGCTCCCGGCTCAGGCCCGGGTCGATCCGGCCGAAATTCACCTTGCGGGAGGTGACGATCGGGATGCCGTAGAGGGTGACCTTCTCGTAGGCCATCACCGCGGCCTGCTTCTTCTCCCAGTGCGGCTCGCTGTAGCTGCGCTTGACCAGGTGCTGGGCGAGGGGCTCCACCCACTCGGGCTCGACCCGGCCGGCCACCCGGCCCCAGAGCCGGGAGGTCTCCACCAGCTCGGCGGCCATCACCCAGCGCGGCGGCTTCTTGAACAGCGCCGACCCGGGGAAGACGGCGAACTTCGCCCCGCGCGCCCCCAGGTACTCGTGCTTCTGCGCGTCCTTCAGCCCGATGTGCGAGAGCAGGCCGGGCAGCAGGGACTGGTGCACCTTCGGGGTGTCGATCTCCTCCGGCAGGTCCGCGCCGGCCCCGCGCCGCCCGTCACCCTTTTCTCTGGTACGCAGCACCTGGCGCAACTGGCTGACGATGTCCTGCCACTCGCGGACCCGCAGGTAGTTGAGGTACTCCGCCTTGCACATCCGGCGGAACGCGCTGGAGGACAGGGCCCGCTGCTGCTCGCGCAGGTACCGCCACAGGTTCAGGTACGCGACGAAGTCGGACTCCTTGTCGGCGAACCGGGCGTGCGCCTGGTCGGCCTGGACCTGCTTGTCGGCGGGACGTTCGCGCGGGTCCTGGATGGAGAGCGCGGCGGCGATCACGATCACCTCGGTGGCGCAGCCGTTGCGCTCGCCCTCCAGGACCATCCGGGCCAGCCGGGGGTCGACCGGGAGCTGCGCCAGCCGCCGGCCCAGCGCGGTGAGCCGCTTCGCCGGGTCGGTCTCGGCCGGGTCCAGCGCGCCCAGCTCGTGCAGCAGGTTCACGCCGTCGGTGATGTTGCGCCGGTCCGGCGGGTCGATGAACGGGAACGCGCCGATGTCGCCGAGCCCGATCGAGGTCATCTGGAGGATGACCGAGGCCAGGTTGGTGCGCAGGATCTCCGGGTCGGTGAACTCGGGCCGGGATTCGAAGTCCTGCTCGTCGTAGAGCCGGATGCAGATGCCGTCCGAGGTCCGCCCGCAGCGCCCCTTGCGCTGGTTGGCGCTCGCCTGCGAGACCGGCTCGATCGGCAGCCGCTGCACCTTGAGCCGGCTGGAGTAGCGGGAGATCCGGGCCGTGCCGGGGTCCACCACGTGCTTGATGCCGGGCACGGTCAGCGAGGTCTCCGCGACGTTGGTGGCGAGCACCACCCGGCGCCCGCCGTGCGGGGCGAAGACCCGGTGCTGCTCGGCGGAGGAGAGCCGGGCGTACAGCGGGAGGATTTCGGTGCCGAGCAGTGCGCGTTTCTTCTGCACCAGCTTGCCGAGCGCGTCGGCGGTGTCCCGGATCTCCCGCTCACCGCTGAGGAAGACCAGGATGTCGCCGGGGCCCTCGGCGGCCAACTCCTCGACCGCGTCCCCGATGGCCTGGATCTGGTCCCGGACGTTCTCCTCGTCGGCCTCGTCCTCCTCGTCGGCCTCGGTGACCTCGACCAGCGGCCGGTACCGCACCTCCACCGGGTAGGTCCGGCCGGACACCTCGACGATCGGCGCGGGGTTGCCCTCGGCGTCGGCGAAGTGCTTGGCGAAGCGGTCGGTCTCGATGGTCGCGGAGGTGATGACCACCTTGAGGTCGGGACGGCGGGGCAGCAGTTGCCGGAGGTAGCCGAGGATGAAGTCGATGTTGAGGCTGCGCTCGTGCGCCTCGTCGATGATCAACGTGTCGTACTGGCGCAGCATCCGATCGGTCTGCAACTCGGCCAGCAGGATGCCGTCGGTCATCAGCTTGACCAGGCTCCGCTCGCTCACCTGGTCGGTGAAGCGGACCTTGTAGCCGACCACGTCGCCCAGCTCGGTGCCGAGTTCCTCGGCGATCCGGTCGGCGACCGTCCGGGCGGCCAGCCGGCGCGGCTGGGTGTGCCCGATCAGGCCGTTGACGCCGCGCCCCAGCTCCAGACAGATCTTGGGCAGCTGGGTGGTCTTGCCCGACCCGGTCTCGCCCGCCACGATCACCACCTGGTGGTCGCGGATCGCGGCGGCGATGTCGTCCCTGCGCTCGCTGACCGGCAGCTGCGCCGGGTAGGTGATGGCCGGCACGGCGGCCCGCCGGGCGGCCAGTCGCGCCTCGGCCCGGCCCACCTCGGCCGCGATCTCGGCGAGCGCCGCCTCGCGCCGCTGCGGGTCCCGCAGCTTCCGCACCCCGTCGAGGCGCCGCTGCAGCCGGCGCTGGTCGCGGAACATCAGGGGGGAGAGGCGGCGGTGCAGGTCGCGGGCGGCCTCGGGTACGGCGGGTGCGGCTGGATTCTGCATGTCGTCGCCAAGGATAGGCAGTGCGCCGCCGTACCGCCCCCGGGTTACCGCCCGCCCTGCCGCGCCGGCCCGCCGGAGCCGGGCCGGTCGGTGGCGCGAGTCATGACGCGGGCGTGCCGTCCCAGGTCGCGGTGCTCGCCGGGCTACAGTTTGCGCCGACCGGGTCGACGAGGGGACGGGCTGATCATGCGGGACATCGACCGGGCGCTCGTGCAGGCCGCCACCGCCGTGGCGAAGCTGCGCTGTCGCAGCGACAACCACACCCTCGCGGCCGCCGTGCGTACCCCCGACGGCCGGGTCTTCAGCGGCGTCAACGTCTACCACTTCACCGGCGGACCCTGTGCCGAGGTGGTGGCGATCGGCGCGGCCGCCACGGCGGGCGCGGGCGAGTTGGAGGCCATCGTCGCGGTCGGCGACCGGGGCCGGGGCGTCATCCCGCCCTGCGGTCGCTGCCGCCAGGTGCTCCTCGACTACTTCCCGTCGATCAAGGTGATCGTCGGCCCGCCGGACGGGCTGCGCGCGGTCCCGGTGGCCGACCTGCTGCCCGAGACGTACGTCTGGTCGGATCACCAGGTGGAGGTGCCGGCGGTGCCGCGTACCGGGGTGTGGCCGATGCCGGTCGTGCCGGGCAGCCGGCAGAGCGCGGAGGACTAGTCTCCGGCGGCCATCTCCAGCATGGAGGTGGGCACCGGGACCTGTTCGAAGCGGAGCACACCCTCCGGCACCAGCCAGCTCATCACCCGGGCGACCAGCTGCCCCGCCCGCACCGCCGGGTCGTTGGCGTACAGCTCGCGGGCCAGCTGCGGGTCCACCGAGAGCACGGCGAAGCCGCGGACGCTCGGGTCGTCGCCGCCGAGGAATGGGCCGGCCGCCAGGACCGCCCCCTGCTCCACCAGCCCGGCCTGGTGGGCCAGGTGGGTGTCGTGCAGCCGGTCGAGGGCGTCCCGGGGCAGGTCGGGCGGATCGTCCGGACGGACCAGGAGGACCACGGTGTGCTGGTCGAATCGCATGCTGCCAGGGTAGGGGTGCGAACCGGTGGAAACCGGGCTACTCCGCGGTCCGGGCGTGCAGCGCGCGGATCGACCAGTCGAGCGCCGGGGCCAGGCTCTCGCCCGTCGGCCAGCCGTTGACCACGGACAGCAGGTGCAGGTACCGCTCCCGGCGTGGGTCGTTCGCGCATTCCAGCCGGGCCAGCAGCCGCCGCCGCAGGTCGAGGTCGTCCGGGCGGTCGCAGAGCTGCGCGTACCGGGCGGTGACGGCGGCGACGACCGGCTCGGCGGCGGGGGAGAGCGGGTCCACGCCGGCGGCCAACGCCGGGCCGACCTGGTCGCGGGTGATCGCGACCGCGTCCCGGCGTACCCCGGTGGCGCCGGCCCGGTCCGCGGCGTGCTGCTCCGCCATCCGTCGCAGGCCGGCGCGGAAGTCCGGGTCCCGGGACAGCTCGGCCAGCTCCAGCCACGCCTCGACCTGCTCGACCTCGGCGTCTTCGGGCAACTCGGGGGTCAGCGTCCGCCGGACCCCGGCGAGCGCGGGGCCGGTGTCCACGCCGGTGAACGCGGCGTCGAGGAACTCGTCGATCAGCCGCCGACGCTCGCAGGCGGAGAGCCGGGCCAGTTCGTGCATGAGCTCCATCTCCTCGGGGTCGGATCCACGTCGGGCGACCGTGGTCAGCACCGCGTGCCGCAGCCGTAGCACCCGGATCTGCGTCGCCAGTGCCTGGGCGTGTGCCGCGGCGACCTCGGCGAGCGGGACCTCGCGGTCCACCACCCGACGGATCGTGGCCAGGTCCAGCCCCAGCTCGCGGAGGGTGCGTACCAGGTCCAGGCGGGCGACGGCCTCGACCCCGTAGCGGCGTCGGCCGCCCGGGTCGCGGCCGATGGGCGGCACGATGCCGCGGTCGGACCAGAACCGGATGGTCTTGACCGTCAGCCCGGTCCGCCGGGCCAGGTCGCCGATCGAGAATTGCGGCTCGCCGTTCATGCCCTCACCCTCGCTCCTCCACCAGGGGGAGGTGCAAGTCGCCGGCACGCCTGACATCCCGCTCGAACGCGCGCTTCATCCCCGGTACGCCATGGCCGGCGACACCGGGCTGGGCCGCCTAATTCACGGAAAGAGTGGCTATCCGGTGGGTATTAGCCACTCTTTCCGGGAAAGTGCGACCGTGCTTCAGCGAGTGGCGCGCCGGCGGCGCAGGGCGGTACGGATCTCGGTGAGGACGCCTTCGAAGTCCTCGGCCATTCGCCTGCTGGTGACGTGCAGGACGATCCAGTCGTCTCCCAGGATCCGATTGAGACGACGGCGGTCGCGGTGGAACTGGTCGGGGTCGTGGTGCCAGAGCCCGTCGTATTCAACAGCCACCTTCAGGTCCGGCCACGCGAGATCGACCCTCGCGACGAAGCGACCGTTCCGCTCGATGACGTGCTGGGTCACCGGCCGAGGAAGGCCGGCGCGAACGATGCGTACCCGCAGGCGGGATTCGGGTAACGACTCCGCACCGCCATCCACCAGGCTCAACACGTCGGCGAAGCGTCGGGCGCCCCGCTCTCCCCGGCGTTGCCCCAGATAGGCGGTCAAGTCGGCGGGACCGGTGACCCGCTGGTGCACCAGCGAGTCGACGTGAGCCACGGCCTCCACCACGTCCAGCCAGCGAGCGACATCCCAGCAGGTGCGCGCCGCTGTGGTGACGGGAATCCGGCCGATGCGTGACACTTCACCTTCCTGCCACCTCGCCACATGGATGCGGAGCCCAGCCACCGGCCCGAAGCGAGCTGACGGTTCCACGAGAACCTCGACCGGCTCGTCGGCTCGGGGCTCTGCTCCGCCGAGCAGTGCGACAGCCGATCGGCCGGCGATCGCGCAACCGGGCGGGAACAGCCACGACGCCGCCGCACGGCAGCGGGTGACGTGCGAAATCTCCATTCGCGCATCGGCATAGACGTTGTGGAAGAGTCGCCGCCACGCGCTGCTCCGCAGGTCGTTCTTGGTGAGGAGGCCACGACGAACCGCATCCGGCGCGAGGAACACCTTGCCGACCAATTCGGCCGGCCGACGAGGAATTCGAGCCACCCGCTAACCTTGCCCACCTCCCGTCGGCCCCGAAAGCCCCTGTGGACAACCCGATCCGCCGGTCTGCACTCGAAAGAGTGGCTATCCAACGGCGGATAGCCACTCTTTCCGTGAATTTGCGCGCTCGGAGGGGGTCAGGCGGCGGTGGACCAGATGGCGCGGAAGGCGGCGGCCTCGCCGGCGAGCCACTGCTCGACCTGGTCGGGCTTGGTGTCGGTCGGCATGCGGTGGGACTCGCCGCGGCGGACGTCGACCAGGATCGGCTCGGCGTGCGGAAGGACCGCGTCCATGTGCCGGGCCATCAGGTGCAGCGTCGCGAGGGCGGCCTCCTCGCTCGGCGGCGCCTCGTCGAAGTGCAGCCGGACCGCCTCGGCGTGGCCGTCCGCGTACCGGACGCCGAAGTGGGGGTTGATCTTGACGGGGAGGTCGCCCAGCATGGCCAGGGCGTCGCGGGTCTGGGCCAGGTCGACGCCCATCGGCTCGCCGAGCGAGCGCAGCCAGGTCGTGGCGCCGGGGACGAGGGCCTCGTAGAGCGGGCGCCAGCGCGGTTTGACCAGGTCGGCGACCTGGGCCAGGTGGGTGCCGCCGGTGTGGAACGCGATGTCGGCCTTGAGCGCCTTGACGAACTGGCCGTGCGGGTTGAAGCCGTGCCGGCTCGCCCGCTGCTTGCGCAGGCCGCCGACGAAGGTGGCCTTCGTCGGCCCGGTGCGGTCCACGTACCGGGTGAACCCGAGGAGGGTGGCGTAGGGGGTGAGCGGGGTGGTGGAGGTGGGCGCGGTCACGAGCATCCTCCCAGGTCAACAACGGGATTAGTACATACATTCTAATCGACGGGTCTGACATCGCCCAGGGGGTTGGGCGGCCGTTGTGGGCCGGGTTCCGGGGTGCGGTCGGGTCGGGGCCGGGTTCGGCCTCCGTTCACCCGAACGGGTGAGGGGTCGGCATCTTCGGGCGGCCACCCGGCCGCTGCGGCAATTTGGACATAAGGTCAAAAACAGGTACACCAGGGCAGGCGGGTGCGATGACCTTCGAGGCAGGCAGGAACACCATCGAGCTCGAGCTGGACCGCCCGCACCCGGCGGGCGACCCGGCCCTCGAGATCGTCGAGTGGAGCGCGAAGTTCGGCAGCGAGCTGGTGCTCTGCGACGGCGAGGGTGTCCCGCTGGCGAGCCTTCCGACCCGGGCGGCCACGCAGGACGCCGACTTCACCGCCTTCGTCGGCTGGGCCGGCTTCGATCCTGCCGACGTCCACCTGGCCGACGCGGGCCACGAGACCTACCAGCGGGTGCTCACGAAGGCCCGGGCGGCCATCGACCGGCACTTCGCCGGCCGGGCACCGGAGCGGCCGGCGCACGCCGCCACCGGCCGCACGAGCGAACCGCCGGTCCCGCGCAGCGCGGGGCGGGACGTGACCGCGCCGGCGCGGCGCGTCGGCGCGGCGATGCCGCGGCCGCTCGGTGCGGTGCTCGCCTCCGACGAGCAACGCCCGCACGTCCCCGCCCACCTGTCCCAGGCCGGCGTACCGCCGCGCGCACCGGCGGGCTGACCCGGGACCGGAGAGCTCCACCGAGCTCCCGGACGGCGTGGAGCTACATCTGCCCCACGTCGGTGATCCGGACGGCCGCCGCACCGGTCTCGTCGGAGGCGGCGAGGTCGACCTCGGCGCTGATGCCCCAGTCGTGGTCGCCGTCCGGGTCGTCCAGGATCTGGCGTACGGTCCACCGCTCCCGGCCCTGCTCGATCATCAGCAGCGCGGGCCCGCGCGCGTCCGGCCCCACCCCGATCGAGTCGTACGCCTCGAAGTACGGCTCCAGCGCGTCCGCCCAGGCGTCCGCGTCCCAGCCCGAGGAACCGTCGAGTTCGCCCAGCTCATCCCAACGACGCAGGGCGGCCAGCTCGACCCGGCGGAACAGGGCGTTGCGCACCAGCACCCGGAACGCCCGGGCGTTGCGGGTGACCGCCGGCGGCCGGTCGTCCAGCGAGGCGGCGACCTCCGCCACGTCGGACGGGTTGCGCAGCCGCTCCCACTCGTCGATCAGGCTGGAGTCGACCTGGCGGACCAGCTCGCCCAGCCACTCGATGAGGTCGACCAGCTCCTCGGTCTTGGCGTCCTCGGGCACGGTCTGCCGCAGCGTCTTGTACGCGTCCGCGAGGTAGCGCAGCACCAGGCCCTCGGACCGGGACAGGCCGTAGAACTGCACGTACTCGGGGAAGGTCATGGCCCGCTCGTACATGTCCCGGACCACCGACTTGGGGGAGAGCTGGTGGTCGGCGACCCACGGGTGGCCCTGCCGGTACATCTCGTACGCCGACTCGAGCAGCTCGGCGAGGGGCTTGGGCCAGGTCACCTCGTCGAGCAGTTCGAGGCGGGCCTCGTACTCGATGCCCTCGGCCTTCATCGCGGCGACCGCCTCGCCGCGGGCCTTGAACTGCTGCGCGGAGAGCACCTGACGCGGGTCGTCCAGGATCGACTCGATCACCGAGAGCGCGTCCAGCGCGTAGGACGGGGACTCCCGGTCGAGCAGCTCGATGGCGGCCAGGGCCAGCGGCGACAGCGGCTGGTTGAGCGCGAAGTCCAGCTGGAGGTCGACGGTGAGCCGTACCCGGCGGCCCTGCTCGTCCGGCTCGGGCAGCTCCTCGACCACGCCACCGGCCCGCAGCGCCCGGTAGATGGCGATGGCCCGGCGGATGTGCCGGCGCTGGGCGGCCCGGTCCTCGTGGTTGTCGGTGAGCAGGTGCCGCATCGAGGCGAACGCGTCGCCGGGGCGGCCGATCACGTTGAGCAGCATAGAGTGGCTGACCTGAAAGCTGGAGGTCAGCGGCTCCGGCTCGGCCTCGACGAGGCGCTGGAAGGTCGGCTCGCCCCAGCCGATCGAGCCCTCCGGCGGCTTCTTCTTCACCACCTTGCGGCGCTTCTTCGGGTCGTCGCCCGCCTTGGCCAGCGCCTTCTCGTTCTCGATGACGTGCTCGGGGGCCTGCACCACGACCCGGCCGAGGGTGTCGAAGCCGGCCCGTCCGGCCCGGCCGGCGATCTGGTGGAACTCGCGGGCCTTGAGCAGCCGGGTACGCGTGCCGTCGAACTTCGACAGGCCGGTGAAGAGCACGGTGCGGATCGGCACGTTGATGCCGACGCCGAGGGTGTCGGTGCCGCAGATGACCTTGAGCAGGCCGGCCTGGGCCAGGGTCTCCACGAGGCGGCGGTACTTGGGCAGCATGCCGGCGTGGTGCACGCCGATGCCGTGCCGGACCAGCCGGGACAGCGTCTTGCCGAAGCCGGAGGTGAACCGGAAGTTCCCGATCGCCTGCGCGATCATGTCCTTCTCCGCCCGGGTGCAGACGTTGACGCTCATCAGCGCCTGCGCCCGTTCCAGCGCGGCGGCCTGGGTGAAGTGCACGACGTACACCGGGGCCTGCTTGGTCTCCAGCAGCTCCTCCAGGGTCTCGTGCAGCGGGGTCATCGCGTACGAGAAGAGGAGCGGGACCGGCCGCTCGGCCGAGCGGACGACGGCGGTCGGCCGCCCGGTGCGCCGGGTCAGGTCGTCCACGAAGCGGGTGGTGTCGCCCAGCGTGGCGGACATCAGGATGAACTGCGCCTGCGGCAGTTCGATCAGCGGCACCTGCCAGGCCCAGCCCCGGTCCGGCTCGGCGTAGAAGTGGAACTCGTCCATGATCACCTGGCCGACGTCGGCCCGGGTGCCCTCGCGCAGCGCCAGGTTGGCCAGGATCTCCGCGGTGCAGCAGATGATCGGGGCGTCGGCGTTGACGCTGGCGTCGCCGGTGAGCATGCCGACGTTCTCCGCCCCGAACACCTCGCAGAGGGCGAAGAACTTCTCCGACACCAGTGCCTTGATCGGCGCGGTGTAGAACGTCGTCCGGTCGTCGGCCAGCGCCGCGAAGTGCGCCGCGATCGCCACCAGGCTCTTGCCGGAGCCGGTCGGCGTATTCATGATCAGGTTCGCGCCGGAGACGATCTCGATGACCGCCTCCTCCTGGTGGGGGTAGAGGTCGAGACCGCGCTCGGACGCCCAGCCGGCGAACGCGTCGTAGAGGGTGTCGGGGTCGGCGCTCTTCGGCAGCGCGGCGGTGAGAGTCATGGCGGCTCCCATCGTGCCCGGATCATGGGCCGCCGCGCCAACCGGGTTCAGCGCCGCCGGTGGATCAGGTCGAAGATCTCCCGCCCGGCGGTCAGCGCGCGCCGCTCGAACTTGGTCACCGGCCGGTGCGCCGGCCGGGGCGCGTAGCCCCCGTGCACGTCCACCAGCTCCGGGTCGGCGGTCAGCGTCTCCCGCATCGACTCGGCGTACTCGGCCCAGTCGGTGGCGCAGTGCAGCGTCCCGGCCGACGCCAGCCGGGAGCGCAGCAGCGCCACGTGCGCCGGCTGGATGATCCGCCGTTTGTGGTGGCGCGCCTTCGGCCACGGGTCGGGGAAGAAGACGTGCACCGCGTCCAGACAACCGGCCGGCATCGCCCGGACCAGGTCCAGCGCATCGCCCTTGGCCACCCGGACGTTGGCCAGCCCGTGCCGTTCGACCAGCTCCAGCAGGTTGGCGATTCCGGGCGTGTGCACCTCGACCGCCAGATAATGTCGGTCCGGGTCGGCGGCCGCCATCGCCGCGGTGGCGTCGCCCATGCCGGAGCCGATCTCCAGCACCAGCGGGGCCGGCCGGTCGAACAGCGCCGCCGGATCGAACGGCCCGTCGAGGTCGGCGATCTCCAGCCCGTACGCGGGCCAGAGCCGGGCCAGCGCGTCGCGCTGCCGGTCGCTCATCCGGCCGCGACGCGGATGGAAGGTGCGGATGCGGGCGGCGTGGGCCGGCGGGGCGGCGCTCAGGTCGGTGGAGGTCACAGCGATTCGAGCGTACGCGACCGGCGGCGCGGATCGGATGTGGTGTACGGCCCGGGGTGAGAGGATTCATCCCGTAACGGCAGTACGGGCGGCGCCGGGAGGGGGCATGGTGTCAGTCACGCGACGCGTGGCGCTGCTGATCGCGGCCGCCGCCTGCGCCCCGCTTCTCGGGGCGCTCCCGGCGTCGGCCGGCCCGCGGCCCGTCGCGCTCCCCGCCGCCGAGCCGGCGCCCGGGGAGAGCCGGCCGCCACCCGAGGACGTCATCTTCGTGGAGGTCACCCCCAGCACCGTGGAGCCCGGCTTCCTGGTCGGCATCCGCGCCAGCTGCCGGGACAACTCCATCCCGGCGACCGTGGTCTCCGACGCGTTCGGCCGGGTGCAGGTGCAGCCGCAGCGCGGGCTGCTCACCGCCTCGCCGATGGTCAAGGAGCGCACCCGCCCCGGCAACTACCGGGTCAAGCTGGAGTGCCCCACCGGGCAGACCGCGTCGACCATGCTCCAGGTGGTCAAGCAGGTGGAGCCGACCCACGGCCCGCGGCCGAGCCGCGGCCCGGCGACCGGATTCGGCGGCACCGCCGGCGGGATCGGGTTGGGTGGGCTGCTGGTCCCGGTCGGCCTGGCGCTCACCGTGGCCGGGGCGGTCGTCGGCGTGGCCACCTCCCGCCGGCCGCGTGCCGTCCATGGCGCCGCCCGACGCTGAGCCCCGCCATGGCCGCGCAGCCCGCCTCCCCACCGCCCACCCGGGCGGCCCGTGCCCGCAGCCCGTGGTCCGCGCCGCTCGCCGTGCTGCTGGTGCTGGTCGGGGTCTTCGCCACCGGCGCCGGGCTGGGCCGGACCGTCGGCCCGTTCGACTGGGCCGACGCGTCGACCGGTGCGACGCCGCGCGCCGCCGCGCCCGCCCCGGCCCGGGCGCCGGCCAGCCGGCCGGTGAGCCTCTCCGTGCCGGCGATCAAGGTGACCGCGCCGATCACCCCGGTCGGCCAGGCGAAGGACGGCTCGGTGGACGTCCCCCCGCTGAGCCAGCACAGCCAGACCGGCTGGTACGACCGCGGCGCGGTCCCGGGCGAGCCCGGGCGGGCGATCATCGTCGGGCACGTGGACACCAAGAGCGGGCCGGCGGTCTTCTACCACCTCCGGGAGCTCAAGCCGGGTGACCGGATCGAGGTGACCCGGTCAGACCGGAGCGTGGTGACGTTCAAGGTCGACACCGTGGAGTACTTCGACAAGGACAACCTCCCCGCCGACCGGGTCTACGGCGACACCGGCCCGCCGGAGCTGCGCCTGATCACCTGTGGTGGCGAATGGCTCGGCGGGCGGACCGGCTACGAGGACAACGTGATCACGTTCGCCTCCCTGGTCGGCACCCGTACCCCGTGACGGCGCGCTGGAGGTTTCGGCCCGGTTGGCGCGGCTTGTCAGTAAGGTCCGGGGAGTGGGTGGCGACGCGAACACGCGACTCGAGCGGATCCTCGGCGTACCGCTCGCCGAGGACGCGGTGCGGCCGTGGCCCCAGTCCGGTGAGCTGATCCGGGGCAGAGCCCGGATAGCGGAGGTCGAGTCGCACTTCGTCGGGCTACGGCTCGCCGTCGGGCGGCGGCACGGCTGTGGAGACACGCTGGTCGTCGAGTGGAGCAACGACTACGGCGACGGCCGGATCTACCGCAACGTCTCGATCGCCGAGCTGCGGGACGGCGAGGCGATGCGGGTGACCGACTACTGGGGCGAGCCCTTCACGGCCCCCGAGTGGCGGCGCGAGCTCGGGGAGCGGTTGGAGATGCCGCCCGCCGGGGTGTGGCCGGCGTCGGACGCCCTGGCCGTCAGCTGACGATTCAGCCCTTGCCGGGAACCTGCTGGACCACCTCGAACTCCAGCAGCGTGGCCCCGGTGGCGACCGGCTTGCGCGGTTCGCCGCCCTCGCCGCCGGCATGCGCGGCCCGGGACGGGCCCTGCGCCCACGCCTGGTACGCCTCCTCGGACTCCCAGCGGGTGTAGACGAAGTAGCGGCTCTCTCCGGCGACCGGGCGGAGCAGCTCGAAGCCGAGGAAGCCCGGCGAGTTCTCCACCGCGCCAGCCCGGGCCGCGAACCGCTTCTCCAGCTCCGCACCGGCGCCGGGCGGGACGTCGATCGCGTTGATCTTCACGACTGCCATGCGTCCCACCCTAAGCGCGCCGGCACCGTCTCGGCGATGTCGCGGCATCCCGGGCGCGCGCCCACCGCCACCTCGCCGATCCCGCGGCGGTCAGAACCCCTCGACGGCCGGCACCAGGTCGGCGTCGACCACGATCGGGGCGTGGTCGGACGGGCCCTTGCCCTTGCGCGCCTCGCGGTCCACGTACGCGGAGCGGACCGCCCGGGCGAACGGCGCGGAGGCGTACACCAGGTCGATCCGCATGCCCTTGTTCTGGTGGAACATGCCGGCCCGGTAGTCCCAGTAGGTGAACGGGTGCGGCCCCTTCATCGGGGTCGGCACGACGTCGCTGAGCCCCAGGTCGCGCAGCGCCGCGAGGGCCGCCCGCTCGGCCGGGGTGACGTGGGTGGAGGTGACGAAGAGCGCCGGGTCCCAGACGTCGGCGTCGGTCGGGGCGACGTTGTAGTCCCCGCAGACCGCCAGGGGCAGCCCGGTGGCCAGTTCCGGCTCCAGCGCGTCCCGCAGCGCCGCGAACCAGGCCAGCTTGTACGCGTAGTGCGGGTCGTCGGGCGCCCGGCCGTTCGGCACGTACACCGACCAGACCCGGACCCCGTCGCAGGTGGCGGAGATGGCCCGCGCCTCCGGCTCCGGGAAGCCGGGCTCGCCGGGGAAGCCGACCGCCACGTCGGCCAGCCCGACCCGGGACAGGATGGCCACCCCGTTCCACCGGCCGTCGCTGTGGCTGGCCGCCTCGTAGCCGAGTTCGCCCACCTCGGCGACCGGGAACGCCCCGTCGCGGCACTTGGTCTCCTGCAGGCAGACGACGTCGGGCTTCGTGCCGGCCAGCCAGTCGAGCAGCCGGGGCAGGCGGGCCTTCACCGAGTTGACGTTCCAGGTCGCCAGGCGCATGTCTCCAAGCCTGCCGCATCCCGCCGCCGCGCGCCGAGTCAGCCGCGCCGGCCGCGCCGGCCGCCGCCCTCATGGTCGACTCGGGCTACGGCATTCCGGGGTGTCCGCAACGCCGGAAGCCGCGACATGCCGCAACCCACCGCCGGGGTCGCCCGGGCAGGGCGAGGCGCCCGGGCCGCCCGGTCCGGGGTAAGGCGCCGGGGCCGCCCGGCCCGGGCCGGGCGGGCCGGGCCGGGTGAGGCGCCCGGCGTGGGCGTCAGCGGTCGGGGGTGTCGCCGGGGCGGGTCTGCTCGGCGAGGAAGCGCTCCAGTTCGGCGCCGAGCTCGTCGGCGGTGGGCAGCGGGCCGGTCTCGGCGGCCAGCAGGTTCTGCTGGTCGCGGCCCCGGGCGAACGCGTCGTACTGCTCCTCCAGGGCCTGCACCAGGGTGGCCGCCTCCTCGGTCTGGGCGACCTGGCGGTCGATCTCCACCCGGACCACCTCGGCGGCGCTGCGCAGGCCGTCCCGGGGCAGCAGCAGCCCGGTGCTGCGGGACACCGCGGCGAGCAGTGCCTCGGCGGCGGCCGGGTACTCGGTCTGGGCGACGTAGTGCGGCACGTGCGCGGCGAAGCCGAGGGCGTCGCGGCCCTGCTCGCCGAGGCGGTATTCCAGCAGGTGACCCACGCTGCCCGGCACCTGGACCCGCTGGAGCCAGGGCTCGTAGCCGGCGATCAGCTCGCGCCGGGTGGCGTGCGCGGTGACCCCGCTGGGCCGGGTGTGCGGCACCGCCATCGGGATCGAGTTGAGGCCCACGGTGAGTCGGACGTCGAGCCGCGCGGCGAGCCCGGCGAGCGCGGCCACGAAGCGTTCCCACTGCAGGTCCGGCTCGGGGCCGGTGAGCAGCAGGAACGGGGTCTCGTCATCGTCGCGCAGGAGGTGCAGCTCGAGCGCCGGCGCGTCGTAGTCGGCCCAGTGGTCCTCGACGAAGGTCATCACCGGCCGGCGGGAGCGGTAGTCGAAGAGCTGGTCGACGTCGAACCGGGCCACCGGCCGCGCCTCCAGGGAGGTGAGCAGCTGTTCCCGGGCGAGCCGGGTGGCGCTGCCGGCGTCGACGAAGCCGGTGAGCGCCTGGATCAGCACCGGCTGGCCGAGTTCGGGCAGATCGTCGCTGAGTTCGTAGAGCTCGTGTGGGTCGAGCACCGGTGGAGACCTCCCTGGAAACGCGCGTACGGCGGGCCGTGCGCGCACGGCTCCCCGTGGGGCCAACGTACCGGCCATCCTGGTCCATTCCGTTACGGCCCGGTTCGGGGGTCGGCGGGTGGTCGCGGACCGGACGAGGAGGGGTACGGATCGGGGCGAATGCGTTGATCTTGTCGGGGTTTCGGGCGAAGGGCGGAAGAGGGAATCAACCGAACGGACGAGTTAATGGACCTTGGCTGGTGCCGGGGCCGGCTGTCCCGGTTCCTGCCCGGGGTGGCGCGCCGCTGGGCGGACCGGAGGTTCGCCTGCTTCGCGAGGGACGTTCGCCGACGGGTGCGCGGGGTCAGGAGTGTCCGGATTGCCGGGCCCGAATTGTGGCCAGCGCCACACGATCACGCTGGGTGATGGGCGGTGCCCCTGCCTAGCCTCGTCGAATGCGTGACGACGGCACCCTCGACGACCAGTACGGCCTCGACGGCGCGATTGACCGTTCGGACGATATCCCCTCCACCGTCCGGTCGACCGACTCCGTGGAGACCTCCACTCCTCGACGTTCCCTGCGTACCCGCCTGAGCGGCATCGCTAACCCGTTCGCGGCCCGGCCCGGCCGGACGAAGCTGGCGGTGGCCACCGGCGCGGTCTGCTGCCTCGGCCTGGTCGGATTCAGCCAGGTGGGCGTCGGCGGGGTCGGCGACTCGACGAGCCCGGCGCCGTCGCAGCAGGAGGTCGCCCAGCGGGCGGCCCTCGACGCCGCCTCCCGCGGCATGGCGCGGCAGGCGCCCGCCCCGGCCAGCCCGACCGTCAGCCCCACCCCCACCGCCACCCCGGCCGCGACCAAGAAGCCGAAGCCGAAGGCGAAGCCCCGGCCGAAGCGGATCGTCCCGGTGGCCGGGCTGGACCAGGACCAGATGGACAACGCCAAGAAGATCGTGCAGGCCGGCCGGGAGATGGGCGTGCCGCGGCGCGGCCTGGTGATCGCGGTGGCCACCGCGATGCAGGAGAGCAACCTCTACAACTACGCCAGCGGGGTGCTGCCCGAGTCGCAGAACTACCCGCACCAGGCCATCGGCTGGGACCACGACTCGGTCGGGCTGTTCCAGCAGCGGCCGAGCAGCGGCTGGGGCACGGTCGGAGAGCTGATGGACCCGGAGTACGCGACCAAGGCGTTCCTCAGCGCCCTGGAGGAGATCCCCGGCTGGCAGGACATGGCGCTCACCGACGCCGCCCAGGCCGTGCAGGTCTCCGCGTTCCCCTGGGCGTACGCGCAGCACGAGTGGCGGGCCACCGAGGTCGTGAGCGCGATCCTCGCCTGAGCGGCCCCGGGGCGGCCGGTGTGGACGGTTGTCGGCGGTCCGGTCCGGGTACCGGGGGATTGCCGGTCCCGGGTACACATGAGGGGGACCGCGAACGGGAGGACGACATGTCACTGATGCACCGGATCAGCACCTTCCTGCGGTCGCCGCGCGGTCAGCAGCTGGTCGAACGCGGCCGGCGGGAGCTGGCCAAGCCGGAGAACCAGCAACGGCTCAAGCAGCTGGCCACCCGGCTGTCCAGCCGCCGGCGCTGACCCGTACGCCCCCGCAGTCCGAGCCCCGGGAGCCCCTCGTGACCGACCCCGCCCCCGTCGACGGCGGCAACGCCGTCCCCCCGCAGCCGGCCGCGCCCCAGGACGCTCCCGAGGCGCCACCCGCCACCCTCTGGGACCGGATGCGGGACGACCCTCAGTACGCCCCGGAGCACCTGGCGTTGGAGGCGGTGCGCCGGCTCGGACCGGAGGCGGCGCAGTGGGCCGCCCGGGAGCGGGGGCAGCGGCCCGAGGCCCCGGGCGAGGAACTGGCCGACCAGGCGGTCCGCAAGTTCGTCAACCACGCCCGGCTCTCCGGGGCGGTCTCCGGCGCGGCCGGGCTGCCCGGCGCGGTGCTCGACGTCGGGGTGCTGGCGTGGACCCAGGCCCGGTTGGTGCTGCACGTGGCCGCGGCGTACGGGGTCGATCCCGTCCACCCCGACCGGGCCACCGACCTGCTGGTGCTGCAGAAGGTGCACAAGGTCGCCGAGAGCGCGCGCCTCGCCCTCGGGGTGGCCGCCGGGCGGGAGCGCGCCGGCGCGCTCTTCGGCATGGCCGGGGAGCGCCCGCTGGGCCGGGCCATGGTGCAGCTCGGCATCCGGCTGGCCCAGATGGCCGGGGTACGCGCGGCGAAGCGGATCTTCGCCAAGGTGGTGCCCGGCGCCGCGATCATTCTCGGCACCTGGGCCAACTCCTCGGCCACCAAGGACCTCGCCGAGCGGGCCCGGGCCCTCTACCGGGGCGGCCCGGCCAACCTGCCCCACCAGCGCCGGCCCTGAACGCGTCCGGTCAGTCGTCCACCCAGCGGGCGACGCCCCAGGTCACCTCGGCGAGCCGGGCCTGCCCGGAGGCGTTCGGGTGGAACCAGTCCAGGCTGTTCACCTGGTCCAGGTCGAACCGGGCCCGGTGGGCCGCGCCGCCGTCCCACCGGCACCGCGACCCGTACGCCCGGCAGGCCGCCCGGAGTTGGTCGTTGTAGTCGTCGATCCGCTCCCGGAAGCGGGCCCGGCGGGCCGCCGCCGCCGGGGTGGTGACGGTCGCGTCGGCCAGCAGTGCCGGGCAGACCCCGTGCGCCCAGGCCCGGACCGCCCGCTCGTCGGTGTGGCCCACCTGCCAGAGCCGGTACAGGTCGGGGATGCTGACCACCAGGACGCGGGCCTTCGGCCGGCCCTTGCGCAGCGTGCGCAGCCCGGCGTCGACCTGGCTGCGGAAGGTGGCCACCGCGGTCATCGCGTCCACGCCGCCGTGACAGGCGTCGTTCGCGCCGATCAGCACCGTCACGCGGTCGGCCCGGTCCCGCACCGCGGCGGCGGCCTGTCCGGCCAGCGCCTGCGCCCGGGCTCCCGGCGCCGCCCGGTCGACCGCCCGCAGCGCCGGGTCGCGTTCGCGCAGCCGCCGGTAGTGGCTGTCCACCCGGACGCTGGTGCCGGTGGACCAGGAGTTCCGTTCGCAGCTCACGAGCACCAGGCAGGAGCCGAACCCGGTGG
This sequence comes from Micromonospora solifontis, assembly GCF_003725545.1. Classification (GTDB taxonomy): domain Bacteria; phylum Actinomycetota; class Actinomycetes; order Mycobacteriales; family Micromonosporaceae; genus Micromonospora; species Micromonospora solifontis. Next base: position 51,565 of record NZ_RJLN01000012.1, on the reverse strand, counting down.
TGATCGAGTCGCCGAGCGCGGCCAGCACGGCGGATCCGCCGGGGCGGGCGGTGCCCGACGGCCGGGGCGACGCGGAACCGGCGCCGTCGCAGGCGAGCGCGACCAGCGCCGCCAGGCAGGCCAGCGCGGTGACCCAACGTCGAGACATCCCGTCCCCCGTCCGGCGGCGTGCAGCAGCGCGTCGACCCTACGCACACCGACCGTGACGCCGGGACTTCTGTCGGCTTTCCGGCATCGACAATCGTCGTTCACATTCGGGTGTTAGGCCTACCGTCGCCACGGCGCCGGCTGGCCGTGCAGCCACCACTGCAGCGCCCGGGTGATCCACGGCAGCACCAGGTAGGTCATCAGCGGGGTCAGGCAGAGCGTCATGAGCAGCGTCCGCACCGCCAGCGGCACACCGGCGATGAACCGGGCGGTGAGCAGGGTCGCGGTCAGGCTCAGCGGGAAGAACGCCAGCCAGATCGTCACCGCCTGCTTCCAGCGGGGCGGGGCGACCGGGCCGGCCGACGCGGCGTCGTCCGCGACGAACGTCTCGACCACGTGGTCCACCGGGGGATCGAACCAGCCCTCGATCCCGGTCCGCCGCTCGACCCGGGTGTGCTCGACGATGCCCTGCGCCGAACTCAGCCACCAGGTGCGCTGCGGCGACTCCTCCCAGCGGCGCAGCGTCTCGGCGTCGGCGAAGCGGTACATCACGTGCCACTCCGGCGACCCGGGGGCGCTCTGCACGAACCCGGCACCGAGGAAGCCCGGGAACGACTCGGCCAGCGCCGTACCGGCCCGCATCCACGCCACCATCTCGTCGGTCCGCGCCGGGTCGGCGCGCCGCGCGACGGCGACGGTGACGGGTGCCGCCTGCGTCGTGGTCATGCCTCATCCTCTCCGCCGTCGCCGGGATCGGTCCGGTCGTGGCAGACCGGATCCAACGCAACGGTGCGCCGGCCGCATCCGGCGAGTACCCGGTCCGTGTCCCGGATCACCGGCGGCCCGGTGCGGGCGGGCGGCAGCCGGTTAGGCCCGCCCGAGCGGGGGTAGCCGGAAGGAATGACCCGATCACAGCCCCGCCGCCGGGTCAACGCCGCGTACAGCGCGCTGAACCTGCGGCTCGTGCTCGCCACCTTCGGCCTGGTCACCATGACCGTCTTCGCGGTGCTGGCCTTCTGGGCCGGGATCGCCTGGCTCGGTGTCGTCTGCGCGGTCCTCGCCGTGGTGGCCGTGGTCGACCTGGTCGTCATCCAGCGCCGCCGCGCCGCGCGCCATCGGGAGGAGCCGGGCGTGCGGCACTCACTGTTCGAGTGACAGGAGTACGAGATGCCCATCGCCACCATCAATCCCGCCACCGGACAGGTGCTCAAGACGTACGACCCGATGTCGGACGAGCAGGTGGACGCCGCCATCGAGCGGGCCGACCTGGCCTTCGGGCAGTTGCGCGGCACCACCGTCGCCCAGCGCGGACAGTGGCTCACCGCCGCCGCCGACCTGCTGGAGGCCGAGCGGGACGAGACCGCCCGGCTGATGACCACCGAGATGGGCAAGACGTACGCGGCGGCGAAGGCCGAGGTGACCAAGTGCGCCACCGCCTGCCGCTTCTACGCCGCCAACGCCGAACGGATGCTCGCCGACGAGCCCGCCGACGCCGCCGCCGTCAGCGCGAAGCGGGCCTTCGTCCGCTACCAGCCGCTCGGCCCGGTGCTCGCGGTGATGCCGTGGAACTTCCCCCTCTGGCAGGTCATGCGGTTCGCCGCGCCGGCCCTGATGGCCGGCAACGTCGGCCTGCTCAAGCACGCCTCCAACGTGCCGCAGACCGCCCTCTACCTGGAGGACCTGTTCCGCCGCGCGGGCTTCCCCGAGGGCGCGTTCAGCACCCTGCTGGTCGGCTCGGACGCGGTCGACCGGATCCTCGCCGACCCCCGGGTCCGGGCCGCCACCCTGACCGGCAGCGAGGGCGCCGGCCGTTCCATCGCGCAGAGCGCCGGGCGGGAACTGAAGAAGACCGTGCTGGAACTCGGCGGCAGCGACCCGTTCGTGGTGATGCCCTCGGCCGACCTGGACCAGGCCGCCGAAGTGGCCACCACCGCCCGCTGCCAGAACAATGGGCAGTCCTGCATCGCCGCCAAGCGGTTCATCGTGCACACCGACGTCTTCGACGCCTTCGCCGAGAAGTTCGCCGCCCGGATGTCGGCGCTGCGGGTGGGCGACCCGATGGACGAGAACACCGACGTCGGCCCGCTGGCCACCGATCGGGGCCGGGACGAGGTGCACGAGCAGGTGCAGGACGCCGTCGACAACGGTGCCACGATCCTCTGCGGCGGCGAGAAGCCCACCGGCGACGGCTGGTACTACCCGCCGACCGTGGTCACCGACCTGCGACCCGGCATGCGGATGTGGGCCGAGGAGGTCTTCGGCCCGGTCGCCGGCCTCTACCGGGTGTCCTCCTACGAGGAGGCGATCGAGGTCGCCAACGGCACCAGCTTCGGCCTCGGCTCGAACGCCTGGACCACCGACCCGGCCGAGCAGGAGCGCTTCGCCACCGACCTGGACGCCGGCAACGTCTTCATCAACGGCATGACCACGTCCTATCCGGACCTGCCGTTCGGCGGGGTGAAGAACTCCGGCTACGGCCGCGAGCTGTCCGCCGTCGGCATGCGGGAGTTCTGCAACACCAAGACCGTCTGGATCGGCGAGGGTCAGGCCGGCGCCGGCGCCGGCGCGCACGCCGAGTAGCGGGCGTTAACAGGGGCCCCCTGCTCTACCGGAGGCGTTAAGAGGGGGCCCCTGCTTACATTTCCACCGGCTTGGGTAGGAGGTGCGCCCATGACGGTGTTCGGCTTCCACGCCTCCCACGAGCAGATCCATCCGGCCCGGCTGCTGGAGGCGGTCGTGCACGCCGAACGCGCCGGTTTCGGCGCCGCGACGTCCTCCGACCACTTCTCGCCGTGGAGCGCCCGGCAGGGCCACTCCGGGTTCGCCTGGTCCTGGCTGGGTGCCGCGCTCCAGGCCACCAACCTGCCGTTCGGCGTGGTCAACGCGCCCGGTCAGCGGTACCACCCGGCGATCGTCGCGCAGGCCATCGGCACCCTCGCCGCCATGTACCCGGGCCGGTTCTGGGCCGCCCTGGGCACCGGCGAGGCCAGCAACGAGCACATCACCGGGGAGCCCTGGCCCCGCAAGGACGTCCGCGCCGCCCGGCTGCGGGAGTGCGTCGACGTGATCCGGGCGCTCCTCGCCGGGGAGGAGGTCAGCCACGACGGCCTGGTCACCGTGGACCGGGCGAAGCTCTGGACCCGGCCCGAGCAGCCGCCCGCCCTCATCGGGGCGGCGGTCAGCGAGGCCACCGCGCGCTGGTGCGCCGAGTGGGCCGACGGGCTGATCACCGTCAACGCGCCGGTCGAGCACCTGCGCCGGATGATCGACGCGTACCGGGACGCCGGCGGTCGCGGGCCGCTGCACCTGCAGGTGCACGTCAGTTGGGCGCCCGAGCAGGCCGAGGCCGAGGCGATCGCGTACGACCAGTGGCGCAGCAACGTCTTCGCCCCGCCGGTGTGCTGGGACCTGGAGCTGACCGACCACTTCGACGGGGTCAGCGCGGACGTGCCGATGGCGAAGGTGGCCTCCGTGGTGAACATCTCCGCCGATCCGGGCCGGCACGTCGGCTGGCTGGAGGAGTACGTCGGGCTGGGCTTCGACCAGATCGCGCTGCACCACGTCGGGCAGGAGCAGCGGGCCTTCATCGACACGTTCGGCGCGGAGGTGCTGCCGAAGCTGCGCAGCGCGGGGTGATCACGCCGGAAACGCGAGCCGCTTAGGCTCGTACCCCATGGAAGCTCTGTTCGAGGTCGTGGTCTTTCTCGCGATCGCCACGTTCGGCGCGGCCCTGGCCCGCCGGCTCGGCCTGCTCGCCCCGATCCTGCTGGTGGTGCTCGGCCTCGGCCTGTCCTTCCTGCCGTTCGTCCCGCACGTGCGGCTGGACCCGAACCTGGTGCTGGTGGGCATCCTGCCCCCGCTGCTCTACGTGGCGGCCCTGAAGACGTCGGTGCCGGCGTTCCGGCTGAACCTGCGGCCGATCCTGCTGCTCGCCGTCGGGCTGGTGATCTTCACCGCGTTCGTGGTCGGCACCGTGCTGTACCTGCTCCTGCCCGGCGTGCCGTACGCGATCTGCCTGGCCCTGGGCGCGGTGGTGGCGCCGCCCGACGCGGTCGCCGCCACCGCGGTGGCCCGCAAGGTCGGCCTGCCCCGGCGGATCGTGACCATCCTGGAGGGCGAGAGCCTGGTCAACGACGCCACCGCGCTGGTGCTGCTGCGGGTGGCGATCGCCGCGGCCACCGCGACCGGCGGGCACGTCGGGTTCGGCGACGTGGCCCGCGAGGTGGTGGTCGCCGCCGGCGGCGGCATCCTCGTCGGCCTGCTCGGCGTGGTCGTCTTCGGCTACCTGCACAAGCGGACCACCGACGCGGTGCTGGACAACGCGCTGTCGCTGATCGTGCCGTTCGCGGTGGTGTTCGCCGCCGAGGAGATCCACGCCTCCGGGGTGGTCGCGGTGGTGGTGACCGGGCTGGGCATCGGCCACAAGCAGCCGCTGCTGATGTCCGCCGCCTCCCGGCTCCAGACCAGCGCCTTCTGGAAGCTGATCCAGTTCCTCCTGGAAGGGCTGGTCTTCCTGCTGGTCGGGTTGCAACTGCGCGAGGTCCTCCGCGACCTGGACGAGCCGCTCGGCCGGCTGGTCGGGATCACCGTCGCGGTGCTGGCCGCCGTCGTGCTGACCCGGTTCGTCTGGCTCTTCCCGGCCACCTACCTGGCCCGGCTGGTGCCGCGCGTCCGCCAGCGGGACCCGGCGCCGTCGGTGCGGGCGCCGCTCGTCATCGGCTGGGCCGGGATGCGCGGCGTGGTCACCCTGGCCGCCGCGCTCGCCCTGCCGCTCACCCTCGCCGACGGCCGGGCGTACCCGCGGCAACTGTTCATCTGGCTGGCGTTCGCGGTGATCGTGGTGACCCTCGTCGCGCAGGGCGCCACCCTGCCGGCGGTGGCCCGCGCGCTCAAGCTGCCCCCGGACGACCCGGTGCAGGACGCGCTCTCCGCCGCCGCCGTGCAGCAGCAGGCCAGCCGGGCGGCCCGGGAACGCCTGGAGGAGCTGGCCGAGGGGGCGCCGGACGCGGTCGTCGAGCGGCTGCGCGGCCTGGTGCAGAGCCGCACCAACCTGGCCTGGGAACGGCTCGGTGGCGCCGAGCGGGAAACCCCCTCCCAGGCGTACGGTCGGCTGCGGCGGGAGATGATCGACGCCGAGCGGGAGGTCTTCCGGGCCGCCCGCGACTCCGGGCGGATCCCGGAGGAGGTGCTGGTCCGCGCCTATCGTGACCTGGACCTGGAGGAGTCGTTGCTGCGACAGGAGGACAAGGGATGAGCTGCCAGCACCTGGCCGAGGCCGGCGACGTCACGCCGGTGACCACGACCGAGTGCCCGGACTGCGTCGCCGTCGGCAACGACGACTGGGTGCACCTGCGCTCGTGCCTGACCTGCGGGCACGTCGGCTGCTGCGACTCGTCGCCGTACCAGCACGCCAGCAAGCACTTCGAGAACACCGGGCACGCGGTGATGCGGTCGATCCAGCCGGGGGAGTCCTGGCGCTGGTGCTTCGTCGACGAGGAGATCGGCTGACCGGTCAGATGAGCCGCCGGGCGAGGACCTGGCCGGGCCACGGCTCCCGCCCGGGCCGCTCGACGGTGAACGGGTCGGTGGCGGTGAAGCCGCAGCCCTCGTAGAAGCGGACCAGCGCCCGGTCGTCGCCGCGGTAGCAGTCCACCCGCAGCAGCCCCACGCCGCGCTCCCGGGCCAGCTCCGCCGCGTACGCCAGCAGCCGCGCGCCGATCCCGCGGCCGGCGTACGCCCGGTCGGTGACCAGCAGGTTCACGTACAGCTCCGGCCCCGCGCCACCAGCCAGGCGGTGGCGCTGTCGAGCAGCCGCAACACGGTGCCGGCGTCGTCCGGGCCGCCCCGGCGGATGGTGAGGGTCTGCTGGTCGGTCATGCCGTCATGCTGCTACACGGCGGCGGCCGGCCGGTCGCCGGCCACCGCCGGCTCGTCGACCGAGCGGTTGGCCAGCGCCCACCGGGTCAGCGCCGGGGCGGCCAGGCCGACCACCGCGAACAGCGCGCCGAGCACCAGCCAGCCGGGCACCCCGCCGTCCAGCACCAGCAGGGTGAGCAGCGCCGGTCCGACCGCGCGGGCCAGGCCGGCGAGCAGGCCGTCCGCCCCCTGGTACGCGCCGAGCGCCGCCGGTGGGGCCAGGTCGTAGGCGAGGCCCGCCGCGGCGGCGCCGTGCCACAGGTCGCCGAGTGTCCAGACCGCCGTGGCGAGCAGCAGCAGCGTGACCGCCGCGACGGTGGGCAGGCCGGCGGTGACCGCGTAGAGCGGGGTCGCCGCCGCCAGCACCAGACCGGCCCGGCGCAGCTTCCGGGCGGCCGGGGCGGCGGTGTCCGCGCCCCGGCTGAGCCGTACCGCCAGCAGCACGGTGAGCACCGTGTTGGTCAGCAGCACCGCCGAGACCACCGGCGGCGGCGCGCCGGCCCGGGTCACCGTCCACAGCGGCACCACGAGGGTGAGGGTCGTCAGGTGCAGGGTCAGCACCGCGGACGCCCCGCTGACCGCGAGGAAGCGTCCGTCGCGCAGCGCGCCCGCCCGTCGTGGCCGGGCGGCCGGGTCGCGCCGCGCCGGCGGACCGGCCGGCAGCCGCAGCAGCAGCGCCGCCGAGAGCAGGTAGGTGGCGGCGTTCCCGACCACCAGCACCTGGTACGCGAGGTGGGTGTCCACGGCCAGCGCGATCCCGGCCAGCGCCGCGCCGACCGCGATGCCCAGGTTGGCCACCGCCCGCAGCGTGGCGAAGGCGTGCACCCGGCCCCGCGGGCCCGCCACGGCGGCGACCAGCGCGGCGCGGACCGCCAGGTTGCCGGAGGTGAGCAGCGCGTCCAGCACCGCCACCGCGAGGAACACCGGGAACGAGCCGACCAGCAGGTACGCCGCCGCCACGGCCGCCTGGCCCACCTGAAGGGCGGCGCGCAGCGTACGCGGGTCCCGCCGGTCGGCCAGCGCGCCGAGCGGCACGCTCGCGGTGAGCCCGACCAGCCCGGCGACGGTGAGCCCCGCGCCGACCGAGGCGGGGGAGAGGCCGACGTCCCGGGTCAGGTAGAGCGCCGCGCCGGCCAGCCAGAGCCCGGAGCCGACCGTGTTGGCCAGGGTGGCCAGCGACAGGGTGCGCAGCCGGCCGGGCGGCGGGATCGGCGACGCGTCGAGCAGCCGGCGCCACCCGCGCCGGGTCGCGGCGTCCCCGTCGACGGCCATGCCACCGACCCTAGGCAGGCGCGGGCCGGGCGGGTCACCCGATGGCGGCGACCCCCGTCACACTTCGGCCCGCTGCCAGGGTTGCGGTACGCGTACCGCCGCCATGCCCGCCGCCGTCGCCGCCTGCACGCCGAGGTCGGTGTCCTCGAAGACGAGGCAGTCGGCCGGGGCGACGCCGAGGCGCCGGGCGGCGAGCAGGTAGCCCTCCGGGTCGGGCTTGGGCCGGGTGTAGTCCCCGGCGCAGACCAGCGTCTCGAACCGGTCGAGCAGGCCGAGCGCGCTGAGCGAGACGGTGACCGATTCGCGGCTGCCGCCGGAGACGACCGCGAACGGCAGCCGACCGTGGGCGTCCTCGATGTGCGCGAGCACCTCCGGCACGGCGGTCACCTCGGGCAGCCCGCGCTGGTAGTGCTCCTCCTGGCGGCGCATCACCAGTTCCACGGGCATGGCCAGCCCCTGGCGTTCGTTGAGGTCGGCGACGATGTCGGCGACGGGCCGCCCGCCCCAGGCGTAGAACAGCTCCTCGGGGAACTCGCAGCCCCACTCGTCCAGCACCGCGCACCAGGCGCGGTGGTGCAGGGGCATCGAGTCGACGATGGTGCCGTCGCAGTCGAACAGGTACGCGCGGAAGTCGCCGGGCGGCAGGGTGAGGACCACCGGTGCAGGGTACGCCCGGAACGCCGCTCGGCACCCGTGGCGCAGCGGACCCGGTCGGCGGCGAAGATCACGCTCGATCGTGGCGGTAGTGGCCTCCGCCGGATGAGGAGGCCACTACTTCCCGGATCGAGCACCCCGTCGCGCGGCGGCGTGGAGGCTCATCCGTTCACCCCGGTGACCAGGCGTTCGGTCGCCAGACAGGAGACCAGGCAGCGTTCCTTCGCGTCACCCAGCAGCCGGGCCGTCCAGTCGGTGCCGCCGCCGTCGCCGATCTCCAGGCTGCCGGCGTGAAGGGTGAGGCGCACTGCCGCCCCCGTGTAGTAGCCGCGCCCGCGTTGCCGCTCCGGCTCGTCGTGCACCGTGATCCCCTCGGCGGTGAGGGCCGGCCGGACCGTGTCCGCGAGCCGTTCACCCACGACCCGGTCGAGGACCGTGACGTGCAGCCGGGGCCAGGCCGACGCCGCCAGGTCGGCGAGCACCCGGTGCCACCAGGCCAGGTGCCGGACGAGCAGGCGTGCCTCGGTCCGTCCCGACCCGGCGTCCCGGGCGCTGGAGACCAGCGTGAAGAGGCGGAAGTGCGCCGACGTGCCCGGCCCGAAGTCCTGCGCCCGCAGCACCCGGTGCACGGCGGCCAGGTGCACCTCGTCGCCGCGCCGCCGGCGCACCGCCGCCTCGACGGCCAGGGTGTTCGTCGGGTCGCTCACCACCTCGGTGCCGCGCATCGTGGTGACGATCCGGTGCTGGCTGACCGGCGCGACCGCGGTACACGTGCCGAGCGGGGCGACGGGGGACAGCTCCACGCCCGCCACGTCGGCGGGCAGCAGCTCCCACAGCCGCGCCTCCACCCGGGCCAGCGCGCGGGGGTCGACGTCGGACGGACGGACGAAACGGTCCTCGCGCCAGCGCCGCAGCACGTCCGCCGGCTGGACGGTCGCGGCGCGGTCCCGGGCCACCGTCAGCAGCAGCGTGCGCAGGTCCGCCGCAGGCAGGCCGGCCAGCGCGGCGCGGGTGCCCGCCGGTAAGGCCGCCCACACCCGGCGCTCCGCGCCGGACAGTCCGCCGCCGTCCATGGCCGCCACCATCGCCCACGCGCCCGGCGTGCGTCCACCGGGTTTCGTCGGGATCAGTGGGCGCCGCCGAGGTTGAGCACCACCACCCCGGCGATCACCAGGCCGGCGCCGACCACCTTGGCGACGCTGATCGGTTCGCCGAGGAAGGCCGCGCCGATCGCCATGATCGCGGCGGTGCCCAGCCCGGACCAGATCGCGTACGCCACCCCGACCGGGATGTCCTTGACGGTCAGGGAGAGCAGCCCGAACGACGACAGGTAGGCGACCGCCACGCCGAGCGTGGGCCAGAGCCGGGTGAAGCCGTCGGTCGCCTTGAGCAGGCTGGTCCCGATCACCTCGGCGGTGATCGCCCCCAGCAGGAAGAGGTACGCCACCCCGGGACCGTACCGGGGTGCGCCGCGCCCGCTGACGTACTCGAGGGGCCTCTTCCACGGAAATAGTGGCCTTCCAAGACCGGAAGGCCACTATTTCCGGGAAACTGCGCCGATCCCAGCGCCGCTCGCGGGAGGCGTCAGGAGACGGTGCAGGGGGTTCCGTTGAGGGTGACGAGGGTCGGGTTGGGGTTGGGGCCACCGGCCGTCAACCCGTTCAGGCCGAAGGTGATCGACGCGCCCGGCGCGATCGTCGCGTTGTACGACTCGTTCTTCGCGGTGACCGTCGCCCCGGACTGGCTGATCTTCGCCAGCCAGTAGGTGTCCACCTTCTGGTCACCGGTGAACGCCCAGCGCACGTTCCAGCCGTTGACCGCCGCCGTACCGGTGTTGCGCACGGTGACCTGGGTGGTGAAGCCACCCGACCAGCTGCCGTGGGTGGTGTACGTGACGGCGCAGGTCGGGGCCGGCACCGCCGCCGCCGCACCCTGGTCGGCGAGGAAGGACGCCAGCCAGGCCAGCGCCGAGTTCCAGTTGATCGCGATCTCGTTGGTCGAGTACGAGTTGATGTCGTCGACGTAGCAGAACATCGGCGCGCAGCCGGCGAGCAGGTTGGCCGCGAACGGGTCCTGGATGCCGGCGTTCGCACCGCCCGCCAGGGAGCCGGCCGGCGGGTTCGGCAGGTCCGGGTTCAGCTGGTGGGCGAAGATCCGGCTGTGCTGGTTGCGCGCGTGCTGCTCGCCCCAGCCGGTCACGTACGACATGTTCAGCGCGTTGCGGCCGAGCAGGTAGTCGGCGGTCTGCACCGCCCCGTTCCGGTACTTCGCGTCCCGGGTGAGGTCGAACGCGGTGGCCAGCACGACCGCGTTGTTGACGATGTTGCTGTTGCTGCCCCAGACGTACGCGCCGGCGATGCCGGGCAGCGGCAGCCCGTAAGCCTGGTCGCGCAGGGTGGCCAGGTAGCGGTCGGCGGCGGCGGTCACCGAGGCCCGGATCCGGGTCCGCTCGGCGGCCGGCAGGGCGTTGGGCACGGTGGCCAGGTCGAGCCGGCCCAGCGCGGCCACGCTCTGCCAGCCGAACGCGCCCCCCGCGTCGAAGACGTCGGCGGTGTGCAGCGGCGAGGCGGTCAGGTCGGTCAGGTACGCCTGGTCCCCGGTGGTCAGCCACAACTCGACCGCCGCCCAGTAGAACTCGTCGGTGACGTTCGAGTCCTCGTACGCGCCACCGCCGTTGCCGTCGGCCGCGCTGGCGTAGACCGCCGGGTGCGCCTTGGCCGCCGCGTACGCGGTCTTCGCGGCGGCTCCGCAGCGGGCCGCGAAAGCGGCGTCGTAGGGGGCGAACAGGCGGGCGCACTGGGCCGCGACGGCGGCCAGGTTGAGGGTGGCGGCGGTGGACGGCGGGTGCAGCTCGCGCGGCTGCGGGTCGTCCTGCGGGGCCAGCGGCAGGCCGGTCCAGTTCTTGTCGTGGATCTTGTGGTGGGCCATCCCGGCGAGGGGCTGGCCGGCCGGCACCTGCATGCGCAGCAGGAACTCCAGCTCCCAGCGGGCCTCGTCGAGGATGTCCGGGACCTTGTTGCCCCGCTCGGGCACCCGCAGGGTGGCGTCGCCGAGCGCCGCCCCGCCACCGGCGGTCTCCGCGGTCTTGGTCCGCTCGAACGCGTTCAGCAGCTGGTAGGTGGCGATGCCGCCGTTGACCACGTACTTGCCGTGGTCGCCGGCGTCGTACCAGCCGCCGCGCACGTCCAGCCGGTAGTCGCAGACGTCCGGCTGGCACGGCACGTCGGTGTCGCCCTGGTTGGGTGCCACGCCGAGGTGGCCGGCCGGGCGGGCGTACGCCGCGCCGAGCAGGTCGCCGTCGATCGCCGTGCCGCTGCGCTGGGCGTAGAAGAACTGCAGCGAGTCGGCGCGCAGCCGCTGGTAGAGGGTGCCGGAGATGTCGAACGGGTGGCTGGTCTCGCCGTCGACGGTCAGGGTGTAGCCGGTGCCCGGGGTGCGCCAGGCGGAGAAGTCCACGGTCTGCACGTTTTGCCCCGAGGCGGGGTCGACCCCGCGCGGGGTGGTCTCGCCGTCGGCCACCACCGTGCCGGCGGCCGACTTCAGCTGCCAGGGCAGCGGGTCGGTGGCCGCGGTGACCACGGTGCCGTTCTTCGGGCCGCCGGGCAGGTAGCCGACCTGGTTGACCCGCACCCGGGGCCCGGTGTCCGGCTCGTACGGCGGGGCCGCCTCGCCGCCGCGCAGCGAGACGTTGTCCAGGCAGAAGGTCTGCGCCTCGGGGCTGCCGCCGACCTGGAAGATCAGCTGCGCGCCCGGGTTGTCGGCCGGGGCGGTGAACGTCTTCGTGACGTGCGCGGCGGTGCCGGTGGCGGTGGCGTCGACGCTGGCGTACGTGGTGTAGGGGGCGCTGCCGAGCTGGAGCACCGCCTTGACGGCCGCCCCGGGGGTGGCGGAGACGTCGAAGGCCAGTTCGTACTCGGCGCCGGCGATCAGCGGCACCGCGTCCTGGCCGATGCCGGCGTCCCACGGGTTGGCCAGGCCGCCGGGGACGGTGGTGCAGAGTTGGCCGTCGGTGACGCCGAGCGCCCCGGTGCCGTAGGAGAACCAGGGGGCGGTGCCGTCGCTGAAGTCGCCGTTGCGCAGCTGCTCCGGGGCGTCCGGGGGCACCTCGGCGTGCGCCACGCCGGTGCTGGCGCCGGTCAGCACCAGGGTGGTGGCCGCGGCGAGCGCCGTGAGGCGGCGTCGGGATGGGGTCACGGAGGGTCCTTCCGTGTGGGGGTGTGGTGGCGGCGTGCTCGGGGGCTGGGAGCGCTCCCAATTCCAGCCAGATGTTTCCAGCGCGTTCCCCGGCTGTCAATCGATCCGGTCCGATCCGCCGCGCCCCGGCTCGACAGTGAGATTCGCCGCGCCACGCGGCATCGTCCTGATCTCCTAGAGACAACTGATGCCTTCGCCTGGCAGGCTGCCTCCCATGACCCTGAAGCTTCGTTCCGTGGGGGCGAGCGACCGAGGGCTGATCCGCAGCGGGAACCAGGACGCGCTCCACGCCGGCAGCTGGCTCGTCGCCGTCGCCGACGGCATGGGCGGCATGGCGGCCGGTGATCTGGCCAGCCGGATCGCCATCGACGCGGTGGCCCCACTCGACGTGGAGACCCCCGAGGACGCGCTGGTGGCCGCCCTGCAGAGCGGCATCGAGCTGGCCACCGCGCGGATCCGGCGGGCCGTCGAGGAGGACCCGGAACGCCAGGGCATGGGCACCACCCTGACCGGGCTGCTGTTCGCCCGCACCGGCAGCTGCCTGGCCCTGGCCCACGTCGGCGACTCCCGGGCCTACCTGTTCCGGGAGGGCGTGCTGAAGCAGGTCACCCGCGACGACACGTTCGTGCAGATGCTGGTCGACCAGGGTGTGATCACCGCCGAGCAGGCGAGCAGCCACCCCCGCCGCGCGGTGGTCACCCAGGCGTTGCAGGGCGACGAGGTCTCCCCGGCGTACGCGACGATGGTGCCCCGGGCGGGCGACCGCTGGCTGCTGTGCAGCGACGGCCTCTCCAACGTGGTCCGCGCGGACACCCTGGCCGAGGTGCTCGGCGAGTACCCCGACCGGGAGGCGTGCGCGGCCAAGCTCATCGACCTGGCGCTGCGGGCCGGCGGCCCGGACAACGTGACCGTGCTGATCGCCGACGTGGTGGACGAAGGGTGAGTCAGCGCCGGCGCGGGGTGGCGTGCCGGGTGGGCTCGGCGGTGGTCGGGTCCTCCGGCCAGGGATGCCGGGGATAGCGTCCCCGCAGCTCGGCCCGCACCTGCGGATAGCCCGTACGCCAGAACGAGGCCAGGTCGGCGGTGACCGCCACCGGCCGGCCGGCGGGGGAGAGCAGGTGCAGCAGCACCGGCACCCGGCCGTCGGCGATCCGCGGGGCGTCCCGCCAGCCGAAGGTCTCCTGGAGTTTGACCGCCAGCACCGGGGCGGCCGGGTCGGCGTAGTCCACCCGGACCCGGGAGCCGCTGGGCACCGGCAGCCGCTCCGGCGCCAGCTCGTCCAGCCGGGCCGCCTGCCGCCAGTCGAGCAGCCGGCGCAGCGCCGCCGCCACGTCGATCCGGGCCAGGTCGGCGCGCCGGCGGGCGCGGCCCAGCTCCGGGCCCAGCCAGGTGGGCGCGGCGTCGAGCAGCGCGGGATCGGCGACGTCCGGCCAGTCGTCGCCGAGCGCCTGCCGGCAGAAGGCCAGCCGCTGGCGCACTGCGATCGCCGCCGGCGTCCAGGTCAGCAGCTCCAGCCCACCCCGGCGCAAGCCGGCCAGCACGGCCTCGGCGAGCCGGGCCGGGTCCGGTGCGGCGAGCGGCCGGTCGACCAGCACGATCGCGCCGAGCCGGACCACCTCCCGGGCCACCACGTCGTCGCCGGACCAGCCGACCTCGCGGTCGGTGCGCAGCAGCGGCCCGCCGGCCTCCCGCGCGGTCGCCTCGTCCACCGGCGTGGCCAGCCGCACCCGGGCGGCCGGCGCGCCGGGAGACCGGTCGGCCACCGCGACCGCCAGCCACGCCGACCCGGCCAGCCCCGACCCCGCCGCCACCTCCGCCGCGGTTCCACCAGCCATCAGGTACGCGGACCCACCCGCCCGCCGCGCCCGCGCCAGCCTTTCCGGGTACGCCAACCCCACCAGCAACCCCGCGGCGAGATCGTCCGGCAGGTCCGTCCCGCGATCTCGCGCTTCGGGTCCACGTTCTGCGGCATCCGTCCCTTGTGCGGGGGCAGCAACGGCAAGATCGCGGGCACCGGGGCGGGTGGTGGGGAGGGCGGCGCGGAGGCGGCGGACCTCGGCGCGCCAGCGGGCCGTGGCGGCCGGGTCGGTGGCGGTGCGGAGGCGGCGCCAGAGGGCGGTGAGGTCGTCGCCGGCCCCGCCGAGCGTCTCCTCGGCGAGCAGGGCGACCACCTCGGCGGCCCGGTCGGCGCCGACCCGCCGCGCGCCGTCCAGCAGCGCCCGGGCCAGCCGGGGGTGGGTGCCGGCGGCCGCGACGGCCCGACCGCGTGTGGTGATCCGCCCGTCCCGGTCCACCGCGCCGAGCGTGGTGAGGGTCTCCCGGGCGACCGCGAGGGCGGCCGGCGGCGGTGGATCGGGCAGCGCCAGCCCGCTGCCGTCCGGGTCGCCCCAGGCGGCCAGCTCCAGGGCGAACCCGGTCAGGTCGGCGGTGGCGATCTCCGGCTCCGGCTGCGGGGCGAGCCGGGCGTGGGTCGCCTCCGACCAGCACCGGTAGACCGCGCCGGGGGCCTCCCGGCCGGCCCGGCCCGCGCGCTGGGTGGCCGCCGCCCGGGACACCGGCACGGTGACCAGCGCGCCGAGCCCTCGGGCCAGGTCGGTCCGGGCCACCCGGCTCAGCCCGGCGTCGACCACCACCCGGACCCCGGGCACGGTCAGGCTGCTCTCCGCCACCGAGGTCGCCAGCACCACCCGCCGGCGGTCGGCCTGCGGGCGCAGGGCGGCGTCCTGGGCCGCGCCGGGCAGCCGGCCGTGCAGCGGCAGCACGGCGACGGCGCCGGACAGGTCGGCCAGCCGGCCGGCGACCGCGCCGATCTCGCCGGCCCCGGGCAGGAAGACCAGCACGTCCCCGTCCCGCTCGCGCAGCGCCCGCCGGACGGTGGCCGCCACGTGGTCGAGCAGCGCCGGGTCGACCCGGCCGGGACCGGGCGCGGCGACCGGCCGGGGCGGTGGCGTCCAGATCCGGGTCACCGGGTGCAGGGCCGCCTCCGCGCGGACCACCGGCGCGGGTCCGGCCGCCCCGCCGAGCAGCGCGGCGAACCGGTCCGCCTGCGGGGTGGCCGACATGGCCAGCAGCCAGAGGTCCGGCCGCAGCGCGCCGCGGGCCTCCACGGCGAAGGCGAGCGCCAGGTCGGCGTCGAGCTGCCGCTCGTGGCACTCGTCCAGCAGCACCGCGCCCACCCCGGGCAGCTCCGGGTCGTGGTGCAGCCGCCGGACCAGCAGCCCGGTGGTGACCACCTCGACCCGGGTGTCCGGGCCGATCCGCCGCTCGCCGCGCACGGCGTAACCCACCCGGCCCCCGACCCGCTCGCCGAGCAGGGTGGCCATCCGGCGGGCGGCGGCCCGGGCGGCCACCCGCCGGGGCTGCGCGATCACCACCCGGCCGCCCACCTCGTCGGCCACCGCGAGCGGGGCGAGGGTGGTCTTGCCGGTGCCGGGCGGCGCCACCAGGACCGCCGTGCCGGCGGTGCGCAGCGCCCCGACCAGCGCCGGCAGCACCGGCCGGACCGGCAGGTCGAGGGGTACGTCGGAGAGCACGGACCCACTCTCGCACCCGCGCCCCGGCGCGGCCGGCGAGCCCCTGTTCCGCTTCTCACATTGACCGTGACCATTGGGTGGCGGAGAGTGACGCAATGGCGATGATGGCGTACGACGACCCGGCCGCCGCCGCCTTCGTGGCGACCCGGCACCTGCCCGCCGAGGGGCTGGCGAGCTGGCGGGCCGCCGTGGCCCGGCACCTGCCGGTCCGGCCCGGTGCCCGGGTGCTCGACCTCGGGGCCGGCACGGGCGCCTGGGCGGCCGCCTTCCGGTCCTGGTACGACGTGCGGGTGGTGGCGGTGGAGCCGGCGGCGGCCATGCGGGCCCGCTCGGCGTACCCGGGGATGGTGGCCGGCCGGGCGGAGGCCCTGCCCCTCGCGGCGGCCACGGTGGACGGCGCCTGGCTCTCCACGGTGGTGCACCACCTGCCGGACCTGCCGTCGGTCGCCGCCGAGCTGCGGCGCGTGCTGCGGCCCGGCGCGCCGGTGCTGATCCGGTCGGTCTTCGCCGGGCGGAGCGCCGGCGTCACGCTGTTCCGCTGGTTCCCCGAGGCGGTGCGGGTGCTCGACGGCTACCCCTCGGTGGCCGAGGTCTGCGCGGCGTTTGAGCCGGCCGGTTTCGCCCCCGTGGCGCTGACGCCGGTGCCGCAGGTCAGCGCCCGGTCGCTGCGGGACGCGGCGGACGGGCTGCGCCGGGCGGCGCACACCCCGCTCACGCTGCTCGACGACGCCGACTACGACCGGGGCGTACGCCGGCTGCGGGCCGCGGCGCGGCGGACGCCCGGCGTCCCGGTGGTCGACGTGCTGGATCTGCTGGTGCTGCGCTGAACCCGAAGGTGCCGCGCTGAGCCGGAACGGCCCGGCCGGTGAACCACCGGCCGGGCCCGCGTGGACACGACGGTGGCCGGGCCCGCCGACCCGGCCACCGCCTCCACCCCCTAGTACGTTCCGTCGAGCTGCCCGCGCAGCTTCGTCAGGGCCCGGGCCAGCAGCCGGGACACGTGCATCTGCGAGACGCCGATCTGCTCGGCGATCTGCGACTGGGTCAGGTTGCCGTAGAAGCGCAGCGTGAGGATCCGCTGCTCGCGCTCGTCCAGCGTGGCGAGCGCGGGGCCCAGCGCCACCCGCAGCTCGGCCAGCTCGAACTCGGCGTCCTCGCCGCCGAGCATGTCGCCCAGCTCGGTCGCCCGCTCGCCGTCCCCGGTCGGCGTGGACAGCGACACCGCGTTGTAGGCGCGGGCGCCCTCCAGCCCTTCCAGGACCTCTTCCTCGGTGAGGTTCAGGTGGGCGGCGATGTCGGCGACCGTCGGCGACCGGCCGAGGGTCTGCAGCAGGGTGCTGTTGGCGTCGGAGATCGCCAGCCGCAGCTCCTGGAGGCGACGCGGCACCCGGATGTCCCAGGTGCGGTCGCGGAAGTGCCGCTTGAGCTCGCCGATGATGGTCGGGATGGCGTACCCGGCGAAGTCCACCCCCCGGGAGGGGTCGAACTTGTCGATCGCCTTGATGAGGCCGACCGCGGCCGTCTGGGCCAGGTCGTCGGTGGGCTCGCCCCGGCCGCTGTAGCGGTGGGCGAGGTGGTTGGCGAGCGGCAGCCAGGCCTCGATCGCCTTGTCCCGCAGCGCGGCGCGCGACGGGTGGTTGGCGGGCAGGGCGGCCATCGCGTGGAGCAGGTCGGCGGCGCTGTCGGTGAGCGCCCGCGGGTCGAGCTTCGCGGAGGTGGACGGCGCGTCGGCCGCCTGCTCGATCAAGGTCTTCGCGGTCATGGGTGGTCCTCCCTGCACCTCGTCCGCGGAAAAAGACGTGACGCTTCGGTGTAGCTTCGCGTGGTCCGTTCGGAAGTCACCTTAACCCGATCGGCTCTGGGAAATCTAGCCGAAAGTACGATGTACTTAAGCCGCGTTCAGGCATCAAGCCCGCCAACCTGCCATAAAAGTCATGCCGGGTTGGCGCACCGATGGGTCCATCCCGGCCGTCCGGTCGGCCCCCACGGGCGGCCGACCGGTCAACGAGAAACCCGACAATCGGCGCGCAGTGTCGGCTTTCCGTCGTTGTCCCGCTGACAGGACCGCCCGTAGCGTCCCTGGGGTAAACGTCTACGGAGGCACCGTGCTGGATCCCGCCGCCCCGCAACTCGTCGTCAACGCCCCGACGTTGCTGCTCAGTTGGCTGCCGGCGGATCCCGACGCGGTCGCGGCGCTCGTCCCGGCCGGCCTCCGCGCCCGCCCGGACCGTCAGGTCTTCCTCTGCCAGTACGTGGTGGACGACGAGAGCCAGACCTCCGGCTTCGGCCCGTACTCGCTCACCTTCCTCGGGGTCTCGCTGCAGGACATGGACGCGCCCGACGGGGAGACCCCGGGCGGCTGGTGGACCCACTACCTCGCCTCCAGCCTGCGCGTCCGGCAGTACGCCGCCGCCCGCGGCGCCCCGGCGACCCCGGGGGAGACCGTCGTGGCGGTGCGGGGCGGGCGGCTCAGCACGGAGACCCGGGCGGACGGCCGCGCGCTCATCCGGGTCCTGGGCCGGGTCGGGCACACCGGCACCGAGGCGCACAACGGGCACCACCGCTACCTGACCGCCCGCGACGGCGAACTCGTGATCACCGACTATCCGTACGTCGCCGAGCCGGTGTCGCCGTTCGAGATCGAGTCGGTGGAGTTCCTCGCCCCGGACCACCCGGTCTACGCGCTACGCCCGGCCAACCCGCTGCACGTCTGCTGGGGCTTCTACTCGCCCCGGGTGTCGTTCGCGTATCCGGCCCGACCGAACCGGCTGGACGAGCCGGTGCCGGTCGACGACCTGCCCGCGCCGGTTCACCAGGTGCCCGCCCGCCGCGCCCGCAGCGGCCTGCCGTCCGGGTCGTAGACCAGCCGGTACGCCGGCAGCGCCCAGAGCCGGGTCAGCCAGGGCAGCCGCTCCGGCCGGTGCGGCCGCAACCGTCCCGGCGGCCGGGGCCCGGTACGCCCCGACGCGTGCCAGCGCTCCAGCGCCTCGGCCGCCCCGGTGACCGCCGCGACCGCGTCCGTCGGGTCGAGCAGGTCGTGGTCCTCCCCGCCGTCCGGATCGCGGTCCAGGTGCTCCCGCCACAGCCGTAGCCGCAGCTCCCGGGCGAACCGCCGGGCGCCGTCGCCGAGCCCGGCCGGGTCACCGGGCGCCCGTTCGTCCCGCGTCTCGTCCAGCACCGCGCAGGACAGCTCGCTGTCGTGCGTCCAGGAGCGGCGGTTGAAGTTGTCGCTGCCCACGCTGGCCCAGACGTCGTCGACCACGCAGACCTTGGCATGCACGTACACCGGGGTGCCCTCGTGGTTCTCCACGTCGAAGACGTGCACCCGGTCCGGGGCGGCCCGGTGGCACAGCGAGATGGCCTGCTCCCGGCCCACCAGGTTCGGCGGCAGCGCGAGCCGGCCGTCCACGTCCGGGTGGCGCGGCACCACCGCGACGAGGTGCAGCTCCGGATGCTCGCGCAGCGCCCGGGCGAAGAGGTCGGCCACCTCCGTCGACCAGAGGTACTGGTCCTCCAGGTAGATCAGCCGGCGGGCCCGGCGGACCGCCTTGGTGTAGCCGCGGGCGACCGTCCGTTCCCCGTCCGGGGCGAACGAGTAGCGCGGCCGGACCGCGGGGTAGGTGCGCAGCACCTGGACCTGGTGCGGGCCGCACGGTGGGGGATCGGCCGGCTGGTCCGGCAGCGGGTCCGGGTGCAGGTCCGCGCCGCGCAGCCGGTCCCGCAGGTAGGCCAGCGGGTTCTCCGAGTCCAGCGGCATCGGGTCGGTCCACCGTTCCCGGAACGTGGTGTCCAGCGCGCCGACCACCGGGCCGCGCAGGGCGAGCTGGACGTCGTGCCACGGCGGGTGCGGTCCGTACTTCGGCGACATGGCCACCGCCTGCCGGTCGCCGCGGTGGCTGGCATCGTCCCGGCGGCTGTGGCAGAGGTCGATCCCGCCGGCGAACGCCACGTCGCGGGACGGGTCGTCCGGGTGGCGCAGCACCACCAGCTTCTGGTGGTGCGAGCCGCCGCGCCGGACCCGCTGGTCCAGCAGCACCTCCGCGCCGGCCGCGCAGAGCGCCTCGCTGAGGCTGCGGTTCTCCGCCTCGCTGTAGGAGAGCGCGTCGAGGTGGGAGCGCCAGATCAGGCCCTTGACGATCACCCCGCGCTGGGCGGCCTGGGCGAACAGCTGCACCACGGTCGGGCCGTCGGGGCGCATCCGCTGGTCGGGGTCGCCCCGCCAGTCGGTGAAGAAGAGATGGTCGCCGGCCTTGAGCGCCGCCACCTCCTCGACCAGCCGGTCGAAGTACGCGGCGCCGTGAATCAACGGCTCGGCGAGGTTTCCCGTCGTCCAGACGGGTAATTCAGAGCCCGGGTTGGCACGTTCCTGTGCGGTGAGGAACCAGTCCCGCATCGTCACGTTCCAGCCTCCCGAGGTCGACACCGTCCTCACGGTAGGACCCCCTGCACGCAGCCGCACGCCGACCGCCCCAGGCCGGCGCAGCTCGGACGAGGGCCCCACCGCACCCCTGGAGTACGAGAGCCGAGGAGGCCGCACCATGCCCGCCGAGACGACAGACACCATGACCGAGTACCGCGAGCAGGCGGTCGAGAGCGAGCGGGGGGCGCTGGTCGCGGTCTTGGTGATGGTGATTCTCGGCGTGGCCGGCATCTTCGCCGTCTCCTGAACCGCCGGCGGGCGCCCCGGCCGGTGCCGGGACGCCCGCGCTCCGCGTGCTCAGGGGTGCGCGCCCTCGCCGCCGGTGTGCGGCAGGCGCTCGGCCGGGATCACGCCCAGCCGGCCGGCCTGGTAGTCCTCGACCGCCTGGATCAGCTCGGCCCGGGTGTTCATCACGAACGGGCCGTAGTGCGCCACCGGCTCCCGGATCGGCTGCCCGCCCATCAGGTACAGCTCCAGCGCCGGGGTGTTGCCGTCCTGCTTCGGGTCGGCGGTCACCCGCAGCGCGTCGCCGGGGCCGTGCACGGCGAGCTGGCCGAGCTTGATCGGCCGGCGGTCGGTGCCCACGGTGCCCCGTCCGGCCAGCACGTAGACCAGCGCGTTGAAGTCCGGCCGCCAGGGCAGGCTCAGCTCCGCCCCCGGCTGCAGCGTGACGTGCGCGATCGTGATGGGGGTGTGGGTCGAGCCCGGGCCACGGTGCCCGGCGATCTCCCCGGCGATCACGCGGACCAGCGCGCCGCCGTCGGGCGTGGTGAGCAGCGCGGACTCACGGCCCCGGATGTCCTGGTAGCGCGGCGCGATCATCTTCGCCACCTTCGGCAGGTTGACCCAGAGCTGGAGGCCGTGGAAGAGGCCGCCGCTCATCACCAGGTGCTCCGGCGGCGCCTCGATGTGCAGCAGGCCGCTGCCGGCCGTCATCCACTGCGTGTCGCCGTCGGTGATGGTGCCGCCGCCGCCCTGCGAGTCCTGGTGGTCCATGATCCCGTCGATCATGTAGGTCACCGTCTCGAAGCCGCGGTGCGGGTGCCACGGGGTGCCCTTCGGCTCGCCCGGGGCGTAGTCGACCTCGCCCATCTGGTCGAGGTGGATGAACGGGTCCAGCTCGGTCAGCGGCACGCCGGCGAAGGCCCGGCGGACCGGGAACCCCTCACCCTCGTAGCCGCTCGGCGCGGTGGTCAGCCGGCGGACCGGCCGGAACGTGGTGGTGGACTCGTCCAGCCGCGGCAGGCGGGGCAGGACGAGGACGTCGTCAACGGTGATCGCGGGCATCTCGGGCTCCTTACTTGTCGGCCGGGGTGGACGACGCGTCGGGGTCGGCGCGCAGGCGCCGGCCGAGCCGCTCGAAGACCCGGGTGAGGCAGGCGACCTCGACGTCGTCGAGGTCGTCCATCAGGTGGGTGCGCACGGAGCGCAGGTGGTGCGGCGCGGCCTCGCGCAGCGCCAGCAGGCCGGCGGCGGTCAGCACGGCCTCGCTGCCGCGGCGGTCGTCCGGGCAGGACTGGCGGGCGACCAGACCCCGCTTCTGCATCGAGGAGATCTGGTACGTCAGCCGGCTCGGCGAGAAGACCAGCCGCCCGGCCAGCTCGCCCATTCGCAGCCGCTGCCCCGGTGCCTCGGAGAGCAGCACCAGCACGTGGTAGTCGGCGAAGCTCAGCTCGCTGTCCGTGCGCAGGTCGTCCTCCAGCTGCGTGAAGAGCCGCTGGCTGGACTCGATGTACGCGCGCCAGCAGGCCATCCGCTCGCTGTCCAGGCTCTCCGTCATGCCCAGAAGACTAGCACTACTTAAAATTTAAACAAGCCTCCTTCCACCCATGTGAGCGGGGCGACATCCGTGGTTGCTGGCGGGGATTTTGAAATCTGAAGCTGTGAGCGTGGCAGACTGCGGCGCGTGGACAACCTCGAGCTGACGGCGCCTGGCCTGGTGCTGCGTCCCTGGCGGGACGAGGATGCCGCGGTCGTGCTGGTGGAGCTGGCCGACCCCGAGATCGCCCGCTGGAACGCGCAGGGGGTGACCGACCTGCCGCAGGCCCGGGCCTGGGTGCGCCGCCGCGCCGACTGGAGCTCCGGCACCCACGTCTCCCTCGCCCTCACCGACGCCGCCGACGGCAGGCTGCTGGGCGGTGCGTCGCTGCACCAGATCCAGGACGGCGACGCCGCGATCGGCTACTGGACGGCCGCCGCAGCCCGGGGGCGGGGCGTCGCATCCCGGGCGGTCACCGCGCTCACCGCCTGGGGCTTCGGCGAGCTGGGCCTGCACCGGGTCCAGCTGTGGCACGCGGTGGACAACGAGGCGTCCTGCCGCGTCGCCGAGCGCTCCGGGTACCGGCTGGAGGGTGTCCTGCGGGAATCCCACCGCTACGGCGACGGGCGCCGACACGACGAGCACCTGCACGCCCGGCTCGCCACCGACCCCTGACAGCCGGCCCGCACCGCTCCCGTCCCGCTTTCGCCTCTCGTGCCAGCTTCGCCGCGGCAGGCTGCCGCGCCGCGCCGGCCCCGCGCCGCGCCGGCCCGGCGCCGTTTGTCGTCGGGCCCGGTTGCACCCCCTCTCGTCGGGAGCCGGACCTGTCCCAGTCGCCTTTGCTCTGCTTCAACGCACGCAACACCAATGGCCGCTGACTGTTGCGCGGGTTGAAGCAGAGCAAAGGGAGCGAGGGACTGTTGCCGGTCGGGCCCCTGCTCCGTTCGTCGGCGAGCCGCCAATTGCCGGCCGGGCCGGCTGCCGGGGCGCGGCCCGGGGACGGCGGTGGCTAGGGTCGGGGAATGGATGATCTCGACGTCCTCGACTGGCGGGAACAGGTCGCCCGGCTGTACCTGTCGGATCTCGACCTGGCCGGGTTCCGGGCGGCGCGGGACGACCTGTTCCGCACCCACCCCGCCAGCCCGCTGCCGGCCGCCGACCGGCCCGGGTTCACCGGGCTGCGCTGGTACCCGCCGGACCCGGCGGCCGTGGTCGAGGCGCCGCTGCGCCCCGCCTCCGGCACCGAGAGCATCGACACCGGCGGCCCCGACGGGGTCGTCGGGTACCGCCGGGTGGCGGTGGCGGAGACTCCCTGGGGCCCGCTCGCGCTCTGGTGGATCGAGGCGTACGGCGGCGGGCTCTTCCTGCCGGTGCGCGACGCCACCTGCGGCGCCGGCAGCTACGGCGGGGGGCGCTACCTCACCGACACCGTGAAGGGCACGTTCGGGCGAGGGCTGACCGTGCTGCCCGGCCGCCGGGTCCGGCTCGACGCCAACTACCTCTACAACCCCAGCTGCGCGTACGACGACCGCTGGGCCTGCCCGCTGGCCCCGCCGGAGAACCGGGTGGACGTGCCGATCCGGGCCGGCGAGCTGGCGTACCACTGAAGCGGCGACGCCCCGGCGCGACGGGCGCCGGGGCGTCGAGCAGGGACCGGTCAGCGGGCCGTCGCGCCGGTCGGGGTCAGGTGCATCCGGCCCAGCAACTGGCGGGCCTGCTCCGCCACGTCCGCCTCCACGGTGACCGCGTACTGGCTGGCCCGCAGCGAACTGGCCGAGGTGAAGTCGCGCTGGCCACCGCTCATCGCGTGCGCCACCGCCCCGAACACGGCACCCCAGATGGCGCCGATCACCAGGCCGGCCACGATCACGGCGACCCAGTTGCCGACGGTGAAGATGCCGAAGAGCAACCCGATGAACAGGCCGAACCACGCGCCGGTACCCGCGCCCACCAGGGCGGCCCGGCCCGTGGTCATCCGGCCCATCACCGTCTCGACCAGGGTCAGGTTCGTGCCGACGATCGCCGTCCGTTCCACCGGGAACCGGTTGTCGGCCAGGTAGTCCACCACGCGCTGCGCGGACGGATAGTCCGGGTACGAGCCGATCGTGACGGTCGGCGGACCCGCCTGCGGCCCGTGTCCGTCCCCGCTCGGCGCGGCCGGACGACCGCCCGGGCCGGACGGGAGGTTGTCGCCGCCCGGCATGCCGGGTCGCCAGGCCGCGGTCGGAGTCGAGGGTCTGGTCATGAGCATCCTCCTTCGTCAGCCCGTCGCGTTCCCGCCGCCGTCGAGCGGTAACGCCCCCCGCACCACCGATCACGGGCCGCGCGTGGCGCATGCGGGCGGTGCGGGCCGGGTAGACACCGCCGTGCCACGGATCAACGACCACGGGTTCCTCGCGGACGGGCGCAGCGCGGCGCTGGTCGACCGCGACGGCGCGGTGAACTGGTGGTGCCCGGCCCGCTTCGACGGCCCCTCGGTCTTCGGGCGGCTGCTCGACGACGGCGCCGGACACTGGAGCATCCGGCCCGAGGGGCGGTACACCAGCGAACGGTCCTACCTGGACGACTCGCTGGTGCTGCGTACCGTCTTCACCACCGCGACCGGCGCCGTGGCCGTCACCGACGCGCTGGCCCTGGAGCCCGGCGCGCGCGGCCACGACATCGGTCTACGGTCGCCGCGCGTCCTCGCCCGGGTCGTCGAGGGGCTCTCCGGCGAGGTGCCGATGCGGGTGGAGTACCGGCCCCGCTTCGAGTACGGCCGGGTCTGCGCCTACCTGACCCAGACCGACGGGGTGATCGAGGCGACCGCCGGCGCCTGCCACCTGGAGCTGCGCGCGAACGTGCCGATGACCTGCGGCGACGGCATGGCCGCCGGTCGGTTCACCGCCCGTGCCGGCAGCGCCCACCACTTCACCCTCGGATACGCGCCGACCTACGACGAACGCCCGCCCGCGCTGCCCGACGCCGACCAGGTGGTGGCGGAGACGGCGGCCGGCTGGCGGTCCTGGGCCGGGCTGCACGAATACCACGGGCTCTACCGCGACCAGGTGCGCCGCAGCGCCCTGGTGGTGCAGGGCATGACGTACGGGCCGAGCGGGGCGGTCGTCGCGGCCGCCACCACCTCGCTGCCCGAGGAGCCGGGCGGGGACCGCAACTACGACTACCGCTACGTGTGGGTACGCGACTTCAGCCTGACCCTGCAGGCGCTCTGGCTGGCCGCCTGCCCCGACGAGGCGAACCGGCAGTTCGCCTGGGTCTCCCGGGCGATGGGCCGGATCGAGGACGAACCAGTACCGATCATGTACGGCGTCGAGGGCGAGCGGGACCTCACCGAGCACCGCCTCGACCACCTCGCCGGGTACGCCGGCAGCCGGCCGGTCCTCGTCGGCAACGACGCCTGGCGGCAGCGGCAGACCGACGTTCTCGGCGAGATCCTGGACGCCGCCTGGCTGATGCGGCACTACCTCGACCCGATGTCGCCGGACGTCCGGCACCTGCTGCACGCCCTGGCCGACCAGGCGGTGCGCGACTGGCGCCGGCCGGACGCCGGCATGTGGGAGGCCCGGGACGCCGAGCGGCACTACCTCTCGTCCAAGGTGCAGTGCTGGACCGCGCTGGACCGGGCCGTCCGGTTCGGACCGCGGATCGGCGACGCGGGGGACGTGGCTCGCTGGGCCGCGGCCCGGGACGAGGTGCGCGAGCTGGTGCTGACCCAGGGCTGGAACGAGCGGGTCGGGGCGTACACCGGGGCCCTGGGCTCCGACGACCTGGACGCCTCGGTGCTGATCATGCCGCTGGTCGGTTTCCTGCCGGCCGACGACCCCCGGATGCGCGCGACGGTCGACGTGGTGGAGCGCCGGCTCTCCCGCGACGGTCTGCTGCGGCGCTGGGACGGCGACCCGGCGGGCTTCGTGATCTGCTCGTTCTGGCTGGTGGGCTGCCTGGCCCGGGCGGGCGAGCTGGATCGGGCCCAGCGGCTCTTCACCCGGCTCGCCGCCCGGGCCAACGACCTCGGCCTCTACGCCGAGCAGATCGACCAGGCCACCGGCGAGCAGCTCGGCAACTTCCCGCAGGCCTTCTCGCACATCGGCCTGATCAACGCCGCCGGGCACCTCACCGAGGCCGCCGAACGGCTCGGCGGCGCCGCCCGGCAGACCGTGCCGGCCGGTACGGCGATCACGGAGGGAGCACCCGGATGACCGGACGACTGGCGGGCAGGACCGCCCTGATCACCGGATCCGACTCGGGCATCGGCCAGGCCACCGCCATCGAGTTCGGCCGCGAGGGCGCCGACGTGGTGGTGCACTACCTGCACGACCACGCCGGGGCGAACCACACCCGGGCCGAGATCGAGAAGGCCGGCCGGCGGGCCGTGGTGGTGCAGGGCGACATCAGCGTGGAACACCAGGTCGAGGCGATGTTCGACGAGGCCCTGGCGGAGTTCGACCGGTTGGACATCCTGATGAACGACGCCGGGGTGGACGCCTCCGGCATCCCCGTGGCCGACCTGGACACCGAGACCTGGGACCGGTGCATCCGCACCAACGTCTACGGCACGTTCTTCTGCTCCCGCCGCTTCGTCCGCCACCGGCGCGACCAGGGCGGCGGCGGGAAGATCATCAACATCACCTCCATCCACCAGGAGGTGGCCCGGGCCGGCGGCGCCGACTACGACACCAGCAAGGGCGCGATGCTCGAGTTCGCCAAGAGCCTCGCGCTGGAGGTCGCGCCGATGCACATGAACGTCAACAACATCGGACCGGGCATGGTGCTCACCCCGTTCAACCAGCGGGCCATCGACGACCCGAAGTACCTGGAGGAGCAGGTGCAGAGCATCCCCTGGAAGCGGGCCGCGAAGCCCGAGGAGATCGCCAAGGTGGCGGTCTTCCTGGCCAGCGACGACGCCGACTACGTGACCGGGTCCACGTACTTCATGGACGGTGGCCTGATGCAGAACCAGGGCCAGGGCGCCTGAGCCGGCCGGCCGGGGCGCGCCGGGGGAGAATCGGCGGGTGGAGCTGGTCATCATCGCCGACACGCACCTGCCGAAGCGCGCCCGGGAGCTCCCCGCCCCGGTCTGGGCGGCGATCGACGCCGCCGACGTGGTGCTGCACGCGGGCGACTGGGTGGACGTGTCGCTGCTCGACGCGCTGGAACGGCGGGCCCGCCGGCTGGTCGGCGTCCACGGCAACAACGACGGGCCGGAGCTGCGCGCCCGGCTGCCCGAGGTGGCCGAGGTCGAGCTGGCCGGGCTGCGGGTGGCGGTGGTGCACGAGACCGGGCCGAAGACCGGGCGCGAGCAGCGCTGCGCGGCCCGCTTCCCGGACCGCGACCTGCTGGTCTTCGGTCACTCGCACATCCCGTGGGACAGCGTGGCCCCGGGCGGCCTACGGCTGCTCAACCCCGGCTCGCCCACCGACCGGCGCGCCCAGCCGTTCGCCACCTACCTCACCGCGCGGGTGGCGGCGGGCCGGCTCGACCGGGTCGAGCTGCACCGCCTGCCCCCGCGCTGACTCACCGGCCCCGGCCGGTCTCCGCCTGCAGCTCGTCGATCCGGCGGGACGCCTCCGCCTTGGTCAGCCCGTCGGGCACCTCCTCGCCCGCCTCCCGGGCCAGGGTGTGCAGGTACGACTCCTGGGCGGCGGTCGGCGGCTCGTCGCCGGTGACCCACTCGTCCGGATCCTTGATGGCGGCCTCCGGGTTGACCCGGTCGGCGCCGCCGTTGCCGCGGTCGGCCATGACGATCACCTCTTCCTCGAACAGGTGTACCACTACCCGGGTCTCCCGCTCTTCATGCCGGCGGCCGAATACGATCATCGGGTGACGGCGGACCGGACGGGTGTGGTGGTGGTCGGCGCGGGCATCGCCGGGGTGGCGTGCGCCAACGAGCTGGCCCGGGCCGGCATCCCCGTCGAGGTGCGGGAACGGGCCCGGGTGACCGGCGGACGGATGGCCAGCAAACGCTTCGACGGCCGCCCCGCCGACCTCGGCGCGGCCTACCTCACCGTCGACGACCCCGACTTCGCCCAGGTGGTCGCCGAGTGGCAGGCCGCCGGGCTGGTGCGGGAGTGGACCGACACCCTCGTGGCGTACGGGCCGGACGGGCGGCGGACGGTGCCCGGCCCGTGCCGGTGGGCGGCGCCGCGCGGTCTGCGCTCACTGGTCGAGCAGCTGGCCCGGGATCTCACCGTGGCACACAACCGGCTGGTCATGACGGTCGAGCCGGGACCCCGGGTCGACGGCCGGACCGCCGAGGCGGTGGTGCTCGCCATGCCGGGCCCGCAGGCGGCGTTGCTGCTCGACCCGGCGCTCGCGGCGGCGACCCGGGCGGTGGCGGGGCAGCGCTGGTCGTCGGCGCTGGCCGGGGTGCTGCGCTTCCCGGCCCGCCGCTGGCCCGACTTCGCGGGCGCGTTCGTCAACGGTCACCCGGTGCTCGGCCTGGTCTGCGACGACGGCGACCGGCGCGGCGACCGGGCACCCGTGCTGGTCGCGCACACCACCCCGGAGTTCGCCGCCGGTCACCTGCTCCAGCCCACCGCCGCTGCCCCGGTCATCGAGGAGGCGGTCCGCGACCTGCTCGGCCTGCCCGAGCCGGCCGAGCTGACCCACGTGCACCGCTGGACGTACGCCAAGCCGGTCGCTGGCGGCGACGGGACGTACCACCTGGACGACGACGGGATCGGGCTGGCCGGCGACGCGTTCGGGCGGCCCCGGGTGCAGAGCGCGTGGCGGTCGGGCCGGGACCTCGGTCGGGCCCTGGCCGCCCGGCTGGGCGGCCGCTGACCGGTGCCCCGCCGGCCGCCCGCCGGTCCGGGCGGCCCGATCGCCCCGGTCAGCTGCGGACGCCGCCCAGGGCGGGCTCGTCCGTCCGGTTCGTCTCCGGGGCCTCGCCGGTCCGTTCGCCCGCCCGGTCGAGCAGCTGCATCACCGGGGTCGCCGCGATCCCGTGCACCACCACCGAGACGACCACCACCAGGCCGACCGTGGCCCAGAGCAGCTCGGCCTGCGGGAAGTCCGTGCTGCTGGTGGCGTACGCCAGGTAGTAGAACGAGCCGACGCCGCGGATGCCGAACAGCGAGATCACCCAGTGCTCCGCCGGCCGGCCCGGGGCGCCGCGCAGCGACAGCCAGCCGGCCAGCGGGCGGATCACGAAGATCAGGGCCAGCCCCACCAGCGCCGCCGGCCAGGTCAGCGGCGCGAGCAGGCCGCCGATCACCGCGCCCCCGAGCAGCAGCAGCAACAACACGGTGAGCAGCCGCTCCACCTGCTCGGCGAAGTCGTGCAGCACGGAGTGGAACTCGTGGGTCCGTTCCGCGGATCGGATCGCCCGGGCGGCCACGAAGACGGCCAGGAAGCCGTACCCGCCGACCACCTCCACCAGCCCGTACGCCAGGAAGGTCGCGGCGAGGGCGAGGAAGCCCTCGGCGTGCCGGGCCAGCCGCAGTTCGCTCGGCGCCCGGAAGAACAGCTTGCCGAGCAGCCAGCCGATGAGCAGGCCGCCGCCCACCCCCACGGCGAGTTTGTAGAGCACGTCGACGGTGACCCAGCGGGCCAGCCAGTCCGCCGGGGCGAGGCTGGTGGTGGCGATCGCGATGGCCGCGTACACGAAGGGGAACGCCAGGCCGTCGTTCAGCCCGGCCTCCGAGGTGAGGGCGAAGCGCACCTCGTCCTCGGAGTCCTCGACGTCCGTCGGCTCGCCCACCTGCACGTCGGAGGCGAGCACCGGGTCGGTCGGGGCGAGCGCCGCGCCCAGCAGCAGTGCGGCCGCCGGCACCAGCCCGGCCCACCACCAGCCGAGCAGCGCCACCGCCGCGATGCACAGCGGCATGGCGACGGCCAGCAGCCGCCAGGTCGACGACCAGCGGGCCCAGCTCAGCGGCCGGTCGATCTTGAGTC
Source organism: Micromonospora solifontis (assembly GCF_003725545.1). Taxonomy (GTDB): domain Bacteria; phylum Actinomycetota; class Actinomycetes; order Mycobacteriales; family Micromonosporaceae; genus Micromonospora; species Micromonospora solifontis. Next base: position 21,774 of record NZ_RJLN01000012.1, on the reverse strand, counting down.
CGGCGCTCATCAGCGCGACGATCACGCCGACCTCGGTGAGATGGGTGGTGAGCTCCGGCCAGCGCAGCGGGTCCGGCGAGGGCAGCCCGGTGGGGAGCAGGAAGACCAGCATCCCGAGCCCGAGGAACGCGATCGGCATGGACAGCGGCCGGCGTTCCAGCACGCGCGGCAGGATCCCCGCCAGCAGCGCACCGACGCCCAGCAGCGCGAACGTGACATCGACCGGTTCCACGGCACCACCCCTTCACCCGCCCGCGCACCCGGGCAGGTGGTCACCTGTGCCCCGTACCGCCGCTCGCCATGCCTCGGTGTCCGGGTTCGACCGGGTGGGCCCGGTCACGGGGGGGGTCAGCCGAGAGTGGCGATGGCGCTGTCGCCCAGCCCGTCGAGCAGCGCGGCCGGGTCGTCGTAGACGGCCACCGCGCCGGCCCCGGCCAGCTCCGCCCGGCTGGTGCCGCCGCAGGCGAGGCCGACGCAGGGGATGTCGAGCTTGCCGGCCGCCGCCACGTCCCAGACCGAGTCGCCGACGAACACCACCCGCTCGGCGGTCAGCCCGGACTGGTCCAGCGCGGCGACCAGGATGTCCGGCGCCGGCTTGCTCTCCCGGGCGTCCGCCGAGGAGGTGACGGTGTCGATCACGTCGTCGGCGGCGAGCGCGGCGCGCAGGGCGGCCACCTCGTGCTCGGCCGCCGAGGTGGCGAGCACCACCCGCAGCCCCCGCGCGGCGCACGCGCGCAGCAGGTCCACCGCGCGGGGCAGCGGCGTCAACCGCTCCCAGTACTCGGCGTAGAGGGCGTCGTGCGAATCGCGCAGCCGGCCGTCGCCGTCGCGGTCGCGCTCCGGCCCGAGCAGGTGGTCGAGGAGCTTGTCGGAGCCCATCCCGATGGCCCGGTGGATGCTCGCCATCGGCACCTGGTGGTCCGCCTGGCGCAGCGCCTCCCACCAGCTGACCGTGTGCAGGTAGGTGGTGTCGATCAGGGTGCCGTCCACGTCGAAGAGGACGCCGCAGCGGTTGTCGTCAGGCATGCCGCTCCTCCTACCCCGCCCGGTCGTCGCCGACGCGCCGCTCGGCGGGTGGAACGAGGATCTCGAACCAGACCGTCGAACCGCGCACCGTCGGGTCCGTCCCCCAGGCGTCGCTGAGCTCCTCGATCAGGCCCAGGCCGCGCCCCCGGCTGCTCAGGGTGTCGGTCCGGGCCCGGGTCACCTGACCCCGGGTGCCGGAGTCGGCCACCGAGACCAGCAGCCGCTCCGCGCTCAGGTCGATCTCCACCCGGGCGGCGGTGCCCGCGTGCAGCAGCGCGTTGGTGGTCAGCTCGCTGGTGCACAGCACGGCCGCGCCGACCACCCCCTCCGGCACCTGCCAATCGGTGAGCTGCGCGGTCAACCAGTGCCGGACCCGGCTCGGCGCGGTCGGTTCGGCCGGCACCTCCATGCTCGCCGAACGGCTCGGCTTCACCGCGTGCTCCACCGCCAGCACCGCGACGTCGTCCTCGGTGGCGCCGGGCACGGCGGCGCTGGCCACCGCGCAGAGGGCCCGCGGGTCGCCGCTGCCCGCGGCGGTCACCGCGGTGGCCAGCCCGGCCAGGCCGGCGGCCAGGTCCTGCCAGCGCCGCTCCACCACGCCGTCGCTGTACAGCAGCAGGGTGTCGCCCGGGCGGAACGGCACGGTGGTGGTCCGGGGCCGGCAGTCCAGACCCAGCGGCGGGCCGGGCAGCAGCTCGACGTACTCGGCGGCGGGCTCGGTGCCGGGGGGACAGCGCCGGATCAGCGGCGCGGGATGGCCGGCGCTGGCCAGCGTGACGCGCTCCCGGTCGGCCTCGATCACCCCGAACACCACAGTGACGAACAGCTCCTGCGTCCCACCCTCGACGCCCAGGCTGGCGACCAGCCGGTCCAGACCGGCCAGCACCGCGTCCGGCCGCGGGTCGGCGAGCGCCAGCGCGCGCAGCGCCGCGCGTACCTGGCCCATCCGGGCCGCGGCCTGCACGTCGTGGCCGGCCACGTCGCCGAGGACCACGCCGAGCGCGCCGGTGGGCAGCACGAACGCGTCGTAGAAGTCGCCGCCGGCGGCGTTGCCGTCCACGCCCGGGTCGTACCGGGCGGCGATCCGCAGCCGGGGCAGGTCGGGCAGCCGTTCCGGCAGCATGCTGCGCTGCAGCAGCTGGGCGGTGCCGTGCTGGGTCTCGAACCGGCGGGCCCGCTCGGCGGCCTGGCCGACCAGCTCCCCGGACGCGGCCAGCAGCGCCCGCTCCGCCGGGGACCAGGGATGCTTCGCCTGGTAGCCGACGCTCAGCGCGCCCCGCACCACGGTCGAGCGCAGCGGCAGCGAGGCCAGCGCCCGGATCTTCTGGTCGTGCCGGTCCGCCGCGGTCTCCCGCAACGGATAGCCGTCGGTGACGAACGAGGGCACCCCGCTGCGGGCCGGCACCACGGTCGGGACGGCCGAGTCGGCCGGCAGCCGGCGCCACAGCGGCGGGAGCCGCTCGTCGGCCTCGTCCAGCAGCTCGCCCCGGACCCGGCGGACCATCCGCCAGGCCGGCCCCTCGTCGACCAGGAAGGCGACCCGGTCGGCGTCGAAGGCCTGCAGGCAGAAGCGCAGCGTCACCCGGGCCACGTCGTCGAGGGTGAGCGTGCCGGAGAGCGCGGCGGCGAAGTCGCTCAGGCTCTGCAGCTGCTGGGTGACCTGGGTGGTCTGCGCGGCGACGGTGAGCACCCCGACGATCCGGCCGGAGCTGTCCCGCACCGGCGAGTAGCCCCGGGTGAACACGGCCGGCTCGGCGCCGCCCCGGTGCCGGTCGACCGGCAGCACGGCCTCCCGCTCCAGGAAGGGCTCGCCCCGCCGGTACGCCCGCTCCAGCACCTCCCCGCCGCCCGTCTCGTGCCAGACGTCGGCGTACACCTCCGCCGCCGGCCGGCCGAGCGCGTCCGGGTGCCGGGAGCCGATCAGCTCGGCGTACCCGTCGTTGTAGAGCAGGACCAGGTCCTCGCCGTAGAGCAGGGCCATCGGCACGGGCGAGGCGAGCACCAGGTCGATCACCGCCCGGACGGCCGGGTCCCAGCCCTCGGGGGCGCCGAGGGGAGTGGCCGCCCACGGATGGGCCAGCACGGCCGCCCCGGGCGTGGCAGGGCCACGCTGCGGAGCAGCTCCCGGGGTGGGGGCTGACGGCGTGGGGATCCGCCCGACGGTGCCTGGCATGACCGCAGCCTATCCGGAGCGTGGCGAAGACGTTCCGATCATGTGTCCGGGTGCCGTACCGGGTCGGGTGGGCACCGCCATCCGGGCAGGTCAGAGCCGGTTCGACGGGACATGTCGGGAAATTGCCCGGGTCGGCGCGGCGTGCTGCCGGAAGCACCGGGTATGCGGGCGACGCAGTTCACGCGACAGGAGGGACATCATGCAGAAAACCCTCGCGGTCGGGCAGGTGGACATTAGTTCCGCGCTGACCGACTTCTGGAGGTCGGTGCTGCTCTTCATCCCGAGGGCCATCGCATTCATCGTGATCCTCGTGGTGGGTTGGCTCATCGCCCGAGCCGTCCTCAAGATCGTGGACGCGGCACTGGAACGGGTGGGCTTCGACAAGGCCGTCGAACGCGGCGGCGTCAAACGGGCCCTCGAGAGAACGAAGTACGACGCGAGCGACATCCTGGCCAAGTTGGCCTATTACGCCGTCCTGCTGTTCACCCTGCAGTTCGCCTTCGGCGTCTGGGGACCCAACGCGATCAGTGACCTGATCCGGGGAGTCGTCGCCTGGCTGCCGCGGGCGTTCGTGGCGATCGTCATCGTGGTCATCGCCGCCGCCATCGCCAACGCGGTGCGGGACCTGATCACCGGGTTCCTGGGCGGCCTGTCGTACGGCCGGGTGCTGGCCGACCTGACGGCCGTCTTCATCCTGGCGCTGGGCATCATCGCCGCGCTGAACCAGGTGGGCATCGCCACGACCGTCACCACGCCGGTGCTGATCGCGGTGCTCGCCACGGTGGCCGGCATCCTGATCGTCGGCGTCGGCGGTGGCCTGGTGAAGCCGATGCAGGACCGCTGGGGCGGGTGGCTCGACCGGATGGCCGAGGAGTCCCGCGCGATCCGCGAGCAGCGGCAGGCCCAGGGTGCCGGCCGCAGCGACTACGAGCGGCAGATGGCCGACCGGGGCGGGCAGCCCAGCCCGGCCATGCCGCAGTCGTCGATGTCCGGCGCCGGTGGGCAGTACCGGTCCGGGAACACCGGCGACGAGACCCAGCAGTTCCGGCGGCCGAACGGCTGAGCCGGAGCAGGGCCAGGGAGGGTGTCCGCGGGGCGATCGCGGGCACCCTTTCGCCGTGCTCAGGCCAGGTGGCGCGGGTCCAGCGAGCGGGCCAGGGCGCAGACCGCGAGCAGGCGGGTGAGCAGCCAGTCCGGCTCCGACCAGTCGACCGGGGCGGCCGGCGGCTGCCAGCCGTGCTCCACGGCCGCGGCGCGCACCCCCTCGGCGTACCCGGCGAGGGCGGCCACGGTCAGCGGCCGGTGATCGCCGTGCAGGCTGTCCCGTACGGCGGCGGCGTGCTGGTCGACCACGGCGAGCAGGCCGGGGTTGGCCGCGGCCGCGGCGAGCCCGGCGGTGCCGACGGAGGCGGTGAGCGTGGTCAGGGTGGTCCGCGCGGACACCGCCGCGGAGCGGGTCAGCACCCGGTTGTCAGGCACGCGCATGGTGACCGAGGCTAGCGCCGCCGCCTCGGGGCCGGCCTCGCCCGACCGGCCGATGCCCCGGTCGTCCGGCTGACGTCCGGGCTCCGTCACGGGGATTGACCCGCCCGTGCCGGGGCAAAGGGAAACCACCCGTTCGACGCGAGCGGGCCCAGGCGGGTACGGAAGGGGGCGGGCAGGTGGACGGACCGGACGAGGCGCACCGCCGGCCGGCCGGCGTGAGTGACGCCACGGTCGAGGCGCTCGGCAAGCTCGGCGAGGCCCTGGAGACGGTGGAACGGGCCCGGGGCCACCTCTACTCGCTGCACCAGTTGATCGGGCACGCGGACCTTATGCTGGACGACGCGGTGGCGCTGTTCCGTGCCGCGGGCCACCACGACCTCGCCGACGGGGTCGGTCGCGAGCTGCTCGGCCGCAACGTCATCGCGGGACGCTGGACGTTCCAGATCGTCGAGGACTTCGACGACGGCTACTACACGCTCTTCCGCGAGCTGGACCGGCAAGCCCGCGACCAACTGGTCGGCGGCCGCCGGCACCTCTACGAGGCGGAGATGAAGGAACGGCGGCGCAGCCCGGGGCATCCCGGGCACGAGGCGCGCCCCGGCGCGGGCGGCTAGTCGGAGGAGCGAACGTCCGCCGGCTGGCGCCGCATCGTGTCGTCGGCGATGATGACCGTCGCGATCATCAGCGCCACCACCAGGCTGAACAGCCAGGAGCTGTCGGAGACGAGCTTGGCGGCGACGGGCGCCTGGACGGCGGCGAGCAGGAAGCCGAGCCAAGCCAGGCGGCGCTGACGAGGGGTGAGGAAGCCGGTGCCCTGTTGCATCCCGAAAGTCTTACGCGGGACCGGCCCATCGCCGTCCTCCGTTCGGCCGATTCTGGATGGGCTGTCCGTTATCCCGACCGTTCGTACCGCATTTCTTGTCGTTCCGGGCGGGCCGCCGCGAGCGCGGGCCGGCCGGCGGCATTCGCGCCGTGTGCCGGTGGGGCAGGATGTCGCACTGTGCCCCGCACCCCCACCCCCCGACCGTCCCTGCTCCTCCTCGCCTACCTGGCCTTCGTCAGCCTCGGCCTGCCCGATGGCCTGATCGGGGTCGGCTGGCCCTCGATCCGGGTCGACCTGGGCGTCCCCACCGAGGCTGTCGGCGTGGTGCTCACCGCCGGCACCATCGCCTACCTGACCTCCAGCGTGCTGGCCGGGTTCACCCTCGCCCGGCTCGGCGTGGGCTGGCTGCTGGCCGGCAGCACGCTGCTGGCCAGTCTCGCCCTCACCGGGTACGCGCTGACCCCCGCCCTCGCGCTCATGGTGGGCTTCGCCCTGCTGCTCGGGCTCGGCTCCGGCGCGATCGACGCCGGCCTCAACGCGTACGCCGCCGGCGCGTTCGGGCCCCGGCACATGAACTGGATGCACGCGTTCTTCGGCCTCGGGGTGGCGATCGGCCCGCTGATCATGACCGGGGTGCTGGGCGCCGGTCTGAGCTGGCGCTGGGGGTACGGGCTGGTCGCCACCGCCCAGCTCGCCCTGGCCGCCGCGTTCGCGCTCACCGTACGGGCCTGGCGGGACCGCGCGCCGGTCCCGGTGCCCGCCGACCCGGTCGCGCCCGCCATGGTGCCGGGGAATCCGGCCGAGCCGGTGGCCGCGCCCGCGGGGGAGGGGGGCCGCCCGGTGCCACCCCGGATCGGCGAGACGCTGCGGCTACCGGCCGTCTGGCTGGGCGGGGCCGCGTTCGCGATCTACGTGGCGGTCGAGGTGACCACCGGCCTCTGGGCGTTCCTGCTGCTCACCGAGGGGCGAGGGCTCGACCGGCCGGTCGCCGGGCTGTGCGTCTCCGGCTACTGGGGCAGCCTGTTCGTGGGGCGGGTGGTGCAGGGGCTGGTCGCGGAACGGCTGGGCACCCCCCGGGTGCTGCGGGGCAGCCTGCTCGGGCTGGTCGCGGGGGCGGCGCTGATCGCCCTGCCCGCCCCGGCCTGGGTGACGGTGGCGGGCCTGCTGGTGCTCGGCTTCGCCGCGGCGCCGGTGTTCCCGTTGCTCACCCTCACCACGGCCGAACGGGTCGGCGCGGCCCACGCGGACCGGGCCATCGGCCTCCAGATGGGCGGGGCCGGGGTGGGGGCCGCGCTGGTGCCGGCCGCCGTCGGGGTACTGCTCGCGCGCACCACGGTGGTGGTGCTCGGGGCGACCCTGCTGGTGCTCACCGTGGCGCTGGTCGCCCTGCACTCCGCCAGTTCCCGGCTGACGCAGGGCCGGACCCACGCGTCCGGGTGACGCCCGGGCGACGGCTCACATGCTGTCCGGGCCGGTCCGTCCGGTCGTCGACGGCCGGTACGCCCGGTCCGCGTCGGTCATCTCCCGGCGTTCGGCCTCCGCGCCGGCGCCCCGGTCCACCGCCTCGGGTCCGTGGCCGAACGCGGACTCCTCGCCGGCGTCGTTGCCGGTGGCGTCGTCGGCCTGCCCGTCGAGGGTCGACCGGGCGATCGCCCGGTCCAGCTCGTGCAGGGGAGTGCGTTCCTCGTCGCGCCACACGTGGCGGTCGTTGTCGGTCATTCCCCAGCGGTACCCGGGGCGGATGACCGCAAACGGCCGGCCTTCGTATCGGTCCGGAGCGCCGCCCAGCGGCGCGAGGGCCGAATCATGGCCGCCGCCGGGCACGGCGATGGCCGCCGGCGCTCCGGCGGCCATCGCGAACTCTGTCGGGGGATCGGATCAGGGGGTCGGCCGGTCGACCGAGCCACGCCAGGCCCCGGTCTCCTGGCCGCGTCGCTCGATGAACTGCTTGAACCGCTCCAGGTCGCCCTTGGCCCGCCGGTCCACCACGCCGAGCTTGTCGCCGGCCTGCTCGACCACGCCGTGCGGTTCGAACTCCATCTGCAGGGTGACCCGGGTGTGCCCCTCGTCGAGGCGGTGGAAGGTCACCACGCCGGCCTGCTGGGTGCCCCCGGTGGAGCGCCAGGCCACCCGCTCGTCCGGCAACTGCTCGGTGATCTCGGCGTCGAACTCCCGCTTCACGCCGGCGATCTCCACGGTCCAGTGGGTCATCGTCTCGGAGAGCTGGCGGACCTCCTGGACGCCCTCCATGAAGTGCGGGAACTCCTCGAACTGGGTCCACTGGTCGTAGGCGGTGCGGATCGGGACGGACACGTCCACATGCTCCATGACGCCGCTCATGTCGGGGATCCTCCTGTTCCGCCGGTGTCGTCTCGCGGACCGTGGGCCGGTCCGCTCACCAGCGCGTCGTCTCGTTCTTGTGCCCGAGTGCGGCCCACACCTCGGAAATCGTCTGGTAACGGGAGCCGTCGGGCAGGCCCTCCAGGGCGGCGACGATGTCGGCTGGCGCCTGGTTCTCCCGCGCGTTGGCGAGCAGCGTCTCGCGGTCCCCGGGCAGGGCGGTCATCGTGATGAACCGGCCGAGGCGGCTGCGCCCCTCGACGTCGTCCATGCTCATGCCCTGCGGGTTGCCACCGCGACTCGCGCCGGCCGTCAGCGTCTTCGGCTCCGGCTGGTCCTCGCCCGCCGGCTCCGGCTGGCGGGACTCCTCGACGCGCGAACCGCCGGCCCCCGGCCCCTGGATCAGGCCGCTGACATCCTGGCGCATGTTGTCGTCGACCCTCGGCGAGTGCTTGCTGTTGCCACGTTCCATGCCGACAGACATGCCCGGGAGGGCCGCCGGTAAACCGAGGGGCAACCGGTCACGAATCGGCCGAGGCGCGCGGCGGCAGGACCGGCTCCGCCGGGTCGCCGACGCCGGCCTGCAGCACCCGGCCCCGCTGGAGTTCGGCGTTGAGCTGCACGCCCAGCATCAGCGCGCAGTTGGACAGGTAGAGCCACACCAGGAACGCGATCACCGCGCCGAGGCTGCCGTACGTGACGTCGTACGAGCCGAAGTTGGCGACGTAGAGGCCGAAGCCGAAGGAGGCGAGGACCCAGGCCACCAGGGCCAGCGCGCCGCCCGGGGTGAGCCAGCGGAACCGGGGCTGCCGGACGTTCGGGGCGATCCAGAACAGCAGCGACAGCAGCGTCATCGCCACCACCGCCAGCACCGGCCACTTCGCCACCGTCCACACCTGGCGGGCCAACCCGCCGGCGTGCAGCCGGTCGCCCACCGCGTCGGTGACCGGGCCGCTGACGATCAGGCCGGTGGCCACCACCGCGAGCAGCAGCAGCGACACCGCGGCCAGCCCGATCTGCAGCGGGCGCAGCCGGTAGAAGGGCCGGCCCTCGGCGACGCCGTAGATGGCGTTGGAGGCCCGGGTGAACGCGCCGATGAACCCGGACGCCGACCAGAGCGCGCCGAGCAGACCGAAGCTGAGCAGCACCTTCACCGGTCCCCGCTGGGTCACCACGCCGCGTACCACGCCGACGAAGGCGTCGTTGCCGACCACCGAGCCGGCCCCGATCTCGCGGGCCAGGCCGATCACCGTGTCCACGGTCCGCTCGCCGTCGGAGACCAGCCCGACCAGGGCGACCACCACGATGGTGGCGGGAAAGAGCGCGAGCACCCCGTAGTAGGTGAGCGCGGCGGCCCAGTCCGCGCAGTTGTCCTTGACGAAGTTCCGCCCGCTGCGGACCAGCGCCCCGCGCCAGGTCGCCCAGCTCAGCTGGCGCATCCGCCGGGGAAGGCGGGCCCGTTGCCGGCCGGTGGCCACCGGCTCCGTCGTCGCCGCCATGATCCGCTCCCTCCGCCGCCCGGGCGCACCTCCCGCGCGTGGCCCGGCGGTACCCCGTGGCGAAAATCGACAAACCGGGTGCCGGTTTGCCGTCCGGGCGCGGGGGAACGGTCATAGGAACACCAGCGAGACGGAGGAGGACGAGATGCCCGGGCGCGAGGTACTGCCCAGCACGCTGCGGCGCTCCCCGGCGAAGGCGCAGCGGACCTGGGAGAAGACGCACGACTCGGCGGTCGAGACGTACGGCGAGGGCGAGCGGGCGCACCGTACCGCGTTCGCCGCGGTCAAGCACGAGTTCGAGAAGGTCGGTGACCACTGGGAGCCGAAGGGCCGCAAGGGCCCGAGCGACCGGCAGGCGGCTGGCGGCGGCCCCGAACGGCGAGCCCCCACGGCCACCGGGGTGGACGCCAACGCGCCGAAGGAACACCTGATGGAGGTCGCCAAGAAGTTGGACGTGCCGGGCCGGTCCCGAATGACCAAGCCGGAACTGGTCAAGGCGATCCAGAAGGCGAACAACAAGGCCACCCGCGAGGCGCGGGGCGGCCGGTGACGGCCGACGACAGCGACGACCGCGATGGGAGCCCGGGACCGCGCAGGTCCCGGGCTCCCGTCGTACGCGTCACCAGTGGCCGCCGCCGGGCGCCTCGATGTGCACCGCCTTCACCGTGCTGAACTCGTCCAGCAGTTCCGGGCCGTACCCGAAGCCCTGGCCGCTGCCGCGGCGTGGCTGCGCGGCGCCGCCCGGCGCGCCCCCGAACACGGCGTTGATCTTCACGGTGCCCACCGGCAGCTCCCGCCAGGCGCGCTGGGCGTGGCTCATCGACCCGGTCAGCACGGTGGCCGCCAGCCCGTACGGCGAGTCGGCGGCGCAGCGCAACGCCTCGCTGAACGAATCGACCACGACGACCGGGGCGACCGGCCCGAACGTCTCCTCCCGGACCAGGGTCATGTCGTGCCGGCAGTCACTGACCACGGTGGCCGGGTAGAAGGCCCCCGGCCCGTCCGGGACCGTCCCGCCGGCGCGCAGCCGCGCCCCCTCGGCCACCGCCGCGGTGACCTGCCCGTGCACGTGGTCCCGATGCCGCCGGTCGACCAGCGGCCCGAGCTGGGTCTTCGGGTCCCGGCCGGGTCCCGTGGTGAGCGCCTCGGCGCGCTCGACCAGCGTGTCGACGAAATCCTCGGCGATGTCCCGGTGCACGTAGATCCGCTCCACCGCGACGCAGATCTGCCCGGCGTTGGCGAAGCAGCCGAGCGCGGCCTGCTCCGCGGCCCAGACCGGGTCGACGCTCGCGTCGACGACCAACGGGTCACTGCCGCCGTTCTCCAGCAGGACCTTCGCGCCGGTGCGGGCGCCGGCCGCGGCGATCGCCCGGCCGGTGGCGGTCGAACCGACGTGGGCCACCACGTCCACGTCCTGGCCGGCCAGCGCCGCGCCCACCTCCGCCCCGCCGGTGAGCAGGGAGAGCACCCCGGCGGGCAGGGCCCGGTCCAGCGCCTTGGCCAACAGCCAGCCGGTGGCCGGGGTGCGCTCGCTCGGCTTGTAGAGCACCACGTTGCCGGTGACCAGGGCGGCGCCGAGCAGCCCGCAGGAGACCGCCACCGGATCGTTCCACGGGGTGATCGCGGCGACCACCCCGCGCGGCTCGGGGGCCATGAAGTCCATCGAGGACCGGCCGCCGTGCAGGGTCCGGCCGCCGCGCAGCGGGCCCAGCTCCGCGTACTGCCGCAGCGTGCCGATGCCGGCCGCGACGCCGCCGCGGGCGTCGTCGAGTGGTTTGCCCATCTCCGCCGTGGTGGCCTGGGCCAGTTCCTCCGCGGCCTCCGCCACCGCGTCCGCCGCCCGGTGCAGCGCCGCCGCCCGCTCCGCCGGGTCGGTCGCCGCCCACTCCGTCGCGACGCCCCGGGCGGCCTCGACCGCCTTGCCCACCTCGTCCGCCGTCGCCACCGGCACGGTGCTCACCGGGGAGCCGTCGGCCGGATCGTGTACGACCAGTTCGCCTCCCTCGCCACCCGCGCCCCACACTCCACCTATGAGCTGTGCAACCGTGTACATGCGTCGGGGAGTGCCCCGACCGGCCCGAGGCAAACGCGTTTCGCCCGGTAACGGGCCGGGTAGGCGGGTCGGATGATTTCGACCGGCACGTCGAGCGCGGACGCCGTCGTCATCGGGGCCGGCCACAACGGCCTCGTCGCCGCCAATCTGCTGGCCGACGCGGGCTGGGACGTCCTGGTGCTGGAGGCGACCCAGGCCCCCGGCGGGGCGGTCCGGTCGGCCGAGGTCACCGCCCCCGGCTACCTGAGCGACCTCTACAGCTCCTTCTACCCCCTCGGGTACGCCTCGCCGGTGCTGCGAGGGCTGGACCTCGACCGGTACGGGCTGCGCTGGACGCACGCCCCGGACGTGCTGGCCCACCTGCTCCCCGACGGCCGGGCCGCCGTGCTCAACCGGGACCTCGGCGCGACCGCCGCGTCGCTGGAGGCGTTCGCCCCCGGCGACGGGGACCGCTGGCGTCGGGCGTACGCCGACTGGCGCGAGGTGGCCGAGCCGATGCTGCAGACCATCACCACGCCCTTCCCGCCGGTCCGGGGCGGGTTGGGGCTGCTGCGCCGGCTCCGGGTGTCCGGCGCGCTGCGGCTGGCCCGCCGGCTCGTGGTGCCGGTCCGCAAGCTCGGCGCGGAACTCTTCCGGGGCGAGGGCGGGCCGGTGCTGCTCGCCGGTTGCGCGCTGCACACCGACCTGTCCCCGGAGGAGGCCGGCTCCGGGGTGTACGGCTGGCTGCTCGCCATGCTCGGCCAGCAGGTCGGCTGGCCGGTACCGGTCGGTGGCGCCCAGCAGATCACCGATGCCCTGGTGGCCCGGCTGGTCGAGCGGGGCGGCCGGATCGACTACGGCGCCCGGGTGGACCGCGTGCTCACCGCCCGGGGTCGGGCGATGGGCGTCCGCACCGTCGGCGGCGCCAGCTGGCACGCCCGCCGGGCGGTCGTCGCGGACGTCCCGGCCCCCGCGCTCTACCTGGATCTGGTCGGCGCGGCGGCGCTGCCGCCCCGGCTGGTCGAGGACCTGGCCCATTTCAAGTGGGACGGCTCCACGCTGAAGGTGGACTGGGCGCTGTCGGCGCCGGTGCCGTGGCGGAACCGGGCGGTGGCCGGCGCGGGCACCGTGCACCTGGGGGCGGACCTGAACGGGCTGACCACGTACTCGGCGGAGCTGGCCCGGGGCGAACTGCCGCGGGATCCGTTCCTGCTGGTGGGGCAGATGTCGGTGGCCGACCCGAGCCACTCCCCGCCGGGCACCGAGTCGCTCTGGTCCTACACCCACCTGCCGTTCCGGCGCCACTGGCGGGCGGAGGAGGTCGGCGCGCACGTGGCGCGGATGGAGGACGTGCTGGAGGAGGCCGCCCCGGGGTTCCGCTCGCTGATCGTCGGGCGGCACGTGGCCGGCCCGGCCGACCTCGAGGCCGGCGACCCGAGCCTGGTCGGCGGGGCGCTCGGCGGCGGCACCGCGGCCGCGTACCAGCAGATCTTCCTGCGGCCGATCCCCGGGCTCGGGCGGGCGGACACCCCGGTGGACCGGCTCTTCCTGGCCAGTTCGTCGGCGCATCCCGGCGGCGGGGTGCACGGCGCGCCCGGCGCGAACGCCGCGCGGGCCGCCCTGGCCCGGGACCGCGCCCTGACCGGCGACCTGTACGCGGGCGTCATCGAGGTGGCGCACCGGGCGGTCTACCGCTGAGCGCCGGCGGCGCCGAGCGACGGCCGGCGCGTCGATCGCCCGCCGGCGGAGCGGACCCCTGCCGGCCGGGGCACCACCTGGCGGGCGGCATCGACGTCGTGCCGACCCTGTCGGCGGACCCCAACAGAGACCTCGTGCGCGCCTTTGCTCTGCTTCAACCCGCGCAACAGTTACAGATGGCGATGATAGGTGATCGGTCGACGCGCCGTGCGTGGGCGGGAATCGCCAGGCCGGCGCGGTGTTGCGTCCGCTGAAGCAGAGCAAAGGCAGCAGGCGATGGCAACAGCCCGCCCGGCTCCGTCACTGTTGGTGAAGAACCGGGCGGGCCGTTCGAGCGGGAGTCAGCGCTCCAGCTTGCGGTGCTTGGCGCGCAGCCGGAACGGCATCAGCGCACTCTCGATCTTGGTGGCGGTGGTCATCTTCGACAGGCCCTCGCGCCGCTCCTCGAAGCGGATCGGCACCTCCAGGATGGTGTGGCCCAGCTTGGTGGCCAGGTAGTGCATCTCCACCTGGAAGCTGTAGCCGTTGGACTGCACCCGGTCCAGGCCGATGTCGCGCAGCGCGTCCGCGCGCCAGATCTTGAAGCCGGCGGTCAGGTCCCGGATCCGCACCTGGAGCAGGGTGTGCACGTAGAGGTTGGCCCAGCCGCTGAGCGCGCGCCGGTACAGCGGCCAGTTCTCGTCGAGCTCGCCGCCCGGCACGTACCGGGAGCCGATGACCACGCCGGCCTGGGTGGAGAGCAGCGCGCCGAGCATGCCGGGCAGCGCCTCCGGCGGGTGCGACAGGTCGGCGTCCATCTGCGCGACGAAGTCCGCGCCGTCCGCCAGCGCCCGACCGATCCCGTCCACGTACGCCCGGCCCAGGCCCTCCTTGCCGGGACGGTGCACCACCGTCACCTGCTCCGGGTGCTCGGCGGCCAGCTTGTCGGCGACCTCACCGGTCCCGTCCGGGGAGTTGTCGTCCGCCACGAGCACCTTCAGACCCGGCAGCGGCAGGGCGAGAAGCCGCTCGATCAGCGCCGGGAGGTTGCCCGCCTCGTTGTAGGTGGGAACGACGACGGTCAGACGTGCGTCGCGCCACGGGGAGGGCAACTGCACGGGTTCGATCATCACGGACTTCCTCGGTCGGCCGACAGGTTCACCTGAGAGGGTAGCCAGTCGGTCCGGTGCGCTCCGCACAGACGCCCGTCCGGAGCGTCGTGGCGCTCAGCGGTCCGCCTTCTGCCGGGTGGCGATGTCGGAGAGCCGGTTCAACGTCTCCTTGTTGCGCAGGTGCAGCACCAGGTCGTTGAGTTTCGTCCGGATCCAGCGCAGCGGCCCCGCCGCGAAGTCCTCGTCGATGGTGACCCGGGTCCGGCCGTCCGGCAGCGGCTCCAGCGCGAAGGACACGGTCGCCTCGCCCGCCGGCCAGAGCCCGGCCCGGAGCACCAGCCGGTGCGGCGCCTCGCAGGCCAGCACGGTCGAGGCGTCCTGCAACGACAACGGCCAGGGCCCGGCCCGGTGGTGCAGCCGGCTGCCCACCCGGGGCCAGGTGTCGTCCACGTCGCGCACGTGCGCCGTGCCCACCACCCAGTCGCTGTACGTCCACCCGTCGGCGAGCACGTCGAAGACCTGCTGCGGGGGCGCGTCGATCACTTTCTCCACAATCGCCACCGGTGTCCCGTACCCCCGGTGGGTCCCCGGTTAACGGGCCACCCGGGTTAGCTTCTCGGCGGCGGCGGGTATCGCCGGACCGGGCGGCGGAGGCGGCTCCGCCGAAGTTGATGTTTACTCCTCGGGGGGTCGGGAACCCGCCGCCCGTGCGACGGGACCACGAGCGGGATCAGTGCAGGTCAGCCCGGGTTGACCCGGGTGCTGGCCGGCTCCCGTCCGGCCTGTACGACGCGGTCCTGCTGGACCGGGACGGCACGCTGATCGAGGACGTGCCCTACAACGGCGACCCGGAGAAGGTCCGCCCGATGCCCGGCGCGCGGGAGGCCGTGGACCGGCTGCGCGCGGCGGGCCTGCGCCTGGCGGTGGTGAGCAACCAGTCCGGCCTGGCCCGGGGCTGCTTCTCCGGCGAGGACCTGCGTCGGGTCAACGCCCGGGTGGAGGAGCTGCTCGGGCCGTTCCACACCTGGCAGATCTGCCCGCACGGGGAGCCGGACGGCTGCGGCTGCCGCAAACCCGCCCCGGGCCTGGTGCACGCCGCCGCCCGGGCGCTCGGCACCACCCCGGCCCGCTGCGTGATGGTCGGGGACATCGGCGCGGACATGACCGCCGCCGCCGCGGCCGGTGCCGCCGGGATCCTGGTACCCACCCCGGCCACCCGATCGGCGGAGGTGGCCGCCGCGCCGACCGTGGCGGTGGACCTGCCCGACGCGGTCGCCGAGATCCTCCGCCGGATGCGGCTGGTGGCCGCGCCCGACCCGCCGTCCCGCCGGGGCACCGTCCTGGTGGTGCGCAGCGACGCGGCCGGGGACGTGCTGGTCACCGGCCCGGGCATCCGGGCCGTGGCAGCCGGCGCGGAGCGGGTGGTGCTGCTCTGCGGGCCACGCGGCCGGGCCGCAGCGGAGCTGCTGCCCGGCGTCGACGAGATCATCGAATGGCCGCTGCCCTGGATCGACGCCCCGGCGCCGCCGGTCGACCCGGCCGGGCTGCGCGGCCTCACCGACCGGCTGGCCGCCGTCGGCGCGGACGAAGCCGTGATCTTCACCTCGTTCCACCAGTCCGCACTGCCCCTGGCCCTGCTGCTCCGGCTGGCCGGGGTGCCCCGGATCAGCGCGATCAGCGACGACTACCCCGGCTCCCTGCTGGACGTGCGGCACCGCGTACCCGTCGGGGTGCCCGAACCGGAACGGGCACTCTCCCTCGCCGCGGCGGCCGGCTTCGCGCTGCCCGCCGACGACGAGCCGGAACTGCGGTTGCGGATGGACCGGCTGCCGCCGGCCCCGGCCGCGCTCGGCACCCCGGGGTACGTCGTGCTGCACCCCGGCTCCTCGGCGGAGACCCGGGCCTGCCCGTCCGAGCTGGCCACCCGGATCGTCCGGGTGCTCGCGGCCGCCGGCTACCGGGTGGTGGTCACCGGCGGCCCCGACGAGCGGGAGCTGACCGCCCGGGTCGCCGCCGCCGGGGGCGCCGACCTGGGTGGCCGCACCGGACTCGCCGAGCTGGCCGCGGTCGTCGCCCGGGCCGGCGCGCTGGTCGTCGGCAACACCGGCCCGGCGCACCTGGCGGCCGCGCTCGGCGTACCGGTGGTCAGCCTCTTCGCCCCGACCGTCCCGTTCGGACAGTGGGGGCCCTACCGGGTGCCGACCGTGCGGCTCGGCGACGCCGGGGCCGCCTGCCGGGACACCCGGGCCACCCGCTGCCCGGTACCCGGCCACCCCTGCCTCACCGACGTGGAACCGGGCCGGGTGCTGGAGGCGCTGCGGCTGCTCGGCGTACCCGCCGGGCCACCGGAGCCGGTCGGGACGGTGCCGGCCACCGGTGGGGTGACGCGATGAACGTCCTGGTCTGGCACGTGCACGGGTCGTGGACGACATCGTTCGTGCACGGCAAGCACCGCTACCTGGTGCCGGTCACCCCGGACCGGGGCCCGTACGGGCTGGGCCGGGCGCGCACGTACCCGTGGCCGGACACGGCCGTCGAGGTGACCCCGCAGGAGCTGCGCCGGGCGGAGGTCGACCTGGTGATCCTGCAACGTCCCGAGGAGTTCGACCTGGCCTGCGACTGGCTGGGCCGGCGGGTGGGCCGCGACGTGCCGGCGATCTATGTGGAGCACAACACGCCGAAGGGCGACGTGCCGAACACCCGGCACCCGATGGCCGACCGGGACGACCTGCTGCTCACCCACGTCACCCACTTCAACGAGCTGTTCTGGGACAACGGCGGCACCCGCACGGCGGTGGTCGAGCACGGGGTGGTCGCCCCGGCCGTCGAGTGGACCGGCGAGCTGGACCGGCTCGCGGTGGTCATCAACGAGCCGGTCCGCCGCTGGCGGGTCACCGGCACCGACCTGCTGGCCCGGTTCGCCGAGATCGCCCCGCTGGACGTCTACGGCATGAAGGTGGCCGGGCTCGCCGACCACCTCGGCCTGCCCCTGGAGCGGCTGACCAGCCACGACGACGTGCCGCAGCACGCCATGCACGCCGAGTTGGCCCGGCGGCGGGCGTACCTGCACCTGTGCCGGTGGACCTCCCTCGGGCTGAGCCTGATCGAGGCGATGACCATGGGCATGCCCGTGGTGGCGCTGGCCACCACCGAGGCCGTGGAGGCGGTGCCCCCGTCCGCCGGCGCCCTCTCCACCCGGGTCGACGTGCTGCTGGCGGCGGCCCGGGGCTTCGTCGACGACCCGTCCGCCGCCCGCCGGGCGGGTGCCGAGGCCCGGGCCGCCGCACGGAACCGCTACGGCCTGGAGCGTTTTCTCGCCGATTGGGACCGGCTGCTGGAGGAGGAAGTATGCGCATCGCGATGATCTCGGAGCACGCCAGTCCGCTCGCCGTCCTCGGCGGGGAGGACGCCGGTGGCCAGAACACGCATGTCGCGGAGCTCTCCGCCGCGCTCTCCGCCGCCGGCCACGAGGTGCGGGTCTACACCCGGCTCGACGCCGTGGACCTGCCCGTGACGGTCCGCACCCCCGACGGGTACGACGTGGTGCACGTCCCCGCCGGGCCGGCCGAGCCGGTGGCCAAGGACGACCTGCTGCCGTACATGCCGGCGTTCGGGGAGTGGCTGGCCGAGCGGTGGCGCACCGGCGACTGGCAACCCGAGGTGGTGCACGCGCACTTCTGGATGAGCGGTCTCGCCGGCCTCGCCGCCGGCCGGCGCACCGGGGTGCCGGTGGTGCAGACGTACCACGCCCTCGGCACGGTGAAGCGACGCCACCAGGGCGCGCAGGACACCAGCCCGCCGGGCCGGCTGACCCACGAGCGGGAACTGGGCCGCTCGGTCGACCGGGTGGTGGCCCAGTGCCAGGACGAGGTCGCCGAGCTGGTCCGGATGGGCGTGCCCCGGTCCCGGATGACGGTCGTCCCGTCCGGGGTGAACCTGTCCACCTTCGCCCCGCTCGGCCCGGTCGCCGAGCGGGACGGGGACCGTCCGCGCATCCTCACCGTGGGCCGGCTGGTCGAGCGCAAGGGCTTCCAGGACGTCATCCGGGCCACCGCGCTGGTGCCCGACGCGGAGTGCGTGGTGGTCGGCGGCCCGCCGGCCGGGCTGCTGGAGACCGACCCGTACGCGCTGCGGCTGCGGGCCCTCGCCGAGTCGTGCGGCGTCGCCGACCGGGTGAGGCTGATCGGCGCGGTGCCCCGCGAGGAGATGGGCCGCTGGTACCGGTCGGCGGACGTGCTGGTCGCCGCCCCCTGGTACGAGCCCTTCGGCCTCACCCCGCTGGAGGCGATGGCGTGCGGGGTGCCGGTGATCGGCACCGCGGTCGGCGGCCTGATCGACACGGTGGTCGCGGGTCGCACCGGCGATCTGGTGCCGGCCCGCGACCCGGCGGCGCTCGGGGCGGCGATCCGCGGGCTGCTGGGCGACCGGATCCGCCGCTTCGCGTACGCCACCGCGGCACTGGAGCGGGCCCGCAACCGCTACTCCTGGACCACCACGGCGGAACGGCTGGCGGAGCTGTACGCCGAGGTGTCCACCGTGCGTCGGCCCACCCGGGTGGTCGCCTGATGGCGGCGCCGGGTCCCGCCGTCGGCGGCACGGTGCTCGAGGACCACCTCACCCACCTGGCCGCCGCGCTGCTGCCGTTCCGGCAGTCCGAGCAGCTACTGGCCCGCTGGGGCGGGGAGGTGGCGCAGCGGCTGGCCGGTGGCGGCCGGTTGCTGGTGGCCGGCAACGGCGGCAGCGCCGCCGAGGCCCAGCACCTCACCGCCGAACTGGTCGGCAAGCTCCGCGACGACCGCGAACCACTGTCCGCGATCGCCCTGCACGCCGAAACCTCCGCGCTGACCGCCATCGGCAACGACTACGGCTACGACGAGGTCTACGCCCGCGGCGTGCGCGCCCACGGCCGCCCCGACGACATCCTCCTGCTCATGTCCACCAGCGGCACCAGCACCAACCTGCTCACCGCCGCCCGCGCCGGCCGGGACACCGGCCTGCGCTGCTGGGCCTTCACCGGCCCCGCCCCCAACCCGCTGGCCGAACTCTGCGACGACGTGCTCGCCATCGACTCGCCGGAGAGCCAGGTGGTGCAGGAGCTGCACCTGGTCGCCACGCACGTGCTCTGCGAGTACGTCGACCGGGCGCTGCCGGCGGCGCTGGCCGCGCGGACCGGGGCCGCCCCGGTACGTGCCGGGGTCGAGGTGCTGCTCGGGGACGCCCCCGACCGGGAGGTGCAGGCCCGATGAGGAGGTCGAGCATGACGGGACCCGTGGTGGTGGTCGGTGACACCCTGCTGGACCGGGACGTCGAGGGGACGGTGAACCGGCTCTGCCCGGACTCCCCGGTGCCGGTGCTCGACGAGACCACGTACGTCGACCGGCCCGGCGGCGCCGGCCTGGCCGCGGTCTTCGCCGCGGCCGCCGCGGGCGTGGAGGTCGCGCTGGTCACCGCCCTCGCCGACGACGCCGGCGGGGCCCGGATCGGCGCGCTGCTCGCCGCCGCCGGGGTGCAGTTGTACGCGCTGCCGCTGGCCGGGGCCACGCCGGAGAAGGTCCGGCTGCGGGCCCGGGGCCGGGTGCTGCTGCGCCACGACCGGGGCGGTCGGGCCGGCGAGCCGGGCGAGCCGAGCGAGGCGGTGCTGCGCCTGCTCGCCGACGCCGCCGCGGTGCTGGTCAGCGACTACGGCCGGGGTGTCGCCGGGCAGCCGGCGCTGCGGGCCGCGCTCGCCGCCACCCGCGCCCCGGTGGTCTGGGACCCGCACCCGCGCGGCCCGGCGGCGGTGCCCGGGGTGCAGCTGGCCACCCCCAACGAGTCCGAGGCGCGGGAGCTGGCGAAGGCGCCGCCCGGGGCGTCCCGGCTGGTCACCGCCGCGCGGGGCGCCCAGGCGCTGCGGCAGCGCTGGCAGGCCGGCGCGGTGGCGGTGACCCTGGGCGGCGACGGTGCGCTGCTCTGCCACGCCGGCTCGACCCCGCTGGTGGTGCCCGCGCCGGCCGCCGAGGGGGACACCTGCGGGGCCGGGGACCGCTTCGCGGCCACCGCCACCCTCGCGCTGGCCCGGGGCGCGCTGGTCTCCGAGGCGGTGCAGGAGGCGGTCGCCGAGGCGTCCGCGTACGTGGCCGGCGGGGGAGTGGCCACCGCGCTGCCCGCGCCGGTGCGGGCCGCCTCGCCCGTGCTGGTGAGCGGGGGCGGGGACCGGATCGGCGCGGCCGCGGCCGGTGCGGTGGTGGCCGAGGTACGCGCGGCGGGCGGCACGGTGGTCGCCACCGGCGGCTGCTTCGACCTGCTGCACGCCGGGCACGTGGCGACCCTGCAGGCGGCCCGCCAGCTCGGCGACTGCCTGGTCGTCTGCCTCAACTCCGACGCCAGCGTCGCCGGGCTCAAGGGCCCGGAACGGCCGGTCGTGCCGCAGGGCGACCGCAGCCGGCTGCTCGCCGCGCTGAGCTGCGTCGACGCGGTGCTGATCTTCGACGAGCCGACCCCGCACGCGGCGCTGTCCTGGTTGCGTCCGGACATCTGGGTCAAGGGCGGCGACTACGCCACCGGCGGTGGCGAGGAGACCCTGCCCGAGGCGGAGATCCTGGCCCGCTGGGGCGGGAGCACGGTGGTCGTGCCGTACCTGGACGGGCGGTCCACCACCGACATGATCGCGGCGGCCCGGTCCGGTCGCGGCTCCGCCACCTGGCCGGTGGCGGTCCGGGCGGCCGGGGCGCACCGGGAACCGGTCCCCCGGCCGACGGCGGAGGGAACCCGATGACCACCAGTCCACCACCCGGGGCCGGCCCCACCGTCCTGGTCACCGGCGGGTCCAGCGGGCTCGGGGCCGCGGTGGTCACCGCGGTGGCCCGGGCCGGCGGCCGCCCCCTCGTGCTGGACCGGCACCGGCCGGCCGACGGGGTGCCCTGGGTCGAGTGCGACCTGGCCGACACCCGGGCCGCCGAGGCGGCCACCCGCGAGCTGGCGGAACGCTCCGGCGGCCTGGACGCCGTGGTGACCGCCGCCGGCATGGACGTGCCGGGAAAGCTGGCCGACGTACCGGCCGAGACCTGGGAGCGGATCGTGGCGGTGGACCTGCTCGCCACCGCGGCGGTGATCCGGGCCGCGCTGCCCTACCTGGAGGCGTCCCGGGGCAGCATCGTCACCGTCGCCTCCACGCTCGGGGTCAAGGCGGTCAGCGACGCCACCGCGTACTGCGCGGCGAAGTTCGGGGTGGTCGGCTTCACCCGCGCGCTCGCCGCCGAGCTGGCCGGCGCGGTCGGCGTCACCCTGCTCATCCCGGGCGGGATGCGGACCGCCTTCTTCGACGAGCGGGACGCCCAGTACCGCCCCGGGCCGGACGCGGCCCTCAACGAGCCCGCCGACACCGCCGCCGCGATCATGTTCGCCCTCTCCCAGCCGCCCGGCTGCGCGGTACGGGAGATGGTGGTCTGCGCCGAGCGGGAGTCCTCGTACCCGTGATCCTGGTGCTGCGGGCACTCGGGGTCGGCGACCTCGCGACGGCGGTGCCGGCGCTGCGCGGGCTGCGGGCCGCCTTCCCGGGCCGGGAGCTGGTGCTGGCCGCGCCGGCCTGGCTGGCGCCGCTGGCCGACCTGGTCGGCGCGGTCGACCGG
>NZ_RJLN01000119.1 GCF_003725545.1 Micromonospora solifontis | reverse complement strand
AACGGTCTTACGCAGCAGAGTGGTAGCCATGATGAAGTCACGCCTTCCATTCGGGGGTTTCCGCGGCACCCGCGAAGAGGGGGTGCGGTACGTGCCGCGAGAAGGGGGGAAAGTCTGGTGGGTGGGCCCGGCGGTCGGGGGGTGACCTGCTCGGGCGGCCCGGGGATGTAACGACCGGGGGCGGGGGGTGATTCCCGCGGTCTCACCGGCTCGTGGACCAGATGGTTCGCGGTCCGGGGGAGGTAACGACGGCCGGTGGCCGGTCATTCCGACCAGGGCTGCCAACCCCTGGGGGTGGTGGTTGCCGCGCGGTCTGCCATGTTCAACGACCCCGGCCCCGGCATGATTCCGCCGTGCGGGTGGCCCCGACCACGGGACGCCCACCCCAAACCGCCCAGGCGCGCGGTCCCCGGCAACGGTCGCCGGTGAAGGTGACCTCCCGGCCTCGCCGCTTTCCGCGATCCGGACATCCGGCCCAGGTGGCGCGTCTGGCGCGGCCGGGGTCACCGGCCTGGCAGGCCCGCGCCGGTCACCGGATGATCGACTCAGGCTGCGGCAGGTCGGGGTGTCGCGGGCTTCGGATGCCACGGTTTGCCGCATTCCGAGTGCGTCACCCGGGCGCCGAAGCGCCCCCGGGCGCGGGGGCCGGGCGGGGCGGCGGGATCAGAGGGTGCGGCCGAACGAGAGGCAGCCCGGGGCTTCCTTGTAGTAGCCGAAGTTCGGGATCCGCTCGTAGCCGGCCGCGGTGTACATCGCGATCGCCTCGGGCTGCCGGTCGCCGCACTCCAGGATGATCCGCTTGCGGCCCTGCTCGCGCGCCGACTCCTCCACGGCCGCCAGCACCGCGCGGGCGACGCCCCGGCCGCGGGCGGCCGGGGCGGTGTACATCCGCTTCAGCTCGGCCGTCTCGCCGTCGTCGCCGTGGCTGCGCCAGCCGCCGCAGCCCACCGGCCGGCCGTCGAGGTAGGCGACCAGGAAGGCGCCGTCCGGCAGCTCGAACTGCGCCGGATCGATCGGGGTGTCGTCGCCGCTGCCGCCGTACCGCTCGCCGAGGTCGGCCAGGGCGGACCGGATCAGCGCCTGCGACTCGGGCGCGGCGAAGTGCCGGGCCCGGATCTCGATCTCACTCACGGCATGAAGGGTACGACCGGCTGCGGGCCTGCCCGGGCGCTGGCCGCCCGGGTCGGACCCAGATCACTCCGCCCGGCGGAAGTGGTCCCATCCGGCGGGACCCTCGTACGCCCGCCCGTCCACGGTCACCCCGGCGCCCTCGGCCACCCGCCCGACCGGCCGCCAGCCGGACGGCAGCGTCGCGGTCCCCGGGAAGGTCGCCGCCAGGGCGTGGTCGTCGCCCCCGGCCAGGATCCAGGAGTACGGGTCGACGCCGAGCGCCTGCGCCGCGTCGCGCATCTGCCGGGGCACCTCGAACGCCTCCCGGGTTACGTCGATCGCCACCCCGCTGGCCCGCGCCACGTGCCCCAGGTCGGCCAGCAGCCCGTCCGAGACGTCGATCATCGCGGTGGCGCCGGCCCGGGCCGCCTCGGGGCCGGCCGGATACGGCACCTCGGGGCGGCGGAACGCCTCGACCAGCAGCCGGGGCGTCCGGAAACCGCGGGACAGCACCGTGTAGCCGGCCGCCGCCCAGCCGGTCCGCCCGGCGAGGGCCACCACGTCCCCCGGGCGGGCCCCGGACCGGACCACGGGCGGCCGGCCGGCCAGGTCGCCGAGGGCGGTCACCGCGATGGTCAGCGTCGGGCTGGCCGACATGTCCCCGCCGACCACGCTCGCGCCGACCAGGGCCGCCTCGGCGCCGAGTCCGTCGGCCAGCTCCTCGGCCCAGGCGGTGTCCAGTTCCGCCGGCATGCAGAGGGCGACCAGCAGGGCGGTCGGGGTGGCGCCCATGGCCGCGATGTCGGCCAGGTTGGCCGCCGCCGCCCGGTGGCCCACGTCCCGCGCCCCCGACCAGTCCCGCCGGAAGTGCCGCCCCTCGACCAGCACGTCGGTGGAGGCGACCACCCGCCGGTCCGGCGCGGCGACCATCGCCGCGTCGTCACCGGGGCCGAGCAGGACACTCTCCCCGTACGTCAGCCGGGCGGTCACCCGGTCGATCAGCCCGAACTCCCCCACACCCGCGACCGTCATGCCGTCCCCTCGTCACACTCACCAGTACTCCACGACCCGGCGTGCGCTCGCTCACCGCGTCCAGCCGGCCACCGATAGGGATCAGGCCTGCTCCGTAAGGTAGTTTCACCCTTCGGGCCGCCCCAGGCGGCGACGGACGGAGGTCGAGTCGTGGTACAGGCGTACATCCTCATCCAGACCGAGGTCGGTCGGGCGCGTGACGTGGCCGGGCAGATCGCGGACCTTGCCGGCGTGGTACGGGTCGACGCCGTCACCGGGCCGTACGACGTGGTCGTCCTCACCGAGGCGAACACCGTCGACGAGCTCGGCAAACTCATCGTCAGCAAGGTGCAGATGGTGCCCGGCATCACCCGCACCCTCACGTGTTCGGTGGTACGGCTGTAAGTGGACGAGATCACTTCCTCCTCTGAGAAGGCGCCACGCCGCGACCGGTCGACCCGCGGGGCCGCGCTCTGGGCGACCCTGATCGCGGTGCCGGTCACCCTCGCCGTGGCCGGGTTCACCTTCGCCAAGCTGTCGCCGTCGGAACCGGCAGCCGCGCCCAGCCCCTCGGCCAGCGCCGCCCGGCCGCAGTCGACCGCCCCGGTCGAGCTGCCCGCGCCGACCCTGGCGGAGCGGCCCGCGGTGGTGTGCCGCGCCCTGGTGTCCCAGCTCCCCGACACCGTCCGGGACCTCAAGCAGCGGCCCGTCACCGCCGGCGCCGAGCAGAACGCCGCGTACGGGGACCCGGCGCTGACCGTGGCCTGCGGCGGTTCCCCGCCGGTCGTGCAGCCCACCGACGAGGTGTGGTCGGTCAACAAGGTCTGCTGGCACGCCGTGCAGGAGGCGGACGCCACGGTGCTGACCACCGTCGACCGGGAGACCCCGGTGCGGGTCCGGGTGCCCAAGGAGTACGCGCAGCCCCTCCAGTGGGTCACCCCGATCTCCGACGCCATCGTCTCGGCCGTCCCGTCGGCCAAGACCGCTCCCGCCGGCTGCTCCGCCTGACCGGGGCACCGGCCGCCGCTGCTTCACGGAAAGAGCGGCCTCCCGCTAGGGGATGGCCACTCTTTCCGTGCATCAGGGCGAATGGGCGGCCGGGGCGGGCGCGGGCGGCCGTCAGCGGCCGGCGCGGCGGAGGGCGGTGCGGATGAGGCGGTTCACGAGCTTCGGATACTCCAGGCCGCTGGCCGCCCACATGCGGGGGAACATCGACGTCGGGGTGAAGCCGGGCATGGTGTTGATCTCGTTGAGGTAGACGTCCTGCTCCGGGGTGACGAAGAAGTCGACCCGGGCCAGCCCGGAGCAGTCCAGCGCGGTGAACGCGCGGGTGGCGTACTCCTGGACCTGGCGGGTGACCTGCTCGGGCAGGTTCGCCGGGATGTCGTACTCGCAAGCGTCGTCGATGTACTTGGCCTCGAAGTCGTACCAGTCGTGGCCGGAGATCACCCGCACCTCGGCCAGCACCGACGCCTCGGGGGCACCACCGGCCTCGCCCTCCAGCACGCCGCACTCGATCTCGCGGCCGACGATGGCACCTTCGACGAGCACCTTGGTGTCGATCTCCCGGGCGGTGGCCACCGCCGCGTCGAGCTGGGACCAGTCGTCGACCTTGGTGATGCCGAAGGACGAACCGGCCCGGGACGGCTTCACGAAGACGGGCAGGCCGAGGCGCTGCTTGTCCTCCTCGGTCATGGTCATCCCGTTGCGCAGCACCACGTACGGGCCGACCGGGATGCCCTCGGCGGCGCAGAGCTTCTTGGTGAACTCCTTGTCCATGGCGGCCGCGGAGGCGAAGACGTTCGCCCCGACGTACGGGATGTCCGCCATCTCCAGCATCCCCTGGATGGTGCCGTCCTCGCCGTACGCGCCGTGCAGCACCGGGAACACCACGTCCACGTCCGCGAGGGCCCGGGGGCCCTGCGCTGGGTCGAGCACCATGAGGCCACCGACCGCCGGGTCGGCGCGCAGCACCAGTTCGGCCCCGGAGCCGGAGGTGATCTCCGGCAGCTTGCGGTCCTGGATCGCGAGCTGCCCCGGGTCGCCGCTGGCCAGCACCCACTGGCCCTGCCGGGTGATGCCGACCGGCACCACCTCGAACTCGTCCGGGTCCAGGGCGTCCAGCACGCTGCCGGCGCTGACGCAGGAGATGCCGTGCTCGGGGCTGCGGCCACCGAAGACGATCGCCACACGGGTCTTGCCTGGGGTGGTCACTGCTGGGTCACCTCTTCGTTCGCGACTGCGGCCGGCCGTGCTCGCCCGTGGCGCTCACCCGGTTGACCTTACTGTGCGTGGCGAGCGCCGGCAGCCGATACCCGGGGGACACGTGCCCCGAGGCGTATCCGGTCAGCGCGCCATATACAGGGAGTAACGGGACGTGCCGACCGGCACGGGGCGGTTAGGCTGCTCGTCCTGTGAGCTCGGATCCCCTCATCGCAAGCCTGACCGCCGCCCTCGACGCCCGCCCCGACGACCTGCCGCTGCGGCTGCACCTGGCCGGGCTGCTGCTCGACGGCGGCCGGGGCGCGGAGCCATCGCGCACGCCGGGCAGGCGCTCGCCCGGGACCCCGGCAACGCGCAGGCCGAGGCGCTGATGCAGCGCGCCCTCGGGGCACCCACGCCGTCGCCGGCCCGCGCCCCGACGCCGGACGGCGGACCGGGCGACGACCCGCTCGCCGCGTACGCCGAGGAGCTCGCCGACGTGGTGCCGCCGCGCTTCGCGCCGGCCGGCGACGAGCCGGAACCGGTCCGCGGCGAGTCCGACCGGGTGTACGACGTGGAGTCCTCCTCGGTAGGCCGGGGCGGCCGGCGGCGGGACCTGCCACCGGCCGCCCCGGCACCCCGCCTCCGGGCCCGGAGGCGGGCGGGTTCAGCCCAGGTGCGCTGGCTCCTTGGGGCGCCGCCCGACCGCGATGACCTTCACCCGCTGCCGCCCCGCGCGGACCATGCCGAGCGCCATGAAGGCCCCGGCGATCCGGTCCGCCGCCTCGCGGCTGCTCGCCCCGACCACCTGCCGGCGGCGCTCGGGGCTCGTCCGCTCGTTCCGCTCCGCCCCCTCCAAGGGCCGGACGTCGGTGAGGACCACGAGGAACCGGGTCATCCCCGGCCACCTCCGTCCGGTCGGCGGCAACCGGTCACCGTCATGCCACTCCCTTCCCGCTTCCTCGCCGGGGGCGCTCCGGAAGGTGACGGGCACGCGGCGATCGGGTCGTGGGGGAGAAAAACCCGATCGCCGCGCGCCCCATCCCCTCCGGTCACTCACCACCACCGTCGCCACGACAACCGGCGGTGAGGACGCCGTCACAGATTGACAGGTGGACACGCGTGAATGCAACTCTCATCGAGTTTCTCTCATGCCGAAGCTCCCATAGATGTGCGACCATCGATGCATGGCGCCGAAGACCGCCCGGGCCCGCCGGCTCGGCATCGCCCTGCGTACCCACCGGGAAGCCGCCGGCCTGACCCTCGAGGCGGCGGCCGACGAGATCAACAGCACCCGGAGCACCCTGTCCCGCTACGAGAACGCGCAGACGCTGGTCCGCCCGGCCACCGTGCGCGCCCTGCTCACCCTCTACGGGGTGAACCCGGACGAGATCGCGGCGGCGGTGCAGCTCGCCAAGGATGCCCGCAAGCCCGGCTGGTGGGTCTCCTACTCCTACCTGCTGGACCGGCGGACCATCGACTTCATCGCGTTGGAGGCCGAGGCGATCGGCATCGCCAACTTCGAGCCGTCGGTGGTGCCCGGCCTGCTCCAGACCGCCGACTACGTCCGGGGGGTGATGCGCGGCGGACCGCACACCCTCACCGACGAGCAGGTGGAGCAACGCGTCCAGGTGCGGCTCGACCGGCAGCAGCGGCTCACGGGTGACGAACCACCGATCTTCGACGCCATCATCGACGAGGGCGCACTGCTGCGTCCCGTCGGCGACCGCTCCGTGATGGCGGGCCAGCTCCGGCACCTGCTGAAGATGGCTGAGCTACCCAACATCACCGTACAGGTGATCCCCCTGGCGGCCGGCTACCACCGGGGCACCCGGGGCTCGCTGCACATGTTGGAGTTCGCCGACCCGGAGGATCCGATCATCGCCTCGGTGGAGACCGTCGCCGGGCAGATGATCCTGGATCGGCCGGGCGACCTGCGTACCTGCACGAAGATCATGGAGCACCTGCGGACCGTGGCGCTCAGCCCGGCGGCCAGCCGGGACCAGCTCCTCCGCCTGCTGAACGAGAGGTAACCCGATGAACGGCACGAACAGCCCCCGCCCGCCGGCGACCGGTTGGCGCAAGAGCAGCCGCAGCGGCGACGAGGGCGCGTGCGTCGAGATGGCGCCGCTCGCGGCGGCGGTCGCCGTCCGCGACTCCAAGGACCCGGCCGGCCCGGTGCTGGTCTTCTCCCCGGCCGCCTGGGCCGCCTTCACCGGAGCGCCGCCCCGCCCGTGACCGGAGGGCCGGCGGCGGAGCCGGCCTGGACCGCCTCCAGTGCCGCGATGGCCACCCCGCGCGCCCCGGCCATGTCCCGGTCGGGCACCAGGGCGAAGGTGGCCACCGCGGCCTGCTCGGCCCGGAGCACGGTGTGCTCCCGCACGGTGGCCAGGAACCAGTCGCGGAACTCCGGCGCCGCCTCCACCACGCCGCCACCGACGAAGTACGCGTGCGGGTCGGTGAAGTTCGCCGCGATCGTGAAGAGCCGTCCCAGGGCCGCCGCCTGCTGGGCGAAGACCTGCCGGGCCAGTTCGTCGCCCCGCTCGCCGTAGCCGCGGACCAGCTTGGCGGCCCGGCGCGGCTGCTCCGCCGCCAGCGGGTGCCCCGGGAACCGGGCCAGCCAGTACGGCAGCAGGTTCCGCTCGATCCCGGTCAGCGAGGCGACGCTCTCGACGTCCCCGCTGAAGCCGCAGGCGCAGGTCGGCACCGCCTGGTCCGGGCCGAGCAGCCCGTCCAGCGGGATGTGCACATGCCCGAACTCACCCGCCATCCCGGCCGCGCCGCCGACCACCCGGCCGGCCTCCACCACGCCCCCGCCGAGCCCGGTGCCGACGATGGCGGCGACCGAGGACCGGCGCATGGCGTCCGCTCCGAAGTGGACGTGGTGCGCGTAGAGGGCGGCGGCGTTCCCGTCGTTGGCGTAGACCACCGGCAGTCCCAGCCGCCGCTCCAGCGCACTGCGGACGTCGTAGCCGCGCCAGGCGGGCTGGGAGAAGTTGGTGGAGCCCCGCGAGGAGATCACCCCGGTGGCGCTGGCCGGGCCGGGGGTGTCCAGCCCGACCGCGCGGACCAGGGCTCGAGGCACCCCGGTCAGCGCCAGCACCCCGTCGAACGCCCGGGCCAGCGCCTCGATCGCCGCCTCCGGGCCGGCCTGCACCTCGCTCGGGATCTCCACCAGCCCGTCCACCAGGAACCGGCCGTCGACGGTCAGGACGGTGGCGTTGTTGCTGTTCCCACCGTTGTCCAGCCCTACCACCACCGGCACACCCGCGCTGCCCACGCCCACCCCTCCCACCGAGCCTGACCTGAGGCTAGTTCGCTGTTCACCGGCCCGCCACGCTTCGGACGGCCACCCCCGCACCACCGCCGCCCCGGCCCGGCGTCCTCCCCCGACGAACGCCCGCCGCGGCGCAGGCGATGTCGCCACCCGTGTGGATCGCGCCGACCCGGACGGCCGCCATGGAGGCCGGTGCGCTCGGCAGCGATATGTCTCTGCGACATGAAGATGTCGCAGAGACATACCGCTCTCAAGCAGGGTTGCTGGCGGGCATGACACGCCGGACGTGGACCGCTCCGTGCATCGCCGGCGGCCGGGGCCGCGTTCCGACCCGGGCCACGCTCCGACCGGGCCACGTTCCAACCGGGCCGCGGTCAGGCCGGCTTGCGGGCGGTCACCGCGGTGGCGTCCAGGTCTTCGTCATGGACCAGCGTCGGCACCAGGCCGGCACCGTCCAGCACCGCGCGGAGCGCCTCGGCCTGGCCGTCGCTGACCTCCACCGCGAGCTGCCCGCCCGGGGCCAGCCACTCGGCCGCGCCGATCGCCACCCGGCGCAGCACGGCGAGCCCGTCCGACCCGCCGTCCAGGGCCACCGGGGCCTCGTACAGTCGCGCCTCGGCCGGCATCAGCGCCACCGCGTCGGTCGGCACGTAGGGGGCGTTCGCCACCACCAGATCCAGCCGGCCCCGCCACCCGGTGGGCACCGGCGCGAACAGGTCGCCCTGGTAGACCGGCACGCCGAGCGGAGCCAGGTTGCGCCGGGCGCAGGCCACGGCGGCGGGGTCGATGTCGGCGGCGGCCAGCCAGCGCGGCGCGACCCGGCCGTGCAGCACCAGCGCGGCGGCACCGGACCCACAGCAGAGGTCCAGCACGGCCGGCGCCGGACCGGCCACCGCCGCCGCGGCGGCGACCAACAGGGCGGTACGCCCGCGGGGCACGAACACCCCGGGGTCGACGGCGACCCGGAGACCGCAGAACTCGGCCCAGCCGAGCAGGTGTTCCAGCGGTTGGCCGGCCACCCGGCGGTCGACCAGGTCGGTGAGGGTCGCGGCCGAGTCGGCGGCGGCGATCAGCAGGTCCGCCTCGTCCTCGGCGTAGACGCACCCGGCGGCGCGCAGCCGGTGGACGAGGGCGGAGCGGTCGGCGTGCAACAGTGCCATGGGGATGCCTTTCGGGAACGCTCGTCGGCGCTCCCGGCGTCGCCTAACCCTGCGGCGACGCGGACTCGGAGGGAGCGCCAATCCTTCGCTGGTGGATCGGTCTCACCTCCTCCGGTCGGGGCCCGTGCGGGCCGTTGCTGACCGCCACCCTAGCGGAGCCGTCGCCGGTGCGTCAGTCCGCGCTGGCGTCCAGCGCCGCGGTCACGTCGGCCACCAGGTCGGCGGCGTCCTCGATGCCACAGGAGAGGCGGACGAAGCCGGGGGCCGTGTCGTCGCCCCACTGGGCCCGCCGGTCTGCGGTGGTGTGCAGCCCGCCGAAGGAGGTGGCTGCGGCGACCAGCCGGGACGCGTCGAGGAACCGGGCGACCCGGGCGGCGTCGCCCAGGTCGAAGGAGAGCACCCCGGGCATCCGCCGCATCTGCGCCGAGGCGACCCGGTACGCCGGGTCCTCCGGCCGCCCCGGCCAGCGCAGCCCGGTCACGTCCGGCCGGCCGGCGAGCAGCCGGGCCAGCGCCTCGGCGTTGGCGGTCTGCCGGGCCAGCCGCAGGTCCACGGTCGCCAGCGAACGGTGGGCCAGCCAGCAGTCGAACGGCCCGGGCACCCCGCCGGTGGTGGTCCGCCAGGCCGTCACCGGGTCGAGCAGCTGGGGCGAACGGCTCGCCACGTAGCCGAGCAGCAGGTCGGAGTGGCCGGTGAGCGCCTTGGTGCCGGAGGCGACCACCACGTCGGCGCCGAGTTCCAGCGGGCGCTGCCCGAGCGGGGTGGCGGTGGTGTTGTCGACCGCGACGAGGGCGCCGGCGGCGTGCGCCGCGGCGGTGAGCGCCCGCACGTCGGCCACGTCCAGGCCCGGGTTGGCCGGAGTCTCCAGCAGCACCAGCCGGACGCCGTCGAACGACGGGTACGGCCCGGCGGTCGGCACGAAGCCGACGCGTACCCCGATGCCCTCCAGGGTGGCGGTGGCGAAGGCGCGCACCGGGAAGTACCCGTCGGCGGGGAGCAGCACGGTGTCGCCCGGTCGCAGCAGCGCCAGCAGCAGCCCGGTGATGGCCGCCTGGCCGCTGGCGAAGACCCGGCACTCCCCGCCCTCCAGGTCGCCGATGGCGGCCTCCAGCAGCCGCCGGGTGGGGTTGTCGGGCCGGCCGTACCCGTTCGGCGTCGCCGCCGGGCCCTGCCACGGGTCGAGGTGGTAGGGCGCGGCGAAGACCGGGCCGGGCAGGAACGGCTGTCCCGGCTGCGGAGCCGGGAGCCCGGCGTGGACGCTGCGGGTGCCGTCGCCCCACTCGGTCATGGTCGCCTCACTCGTACGACTCGGGCTTCGCGGTCCGGCTCATCAGGGCGTCCACGGCGAGCCGCGGGTCCATCCCCTCGTGGCAGATCCGCTCGATCTGCTCGGTGATCGGCATCTCCACGCCGTTCGCCCGGGCCAGGTCGCGGATGGACAGGCAACTCTTCACGCCCTCGGCGGTCTGCCGGGTGGCCGCCTGCGCCTGCTCCAGGGTCTCCCCCCGGCCCAGGTGCTCGCCGAAGGTGCGGTTGCGGGCCAGCGGCGAGGAGCAGGAGGCGACCAGGTCACCCATGCCGGCCAGCCCGGCGAAGGTGATCGGGTCGGCGCCGAGTGCCACGCCCAGCCGGGCGGTCTCGGCGAGGCCCCGGGTCATCAGCATGGCGCGGGTGTTGTCGCCGAAGCCCATCGCGGTGGCGATCCCGTACGCCAGGGCGATCACATTCTTCACCGCCCCGCCCAGCTCGCACCCGACCACGTCGTCGTTGGTGTACGGACGGAAGTACGGCGTCCGGATCGACGCCTGGACCAGTGCGGTGCGCCGGCTGTCGGTGCCGGCGACGACGGTCGCGGCGGGCTGCTCGGCGGCGATCTCCGGGGCCAGGTTCGGGCCGGAGACGACGACCACCCGGTCGGCGGGCACCCCGGCCGTCTCCATGATGACCTGGCTCATCCGCTTGGTGGTGCCGAGCTCGATGCCCTTCATCAGCGACACCAGCGTGGCATCGGCGTCCAGGTACGGGGTCCAGTCGGCGAGGTTGCCGCGCAGCGTCTGGGAGGGTACGGAGAGCACCACCACCTCGGCCCCGACGATCGCCTCCTCGGCGTCCCCGGTCGCGGTGACCCGGTCGGGCAGGCGCACGTCCGAGAGGTAGTCGGGGTTGCGACGGCTCGTCCGGATCGCGTCGGCCACCGCCCGGCGGCGGGCCAGGATGGTCACGTCCCGGCCGGCGTCGGCGAGGATCTTGGCGAACGCCGTCCCCCAGGAACCGGCGCCGAGCACGGCGACGTGGCCGCTCATTCGCTCACCTCGGGCGTACGCGTGCGGGCGGGACGCGCCCAGAGCGGCGGCGGGGTGCCGCCGCGGATCTCGGCGACCAGGTCACGGATCCGCAGCATGATGGTGTCGGTCATCTCCTCGAGGACGGCCCGGGACGGGGTGGCGCCGGCCCAGCGGCTCAGGTCGATCGGCGGCCCGGCGACCACGGTCACCGGGGTCCGGGGGCGCAGCCGCAGCCGGGAGGTCTTCGGCTCGAACATCCGTTCCGGCCCGACCATCGCGACCGGGATCACGGGCGCGCCGGTGGCCAACGCCAGCCGGGCCGCACCCGTCTTGCCCTTCATCGGCCAGAGGTCCGGTTCCCTGGTGATCGTCCCCTCCGGGTAGATCACCACCGCGCCGCCCTCGTTCAGCGCCTCGATGAGCTTGTCCAGCGACTTGACCGCGTCGACGGTGCCGCGCTCCACCGGGATCTGCCGGCACCGGTACAGGATCGAGCCGATCACCGGCACCCGGAACACGCTGGCCTTGCCGAGGAACTGCGGCCAGCGCCCGGAGTCGTAGATGAAGTGCGCGGCGACCAGCGGGTCGGCGTGCGAGATGTGGTTGGGCACGATGATGATGCCGCCGTCGCGCCGCAGCTCCTCCATGCCCCGCCAGGTACGCCGGGTCCAGACGGTCAGCACCGGCTTCACCAGCACCACGGCTAACCGTGGCCAGAATCCCACCTTCCGCCGCGCCACCTGTGCCCCCTCCTCGTGCCCCGACCCCGCGCCCACGTCCCGCGACGAAATCATGCCTGCTCGCCCCCGGTCCGGCCAGTGAGGGTACCGCCGCCCGACTGGCAGGATGGTCACGTGCCCGAGCCGAGCTGGACCGTGGTGGTGCCGGTGAAGCGCCTCGGGGCGGCGAAGAGCCGCCTGCGGGGCGCGCTGTCCGGCGTACCCCATGAGGAGCTGGCGCTCGCCCTGGCGGCCGACACGGTCCGCGCGGTGCGCGCCTGCCCGGCGGTGGCAGAGGTGCTGGTGGTCACCGACGATCCCCGGGTGGCGGCGGAGGTCGCCGCGGCCGGTGCCCGGGCCGTGCCGGACCCGGCGGGCGGGTTGAACGCGGCCTTCCGGCAC
>NZ_RJLN01000118.1 GCF_003725545.1 Micromonospora solifontis | reverse complement strand
TATTCCGTGATAGGCCAGGGAGAGGGGATCCCTTTGTCGCCGCGGTAGCGGTATCGGGTGGTGCTGAGGCTACCGAGGTCGAATAGGGACAGTTCCTCGCCGGATGGCCACCACCCGCCGCCGCAGTAGCGGCGGCGGAGATCCTTCCAGGTGATCCGGCGGTGCTTACGGCGCAGCCAGGCGATCACGCGCGTCCACGCGTAGTGGGCGACTGTCGGGGTACTCGTTGGAGTGCAGAGGTGAGTACGGCTGATCTTGCAGAGGTCAGCTGTCGTGGTGGGTGCCTTGTTCGTCACGGTGAGTTGTGTTTTGCAGGCGTAGGCGGGTGAGGCCGAGCATGTCGATGAGCCATCCGGGTCCGCCGGTGATGCCGCGGGCGCGGAGATGGATGTCGACCTCGTGGTGGGTCGCCGGCCCGGTGTTGGCGAGGAAGTCCTCGCAGATCTGAAGCAGGAGCTGCAGCAGGTCGTCGTGATGGGTGTGTTGTTGGTGGTCGCGGGGTCGTGCGGGATGGCCGGGGTGGGCATCAGGCGACGTTCTCGATGGCGGTGAGGCGGTTCTTGAGTCGGTAGCTGGGGCCGTTGATGGGGACGACGTCGCAGTGGTGTAGGAGCCGGTCGAGGATGGCGGTGGCCAGGACCTCGTCGTGCTGGTCAGCGCCGGTGACGGTGTCCGGCATTCCGATGCGACAGTTGCCTCGGGCTGCAGCTGTGGCGCGCCGGGAGCGAGAGCGGGCACCGCTACCAGTGGCTGGGGTTGGTGATCGTCCTGGCGTGTTCGCCGAGGAGGTCGGTATAGGTGTCGATGTCGATGGTGTCGTGGTGGCAGAGCTCGATGAGCCGCGTCAATCGATGGCCGATCTCCTCCGCGTCGAGGTCGAGGCGTTCGCACAGGTCATGGTGAGCGTCGACAAGCGGTTCGGTGATCTCCTCGGGTTCGGTGCGGGTGATGTGATAGGCGTCGCGGAGGTGTCCGGAGAGGTCGTCCCAGACGAGGATGGCTTCTTCGACGAGGTCGAGCATGGCGGTGGTGGCGGGCCGGGCGCAGAGAATCTCAATTTCGGCGGCCAACTGATGGGCGGCGGCTTCGACGTCGGAGATCTGCCACCTGCTGCCGGTGGTGGCATTGGAGGCGTCGCGGATGGCGGCGCGGGCGTCGTGCAGGCCAGTGTCATCGGTGGTGTTGAGGAGGCCGGCTTCGCCGAGTAGCTGGGTGGCGAAGAGGCGGTCCCGTAGGGCGTGTTCCGCGACGAGGTTTGCCAGTTGCCGAGGGGAGAGCCGCCGCACGGCTTCGAGATAGTGGGCGTGTTCGGGCACAGCCGGGGCGGCGCCGGGTGGGGTCGCGGCGCCTGAGAAGGCGGTGCCAGCGTCGAATGCGGTGAGTGCGGTGGCGACGGCGTGGGTGCAGAAGTCGTCGCCGACGGTTCCGCAGTCGCAGTCGGTGGTGAAGAGGCCGTCGACGATGCCGATCCAGGGTTGGAAGACGCCGTCGTGGCTGTGGACGACGGCTTGGACGCCGCCGTCAGCCGGTTCGAGTTCGCCGACGCTGCCGTTACTCAGCAGCCGTGCCGCGGCCTCGGCCACCGTGGTGGGGACGGATTTCCGGAACGCGTCGATGTCGATGCGGACTGCCACGGGCGGGCATCCTACCGGCCAGGGTGGAGGCGGGCGACGTCGAGCTTGGCCAGGAACGACGGCCGGCGCTGGTGCTGTCCACGCAACTCATCCAGATACCTGGCGAACTGGTCGGTTTCGCCGGTGGCCGCGTACGCGTCACGCAGATGGCGGAGCAGCGTGATGGCGGTGTCGTAGCGGCGCTTGTCATGTGAGTCCAACAGGTGGGCGTTGACGAGTGCCCGGTAGGGCTCGCGCACGTCGGCCGGATGGCCCTGTTGCCGACGGTGCAGGAGTTCGACGCGTTGCCGGGTGGGCAACTCGTCCAGGCGTGCGAGCCCAGTGTGCCAGGCCTCATCGTCACGGCCGGTATGGTGCAGCGCGTCGATCAGATGGGACAGGTAGCCGGGCTGCTGGGCGACGCGGTCGCGTACCACGGTCAGCGCCCACTCGGTGTGGGTTCCGTCGCGGTCGGTCTCGGCCACCGTCGCCAGCAGTGGCCGGAGGTTGTCGATGGTCGGCTGCTTGTCGAACGCAGCCCGACGCTCGGCCGCCGCGGCGCGCGGTTCGCCGGTCTCGATCAGCAACCCCACCAGCAGGTCACGCAGGCGCGCGGATTGGTGGCCGCTGGGGTGTTCGGCGAGTCCGCGTCGGGCCCAGTCGATTGCGTCGGCGGGTCGTCCCGCCTCGGCCAGCACCCGTACGACGCGCTCGTACTGGTCGGCGCTTACCAGGTGCTCGGCCAGCACGGCCACGTACCGGTCCACGTCGCCGGAGACCTCGGCGAGCTGCTCGCGTAGGTGCCGTACCGCCCACTGCTGGTGCCAGTTGTCCGGATCCGCAACCGCGGCACGCTGCTCGACCAAGCGCGTCACCTCGGCCAGGCCTTTCGCCCCGAGAGCCGGCACCCACTCGCGCAGGATCACGTCTGGCCAGCCAGGGCCGTCGCAGACGAGCCGGACCAGCCACGCGGCCAGGCCAGCGGGTCGTGGCGGTGCGGCCCGGCAGGCCCGGGCGTAGAGCTCCATCAGATAGGCGAGGTCGTTGCCGAGGACTCCGGAGGAGCTGTCCATGTACATCAAGGCGGTCGTCATCCGATCGACTGCCTTGCGCAGCATCGGCACCGCGACCGCCGCGTCACCCGCCTCGATCAGCCGGGCGCAGCGGTCCGCGACCCCACGCGCCGCCTGCGAGTAGGCCTGCCGGCCGCGTACGGGTCACGACGGCGATCCCGCCGCAACCGGTCCACCAGCACAGTCAGCTCATTCTCGTTCCCTGCGCTCACCGGGTACATCACACCAGAACGCCCGCGAGGACCTAGGGCAGGTCGGCGGTGAGTTCTTCGCGCCATTACGCGAAGCTTTTGCGCATTTCGCTGATGTGGGCGGGGCGGGCGCCGTAGGCGGCGAAACGTCGGTCCGGGTAGCGCTCCAGCATGCCGAACAGGTCCGCCAGGATGGGCCGGTCGAATCCCGCGTCGGATTTTTCGGCCAGCTCGCACAGCCGTGTCCGGGTGTAGCGGTCTGTCATGAGGGCCGCATCGATGTCCAGGAAGTCGCGGGGCTCGGCGCGCGTGTACAGGGCGGACATCTTGCCCGCGACGACGTCGTCGGCGTGCAGCACCGGCCCGACGTCCATCATCACCGGCGGCAACGCGCGCCAGTTGGCCGCCAGTTCGACCTTGTACGGGTGCTCAGGTTGAGCGGGATCGGTGACCGCGAGCCGGGCGAAGGTGTCGAACTGCTGCGTCACCTCGACGGAATACCCACCGGCGCGGTAGCCGTCGACCACCGCGGCCACTGCTGCGGTGAACTCCCCACGCCGCTCCCACGCCGTGAACAGGTCGACGTCCTCGCTCGGCCGGTCCAGGATGCCGTGGGCCTGTACGGCGTAGCCACCGGCCAACGCGAACCCGTAGCGGGCAGCGACCCGCAATCCCATCTCGGCCAAGCGGAGGTGAACTTGATCCACTGCTACCCGGCCAGCGTCTGCGGCGGCATGCTCAGCTCGGGAAAGCGAGCCTGCCACAACGCCCGCAGCCGGGCCGGGAGCCACAAGCTGGGCCACAAACGGCGCAAAGTCGGGCCGTGCAACCACCGGCGCAAGTCGTCGACCGAATTAGCCTGGTTCAGCATCGTCTGGTACATCAGCTGCAGATCACCGGCGTCGTCCAGGTCATAGGTGCTGTCGCCGGACCAGTCCAGCCACCGATCGAGCGTCACCACACCGCGAACCGGACCGCGCAGGTCGGACAGGGTGGCGGCGACCACAAAGTGCCGCTGGTCCACATACCGTGACCAGATCGTACGTCTGAGCGGCGTCGCCGGCTGGCACGACATCGACCTGCCGGCCTCTGATCTCCCAGGATCAGCCCGCGGCCTGATGATCATCGCTGGAAAGGACGAACACACGCGTGCCGATCCGCACTAAACGCGGGTCAGGGTGCCGCCGCCCGCGGGGTTCGAAGTTCTCGCGCCCGGACGTCGGCGGCCTCCGATCGACCATGCCGGGCCGCAGTCCGCTTGTGCCCGAGCCGACGGGGCGGACGGACCGGGTGGCGCTGGGCACTGCCCACCTTGCGGGAGGATACGCTCGCGGCTGCCCGGGCCGGATGTCGTGGAGGTGACCTTGGCGCGGCTGCTGCTGACCGAGGACGAGGAGTCCGTGCGCGTGGCGGTGGGTACACGGTTGTTCGTCCAGGCACGGGCCCACCTCAATCGCGGCGAGCTGGTCGACGTGCACTGGGATCCGCAGGCCGGGCACGCTCGTGCCCGGCTCCGTGGCGACCCGTCCGGCACGGTGACCGCCATCGCGTCTACCGATCCGAGTGGCGACATCACGGCGGTGCGGGGATCGTGTCGCTGCGGTGAAGATCCGGGCTGCGCCCATCCGGCCGCGTTGATCCTCGCCGTCCTGTCGGCCCGAGGTGTGCCCTGCCCGCGGGCCGTGGCGCCACCGCCGGCGTGGGAGACCGCGCTGTCCCCTCTGGTCGGTACGGCGCCCGAGCCTTCCGCCGCTTTGGAGTCGGACCGGGCCGGCGTCGGGCTGCAGTTCGATCTCGTCGCGGCTGCCGGGCAGGCCGGTGCGGAATCGTCGTGGCGGATCGCCCTGCGCCCTGTGGTGCCAGGTCGCAGCGGGTGGGTGCGGTCGGGGATCTCCTGGTCGAATCTCAGTTACGCCTGGTATGGGCAGCCCAGGCGGGTGGAGCGGCACTGGCAGCTCCTCAAGGAGATCCTGGCGCTGTCCACGGCGGCCGAGGACCGGCACTACTACAGCGGCTACCAGCAGACGGTCTACCTGGACGCGTTCGCGAGCCGGCGGATCTGGGACCTGCTCAGCGAGGCTCAGGAGACCGGGTTGCCGATGGTGCAGGCCGGAAAGACCGCCGGGCGGGTCGTCGTGTGCCGGGAACCGGCACGGGTGTCAATACGGGTCGACCGGACCATTGACGGCCTGCTACTCGTACCAACCTTGCTGGCCGACGGCATGCTGGTCGCCCCGAATTCGTCCCTGCTGGTGGGCCAGCCGGTCCACGGCGTCGCCTGGTGGGGCGTGCGGGGCCAGGATGCCCCGCGGCCAAGGGACAGGGTGCTGCGGCTCGCGCCGCTGGCGCGGCCGCTGGAGCCGGGCTTCATCGCCATGCTGACAAAGCCGGCGATCCAGGTTCCCGCCGACGACGAGGCACGGTTCTTCGAGCAGTACTATCCGAGTCTGTTACGGCAGGCGGAAGTGGTCGCGGTGGATCCGTCGGTGCGGTTGCCCGATCTCGGGGCGGCTGCGTTGACGTTGACGGTGAGCCGCATGGCCGGGCATCGGCTCTCGCTGAGATGGGAGTGGGTGCTGCCGGTCGGTGACCGCCTTCATCGGGAGCCGCTGTGGGCGCCCGCACCCGTCGCCCACGCCGCCGACCGGGAGAAGGTGGTGCGGCGGGTGACCGAAATGGTCGCCGACCCGGCGCTGGGCCTGCTGGAGTCAACGCCTGCGGGGCCTCAGCTGGCGGCCATCGCCGACGTGGCCGGCGACAGGATGATCCGGTTCCTGAACGACATCCTGCCCCGGCTGACCGACATCGACGGCGTTGATATCGTCACGCAGCTCGACGACGCGGGCCCCGCCTACCAGGAGACGCTGCACGCCCCGGTCATCACGTTCGTCAGCGCAGACACCAGCGGGCAGCCGGACTGGTACGACCTGTCGGTACAGGTGACGGTCGGCGGTGAGCAGGTGCCGTTCGACGAGCTCTTCGTCGCGCTCGCGGCAGATCAGCAGTACCTCATCCTGCCCAGCGGCACGTACTTCAGCCTCGACCGTGCCGAGTTCCGCCAGCTGCGCGACCTGATCGCCGAGTCCCGCGCGCTGGACGACCCGCCGCCCGGGGTGCTGCGGGTCGGGCGCTTCCAGGCCGGGCTGTGGCAGGAGTTGGCCGAGCTCGGCGAGGTTACCGGCCAGGCCGCCGCCTGGCAGGAGGCGGTGCGCTCACTGTCCGGCGCGGGCAACCGCGTCGAGCATCGGATCCCATCGGGGCTGAAGGTCACGCTACGGCCGTACCAGCAGGACGGGTTCCGGTGGCTGGCCGCCCTGCATGAACACCGACTCGGCGGGGTCCTCGCCGACGACATGGGCCTGGGCAAGACCCTGCAGGCATTGGCCCTGATTTGTCACGTCCGGGAGACCGACGGTCCACGGGCGCCGTTCGTGGTGGTCGCCCCTGCCAGCGTCGTGCACAACTGGGCGAGCGAAGCGAGCGGGTTCGCACCGGACCTCGTGGTCGCCACCATCACCCAGACCCGCGCGCGTCGCAACGCGACCCTCGTTGACGCGGTCCACGGTGCGGATCTGGTGGTCACCTCCTACACCCTGTTCCGACTTGAGTTCGATGACTACGAGGCCATCGACTGGGCCGGGCTGATCCTCGACGAGGCCCAGTTCGTCAAGAACCCCCACTCGCAGGGTTACCGCTGCGCGAAGAAACTCCCGGCACCGTTCAAGCTCGCCATCACCGGCACGCCGATGGAGAACAACCTCCTCGAACTGTGGTCGCTGTTGTCCATCACCGCGCCTGGCCTGTTCCCCCGCGCGGACCGGTTCGCTGATCACTACCGCAATCCGATCGAGAAGGCCCACGACGCGGAACGGCTCGCCCAGCTACGACGGCGGATCCGGCCGCTGATGCTGCGCCGCCGCAAAGCCGACGTGGCCGCCGACCTGCCGGACAAGCAGGAACAGGTCATCGAGCTGGATCTCAACCCGAAACATCGCAAGGTGTACCAGACCTACCTGCAGCGGGAGCGGCAGAAGGTGCTCGGTCTGCTCGGCGACCTGCAGCAGCACCGGTTCGAGATCTTCCGGTCACTGACCCTGCTGCGCCAGGCCAGCCTCGACGTCGCTCTGGTCGACCCGAAACACCGTGCTGTGCCGTCAACGAAACTGGACGTGCTGGCCGATCAGGTCAACGATCTCGTCGCCGAAGGCCACCGGACTCTGGTGTTCAGCCAGTTCACCCGCTTCCTGGACGCCGCCCGGGAGCGGTTGGAGGCAGCGGGCATCCGCTGCTGCTACCTCGACGGGGCCACCCGTGACCGGGCAACGGTGCTCGCCAAGTTCAAG
This sequence comes from Micromonospora solifontis, assembly GCF_003725545.1. Lineage (GTDB taxonomy): Bacteria > Actinomycetota > Actinomycetes > Mycobacteriales > Micromonosporaceae > Micromonospora > Micromonospora solifontis. The sequence continues at coordinate 5,126 of NZ_RJLN01000118.1, read as the reverse complement.
AACGGTACGGCACCGGTGTTCCTGATCAGCCTCAAGGCCGGTGGTTTCGGGCTGAACCTGACCGAGGCCGACTACTGCATCCTGCTCGACCCCTGGTGGAACCCTGCCACAGAGGCGCAGGCCGTGGACCGCGTGCACCGCATCGGGCAGACCCGCAACGTGATGGTGTACCGGCTGGTAGCCAAGGACACGATCGAGGAGAAAGTGATGGCGCTCAAGGCCCGCAAGGCCGAACTGTTCGGAAGTGTCCTCGACGGCGGGGATTTCGCCTCCGCGCAGCTGACCGCCGCCGACATTCGAGACCTGCTCGAGTAGTGCACCTCGTGGCAGCCCTCACGCCGCTCCCGGCGGGCCAAGCGGGGTGAGGGCCGCAGCGAGCAGTGATGATGACCACCCCGGCCAGCGGCTGCTTCTCCACAGCGCCCGTTGACTGCTATGGAATTAAGGCATGAGCACCCATGCTGCTGCTGCGTATGGGTGCCGCGAATTTGTGCACGTCTCCCCTCGGACACCAGTCTTCGTGTGGGATCACGGGACCACCGCGTGGGCTCCCGATGAGGACACCCCGTAGCATCCGTGCACAGATCGACGATCGCGACTCTCAGCGCGACGCGCTGAGGCCGCGCGAACGGCTGCGGCGGTTACCATGACGGCCGCCCGGCAACCGCCCCGCCGACGCCTCGACGAGCAACTCATCGGCGCGGTCATCCCCACCCCGCTTCCTCGCTCGGCACCGCCACCGGCTCCGATGCCGGCGCTGCCCGCAGCCGTCCCACCTGCGCGGGAACCGGTCGACGACCTCGTCTTCGACGTGGCCCGCCCGGACGCCGACGGCCGGGTGGCCGCCCGAGCGCTGCTGCGGGCGCTGCGCTGGCCGCCCGGTCATCGCCTCCACATTGACGTCACCCGCGGCCTTCTTCTCATCCGGGACCCCGATCGCACCGGTGACGACGACATCACCTGACCGAGGCTGTCTACCGGATCAGTGGGGATTGCGGAAGGCTGTTGACCATGACGAGCAGCGTGAACGCCGCGGATGCCGGTACCGGTACGCCCGACCGGCGCTGGCTGACCCGGGGCGTGGGCGGCATCGGGGCAGCCAGCCTGCTCGCCGACGTGGGTCACGAGGTACCGACCGCGTTGCTGCCGAGCCTGCTCACCTCCACGCTTGGCGCCCCCGCTGCCGCGCTCGGCGTGATCGAGGGCGTCTCTGACGCGCTGGCGGGTAGTGCCCGTTTCGCCGGAGGGGCGCTCGCTGACGACCCGGACCGGCGGCGGCGCATCGCGGTCGGCGGCTACACCACCACGGCGATGCTGGCCGGCCTCACCGGTGCCGCGACCAGCGTGGGGCAGGTCGCGGTGCTGCGAGCAGGAGCATGGGCCGCCCGAGGACTGCGGGTGCCGGCACGCAACGCACTGCTCGCCGACGTCGTGCACCCCTCGGCCTACGGCCGCGCCTACGGTTTCGAGAGGATGATGGACAACCTCGGCGCGGTGTTCGGGCCGATGCTCGCGTTGGGTTTGGTCGCCGCCGTCGGTGTGCGCTGGGCCATCGGCTTGTCCGTCATTCCCGGATTGCTCGCTGCCGGCGCGATCGTCTACGCCATCCGGCATACCGCCCGCCCGGCCGCGCGGGCGAGGGTGCCGCTGCGGTTCCGGGTCCGGCCGCTGCTGCGTGGCGAACTCGGCCGGCTGATGGCCGCGGTTACCGCCTTCGAGGTCGGCAACGTCGCCGCCACCCTGCTGATCCTGCGCGCCACCGAGCTACTCACCCCCGCACACGGTGTGACCGCCGCGACCAGCCTCGCGCTGGTCCTCTACATCCTCTACGACCTCGCCGCGACCGGCGCATCGCTGCCTGCCGGGCGCGCCGCCGACCGGCTCGGCGCCCGAGGCGCGATCTGGGTCCTCGCTACCGGCGTTGCGCTGTTCCTGGCCGCGTACCTCGGGTTCACCATCGACACCGCGAACCTGGCGCTGCTCGCGCTGCCGTTCGCCGCCGCCGGCATCGCGATCGGCTGCGTGGAGACGGCCGAACACGCCGCGGTCGCTGCGCTCGCCCCGGCACAGCTTCGCGGGTCGGCGTTCGGGCTACTCGCCACTGTCCAGGCCGGCGGCAACCTTGCTGCAAGCTCGGTCGCCGGCATCCTATGGACCGCCGCCTCACCGACCTTCGCGTTCGGCTACCTGGCCGCCTGGATGCTGATCGCCCTCATCGGTCTGGTCACCGCCGGACGCCGTTCAACCCACGACAGTCCGTAGGGGCATCAGACCGCTGCGCGAAACGGGGGACCAGACGCTCCCGTCGACTTTGATCGTGCCGGGCGTAGGCGTCCGATCGGCCACGGGTCGTTCCTCCGACGGCGTTGGCCCGGTGCCCGGTCGGGCACCGGGCCCGGGTGATTGCTGGCGGTGAATACCTGGCTCGCTGGGTGTTCGGGGCGGACTCGTGTTCCTCGCGGCTTCGTGGTACTGGGGCGGCTACCCCGAGTGGGGCCGCCTACCGGCCGGCGGGGACGTCGGGGCCGTCATGACCCAACGTCGAGTTCCTCTCCGCCGGTCCGGCGGAGGTGGCCTGGAGCAGGGGCCGCAGCGGGGTGCGGGCGATGGTGACCAGGAGTTGCGCGAGCGCAACCCGCAACATGGGCAGCGTCAGCAGGATGCCGACTGTGGCGCCGATGAGCAGGCCGCCGAGGACGTCGGTCGGATAGTGGACGCCGACGTAGACCCGGGCGAACGCCAACAACACCGCTAGCACGGCAGCGACGGTTCCCCAGCGACGGTGTACCACCAGCAGCCCGCCGACGAACGCGCCGGCGATCATCGCGTGGTCGGACGGGAATGAGCTGTCGGCGGAGTGCGGCAGGAGCAGCAGGACGTGGGGCAACGCCACGAACGGACGGGGCCGGTCGACCAGCGGTCCGATGATCTGATTGAGTATCAGCGCGATCACGCTCGCCGTGCCGGTGAGGATCACCCCGGCCACGCACCGCAGGTCCCCGCGGTGCCGTGCCGAGAGCCAGCAGTACGCCCACACCAGCGTCAGTGCCACCAGACCGCCCCACAGGGCATAGGCCGCCATGAAACTGTGCGCCCAGGTGGTCGAGCCTGCGAGATGGTTGATGTTCCCGAAAAGGTTGCGGTCCCAGTCCACGGTGTCGTCCTTCAGGTAGGTGACCGGTCGGCGGCAGGCCGCCCTTCTACTACGCCAGGACGTAGCAGCCAGAATGGTACTACGTTCATTCGTAGTAGATTACTCGGGTGGAGGATGGCGCGAGGGCCGATGCCACGATGTGTCCTGTGCCGCGATCCCAGGCTCACCGGGCTGTCACCGGCAGAGGCAATATCCGACGCGGCGCGCCTGCTGCAATACGGTGGTCGCTCCCGCCAATGGGAGAACGGCGAGTCTGGCCCCGCCTCCACATCTGGGTCGCGGACACGGCGCCACGTTCGGGGGTGCCGTGCCCAGCCGAAGGAAGCCCCCGACCCGCACGCGCGCCCCAGCCGTCACCCACCTGGAGTGGTACTACCCTCTAACGTAGTAGTTACTCGAAGGGGAAGCTCATGGCGGGTACGGACGGCAGCAGTTCGGGCATCGACCGCCGGGCACGCGGCGACCTCAAGCAGGAGGTTCTGCACGCCCTGCTCGCTTCCGACACCCCGATGACGCCGGGCGCCGTACGTGACGCCATCGATCCCGACCTCGCCTACACCACGGTGATGACGGTCCTGGCCCGCCTCTGTGATCAGGGGCTGGTGGCACGCCGACGGGCCGGCCGCGCCTTCGCTTACACCGCCGTGGCCGACCAGGCCGAGGTGACCGCCCGGCAGATGCACCGCCTGCTGGAAACCGGCGACGACCGGGCCACGGTCCTCAGCCGGTTCCTCGGCGTGCTCAGCGACGACGACGAACGCACCCTGATCGAGCTGATCGGCCGCATCGACGAGGGCGGCACCCGGTGAGGGCCGCCATGGCCATCGCCATCGCCGTGTCGCTGCTCGTCGCTGCCGTCGGCCCGGGTCTGGGTCGCCGCCTGCCACCTGCGGCCGGCACCCGGCTGCTCGTGGCGGCCAGCGTCCTCGTCGCCGGCTGCAGCGTGTTCGTCACCGGCGTCATGGCGTTCACCTGGATCGGCCAGCTGCCGCCGGTGGCCGCGTTCGGCGGCTGGTCGGCGGTCGCCCTGCGCTCGACCAGCCCGATTCCCGCCCGGCTGGCAGCCGCCAGCACCGTCCTGCTGGTGCCAGTGGCCGGCTGGTGGCTGACCGTGGCGTCGCGCCGCTGCGTCGCGCTGATCACCGCCTACCGCGCCTGCCGCCACGTCACCGGCGCGGGCGCCCTCGTCGTCGTCGACGACCACCGGCCGGACGCGTTCACCACTCCGCAGCCGGCCGGGCGGATCGTGATCACCACCGGCCTGCTGAACGCCCTCGCCGCCGGCGAACGGCAGGTCGTGCTCGCCCACGAAACGTCCCACCTGCGGCACCGGCACGCCTGGTGGCTGCTGGTGGCCGACCTGGCCGCGGCCGCCAACCCGCTGCTACGCCCAACCGCCCGCGCCGCCGCCCGCTGCGCGGAGCGGTGGGCCGACGAGGATGCCGCCACCGCCGTCGGCGACCGCCGCCTGGCCGCCCGGACCCTGGCCCGCGTCGCCCTGCTGACCCGCAACCGCGACCTCGCCGACCGGTTCGCCCTCGCCGCCACCGGCGGCGACGTACCCGACCGGGTCCGCGCACTGCTCGCCCCACCCCCACCGGCACGTCCAGCCAGCATCGCTGCCCTGACGGCACTGCTGGTGGTGATGTCAGCGGCGACCGTCATGGTCCAGCACCGCGGCGAGCAGCTGTTCGAACACGCCGAGGCACCCGCGGTGGCCGCCGCCGGTCACGCCCGTTAGCGACCCCGCTGCTGGGCCCGAACCTGGTGCCAGCCCCGCCGAAACTGGCTTCGACGAAGGGGAGATCGGTGAGGATGTCGCCGAACAGGGCCAGGTTGTGAAACGACGCCCAGCGGGGCGCGCAGCGGCGGGAGGAAGTTATGACGATCTTCTCTGTCAGAAGCCGAGGAGGAACAGGACGCCGGCGGCGACGAGGCCGGTCTCGACCAGGGTGACGAAGAGCCGGTCGGT
>NZ_RJLN01000117.1 GCF_003725545.1 Micromonospora solifontis | reverse complement strand
CCTAGGTCGGCCGCCCGCGGCGCCGAACCTCGTAGCCTGGCCCTGCGAGGGCCAGCCTGCGCCCGGCCTGGTTGCCCCGGTCGCGGCGGCGGAGCGTGGAGCGCATGAACGAGAAGCACAAGTTGGCCGTCGTCATCGGAAGCGTCCGCGACGGCCGGTTCGGGCCGGTCGTCGCCCGCTGGGTCGCCGAGCAGGCGCGGGAGCACGGCGGGTTCGACATCGACGTCGTCGACCTCGCCGAGGCCGAGATCCCGCTGTCGCTGCCGGCGCTCTCCCCGAAGTTCGCCGGCGACGCCTACCCCCGCCCGGAGGGGATGGCGTCGCTGACCGCCCGGCTCACGGACGCGGACGCGTTCATCCTGGTCACGCCGGAGTACAACCACAGCTACCCCGCGTCGCTCAAGGCCGCCATCGACTGGCACTACACCCAGTGGACGGCCAAGCCGGTCGCCTTCGTCAGCTACGGCGGCGCCGCCGGTGGCCGCCACGCGGTCCTGCACCTGGAGAACGTCCTCACCGAGCTGCACGCGGTGACGATCCGCGACGGGCTGGCCTTCCCGAACTACTTCACCGCCTGGGAGGACGGCCGGCCGCTCGACGCCCAGGCGCCCGGATACGCCAAGACCCTGCTGGACCAGCTCGCCTGGTGGGCCGGGGCCCTGCGGGCGGCCCGGGACGCCGTCCCGTACCCGGCCTGAACGACCCGGCACCGGTCCCCGGCCGCCGCCGGGGACCGGTCACTCCTCGCCGAGCAGCCAGCGGACCACCTCGACCTGGTTCGGGAAGACCTGCCCCGCGCCGATGCTCCACGCCGTGCAGTGCACGATCGTCCAGCCCCGGACCCGCTCCCGGTCCAGGCCCAGCTCGGCGCTGAGCAGGTCCAGCCGGTGCCGGACCGCCGCCGGCGAGTGCCCCAGCTCCATCCCGCGCACGATCGGCACCGGCCCGAACTCCCGCTCGCCGGCCAGCGGCTTCGGGTCGATCGCCAGCCACGGCTCCCGGGCCGCCCGGAGCACGTTGCCGGCGTGCAGGTCCTGGTTGACCAGCACCTGCTCGCCCTGGCTCGGCGCCAGGTCGGCGAGCAGCCCGAGCGCGGTGTCCACCAGCCGCCGCTCGTACGGCCGGTTCGCCTCCGCCCAGTCCGCCGGGATCCGCTCCGCCCAGCGGGCCGCCTCCTCGGCCAGCGGGGTGAACGGCGGGCCGGCCGGCACGGCCAGCCGGGGGAGCAGCGCGACCACCGCGTCGAGCGCCGCGGCCGGCGCGAGTTCGTACAGCGGGGTGCCGGGCAGGCAGCGCTCGACCAGCAGCGCCCGCCGCTCGGGGTCGTGCGCCAGCAGCCGGATCGCGCCCCGGCCGGCCCAGTGGGCCAGCGCCGCCGCCTCATCCCGGCTGTCGTCGTCCGGGTACTGCAGCTTCAGCACGGCCGGCGTGCCGTCCGGCAGCTCGACCGGCACGGCCAGCGAGGCGAACGCGTACCCGAACGGGGGTCCGACCACCCGCAGCTCCCACCGCGCGACGCACTCCGCCAGCCGGTCCGGCAGCACCGCCCGCCAGGCCCGGCCCGCCGGGATCCGTTCGGTCCAGCGCAGGCTCTCGGGGATCTCCATCCGGCCATCCTCGGGCCTGCGTCCCGATGGCGTACAACCGTTTCCGGCGCGGTGCCGTCTGGAAGAGCGAACCCCACGGAGGTGGCCGGATGCCGGACGCATCGGACCAGGAATACGTCGAGTACGTCACCGCGCGTCTGCCGGCGCTGCGCCGGCTCGCGTACGCGCTCTGCGGTGACACCGACCAGGCCGACGACCTGGTGCAGGAGACCGCCACGCGGCTCTACCTGCGCTGGGCGCGGATCGGCGAGGTCGGGCGGCTCGACGCGTACGTCCGCGCGGTGCTGGTGCGGCACTTCCTGGACACCCGGCGGCGCGGCTGGTGGCGGGTGCACCTGTTCGGCGGGCCACCCGACGTGCGGTCCACCGAGGACCGGGGTGCCGAGGAGCGGACCGTGCTGCGCGACGCCCTGGCCAAGGTGCCGCCCCGCCAGCGCGCGGTGCTGGTGCTGCGCTTCCTGCACGACCTGCCCGTCGACGAGGTGGCCCGCACGCTGGGCTGCTCGGCCGGCACGGTGAAGAGCCAGACCTCGCACGGGCTGGCCGCGATGCGACGACTGCTCGGCGACCGGGAGCTGGCCGGTCGGGCCGGAGAGGAGCGGTGAGCATGAGGACTGATGACGAACACGTCGCCGACCGGCTGCGGTGGCTGGACGACGAGCCGGCCGGCCCGCCCCGGGTCGACCTGCCGGGAGCGATCCAGGAGGCCCGGCGGCGGCGACGCAACCGCCGGGTGGCGGCGGCCGGGGCCGTCGCGCTGGGTGTGCTGGCGGTGGCCGCGCTGCCGGTGGCGCTGAACGGGGACGGCCGGGCAGCCCCCGCGCCGGCCGCGAGCCCCAACCCGTCCGTGCGGTCGCCGGAACCGCGGCCGGCCGGCGCGTGGCAGGGGGTGTGCCGGGCCGAGCTGCTGCCTGTGCCGGGGGATTCCCGGGCCACCGTCGTCGCCGGTGACCCGGACGGCCGGTGGCTGGTCGGCCGTCGGGCCCCGCACGGGCAGGGCCGCATGGACTTCGGCCAGTTGATCTGGGAGGGGGACCGGGTCCGGGAGGTCGAGCTGCCGGGCTCGATGCAGCAGCTGCGGGACGTCAACCGTGGTGGCCTGGCCGTGGGCTCGTCGCAAACGGACGGCAGCGGGTCGCGGGCGTGGGCGGTACATGACGGCGAGGTCGTCGGCCTGCCCATGGTGACGTCCGGGGGCGCGACGGCGGTCAACGACGCCGGCCGGATCGTCGGCTACCGAGAGGTGGCGCCGGGGAAACCCTGGCTCCAACGGCCGGTGGCCTGGGATTCGTACCGGAGCCAGCCGGTCGACCTGCCGCTTCCCGGGCAGCGGTGGGACGGCACGGCCGTCGACGTCGACTCCGACGGCACCGTCCTGGCCGCGATGTCCGACGGGAGCCCGGACCGGCCCACCCGCGCGGTGGTGTGGCGCCCGGGCGCGGCCCGGCCGGAGGTGCTGCCGCTGCCGACGGTGCCCGGCGGGAAGGCCACCACGTTCTTTCCCGCGTCCGTGGCCGGTGGCTGGGTGACCGGCACCGCGGAACGCGACGCCACGGTAGTTTCCCGTGACGGCCTGCCCAGGTACGCGGTGCGGATCGACCTGCGGACCGGTCGGGCGGAGGTGCTGCCGAGCGTCCGCTGGGTCGGCGTGAGCAACGGCCAGGGCTGGCTGGCCGGCACGCTCTCGGGTGACGTGCCCGGCGTGATCATCGGTGCGAGGTCGGTGAAGCTGCCCGTGCCGGACGGCTGGCGCGGTGATCGGCAGGGCAGCGTGACCAGTTTCAGCGACGACGGCCGGGTGCTCGGCGGGAAGCTCGAGTCCGACGACCAGGTCCGGCCGGTGCGCTGGACCTGCCGGTGACCGGTCCGGGGGCGGTCCCGCACCGCCCCCGGACCGGAGTCGTTCAGCGCAGCCGGCGGATGTCGCCGTACGCGCGGTAGAAGCCGCCCCGGCCGGCCTCCCGGACCTCGGTGACCAGGTAGCGCGCGCCCGGCTCGCGGATGCCCTTGGGGAACTGCACCGACCAGTCGCGGCGGTAGCCGTCGGAGAGGACGTGGATGCGCAGTTGGCCGCCCCGCTCGACGCACTGCACCACCACGCCGTCGCGGTCGTCGGTGGTCACCTCCACCGAGGTCCAGGCGGCCGGCTCGGGCAGCCGGGCCGGCGCCTTCACGTCGACCACCTCCGGCACGCTGCCCGCCTCGGCGGCCCGGATCGCCGGCTCGCTCGCGTCGATGCAGGCCAGGTGGCCGCTGGTGGTGACCACGTAGAGCCGGTCGTCGTGGTACTGCATCGAGTACGCCGAGCCGCAGCCGGTGCCGAGCTTCCACAGCCGGTTGCCGGCCTCGTCGAAGCAGTAGATCGAGGAGGCGCTGTCGCCGGCGAAGACGTACCGGCCGCCCTCGGCGGTGGCGCAGGAGAAGACCGCGGCGTCGCACCGGTACGTCCGCTCGGCCCGCCCGTCCTTGCGCAGCCGCACCACCTCGCGGGTGCCGGTGCCCGCGAACACGGTGTCCCGCTCCTGCCAGCCGAAGAGCACCGCCCCGGTCCGGGTGTGCCACAGCTCCCGCCCGGTGCGCCAGTCGTAGCCGGTGACCCCCTGCGAGTGCCCGTGGTAGAGCGCGTCGGTGTCGCAGCGCACCATCCACGCGGACCGGCCCCGCCCCGGACGACGCCAGAGGAACTCGTCCTCGTGGTCGATCGCGGCGATGCCGCCCTCGCGGTCGGAGACGCCCAGCACGCCGTCGTGGATGTCCAGCCAGTAGATGTCGATGTCCGGGGCGATCGCGTACGCCACCCGGGGCACCTTGCCGGACAGGTCGTAGACGTTGCCGTCGTCGCAGCCGGCGTAGATCCAGGCGTCGTCGGCGACGATGCACTTCACCCCGTCGGGGAGCCGGACCTGGTTGAGCACCCGGGCGTCGTGGTCCAGCGTGGTGATCACCCCGTGCTCGTTGCCGACCATGCAGGTCCGCCCGTCGATGAAGATGCCGAACGCGGGCGCGCCCGAGTGGTAGCGCCAGAGGACCGGGGCGGTGCGGGCGGTGGAGCGGGTGCTGACGATCTGCCGCCGGGACACGGCGCGCTTCTGGCGTACGCCGGGCACCGCCGGGGCGTACCCCTTGCGGACCTTCTCGCCGATCTTCTTCGCCGCGGCGGCCCGCGCCCGGGCGTTGTCCGGGAAGCTGGTGGTCTTGACCTGGCCCTGGTCGCCGATCCGGCCGTACCGGACGGTCATCGCGGTGTCGTCCACCACCACCTCGTAGAACTTGTGCGCGCCACCGTCCACTTCGGACAGTTCGAGGTAGGTCGTCTCCTGCGACATGGGGATGCCTCCGAGGGGGAAGTGCCGGACCCGGCAACGACAGCGCGCACACGCTAACCCCGCCCCCCGACAAAGATCGGGTGCAGTTGTTGTCGCCCCAGCGACAACAACTGCACCCACAGCGGCTCAGGGCTGCCAGCCGGCCGCCGTCAGGGCCGAGCGGAGCTGCGTCGCCACCTCGGCGGGACGGCGGCGGACGTCGAACGCGGTGAAGCGGAGGATGCGGTCGCCCTCGATCCAGACCCGGTTCTGCCGGCGCAGGTCCGCCGCCCAGTGCCGGACGTCCATGTGGTGCGCGCCGTCCACCTCGACGTGCAGCCGCCAGCGTCGCCAGTACGCGTCCAGGTAGCGCACCCGCCCGTCGGCGTCCCGCCGGCGCTCCTGCCCGTCCGGCACCGGCAGGCCGTGCCGGCGGCAGAGCCGCACCAGGTCGATCTCGGAGAGCGCCTCCGCGCCGCCGGCCATGTCGCGCAGCGTCTCCCGGATCAGGGTTCGCCGTCGCGCCCGCGGCATCCGGTCCAGTACCGCGCCGACCTCCGCCGGCGTCACCCGCCGCTGCTGGCAACCGGCCGCGAGGATCTGCTGCGCCTCCTCGTCGGTACGCGCCCACTGTGCCGCGTCGACCAGGGAGCGGGCCATGCTCGTCCGGTCGGGGCGGCCCCGCTGCCGGTCGGCGTCCGGAAGTTCACGCACCCGGCGCACCCGTATCGCCGGCAGGCCCAGCGGCAGCCGGCGCAGCAGGTCGGCGGCCCGACGCTGGTGCGGCACCAGGACGTCGACCGTCTCGTACCGCCAGCTCCCGCGCAGCCCACCGGCCTGCGCGGCGGCGAGCCCGGCGAGCACCGCACCCTCACCCGCGGCCAGGACCGCCACCCACCACTGCTGGTCCCGGCTGAACGGGCCGTCCGGGGCGGCGCGCAGCAGCCCTCGGCACACCCGCTGCCAGCGCCCGCTGGCCAGCAGGTGCCGTACCTTGGCCGGGCTGAGCTCCGCCGTCGCCTGCGCCCAGGTGAGCACCCCCGACTGCGCGAACAGCAGCCACGCCAGCCCCGACGCGTCGTCCCCCGGCAGCCGCATCCGGCAAGTGTCCGCCGCCTTCGGGTGCGTTTGTTGTCGCCCCAGCGACAACAAACGCACCCAGTTCCCTACCGGCCGGTGCCGGCGAGGGCGTCGACCGCCTTGCGGGCGGCGATCAGCACCGGGTCCCAGACCGGGGCGTACGGCGGGGCGTAGCCGAGATCCAGCGCCGTCATCTCGTCCACCGTCATGCCGTTCCACAGCGCCACCGCGAGGGCGTCGATCCGCTTGGCCGCCTCCGACCAGCCGACGATCTGCGCCCCGAGCAGCCGGCCGCTGGGCCGCTCGGCGATCAGCTTGACCGTCATCGGCCGCGCGCCCGGGTAGTAGCCGGCCCGGTTCGTCGACTCGGCCAGCACCGCGACGAACTCGAAGCCGGCCGCGGTGGCGTCCCGCTCGCGCAGGCCGGTCCGCCCCACCTCGAGGTCGCAGACCTTGGTCACGGCGGTCCCGACGACGCCGGGGAAAGTGGCGTACCCGCCGCCGATGTTGATCCCGGCGACCCGGCCCTGCTTGTTGGCGTGCGTGCCGAGCGGGATGTGCACCGGCAGGCCGCTGACCCGGTGCAGGGTCTCCACGCAGTCGCCGGCCGCCCAGACCCCCGGCACCTCGGGCACCCGCATCCGCCGGTCGCAGCGGACCCCGCCGGTCGGCCCGAGCGGCAGACCGGCGGCCCGGGCGAGCGCGGTGTTCGGGCGTACGCCGAGGCCCAGCACCACGACGTCGGCCGGGATCGGCCCTTCGGTGGTGACCACCGCGGCGATCCGGCCGTCCCGCTCCTCGAGGCCGGTGACCCGCAGGCCGGTACGGATGCCGATGCCGACCTCCCGCAATGCCTCGGCCACCAGCTCGCCCATGTCCGGGTCCACGGTGGACATCGGCTGGTCGGCCTGCTCGACCAGGTTGACGGTGAGCCCCCGGATGACCAGCGCCTCGGCCATCTCCACCCCGATGTAGCCGCCGCCGACCACCACCGCGTGCCGGGGCTTCGGCTCCTGTTCCAGCCAGTCCAGCAGGGCGCTGCCGTCGTCGAGGGTCTGCATGCCGAACACCCCGTCGACGCCGCCGCGCGCCCAGTCGGGTTGCACCGGCACCGCGCCGGTCGCGTACACCAGGGTGTCGAACCCCTCGCGGACCTCGCCGCCACGCGCCAGGTCCCGGGCGACCACCTCGCGGCGGTCCAGGTCGATGGTGGTGACCTCGTGCCGCAGCCGCACGTCGATGTCGAAACTGTCCCGGAAGGTCGCCGGGTCCCGGGCGATGAGCTGGTCGCGGTCCGGCACCACACCGCTGATCCAGTAGGGGATGCCGCAGGCCGAGTAGGAGGTGAAGTGCCCCCGCTCGAAGGCGACGATCTCCAGGTCGGCCCGGTCACGGCGGCGTCGGGCCTGGGAGGCCGCCGCCATCCCGGCCGCGTCCCCGCCGACGACGATCAGCCGCTCCGCCACGGGCCCATCCTGTCACGTGGGCCATCGACCGCGGGCGCGGTCAGCCCCGGGTCTGCCGCGCCACGTCGGTCACCACGTCGACCAGCCGGCCGGTACGGGCGAACACCGCCCGCTGCCGCGCCGCGCCGCTGCCGTGCCGGCGCAGCCCGCTTAGCAGGTCGGTCACCTGGTCGAGGTCGCCGTGCCGGGTCAGCTCCGGGCGAACCCGGTCGACCAGCCGGTCCAGCAGCTCCCACGCCGGTCGCAACTCGCCGTCGGTCAGGTCGACGCCTTCGCCCTCCAGCCCGTCGTGGGCGGCCCGCCAGTGCGCGGCGACCAGCAGGTGATGGTCGGTGTTGACGGCCGGGCGGCCCTCGTCGAGGTCCGTCATCGCGGTCGCCACCAGGGCCCGGACCAGCGCCGCCACCAGCACGGAGTCGTCCACCGAGGGGCAGACGTCGCCGATCCGGATCTCCACGGTCGGATACTTCGCGGAAAGCCGGGCGTACCAGTAGAGCATCCCCTCGTCGAGCATGACGCCGCTGGCGATGAGCTGCCGGATCAGCCGTCCGTAGTGCTCGTGCGAGTCCAGGTACGGGGTGGGCGCCACCGACGGCCAGCGTTCCCACTCGACCGAGCGCCAGCTCGCGTAGCCGGTGTCCTCGCCCCGGGCGAACGGGGAGTTGGCGGTCACCGCCTGCAGGATCGGCAGCCAGGGGCGGACGTGGTTGAGCACCTGCACGCCGATCTCCGGGTCGGGGACGCCGACGTGCACGTGCATGCCGTTGTTGCCGGGCCCGGGCACGAGCAGCCGGAACCGTTCGATCATCCGGTCGAAGCGGGGCTTGTCCACCACCGGCGGCACCGGCCCGTCCACCGGTCCGGTGCCGATGGCCAGCAGCCGTACGCCGGCCCGCTCGGCGGCGTCGGCCAGCTCGGCGCGGAGCACCCCCAGCGAGTGCCGGATGGAGGCCAGCTCCAGCCCGGGCGGGCTGCCGATCTCGATCTGGCTGGTCTGGAACTCGCGCTCCACCTGGCCGCGCAGCTCCGCCGGCACCTGCTCCAGGACCAGGTCGACCGCGGGCACGGCCGTCCCGGTGTGCGGGTCGACGAGCAGGAACTCCTCCTCGACACCGACCGTCAGCAGGTCGGTGCCGCCCGGCGTGGCGCCCCGGTCCCGTTCGGCCACTGAACCCGTCATCGCCATCACCGTCCGCTTCGTGTCCGTGGCGCCGTGCCGCGCCTGCGACAACTCCGGCCGTCGCGCGGCCGGTGCCGCGCCGCGACCCGCAGCCGTCGTCGACGCCCTGTTACCCATCGTGGCGGTCGCGGGAAACGCCGGCCCGGCCGGTTCGACCCGGACGGGTGACGGCTGCCAGGTTTCTCTGCGCGACGCCCCGGGCAGGAGCCGGTTTCCGGCGGGGATCCCGTGACTACGATGAGCCGGGCCCGACGCCCGGTGCGTCGGCCATCGGCAGCGAGGGAGGCTGCGTTGACCCCGAGCACCGCGTCACGGACGGTGAGCATCGGCCGCGGCTGGCGCCGCCAGGTGCCGAGGGCCTTCGCCACCCTGCTCTGGGTGGTCGCGGTGGTCTGCGCGCTCGCCGCGGTGAGCAGCGCCGCCCGCCTGGAGTTCCAGCCGCTCCGCAAGGCGATCGACGCGCTGCTGGTGCCCGCGCCGGCCAACCTGGCCTACGCGGTCTTCCTGGGCACCCTCGCCTCGGCGGTGCTGCGTCGCAAGCGGCTCGCGTACTGGGTGCTGGTCGCGTACTTCAGCCTCACCCTGCTGGTCGGCCTGCTGGTCGCGGTGCTGCTGCTGACCGTGGGCGGCAACGACCTCACCGACGACGCCGGGGAGCGGCTCTTCACCACCCTGGAGACGGTTGGGGTCTGGGTCGGCATCGGCTTCGCCGCGGGCGCGTTGGTCCTGCTGCTCGCCGCCCGCCGGGAGTTCTACGCGCGGGTCCGCAGCGGCAGCACGTTCCGGGCCCTCGGCGTCTTCCTCGGCCTGGCGGTGCTCTCCGTCGGGCTCGGCTACCTGCTGCTGCTCGTCGAGCCGGGCAGCCTGCACACCTGGTCGGACCGGCTCGGGTACGCCGTCGAGAAGGTGTTCGGTGGCGCGATCCAGCTGGACCTGACCCGGAAGGGCCACGCGCCCGGCTGGGTCAACCTGGTGCTCGGCGGCCTCGGCGCGATCAGCTTCGTGGCCGGCCTGTTCACCCTGGTCCGCTCGCAGCGGGCCAACGCGGTGCTGCACCCGGGCGAGGAGGAGCGGATCCGCGAGCTGCTCGCCCGGTACGGCGACCGGGACTCGCTGGGCTACTTCGCCACCCGCCGGGACAAGGCGGCCGTCTTCTCGCCGAGCGGCAAGGCGGTGATCACCTACCGGGTGGTGAACGGGGTCAGCCTGGCCAGCGGCGACCCGATCGGCGATCCGGAGGCGTGGGGCCCGGCCATCGAGGCGTGGCTCCGCCAGGCCCGCGAGTACGCCTGGACCCCGGCGGTGCTCGGCGCGAGCGAGGCGGGGGCGCGGGCGTACCGGCGGCACGGTCTCAAGGTGCTCCAGCTCGGCGACGAGGCCATCCTGCTGACCCGCGAGTTCGACCTGGACGGGCGGGACATGCGCCCGGTCCGGCAGGCGGTGCACCGGGTCGAGCGGGCCGGCTACACGGCCCGGGTGCGCCGGCACGCGGAGATCCCGCCGGAGGAGCTGGCCCGGCTGGCCGAGCTGGCCACGTCGTGGCGGGACACCGAGCACGAGCGGGGCTTCTCGATGGCGCTGGGCCGGCTCGGCGACCCGGCCGACGGCGAGTGCGTGCTGGTCGAGGCGCGGGACGGCGAGGGCCGGGTACGCGGGCTGCTGTCGTTCAGCCCGTGGGGCGCGCACGGGGTGTCGCTGGACCTGATGCGCCGGGACCGCGGCGCCGAGAACGGGATCACCGAGTTCATGGTGGCCGCGCTGCTCGCGGCGGGTCCCCGGATCGGCGTCGAGCGGGTGTCGTTGAACTTCGCGGCCTTCCGCTCGGTGTTCGAGCAGGGCGCCCGGATCGGCGCCGGCCCGGTCATCCGGCTGTGGCGGCACACCCTGCTGTTCTTCTCCCGCTGGTGGCAGCTGGAGTCGCTCTACCTGTCCAACGCCAAGTACCAGCCGCACTGGACGCCGCGCTACCTGTGCTTCGCCGAGCGCCGCGAACTGGCCCGGGTGGGTGTCGCGGCGGTGGCGGCCGAGGGCTTCCTGGCCCTGCCCGGCGGCCGGCCCACCCCGCTGCACGGGGTGCCGCCGGCCGGTGGCGGCGTCGGCTTCGTGCCGCCGGCCGCCGCGACGGTCCGGGCCGTCCCGCCGGAGCCGGCGCCGGTGCCCCGACCCGAGCAGCTCCGGGTACGCCTGGCGAAGCTGGACCGGCTACGCGCCGAGGGCGTCGACCCGTACCCGGTGGGTTTTCCGCGGACGGCGAGCTGCGCGGCGGTGCGGGAGCGGCACGCCGGGCTGGCCCCGGACACCGGCACCGGGGAGACCGTGGCGGTGGCCGGCCGGGTGCTGCTGGTCCGCGACCACGGCGGGGTGCTCTTCGCCACCGTCCGGGACGGCAGCGGTGACCTGCAGCTGATGCTGGAGCACGACCTGGACCGCTGGCGGGCCACCGTCGACATCGGCGACCACGTCGGCGCGACCGGCGAGGTGTACGCGACGCGGCACGGCGAGTTGTCGGTGCGGGTGGCCGACTGGCAGCTCACCGCGAAGTGCCTGCGCCCGCTGCCGGACAAGCACCACGGGCTGGCCGACCCGGAGGCCCGGGTCCGGCAGCGCTACCTGGACCTGGCGATCAACACCGAGGCGCGGGACCTGCTGCGGGCCCGCGGCGCGGCCCTGCACAGCCTGCGTTCGGTGCTGGCCGGTCGCGGCTTCCTGGAGGTGGAGACGCCGATCCTGCAGCGGGTGCACGGCGGCGCCAACGCCCGCCCGTTCGTCACCCACAGCAACGCGTACGACCTGCGGCTGAGCCTGCGGATCGCGCCCGAGCTGTATCTGAAGCGGCTGGCCGTGGGCGGCGTCGAGCGGGTGTACGAGCTGGGCCGGGCGTTCCGCAACGAGGGCGTCGACGCCACCCACAACCCCGAGTTCACGGTGCTGGAGGCGTACCAGGCGTACGCCGACTACCACGACATGCGGGCGCTGGCCCGGGAGCTGATCGTGGCGGCGGCGACGGCGGTGCACGGTTCGCCGGTGGCCCGCCGCCCCGACGGCGAGCTGGTCGACCTCGGCGGCGAGTGGCCGGCCCGGACGGTCCACGAGGCGATCTCCGCCGCGCTGGGCGAGGAGGTCACCGCCGACACCGGCGTGGCGGCCCTGCGCAAGCTCTGCGACGCCGCCGGGGTGCCGTACGACCCGCGCTGGGGGCGGGGCGCGGTGCTGCTGGAGCTGTACGAGCGACTGGTCGAGGCGCGCACCGAGGCGCCCACGTTCTACCTGGACTTCCCGACCGACGTGTCGCCGCTGACCCGGCAGCACCGGCACGATCCGCGGCTGGCCGAGCGGTGGGACCTGGTGGCGTTCGGGATGGAGTTGGGCACCGCGTACTCCGAGCTGGTCGACCCGACCGAGCAGCGGCGCCGGCTCACCGAGCAGTCGCTCAAGGCGGCCGGTGGCGACCCGGAGGCGATGGAGCTGGACGAGGACTTCCTCACCGCGCTGGAGTACGCCATGCCGCCCACCGGCGGCCTCGGCCTCGGCGTGGACCGCCTGGTGATGCTCCTGACCGGCCGCTCGATCCGCGAGACCCTCCCCTTCCCCCTGGTCCGCGAATCCCCCTGACCTCCCGGGCCCCCGTTCGGGGCGTTGATCAAGGAGTTCGCGTCGGATCCGCGGGGTTCGCCGACGCGAACTCCTTGCTCAACCGGCCTGCGCTGGGGCGGGGGTGGACGGGGGGTTCTAGGGTGGGCGCGTGGTGGGGGTGCTGGGGGCGGTGACGAGCGCGTGGGCGTACGCCCTCGCCCAGCTCACCCTGGTCGCGGACCGGCCGGCGGCGGTGCTCGCCGGTGCGGCGGTGGCCGCCGCGCTGCTGCTGGCCGCGCTGC
>NZ_RJLN01000116.1 GCF_003725545.1 Micromonospora solifontis | reverse complement strand
GCGGCGCGCCGCACCCGGGCGAGCCGGTCCCGGCCGGCGGCCAGGTCGGCGTCGGCGTCGGCGAGCCGGTTGCGGGTCGCGCCGAGGGCCTCGGAGAGCATCCCCCGGACCCGCGACACCAACTGGGCGCGGACGTCAGCCACGGGCGGACTCCCGCTCGTCGGCGTCCTTCGGCAGGTCCCGCCCGAGCCGGTCCAGCAGCACCCCGGTGAGCACCCCGGCGGTGACCGCCGGGTCGGCCGCGTGCGGCTGCTCCTGGTCGCCGGGGCGGCGCGGCGGGGGCATCCGGCAGACCCGGGTCAGCAGGGTGTCGAGCACCGGCGGCGGCAGCCCGGGCAGCAGGTCCCGGACCCGCCCGTCCAGCTCCCGGCGCAGCCGGCCCAGGTCGTCCGCGCGGGGCGGGTGCCCGAGCAGCTCGCCGGCCAGGTCGCGCAGCAGCGGCGGGGCGATCGCGGCCAGCCCCAGGCCGACGTCCGCGTGCGCCCCGCGCAGCTCCCGGTGCAGTCGCTCCCGGTCGCCGGACCGGACCCCGGTGACCACCCGGCGCAGCAGCTCCCGGGCGTCGCCGACCCGGTCGTCCGGCTCGCCCGGCGCGCCCTCCCGGCCGCCGGTCAGCTCGGCCACCCGCACCGCCCACCACCGCCGCACGGTGGGCTGCTCGTCCGGCTCGGGCGCGCTGGCCGGGGCGGCCGGTGGGACGTCGCCCTGCGGCGCGTCGTGCTTCGGCCGGCGTCGGTCCCCGGTCGGGGCGGGCGCCCCGTCGGCGGCCAGCCCGATCGCGGCCAGGTACGCCGACAGCTGCTCCTGGGCCACCCGCAGCGCGTACCCGGCGGTTTCGGCGTGTTCGGTCGCGGCCGACAGCTCCGGCACCCCCATCGGGTTGGCCGACTCCTGGCGTACCCAGCGCAGCCGCTCGGTGGCCTGGCCGAACTTCTCCAAGGCCAGGGCGAGCGGGGCGAGCGGCAGTTCCTCGGCGGCGGCGCGGACCTGCGCGCCGATGTCCTCGACGATGGACACGGCCCGGCCCCTCAGAGGGTGGCGACGTAGAGCTGCGCCTGCTCGACCGCGGTCAGGGTGGCGGCGAGGCACTCCTCCAGCTCCTGGGCGGCCTGGGTCAGCGACGCCTGGGCCGCCTCGACGGTCTCGTGCCCGCTGCCCTCCAACGCGCCGGCCAGGGTCTGCTGCGCCTCGGCCAGTTTCTCGCCGGCCGCCTGCACGGCTGTCTGCCCGTCGCCTATCTGCTGCAGGGCGACATCGATGGCTGCCTTCAGCTCGGCGACGCTCGCCACGGGGGACCTCCTGGGGGCAAGGGAGATCTCCATTACAACCCATCCCGACGGGTGGACGAACATCCGCCCTCGCGGTGTTCCTGCCCTGCTGTCCGATTGTGCCGTTGACGTGCGGGAAGAGCCGGTGTGGCCGCTCGCCGCGGTCCCGCCGGTGAGACAGCCGGTCCCGTCGACGGCTGGGTCAGCGGGGTACCCAGCGCGGCCCGTACACCTCGGCGCCCAGCGCGCCCACCCGGGACCGCAGCTCCCGGTCGGCGGTGACCACCACCCGGCGGCGGCCCGGCGCCGCCGCGACCAGGTCGACGACGGTGTCGTCGCCGGAGCCCGGCGCGGCCACCACCGTCACCCCCGGCACCGCCGGCACGTCGCGCGCCGCGCCCTCCACCACCAACACCACCTCCACCGGTGGCGGCAGCTCCGGGGGTACGCCGGCCGCGGCGAGCGGCACCAGCGCGTCGCGCAGCCGCGCGGCCGCCCCGGCCCGGTCCCGCCACCAGCCGTCCGGGCGGGAGCCCACCACGTTCGCGCCGTCGACGATCAGCAGCGGCCTGGTCTCCATGCCCCCAGCGTGCCACCCGGCCGCGTTTGTCGCGCCGAGCGCCGGGTAGCCACCGCCGACCGTGCCGCGCCATGTCGCGCCCCGGCCGTGCCGACCGACTGCGGAGGACAGAGATGATGGGACCCGGTGACTTCGGCAACGACCCGTGGGACGAGTTCCTGGCCCGGTACTTCGGCCGGGGCGAGGGGGGACGCCGGCCGGCGCACCGGGTCGACATCACCCGGCTGATGACCGCCGACGCGCGGGAGATGCTCGCCGACGCGGCCCGCCGGGCCGCCCAGAAGCACAGCAACGACCTGGACACCGACCACCTGCTCTGGGCGGCGCTGCAACGCGAGCCGCTGCGGGACCTGGTACGCCGGGCCGGCGCCGACCCGGACGCGCTGGTCAACGCCCTCGGCGGCCGGGGCGAGGGGGCACCGCGGGGCGAGGTGCCGCCGAACCTGTCGCTCACCCCGGCGGCCAAGCGGGCGCTGCTCGACGCGCACCAGCTCTCCCGGGCGATGGGCGCGAACTACATCGGCCCCGAGCACATCTTGATGGCGCTGCCGCTCAACCCGGAGTCCCCGGCCGGCCGGATGCTCGCCGCCGGCCGGATCCAGCCGGAGTCGTTGCAGGCGGCCAGCGCCGAGCGCGGCCCGATGGCCGGCCCGAAACCGGACCGCGGCACGCCCACCCTGGACCAGTACGGCCAGGACCTCACCGACCTGGCCCGGATGGACCAGATCGACCCGGTGATCGGCCGTGCCGACGAGATCGAGCAGGCCGTGGAGATCCTGTCCCGGCGGACCAAGAACAACCCGGTGCTGATCGGCGAGGCCGGAGTCGGCAAGACCGCCATCGTGGAGGGCCTCGCCGAGCGGATCTGCGACGGCGACGTGCCGCAGACCCTGATCGGCAAGCGGGTCATCCAACTCGACCTGGCCGGCCTGGTCGCCGGCACCCGCTACCGGGGCGACTTCGAGGAACGCCTGAAGAAGGTGATCGACGAGATCCGGGCCCACCGCGAGGAGCTGATCATCTTCCTGGACGAGATCCACACCCTGGTCGGCGCGGGCGGTGCCGGCAGCGAGGGCGGCATGGACGCGTCCAACATGCTCAAGCCGGCCCTGGCCCGCGGCGAGCTGCGGGTGATCGGCGCGACCACGCTGGACGAGTACCGGCGCAGCATCGAGAAGGACGCCGCCCTCGCGCGCCGGTTCCAGCCGGTGCTGGTCCCCGAGCCCAGCGTCGACGACACCATCACCATCCTGCGCGGACTGCGCGACCGCTACGAGGCCCACCACCAGGTCCGGTTCACCGACGAGGCCCTGGTCGCCGCCGCCGAGCTGTCCGACCGGTACGTCACCGACCGGTACCTGCCGGACAAGGCGATCGACCTGATCGACCAGGCCGGCGCCCGGGTCCGGCTGCGTACCCGCACCCCCGCCTCGGACGTGCGCGAGCTGGAGCAGCAGCTCGACGACGTACGCCGGGACAAGGAGCAGGCGGTCGCCGACGAGCAGTACGAGAAGGCCTCCCAGCTGCGCGACCGGACCGCCGAGCTGGAGGAGCAGATCCGCCGGGCGAAGGGCGACGAGGGCGGCGGCAGCCAGGTGCCGGAGGTGGGGCCGAAGGAGATCGCCGAGGTGGTCTCCCGGGCCACCGGGATCCCGGTCAACCAGCTCACCGAGGAGGAACGCGACCGGCTGCTGCGCCTGGAGGGGCACCTGCACGAGAAGGTGGTCGGCCAGGACGAGGCGGTCAGCGCGGTCGCCGAGGCGGTGCGCCGCTCCCGTACCGGGCTGGCCGATCCGAACCGGCCGATGGGCAGCTTCCTCTTCCTCGGCCCCACCGGCGTCGGCAAGACGGAGCTGGCCCGGGCCCTCGCCGAGGCGCTCTTCGGCGAGGCGGACCGGATGGTCCGGGTGGACATGAGCGAGTTCCAGGAGCGGCACACGGTCAGCCGGCTGGTCGGCGCGCCGCCCGGGTACGTCGGCTACGAGGAGGCCGGCCAGCTCACCGAGGCGGTCCGCCGCCGCCCGTACGCGGTGGTGCTGCTGGACGAGATCGAGAAGGCCCACCCGGACGTGTTCAACATCCTGCTCCAGGTGCTCGACGACGGCCGGCTCACCGACAGCCAGGGCCGCACGGTCAACTTCAAGAACACAGTGCTGATCATGACGAGCAACCTGGGCTCGGAACTGATCACCGGCACCCAGCGCACGGTCGGCTTCGCCACCGGCGAGCCCGGCCAGCAGGAGGCCAGCGACCTGCGTGAACGGTTGATGCGGCGGCTGCAGGAGAACTTCCGGCCGGAGTTCATCAACCGGATCGACGAGGTGATCATCTTCCAGCGGCTGGAGGCCGAGCAGTTGCGCGAGATCACCGGGCTGCTGCTGGAGGAGACCCGGCGCCGGCTGCACGCGCAGGACATCCAGGTCGACTTCACCACCGCCGGTATCGACTGGCTCGCCGAGCACGGCTACCAGCCCGAGTTCGGTGCCCGACCGCTGCGCCGGGTGATCCAACGGGAGGTGGACAACCGGCTGTCCCGGATGCTGCTGGAGCACGAGATCTCCCCGGGGCAGAAGGTCGTCGTGGACGCGCGGGACGGGCAGCTCGCCGTCGAGATCCGCGCCGGCGACCGCGGCTACACGGCCGCGACGACGTCGCACCCCCGATGAGGCAGGGCGGCCCAGCCCGGACGGAGCGGAGGGCGGAGATGACCGAACCCGAGGAAACCCGGGAGGACACCGGACGCAGCGAACCGATCGTCGCGCCCCCGACGGCGAACCCGTCCCGGGTCAAGGTGCCGCCCGAGGGCTTGAAGCAGCACAGCGAAGACGGTGAGGGCGACCGGACGCCGTCCGGGCCGCCGCCGGGAGAGGAGGCGTGATGGTACGCGAGGCGCGACTGGACCCCGAGGTCGAGGTGATCTGGGACGACTTCCACGCCGAGGTGAACGTCCCCTCCGAGAAGCTGCGCCAGTGGCTGCTGACCCGCGGGTCGGGGGAGGAGGCGTTCGGCCCGAACCCGGACCTCGACCTGCCCGAGCCCGGCCGGCAGATCCTCCACGTCCTCACCAAGCGCAAGGTGGACCTCACCCCGGAGGACATCGAGGTGATGCGGGACGCCATCGAGCGGATCCGGGCGCTCACCGCGGAGAAGCCGCGCCGGGGCAACGCCGACGACGAGTGGCGGCACGCGCTGCTCGACCTCGGGCACGACGTCCTCATCGAACGCTGACCGCGCCACGGGCGACGGCACCCGGGAACGCCCCGGGTGCCGTCCGCGTCCGCGCCGGCCTACTCCGATTCCATGCTCGGCAGTTGCAGCCCGGCGGCGTCCGCCGCCGCCTGCCGGTCGGCGCGGGCGTGTTCCTCGCGGCTGAGCAGGTTGGCGTACTCGGTGATGTCCGCCGGGTCCGGCACCTCGGGCAGCCGGCGTAGGAAGGTCTCGACGTCGGCGGAGGCGGCGGTGTGCGCGGCGGCCGCCTGGCGCAGCAGCTCCCGCTGGTCGGCGGCGGGGTACAGATCAGTCATGCCGCCGTGATACCCGCGTTCAGGCGCTTCGCACCCCGCCCACGGTCGCCGGCTGCGCGCCGAAGTCCCGATGGCGCAGCAGCCAGGCCAGGTAGTCCGGATGGTTCGCGAGGGCGTCGGTGTACGCGGCCACCGCCGTCTCCAGCACGGTCTCGGCGACCCGGGCGGCCGGCGCGTCCGGGTGCCAGCCGAGCAGCAGCCGCCAGCGCAGCGGCGTCCCGGCCAGCCGGCGGGTCACCAGGCCGGCGACCGGGCGGAAGGTGGCCTGGCACAGCGCGATGGCCTCGCCCGCGTCAACCAGGTCCAGGCAGCCCCGCACGTCCACCTCGTACACCTTGCGGGGGGTGAAGCCGGCGCGGGCGCAGGCGGCGGCGAAGCAGTCGCCGAAGCAGCCGTCGCCCGGCGCCGCCACCCACTGCTCGCGCCGCAGGTCCACCAGGCGGATCTCGTCCCGGTCGGCCATCGGGTGACTCTGCTTGAGCAGCACGAAGACCGGGTCGACGGCCACCTCCCGCCAGCTCAGTCCGAACTCGGCCGACGGGGTGGCGTCGCCGCACACCCCGGTGAGCGCGAAGTCCAGCCGGCCGCCGGCCACCAGCTGGGCCAACTCGTCGACCGACCAGGAGGCGTACGTGGTGATCTGCACCTCCGGCTGCTCGGCGGCGAGCCGGTGCACCAGCCGACCGAGGATCGGGCTGTTCACCCCGCCGAACCGGTACCGCCGCGGCGGGTCGCCCGCCCCGGCCAGCCGGGCCGCCTCGTCCTGCAGCCCCTTCATCGCCGGCAGCAGCACCCGGGCCCGGTCCAGCACCAGCTCCCCGAGCGGGGTGGGGCGGGCGCCCCGGCGGTCCCGCTCGAACAGCGGCCCGCCGAGGGCCCGTTCGATGCGCTGGAGCTGAGCGGTCAGTGCCGGCTGGGCCAGGCCGAGGGTGGCGGCGGCCTTGGTGACGCTCCCCGTCTCCGCGATCGCGCAGACCACCCGCAGGTGTCGCAGCTCCAGATTCATACGGTGACGGTAGGACCACGAAGCGGCGCGCGGAAGGGCCGTTCCGCCATCGGCGTATGCCGATCGCTCGATCGACCTGGCTCACCGGCCGGGCGGGCGCTCCAGGTCCGACAGCTGGGTACGCCGGCCGGTCACCGCGTCCCGCACCTTGTCCAGCACGCCGACCGCCGGCTCCACGATCTTGTTCCAGGGCGGGGTGGCCGGCGTGCCCGGGTGCGGCCGGGTCGGTGCCGCCTCCTCGGCGATCTCCCACCGGTTGCCCAGCCGGATCAGCTCGGCGTCGGTCGCCACCTGCCGCAGCGGGGTGACCAGCGCGGTGACCCGACTGACGTGCCGGGCCACCCGGTCGGCGACGTCGGCGAGCGCCGCGTCGTCGACCCCGGACAGTTCCTTCAGGGCGGTCAGCAGCGCGGCGTCCGCCTCGATCTCCCGGTCCACCAGCTCCGCGCTCTCCGGCACCGCGGCCCGGGCGGCGGGGAAGAGATACTGCTCCTCGGCGGAGAGGTGCCGGGACACCGCGGCGGTGAGCACGTCGAGCACCTCCCGCCGGCGCTCGGCGGTCGACCCCGCGTCGGTGACCTGCTCGGCCAGGTCGAGCAGCGCCCGGTGCTCCCGGTCCACGATGTCGGCCAGGCTCCGCCCGCCCGGCCGGTACGCGTCGTCGGCGGCGGGCGGCAGCGGGGGCAGGGGAACGGTCATGGCGCCCTCCTCGACGGGGAACCTCGACGGCCGTCCGGGCCCGGCGCGTCCGACGCCGCGACGCCGGACAGCCGATCGACGGATGTGGTGGTCCGGGACGGTGCGGCGGTACCCGCCCGCGCCATCCGCGAAACCGCCACCGGCGGGGGTGGGCCGGCCGGCCGGGCCGGCTGGTATGAAGAAGCGATGACGAGCGACGCCGCTTCCGCCCGACCGGATCCCACCGACGAGGTCGTGGACCTCTGCCGCGACCTGCTGCGGATCGACACCACCAACACCGGGGACAACGACACCAGCGTGGGGGAGCGCCGTGCGGCGGAGTACGTCGCGGCGAAGCTCGCCGAGGTCGGCGTCGACGCGGAGATCCACGAGTCGGTGCCCGGCCGGGCCAACGTGGTCGCCCGCATACCGGGCACCGACCCGGGCCGGGACGCGCTGCTGGTGCACGGCCACCTCGACGTGGTGCCCGCCGACCCCGACGAGTGGTCGGTGCACCCGTTCTCCGGCGAGATCCGCGACGGCTACCTGTGGGGCCGCGGCGCGATCGACATGAAGGACTTCGACGCGATGGTGCTGGCCGTGGTCCGCGGCTGGCAGCGCACCGGCGTCCGCCCGTCCCGGGACGTCGTGCTCGCGTTCACCGCCGACGAGGAGGCCGGCAGCGACTACGGCGCGCGGTTCCTGGCGGAGCGGCACCGGCACCTCTTCGACGGCTGCACCGAGGCGGTCGGCGAGGTGGGCGGCTTCTCGTACTCGGTCAACGAGGCCACCCGGCTCTACCTCATCGAGACCGCCGAGAAGGGGATCGACTGGCTGCGCCTGCACGCCAAGGGCCGCCCCGGGCACGGCTCGATGGTGCACGACGACAACGCGGTCACCGCGCTGGCCGAGGCCGTCGCCCGGATCGGCCGGCACCGGTTCCCGGTGGTGATGACCGACACCGTACGGGCGTTCCTGGCGGAGGTCGCCGACGTCCTCGGCATCGACATCGACCCGGACGACCCGGAGACCGCGATCGCCAAGCTCGGCCCGATCGCCAACATCATCGGCGCGACCATCCGCAACACCGCCAACCCGACCCGGCTCCAGGCCGGCTACAAGGACAACGTCATCCCCGGCCGGGCCACCGCCACCATCGACTGCCGCAGCCTGCCCGGCCAGTCGGAGCTGCTGGAGCGGCAACTGCGCGAGCTGGTCGGGCCGGACATCGACATCGAGTACGTCCAGCGCCAGCCGGCCCTGGAGACCACCTTCGACGGCGACCTGGTCGCCGCGATGTCCGCCGCGCTGCGCGCCGAGGATCCGGGCGCCCGTCCGGTGCCGTACATGCTCTCCGGCGGCACCGACGCCAAGGCGTTCTCCCCGCTCGGCATCCGCTGCTTCGGCTTCGCGCCGCTGCGGCTGCCCGCCGACCTCAATTTCTCCGGCCTGTTCCATGGCATCGACGAGCGGGTCCCGGTGGACGGACTACAGTTCGGCGTGCGGGTTCTCGACCGGTTTCTCCGCAACTGCTAACCGTGTCCGTCGCGTCACCCGTCGGCGCGGAATCTCCCCCATCGGAAGGGACTGCCTCACATGACCGACCAGCACGGTGAGCTGGACGCCGCCCTCGAGCGGGTGATCGACGCGGCCCGCGCCCACCTGGCCGCCGTCCGGGCCGCCCAGGGTCGCATCGACGACGACGCCGTCTGGCAGGCGTACGTCGCGTTGAACAACGCCTCCTTCGCCTACGACGAGCAGCTGCTCGACGCGTTCGGCGAGGTGACCCCCTGGGACGTCGAGTCGATCGACCCGGACGAGGCCGACGAGCGCTTCGGCGGCGCCGAGGGCGTCGAGGCCACCGACCCGCACCCGCGGGTCATCTCGGTGCGGCAGCGCCGCGACTACCGGGTGCCGAGCATCTCCGCGCTGATCCGGGCGGCGGAGGCGGCCCGCCGCGAGGGCACCCCGGAGGAGGAGCAGCCGGCCCCGGTCGAGGGCGTCGGCGAGGCGGTGCTGGAGCTGCTGCAGAGCGGCGACGGCTCGCTCAGCGCGCTGGACGTGCCCGAGCTGGAGCCGCTCGACGGCGTGGTCATGGTCAGCGAGGTGGGCACCCCGGTCGACCTCGAGTCGTTCGACGACGACGACCCGGTCGGCCCGTTCCAGCCGGCCGCCGACGACCGGCTGGTCGGCCGGCTCGACGAGCACCCGTTCCTGGAGCTCGACGAGGAGCACGACCACGCCCACTAGGCCGTGACGCCCCGGGGCCCGACCGTGCGGTGCGGGCCTTCGGGGTGCCGTGCCTCAGTACGACAGGCCCGGCTGCGGCTGGTTCACCCGGCGACGGCGCAGCATCACCTGCCGCGTCCCGTCCCGGTACAGCCGCACCCGGGCCAACTCCCATCCGGAGAACTCCGCCTGGATCGCCAGCTGCGCCGCGGCGGTCAACCGGTCGACATTCGCGGGCAACCGCAGCGGCGCGTATTCGTAGTCCATGCGTTCCATGCTGCCCAGCCCGGCGGTGCTTCGCCACCCCCTGACGGTGATCCCCGTCGCCCGGCACGGCCGGTCGCGCCGCCTCGGTGGCGTCCGGCCCCGGGCCGCTCAGCCGTCCCGTTCCGGGTAGCCGACCGGCACCGCCGAGACGTCGTCCAGCGCGGTGACGATCTCCTCCGGCAGCGTCATCCGCTCCACCTGGAGCGCGCCGAGCAGCTGCCCGACGGTGCGGGCGCCGAGGATCGGCGCGGTCACCCCGGGCCGGTCCCGGATCCAGGCCAGGGCCACCTCCATGGGCGACACGCCCAGCCCGCCGGCGGCGGTGGCGACCGCCTCCACGATGCTGGAGCAGCGCGGCTCCAGGTACGGGGTGACGAACCGCTCGAAGTGCGGCGACGCGGCCCGGGAGTCCGCCGGGCGGCCGTTGCGGTACTTGCCGGTGAGCACCCCGCGGCCCAGCGGCGACCAGGGCAGCACGCCCAGCCCCAGCGCCTCGCAGGCGGGCAGCACCTCGCGCTCCACCCCCCGCTCCAGCAGCGAGTACTCCACCTGGGCGGCGACCACCGGGGCCCGGCCCGGCCAGGCGGCCTGCCAGGCGGCGGCGCGGGCGGTCTGCCAGCCGGAGAAGTTCGACACCCCCACGTACCGGGCCTTCCCGCTGGACACCGCGTGGTCCAGGGCGGCGAGGGTCTCCTCCAGCGGGGTGTCCGGGTCGTACCCGTGCACCTGCCAGAGGTCCACGTGGTCGGTGCCGAGCCGGCGCAGCGAGGCCTCCAGGGTGCGCAGCAGGTGGCCCCGGGAGTTGTCCCGGCGGCGGCCGTTGCCCGGCCGCAGCCCCGCCTTGGTGGCGATGAGCAGGTCGTCGCGGGGGACCAGGCTGCCCAGCAGCGACCCGATCACCGACTCGGCGTCGCCGTCGGCGTACACGTCGGCGGTGTCCACCAGGTTGCCGCCCGCGTCCAGGTAGCTCTTCAGCTGGGCGGCCGCGTCGTCGGCGTCGGTGTCCCGTCCCCAGGTCATGGTGCCGAGCGCGAGCCGCGAAACCGCCAGCCCGCTTCGGCCGAGCGGTCGCTGTTGCATGGGTGAACCTTATTTCGAACCTGCCGTCACGGATATCCTCGCCCGCAGTCAACTTCCTGCTCCACCCTCCGCGCAGGTTGTGGCGGGTTCGGGGTGAGCCGGTGATCGGCTCCGTAACCCCCATTGCGTAACCTGATGCGACCTGTGGTGCGGACGGTGGGAGGACCAGTGCGACTCGGGCTCAGCCTCGGATACCAGACGGCGTGGAGTACGCCGGCCGACCACCTGGCTCTGGCCCAGGAGGCGGACCGGCTCGGCTACTCGGTGGTGTGGGCCGCGGAGGCCTACGGCTCGGACTCGCCGAGCATGCTGGCCTGGATGGCCGGCCAGACCGAGCGGATCGACGTGGGCTCCGCGGTCATGCAGATCCCGGCCCGTACGCCGGCGATGACCGCCATGACGGCGGCGACCATCGACGCCCTCTCCGGCGGCCGGTTCCGGCTCGGCCTCGGGGTGTCCGGCCCGCAGGTCTCCGAGGGCTGGCACGGTGTCCGCTTCGCCAAGCCGCTCGCCCGGACCCGGGAGTACGTCGACATCGTGAAGCTGGCGGTCGCCCGCAAGGAGGTCGCGTACTCCGGCGAGCACTACACCCTGCCGCTGCCGGACGGGCCCGGCAAGGCGCTGCGGCTGGGCTTCCACCCGCCCCGCGAGCACATCCCGATCTACCTGGCCGCGGTGGGCCCGAAGAACCTGGAGCTGGCCGGCGAGATCGCCGACGGCTGGCTGGCCGTCTTCTACGCACCGGAGTTCGCCGAGGAGCAGCTCGCCTCGGTGCGCGCCGGCCGGGCCAAGGCCGGCAAGGAGCTGGCCGGTTTCGACGTGGTCCCGTCGGTGCCGGTGGTGGTCGGCGACGACATCGCGACCTGCGCCGAGCTGGTCCGCTGGTACGCCGCCCTGTACGTCGGCGGCATGGGCAGCCGGCAGCAGAACTTCTACAACCAGCTCGCCACCCGGATGGGCTACGGCGACGCCGCCCGCGAGGTGCAGGAGCTCTACCTGGCCAAGCGGCAGCGCGACGCGGCCGCCGCGGTGCCGATGGAGTTCATCGACCGCACCTCGCTGCTCGGCCCGAAGGAGCGCATCGCCGAGCGGCTGCGGGAGTACGCCGCCGCGGGCGTGACCACCCTGTCGGTGACGCTGTTCGTGGCCGACCGGGACAGTGGCGTGCAGACCCTGCGTACCGTCGCCGAGGCCCTGGAGCTGTCCGGAGTCGGCGAGTGACCTGGGTCGAGGCCATCGTCCTGGGCATCGTCCAGGGGCTCACCGAGTTCCTGCCGGTCTCCTCCTCCGGGCACCTGCGGATCACCTCGGCGATCTTCTTCGGCCGGGACGCCGGCGCGTCGTTCACCGCGGTGACCCAGCTGGGCACCGAGGCCGCCGTGCTGATCTACTTCTTCAAGGACATCTGGCGCATCGTCCGCACCTGGTTCCTGGGGCTGGTCGACCGCTCGGTGCGGTCCAGCCTCGACTACCGGATGGGCTGGTACGTCATCATCGGCACCATCCCGATCGGCGTGTTCGGTCTGCTGTTCAAGGACCAGATCCGCACCGCCGGCCGGAACCTGTGGCTGATCTCCTTCACGCTGATCTTCTTCGCGCTGGTGCTGGCCTTCGCCGAGTACTGGGGACGACAGACCCGCACGCTGGAGAACTTCCGGATGCGCGACGGCGTCGTGATGGGCTTCGCCCAGGCGATGGCGCTGATCCCCGGGGTGTCCCGCTCCGGCGGCACACTCACCTTCGGCCTGCTGCTCAACCTCACCCGGGAGACCGCGGCACGGTACTCGTTCCTGCTGGCCATCCCGGCCGTGGTGCTGTCCGGCGTGTTCAGCATCCCGGACGTCTTCGAGCCCTCCGCGCCCGGCACCGCCGCGCCGAGCGTGGCGCAGATGGTGATCGCCACGGTGATCGCCTTCGCCATCGGCTACGCCGCCATCGCCTGGCTGCTGCGCTACGTCGCCCACCACACCCTCTACCTCTTCGTGCTGTACCGGGTGGCGCTCGGCACCCTGGTGCTGTGCCTGCTGCTCACCGGCACGATCAGCGCCACCTGAGCTGTCC
>NZ_RJLN01000115.1 GCF_003725545.1 Micromonospora solifontis | reverse complement strand
CGCCCCGGCCGCGCCCGCCGGAGCCGCGCCGCCGGTGGCCGCATCGTCGACGACGCCGAGGGGCGCGTCGCCGACTGCGCCGCCGGTGGGCGCATCGTCGACGGTGCCGCTGGTGGGCGCATCGTCGACAGCACTGCTGGTGGGCTGCGCGTCGCCGGCCGGGCTGCTGGTCGGCGTATCACCGACCGTGCTGACGGTGGGCGCCGGACGGCCGGACGGCCGATCCGGGTCCGTCCCGGCCGGGGTGGCCGCCGCCGGGGTCGTCGGGGGACCGGCCTCGACGGCCGGTGCGGTGGCCTGGGTGGGCACACCGGGCGCGGGCACGAGCACCCGGGGCGCGCCGGCCGGCCCGGCGGTGAACGCCGGCCCGTCCTCGCCCGCGGGGACCAGCGGCAGGAAGAGCGCGTAACCGCGGGTGCCGGGCGGCACGATCACCGGGATCGCCCACGCCGGCTGGCCCTCCGGGCCGGGCCAGACCATGCCGGGCGGGGCGTCGTCCCCGGCGGGCATGACGAGCAGCCGGGGTGTGACGTCGGCGGGTACGTCGCCCGCCGAGGCCCCGGCCGCCGGGGCGCTCGGGGGAGTGTCTGATGTTGACGGCGGCTCGGACACAAGCACGCTCCTTGATCACGGGGTGCCCGTCACTGTAGGGCGCGGCGGGGGTCCACCGCCGCCCCGGCCGTCCGTTCGGTCAGCAGACCCGGGCCGGCCCGGTGACCCCGTCCGCGCCGTCGCGCTCGACGGCGGTGAGGTTGGCGATGGTGGTGGCGGCGATGTTGTGCAACGCCTCCTCCGTGAAGAACGCCTGGTGGCCGGTGATGAGAACGTTCGGGAAGGTGCTCAGCCGGGAGAAGTCGTCGTCCCGGAGCATCTGGTCGGAGAGGTCCTCGAAGAACAGCTCCGTCTCCTCCTCGTAGACGTCGAGGCCGAGGTGGCCGATCCGGCCGGTCTTCAGCCCCCGGATCACCGCCCGGGTGTCGACCAGGGCGCCGCGGCTCGTGTTGATCAGCATCACCCCGGGCCGCATCTGCGCGATCCGCTCCTCGTCGATCAGGTGGTGCGTCTCCGGGGTCAGCGGGCAGTGCAGGGTGACCACGTGCGACTCGGCGAGCAGCGTCTTCAGCGGCACGTACGTGACGCCGGCGGCGAGCGCCTCGTCGTTCGGGTACGGGTCGCTGGCGAGCACCCGGCAGCCGAACCCGGCCATGATCCGGGCGACGCAGACGCCGATCTTGCCGGTGCCGACCACCCCGATGGTCCTGCCGTGCAGGTCGAAGCCGAGCAGCCCGGTCAGCGCGAAGTTGTGCTCGCGGACCCGGTTGTGCGCGCGGTGGATCTTGCGGTTGAGGGCGAGCATCAGCCCGACGCAGTGCTCGGCGACCGCGTAGGGCGAGTATTCCGGGACGCGGACCATGGTGATCCCCAACCGGGTCGCCGCGGCCACGTCGACGTGGTTGTAGCCGGCGGAGCGCAGCGCCACCAGGCGCACCCCGGCCGCCGCGAGCCGCTCCAGCACCGGCGCGCTCAGGTCGTCGTTGACGAAGGCGCACACCGCGTCCGCACCCGCCGCCAGGGCCGCGGTCGCCACCGACAGCCGGGGCTCCAGCAGATCCAGGTCATGCCCGGCGGCGGCGTTCGCCGTGGTGAGGAAGTCCCGGTCGTACGGCTTGGTGCTGAAGACGGCGACACGCATGCCGCCCACGCTAGGGCCGGCGGCCCGGACGCGTCGGCAGCCTCCCACCAGTCGGGCCGGTGCCGTCCGGGTCGAACCTTTGCCGGCCCGCGCCCGTACCAGTGGCCGGAGGTCGAAGACCATGGTCGTACGCCGAACCCTCGCCGCCGCCGCGGCCGTCGCCGCGGTCCTGCTGGGCGCTCCCGGTCCGGCGAGCGCGCACGGCGCCCCCACCAGCCCGCTGAGCCGGGCGGCGGCCTGCGGGCCGGAGGGCGGTCGGGCGGGCACGCCGGCCTGCCGGGCGGCCGTCGCGGCGGGCGTCGCCGTACGCGAGTGGGACAACGTCCGGGTCGCCCGGGTCGACGGCCGGGACCGGGAACGCATCCCCGACGGCGAGTTGTGCAGCGGCGGGCTGTCCGCGTACCGGGGGTTGGATCTGCCGCGCGCCGACTGGCCGGCCACCACGGTCACGGCCGGTGCCCGGTTCACCTTCCACTACCGCACCACGATCCCGCACAAGGGCACGTTCCGGTTCTACGCCACCACCGACTCGTACGTCCCGACCCGGAGGCTGACCTGGGCGGACCTGGCGGAGAAGCCGTTCCTCACGGCCACCGACCCGCCCGTCCGCGACGGCGCCTACCAGATGCCGGGGCGGCTGCCGGCGGACCGCAGCGGCCGGCACGTCATCTACGTCATCTGGCAGAACTCCGACACCCAGGACACCTACTACTCCTGCTCGGACGTGGTGTTCCGGGCGGCGTCGGAGAGCCGGGCGGCCACGACGGCGGC
Source organism: Micromonospora solifontis (assembly GCF_003725545.1). GTDB lineage: Bacteria > Actinomycetota > Actinomycetes > Mycobacteriales > Micromonosporaceae > Micromonospora > Micromonospora solifontis. The sequence goes on along the minus strand of NZ_RJLN01000115.1, from coordinate 10,351 downwards.
GTCCCCGCGTACCGTCGCTCCGGCCGCGGTCGGTGCGGGCGTCCCGGCGGAGGGGGTGCCGGTGGCGGCGGTGACCGACACCGGCCGGCCCCGCTGGCCGCTGCTGGTCGGCGCCGCGACGGTGGTCGGCGTGCTGCTGGTGACCGCCGTGGGCAGGCGGCGGCGCCGGGCCGGCACGGTCCCGGTCGGCCGGCCCTGCGGGATCCGCAACCACCGGGCGGGGCGCCGCCGGATCTGGTGACCGCCGGCCCCCGCCGTCGAGGGCTCAGCCCAGGTGGCGGTCGATCTCGGCCAGCTCCTCGGCGGACAGGTCGAGGTTGGCCAGCGCGGCGACGTTCCCCTCCAACTGGGCCACGCTGCTCGCGCCGATGATCAGGCTGGTCATCCGGGGGTCGCGCAGCGCCCAGACCAGGGCGAGCTGGGCGAGGCTCTGCCCGCGCCGCTCGGCGACCCCGGCCAGCCCGCGGATGGTGGCCATCCTGTCCTCGGTCAGGTCGCTCTCGTTGAGGAAGACGCTGGTGCGTACCCGCGAGTCCGCCGGGATGCCGTCCAGGTAGCGGTCGGTGAGCACGCCCTGCGCCAGCGGGCTGTACGCGATGCAGCCCGCCCCCACCTCCGCCAGGGTGTCCAGCAGCCCGTCGGCCTCGGTCCAGCGGTTCAACATCGAGTACGACGGCTGGTTGATCAGCAGCGGCGTGCCCAGGTCGCGCAGGATCGCGGCGGCCCGCGCGGTCTGCTCCGAGTTGTAGTTCGAGATGCCGACGTAGAGCGCCTTGCCGGAGCGCACGATCGCGTCCAGCGCGCCCATCGTCTCCTCCAGCGGGGTGTCCGGGTCGAACCGGTGCGAGTAGAAGATGTCGACGTAGTCGAGCCCCAGCCGGCGCAGCGACTGGTCCAGCGAGGAGATCAGGTACTTGCGCGAGCCCCACTCGCCGTACGGGCCGGGCCACATCAGGTAGCCCGCCTTGCTGGAGATCACCAGCTCGTCCCGGTACGGCTTGAGGTCGGTGGCGAGCATCCGGCCGAAGTTCTCCTCCGCCGCCCCCGGCGGCGGGCCGTAGTTGTTGGCCAGGTCGAAGTGGGTGATGCCGAGGTCGAAGGCGCGCCGGACGATGTCCCGCTGCCGCTCGTACGGCCGGTCCGGGCCGAAGTTGTGCCACAGCCCGAGGGAGATGGCGGGCAGGCGCAGCCCGCTGCGCCCGGTCCGCCGGTAGGGCATCGAGTCGTAACGCTGGTCAGCGGCGAGGTAGGTCACGCCCCGACCCTAATCGTGCCCGGGGCGCAGGTCGCGGCGGAGTCGGGGCAGTTTCCGGCCGGTGGACGGGGAGATCGAGGTGCCGGCCGCGACCGCGCCGACCCGACGGTAGAACGCTTCCGCCCCCGGATCGGCCTCGATCCAGAGGGTACGGGCGCCGGCAGCACGCGCCGCGGATACGACGTGCTGAAAGAGGACCCGGCCGACCCCGGTGCCGATCGCTGGTGGGTCGACGAAGAGCATGTCCAGTTCCGGCTCCGGCGGTCCACCCGCGAGCACCGCCAGCCCCACCACCCGGCCGTTCCGCTCGGCGACGGTCACCTGCCGCTCGGCGATGTCCGTCGCGGTCAGGGTGAGTTCTGCCCGGCAGCGGGTCAGGAACTCCTCGTCGTACCCCCAGTGAGCCTTGGAGCGCAGCGCCAGTTCGGTCAACTCGCCCGCCTCCTCGGGGCGGGCGGGCCGGATGAGGAGGTCCACCACGCCATTGTGCCGACGCGGTCGGATCGGGCGTGCCGGACCCTGCTCTTGGGTAGCTTCGAGGCCATGCGCTTTGTCCAGCTCGACACCCCCAGGCCCATCTCCAAGATCGGCCTGGGCACCTGGCAGTTCGGGTCGCGGGAGTGGGGCTACGGCCCCGACTACGAGCGCCGGGCCGCCCAGATCGTCCGGCGGGCGCTCGACCTCGGCGTCACCCTCTTCGACACCGCCGAGATCTACGGCTTCGGGCGCAGCGAGCGCATCCTCGGCGCGGCGCTCCGACCACGCCAGCTCGGCGCGTCTGACGCCGCGCCGCGACCTGGCGCAGTCGGCGGCGACGACCGGGCCAAGGTCGTCGTGGCCAGCAAGATCTTCCCGGTGCTGCCGGTCGCCGCCGTCGTGCAGCAGCGGGCGGTCGCCTCCGCCGCCCGGCTCGGCGTCACCACCATCGACCTCTACCAGGTCCACCAGCCCAACCCGGTGGTCTCGGACACCACCACCATGCGCGGCATGCGCGCCCTGCAGGACGTCGGGCTGGTCGGCGAGGTCGGGGTCAGCAACTACAGCCTGCGCCGCTGGCGGTTCGCCGAGGCCGCGCTCGGCCGCCGGGTGCTGAGCAACCAGGTCCGCTACAGCATGATCGACCGAGGGCCCGAGAAGGACCTGATCCCGTACGCGGAACAGGCCGGCCGGATCGTCATCGCGTACAGCCCGCTCGGGCAGGGTTTCCTCTCCGGCCGCTACGACGCGAACCACCTGCCCGGCGGGGCGATCCGCCTGGCCAACCCGTACTTCCTGCCGGAGAACCTGGCCCGCGGCACCGAGCTGATCGGCACGTTGCGCGAGGTGGCCGCCGCCCACGACGCCACCCCCAGCCAGATCGCCCTGGCGTACCTGCTGCGCCACCCCAACGTGGTGGCCATCCCCGGCGCGTCGAGCGTGGAGCAGGTGGAGCGCAACGCGGCCGCCGCCGAGATCGACCTCGCCGACGACGAGTACGCCGCCCTGCGCACCGCCGCCCACGCGTTCCGCCCGATCACCGGGCTGGCCGCCGTACCCAAGCTGATCCGTGCCCGTACCGGAAGGTGACCACGATGGACGACATCACCGCGCTGATCCTCGACGACCACGCCGCCTTCCGGCGGGGCTTCGCCCGGCTCGACGACGCCCGCGAGCCGGCCGAGCTGCTGGCGATCTGGGAGGCGCTCGCCCTGCACCTGGACATCCACGCCGAGGCGGAGGAGGCGATCCTCTACCCGCACCTGGTCAAGCACGGTGACGACGGCGCGGACGAGACCGAGGACGCGATCGGCGACCACAACAAGATCCGGGACGCGATCGCCGAGTCGAAGCGGTACGAGGTCGGCTCCGACGAGTGGTGGGCGGCGGTGTGGCGGGCGCGCCGGGAGAACAGTGAGCACCTGGCCGAGGAGGAGGACGAGGCGCTGCCCGACTTCCGCCGGCACGCCGGGGTCGAGCTGCGGGCCGAGCTGGGGGCGCGGTGGTTGAAGTTCTACGGCGAGCACAAGAACGGCCGTAACCTGCCGTTCCTCGACAAGGACCCGTCGAAGTACGTCGCCGATCATCGCTGAGTCGCCTCGGGTGGATCTCCCCATCGTGGGGGATTCGGGGCGGCGGGGTGGGGCGGGACAATGAGCGGGTGACGGTGGCGGGGGTGGTGCGGCCGCTGGTGCGGGGGAGCACCTGGCGGCGCGGGGTGTTTTTGCTGCTCGGCGGGGTGCTCGCGCTGCCGTACGCCCTGCTCGCGGCGACCTTCGTCCAACTGCTCGGCAACGACGGGGTGCCCCGGCCGGTGGGGTTCGGGCTGCTGCTGGTGGGTGCCGCGATCGCGGCCGTGCCGGTGTTCCTCGCCGGCAGCCGGGCGCTGGAGATAGCCGCCGCCCGGGCGCTGCTCGCGGTCGACCTGCCGGACCCGGCGGTGGGCCACCGGGTCGACCGGGAGACCCGGCTGCGCGCCGCGCTCTGGATCGCCCTGCACCTGGTCAGCGGCGGGCTGGTGCTGTTCGCGGCGATCAGCGCGTTCCCGATGGCGCTGGTGTTCCTCGCCGGCCAACTCGGGCTCGACACCGGCGCGACCGCCGGCGACACCATCGGCTCGCTGAGCCCGGACAACCCGGTCGCGGCGGCGCTCGCCGGGGTGGCCGTGCTGGTCGCCCTCGGGTACGCGGTGGCCGGGCTGGGCGCGCTCGCCGCGTCGATGGCCCCGGTGCTGCTCGGCCCCTCCCAGGGGGAGCGGATCGCCGCCCTGGAGGTGCGGGCCGCCCGGCTGGCCGAACGGAACCGGCTGGCCCGGGAACTGCACGACTCGGTCGGGCACGCGCTCACCGTGGCGACCCTGCAGGCCGGCGCCGCCCGGGAACTGCTCGACGCGGACCCGGAGTTCACCCGGCGGGCGCTGCGGGCCATCGAGGAGACCAGCCGGCACGCCATGGACGACCTGGACCACGTGCTCGGGCTGCTCCGGGAGAGCGGCGAGGAGCCGGCCCCGATCGCGCCGCAGCGTACGCTCGGCCAGCTCGACCGGCTGGTCGCCGACACCCGCGCCGCCGGCCTGCAGGTGGACGCGCAGGTCAGCGGCGCGGTCGCCGAGCTGCCCGCGGCGCTCTCCCGGGAGGGCTACCGGATCGTGCAGGAGGGGCTGACCAACGCGGCCCGGCACGGCCGCGGCGCGGTGACGCTGCGGGTCGGCGTACCCCCGGACGGTCTGGAGATCGAGCTGGTCAACGGGCTGCGCGGCGGGACCGGGCCGCGCGGCGGCGGACGCGGCCTGGACGGCATGCGGGAGCGGGTGCTGCTGCTCGGCGGGCGGCTCGACGCCGGCCCCGACGGCGACCGCTGGCGGGTACGGGCCTCGCTGCCGGTGCCGAGGGGGGAGTCCCGGTGAGCATCGACGTGCTGATCGTCGACGACGACGAGCTGATCCGGGTCGGGCTGCGGGCGATCGTCGACGCCCAGCCCGACCTGCGGGTGGTCGGCGAGGCGGCGGACGGGGCGGAGGTGCCGCCGCTGGTGGCGAAGCTGCGCCCCCGGGTGGTGCTGATGGACGTGCGGATGCCGGCCATCGACGGCATCCAGGCCACCCGGCGGCTGCTCGCCGCCTCCGCCGACCCGCCCCGGGTCCTGGTGGTCACCACGTTCGCCAACGACGAGTACGTCTACGACGCGCTGCGCGCCGGGGCGAGCGGCTTCCTGCTCAAGCGCGCCCGCCCGGCCGAGGTGGTGGAGGCGATCCGGGTGGTGGCGGCCGGGGAGTCGCTGCTCTTCCCGGCGGCGATCCGCCAGCTCGTCGGGGCGTACGGGGGCCGGGGCGGGGACGGGCTGCGCGCGGCGGGACTCACCGAGCGGGAGGCCGAGGTGCTCCGCCTGATGACCACCGGCCTGTCCAACACCGAGATCGCCGAGCGGCTCGTGGTCGGGGTCGAGACGGTGAAGACGCATGTCGGCAACGTGCTGGCCAAGCTGGGCGTCCGGGACCGGACGCAGGCGGTGATCGCCGCGTACGAGTCGGGGTTCGTGGTCCCCACCGGGTGACGGCTCACCCCGGCGGGGGAGCGGCTCCACTCCGGCGCGGGAGGGTTCGGGCGGCCGACCGGCCGAGGCTGAGGACATGACCACATCGACCGTTTCCCCGCCCGGTCCGGCCACCCGTACCCGGCTCGGCCCGGCCGCCCCACTCGCCGCCGCCTGGCTCGGTGGCTGGGGGGTGCTCGCCCTGGTCGCCACGCTGACCGGCCACGGCTACCCGTTCGGCGCCAACGACCCGCGCGGCGACAACGCGGCCGGCCTGCTCCAGCTGGTGCCGGTCTCGGTCGGCCCGCCGCTGTTCGCGGCGGTGCTGCTCACCGGGGCACTTGTCGCCCTCGCCATGGCCGGTACGGACGTCCGGCCGTCCCGGCCGGTGCGGGTCCTGCTCACCGGGGCCGCCGCGACCGTCGCCTTCCTGCTGGCGGTGGTGGTCCCCGGGATGGGGGTGCTGGCCCTGCTGGGCTACGCCCCGATGCTGATCATCGGGGCCCCGTTCGGCTGGCCACCCGTCGACTACGCCGAGGTCTTCACCTGGCCGCTGTTCGCCCGGCTGGCCGCGCTGGCCGGCGGGATGCTGCTGGCCGGCGCGCTGCTCGCCTGGCGGCGACGGACCGCCGGCCCGGGGCGCGGCTGGACCGCGCCCGCCGCGGCCGCCCGGTGGGGCCGGTGGGCGGCGTGGACCGCGGCCGCCATCCCGGTGCTCTACGCCCTCACCCGGTTCGCCTGGCTGGCCGGTATCCCGCTGGGCATGTCCCGGGAGACGCTCGCCGAGATGCGGGCCGACGGGGCCGTCTGGGCGGGTGCCGGGCTGGGCGCCTTCGCCGTGGTCGGCGCGGTGCTCACCCTCGGACTGGTGGCCCGCTGGGGGGAACGCTTCCCGCGTTGGCTGCCCGGGCTGGCGGGCCGCCCGGTGCCGGTGCCGCTCGCCGTGGTCCCCGCCGGCCTGGTCGCGCTGGCCGTCATGGCGGCCAGCCTGGACCTGCTGGCCGCCCCGGAGTTCCTCGACCTGATCCGGGAGGGCAACTCGGCCGCGCTCCCGATGGTCCTCTGGCCCGTCTGGGCGGTCGCGCTGGCCGCCGCCGCGTACGCGTACCGGCTGCGCCGCCGGACCTGAACGCCCTCGGGGGCCGGTCCCGGCACGGGGCGGGACCGGCCCCCGGCGGACCCCGGGCGGAGCGCGATTTCTGAGCTAGCGTTGGCCGGGTGACCGCTCCCAACCAGGTTTCCCCGGTCCCGCCCGCCGACCTGCCGGGCACGCTCGGCGCGTTGCGGGCGTCCGGACATCACTACCGCACGGTCAAGCAGGAGATCCGCGACAACCTCCTCGCCCGGATGCGTTCCGGCGAGGAGCGCTTCCCCGGCATCGTCGGCTACGAGGACACGGTGCTGCCCGAGGTCGAGCGGGCCCTGCTCGCCGGCCACGACATGGTGCTGCTCGGTGAGCGCGGCCAGGGCAAGACCCGGCTGATCCGTTCGCTGGGCGCGCTGCTCGACGAGTGGACGCCGGTGATCCCCGGCTCGGTGCTCAACGAACACCCGATGCACCCGCTCACCCCCGCCGCCCGCGCCCTCGTCGCCGAGCGCGGCGACGAGTTGCCGATCGGCTGGCTGCACCGGTCCATGCGCTACGGCGAGAAGCTGGCCACCCCGGACACCAGCGTCGGTGACCTGATCGGCGACGTCGACCCGATCCGGCTCGCCCAGGGACGTACCCTCGGCGACCCGGAGACCATCCACTTCGGGCTGGTGCCCCGCACCAACCGGGGCATCTTCGCCGTCAACGAACTGCCCGACCTGGCCGAACGGATCCAGGTGGCGCTGCTCAACGTGCTGGAGGAGCGGGACATCCAGGTCCGCGGCTACCAGCTGCGGCTGCCGCTGGACCTGCTCCTGGTGGCCAGCGCCAACCCGGAGGACTACACCAACCGGGGCCGGATCATCACCCCGCTCAAGGACCGCTTCGGCGCGGAGATCCGTACCCACTACCCGGTCGACCTCGACCTGGAGCTGGCGCTGATCCGGCAGGAGGCCGACCTGGTCGCCGCCGTGCCCGAGCACGTGCTGGAGGTGCTCGCCCGGTTCGCCCGCGCCGTCCGGGAGTCGCCGTCGGTGGACCCGCGCTCCGGGGTCTCCGCCCGGTTCGCCATCGCCGCCGCCGAGACCGTGGCCGCGGCCGCGCTGCGCCGCTCCGGCCTGCTCGCCGCCGCGTCGGGCGAGGCGCCGGTGGCCCGCGTCGGGGACGCCGTCTCGGTGACCTCCACCCTGCGCGGCAAGGTCGAGTTCGAGAGCGGCGAGGAGGGGCGGGAGATCGAGATCCTGGCCCACCTGCTGCGCACCGCCACCGCCGAGACGTTCCGGGCCCGACTGGCCGGGCTGGACCTGTCCGGGTTCACCGCGCTGGTCGCCGAGGGCGGCGAGATCGAGACCGGCGAGCTGGTCTCCGCCGCCGAGCTGCTGCGCCAGGTCGGCACCGTCCCCGGGCTGGCCAAGGCGCTCGACCGGCTCGGGCTGGGCGACGCGCCCACCCCGGAGGAGGCCGCCGCCGGCGTGGAGTTCGTCCTGGAAGGGCTGCACCTGACCCGGCGGCTCGGCAAGGACGTCACCGACTCCGGCCGCACCGTCTACGGCGGCCGGGGCTGACCGTGGCCGGCAACCGGTTCCGGTACGGGCAGTGGCGCGGCGGACCCGATCCGCTCGCCCCGCCGTACGACGTGCGGGCCGCCGTCGATGCGGTCGGCGCGGAGGTGCTCGCCGGCGGCAGCCTGCGGGAGGCGCTGCGTGACCTGCTGCGCCGCGGCCCGCAGGGCCGTGGCGGCCTGGACGAGCTGGCCGCCCGGGCCCGCCGGCTGCGCCGGGAGGCGCTGCGCCGGGGCGACCTGGACGGGGCGGTGACCCGCGCCCGGGCCCTGCTCGACCAGGCGCTGGCCGCCGAACGGGAGGAGCTGCGCGGGCGGGATGACGACGGCGCCCGGTTCGCCGAGGCGGTGCTGGACAACCTGCCCCGCTCGACCGCCCGCGCCGTCGAGGAGCTGTCCGGGTACGACTGGGCCAGCGCCGAGGCGCGGGCCACCTACCAGCGGATCCTCGACGGCCTGCGCGGCGAGGTGCTGGAGCAGCGCTTCGCCGGGCTGCGGGACGCGGCCCGGGCCGCCGGCGACCCGGCCACCCAGCGGCAGCTCGCCGAGATGATGCGGGACCTCAACGACCTGCTCGCCCGGCACGCGCGGTCCGAGGACACCACCGACGCGTTCGCCGAGTTCATGCGCCGGCACGGCGAGTTCTTCCCGGAGCGGCCGAAGGACGTCGACGAACTGATCGACGTGCTGGCCCGGCGGGCGGCGGCCGGTGAGCGGCTGATGCGGTCGCTGTCGGACCGGCAGCGGGAGGAACTGGCCGGGCTGATGCGCCAGTCGCTCGGCGAGCAGCTGGCCGGGGAACTGTCCCAGCTCGACAGCCATCTGCGGGCGCTGCGGCCCGACCTGAACTGGCAGCGCGGCGAGCGGGTCCGGGGCGACCAGCCGCTCGGCTACGGCGAGGCGACCGGCGCGCTCGGCGAGATCGCGGAGCTGGACGAGCTGCTCGACCAGCTCGACCAGGAGCACCCCGGCGCCACCCTGGACGACGTCGACGTCGACGCGGTGGCCCGGACGCTGGGCCGGGACGCCGCCGACGACGTACGCCGGCTGCGGGAGCTGGAGCGGGAGCTGCGCCGGCAGGGCTGGGTGACCCGGGACGCGGACGGGCTGACGCTCAGCCCGAAGGCGTTGCGCCGGCTCGCCGGCACCGCCCTGCGGCGGGTCTTCGCCGACCTCACCGCCGGCCCGCGCGGGCAGCACGACCTGCGCTCCGCCGGCGCGGCCGGCGAGGTCAGCGGCGCCTCCCGGCCCTGGGAGTTCGGCGACGAACAGCCCCTCGACGTGGTGCGGACCCTCACCCGCGCGGTACGCCGGGCCGGACCGTCGGTGCCGGTGCAGCTCGCGGTCGAGGACTTCGAGGTGATGGAGACCGAGCGGCGGGCGTCCGCGGCGGTGGCGCTCTGCGTCGACCTGTCGTACTCGATGATCTCGCAGGGGCGTTGGGGGCCGATGAAGCAGACGGCGCTGGCCCTGTCCCACCTGATGGCGACCCGCTTCCCGCAGGACGCGCTGCAGATCGTCGGCTTCGGCCTGGAGGCGACCACGCTGACCCAGCAGGAGTTGGCCGCCGTCGAGCCGGACCTGCGGCAGGGCACCAACCTGCAGCACGCGCTGCGGCTGGCCGGCCGGCACCTGCGCCGCCACCCGGGTGCCGAGCCGGTGGTGCTGGTGGTCACCGACGGCGAACCCACCGCGCACCTGGATCCGGAGGACGGCGAGGCGTACTTCCACTGGCCGCCGCTGCCCGAGACGATCGAGGCGACCGTCCGCGAGGTCGACAAGCTCACCCGGTACGGGGCCACGCTGAACCTGTTCATGCTCGGCGACGACCCGGGCCTGCGCCGCTTCGTCGACGCGGTGGCCCGGCGCTCGAAGGGCCGGATGTTCACCCCCGACCTGGACGACCTCGGCGAGTACGTGGTCTCCGACTACCTGCGCGCCCGCCGTGGCCGCCGCTGAACCCTGGGCCCACCCTCCCGTGCCTGGATTCGGCCTGCGGCGGGGTCGCGGTGTCCCGATTGTCGGATACCGCACCCTGCCGCAGGTCGAGTCGATCAAGGGTGTCGCTAGCCGAGGTGACGACGGGGGCTGAGCCTTGACGAGGTCGCCGACGTGGGGGTGTCCGAGGGCTGCTACCGCAACGTCGGCGATGTCGGGTTGGGGAGCGGGGACGCCAGTGGCGTTTCGGCCGGTGTGGGTGCGGTGTCCGGTCTGGGGGTGTGACCGGCGGCATCCGGGGGCCGGAATGGTGGCCGGGCGGGGGTCGTTGTATCCCCGTGAACGGCCGAGGAAGACCGCCCCGCGCGACGGGGTGACGGCCCCCGGAATGATGGTGGCCTGCCGGTCGTTACACATGGTCCCGGCGCCGCGAAGCGGCCCCGCCCCGCGCGCCGGATCCCCCCGAGACTTTGAGCGCCTGACGTGGTGCTTGCGCCCC
>NZ_RJLN01000114.1 GCF_003725545.1 Micromonospora solifontis | reverse complement strand
CGGCCACCCCGCACCGCCCGGCCACGGCCAACCGGCGCTGCCCGGGTACGGCCAACCCGCGCCGCCCGGCCAGGGCCAACCGGCGCTGCCCGGGTACGGCCAACCGGCGCCGGCGGACAACGGCCACCCCCGCTGGCCCAGCCACGGCCAACCCGCGCCGCCCGGCTACGGCCAGCCCGCAGCGCCGGGCTACCCCGGTCCCGGACCGGTCGGGCCGGGGGCCTGGCCCCCGCCGCCGGGCCCCGGCTGGCCGGGACACCCGGTCCCCCCGCCGGCCGGCGAGGAGCCGCGGCGGCGGCTGCACCCGCTGAGCCCGGCGCTGCACGGCGCCAAGTCGCTGGTGGTGGTGATCGCCGGGCTCTCCTGGTCGACGCTGTCCCGGGTCGGCTTCGGCTGGTTCGCCGTGCTGGTCGCGATCTTCGCGCTCGGCGCCACCGTGCTGTCGGTGATCAGCTGGTGGAACACCGGCTACCACCTGGTGGGCCGCGAGCTGCGGGTGCACGAAGGGCTGCTCTGGCGGCGTACCCGGGCGATCCCGCTGGAACGGCTGCAGGCGGTGGAGGTGGTCCGGCCGCTGCTGGCGCAGCTCACCGGCCTGGCCGAGCTGCGGCTCGAGGTGGTCGGTGGGGGCAAGACGGAGGCGCCGCTGGCGTACCTGAGCGTGGCCGAGGCCACCGCGCTGCGGCAGCGACTGCTCGCCGCCGCCGGTCACCCGCAGTCGGCCGCCCCGCCCACCGCCGGCGCGCCGTCCGCGCCGGTGCCGGAAGGGCGCCGGCTGCACGCCGTACGCAACCAGGACCTGCTGGTCAGCCAACTGCTCACCCCGCAGGCCTTCCTGCTCCCGTTCGGCCTGGCGTTCGTGGTCGCCCAGTTCCTCTCCGAGGGCTCCTGGTCGTTCATCGCGGTGGCCAGCACGCTCACCGCGATGGCCGGCGTGCTGCTGCAACCGATCCGCCGGGTGCTCGACGACTGGGACTTCCGGCTCGACCGGGACGACGACCGGCTGCGGGTCCGCAACGGGCTGCTGGAGACCCGGATGCAGACCGTGCCGCTGCACCGGGTGCAGACCGTGGGCGTGACGTGGCCGCTGCTCTGGCGGATGAAAGGCTGGCTGCGCATGCGGCTGGAGGTGGCCGGCTACTCGGCCGCCGAACCGGACGACCGGAACCGCCCGGACCGGCTGCTTCCCGTCGGCGACCGGGCCGCCGGCGCGCTGGTCGTCGCCGAGGTGCTGCCTGGCGTACGGCTGGACGCGCTGCCGACGACCCCACCCCCGCGCCGGGCACGCTGGCTGCGCCCGCTGACCCGGGCGGCGGTCGGCGCCGGCCTCGACGACGAGGTCTTCGTGGCCCGTTCCGGGCTGCTCACCCGGCAGGTGACCCTGGTGCCGTACGCCCGGATCCAGAGCGTCCGGGTGACCCAGGGCCCGGCCCAGCGGCGGCTGCGGCTGGCCACCGTGCACGCGGACACGGCCGGCGGCTCGGGCGCGGCCGCCACCGACCGGGACCTCGCCGAGGCGTGGGCGCTGGCCGCCGAGCTGACCGCCCGCGCGGAGGCGGCCCGCCGCACCGACCGCCCCCACCCCCGCTGACCCGCACCCCACCCGCGCCGACCGCGCCGGGCGGGGCCAGGCACTAATTCATGGAAAGAGTGGTCATCCCACGCGAGATGGCCACTCTTTCCGTGAACAAGGGCGATCTTCGCCGCGCGGCGCGCCGCGCGTCGAACAAGGGCGATCTTGGCCGCGCGGCCGTGGGAGCCGGGCCGGGGCCGGGTGGGAGCGCCTGTTGGTCAGCGCTCGGCCGGCACCGTGGCGGGGTCGACCGGGGTGTCGGGGCGGGTGGAGGCCGGCGTGCCGGTCGCCGGTGCGGCGTCGGCGGGCGAGGCGGCCTCGGTGGGCGAGGCGGCCTCCGCGGGCGTCGTGGCGCGCGAGGCGCGCCGGGCCGCCCACCAGCGCTCGGCCAGCCCGACGACCAGGAAGGTCAGCCCCACGTACGCCCAGCCGACCAGCACGTCGATCAGGTAGTGCTCACCGCTGTAGATCAACGTGAAGGTCATCGCCAGCGGGTACGCGAGCAGCAGCGGCCACCAGCGCCGGCGCACCGAGCCCAGGAAGAACAGCACCACGAACAGGGCGAACGCGGTGTGCAGGGAGGGCATCGCGGCGACCGGGTTGGAGGCGATCTGCCCGGCGTTGAGCAGGTTGCCGGCGCCGTGCATGCCGATCTCCCGCCAGCCCCGGGTGGAGATCCGGGCGACCTCGCTGAGCAGCCCGTTCTGGGCGGCCCACCAGGGCGGCGCGGCCGGGTAGAGGAAGTAGGTGGCCAGGCCGGCGGCGCAGAGGAAACCCCAGCGACGCATGTACGCGGCCCAACGCGTGCGATCCCGCAGCCAGAGCACCGCGGCGGCGGCCAGCGTCGCCACGAAGTGCGAGAAGTAGATCCAGCTCACCAGCACGTCCCACCAGTGCACCTGGTCGGGCCGGTAGAGGTGGTGCTGGAGCCAGACCGTGGGCACCTCACCACCGGTGGCCCAGCCGACCATGAACCGGTCGGCGACGACCAGTTCCATGGCGTGCGGCGTCGCGCCGTTGTCGGCGAACCCCCGGGAGAGGTTGTACGCGGCCAGCAGCAGCACGACCGGGATCCAGTCCCGGGCGAAGCGCAGGTGGCTGCGCCACGGGCGGGCGGAGTTCCAGGCGATGGTGCCCGCCCAGATCCAGACGAAGGCGTACGCCGGGTCGGTGGGCAGGCCGATGGCGAGCCAGGCGGCCACGAAGGCGGCGCCCCAGATCGCCATCGCGACCACCCGACGGCGGCCGCCGTCGGGTGAGCGGGTGGCACCGGTCCGGGCGGGGGGCTGGGGATCTGTCAGGACGGCCATCGCGGTCAAGGTTAACGGCGGGCGACGGATCGACCGACGGCGACCACCCGCAGGCCGGACACCCCGGCCCGGGCTCGTCTAGGCTCGGGGCATGCAGGAGCAGCCGGAGCAGCCCTTCGCACCGGGCCTGTCCGCCCGGGTCGAGCTGACCGTCACCGACGCCGACACCGCGCAGGCCGTGGGCTCCGGCGACGTGCCGGTGCTCGGCACGCCCCGGGTGCTCGCCCTGGCGGAGGCGGCGACCGTGGCGGCCACCGCCACCCGGATGCCGGCCGGGTCGACGACTGTCGGGGTCCGGGTTGAGCTGGACCACCGCGCGGCCACCCCGGTCGGGCGTAGGGTGGTCGCCCAGGCCCGGCTGACCAAGGTCGAGGGCCGGCGGCTGCTGTTCGAGGTGGCCGTCGTCGACGGCGAGGACACGGTGGCCGAGGGGCGGGTCGAGCGGCTGCTGGTCGACCGACAGCGCTTCGTCGAGCGCGCCTCGCGGGCGTCATGACCGCCGGGTTCGTCGAGGTCGCCGACCGCGTCCACGTGCTGCGCGAGCCGCTGCTGCAGGTGAACGTGACGCTGGTCGTCGGGGACGGCGCGGCGCTGCTGGTGGACACCCTCTCCACCGCCGGGCAGGCCCGGGAGCTGGCCGAGGCCGCCCGCGCGGTCACCCCGCACCCGTGGACCGTCGTCAACACCCACCACCACTTCGACCACTGCTTCGGCAACGCCACCCTGGCCGCCGACCCGCCCCGCCCGGTGTACGCCCACGAGCAGGCCGCCGCCGTGCTGCGCGACCACCCGGACGAGCTGCGCCGGGCCGCGTACGAGGAGATGCGGGACGAGCAGCCGGCGCTCGCGGCGGAGCTGGCCCGTGCCGAGCTGCTCGCGCCGACCCACGCCGTGGTCGCCGAGTCCGTGCTGGACATCGGCGGCCGGCGGGTGGTGCTGCGCCATCCCGGGCACGGGCACACCGACGCTGACCTGGTGGTGCACGTGCCGGACGCGGACGTGCTGGTCGCGGGGGATCTGGTGGAGCAGAGCGGCCCGCCGGCGTTCGAGGAGTCGTACCCGTTGCAGTGGCCGGACGCGGTGGCCGACCTGCTCCGGCTCACCACCCCGGGCACGGTGGTGGTGCCCGGCCACGGCGCGACCGTCGACGTGGAGTTCGTCCGGGCCCAGCACGCCCAGCTGGTCCAGCAGGCCTGGCTGATCCGGGCCGGCCACACCGGCAGCGCGCCGCCCGAACGGGTCGCCGCCGAGTCCCCCTTCGGCGCCCGCCCCGGCCTGATCGCCGCCCGCCGCGGCTACGCCGAACTCGACGGCACCGCCTGACCGTCTCCGCCCGCCCCGCCTCGCCCCGCCCGGGCACCGGCTCGAGATCGCGCTGGATCCTGGATGCAGGGGCCTCCACGGTCCGTGGTGACCACTGCTTGCGGGATGTTGTCCGCCCGCGGCCCTCAGCCGCGCGAGGCGGGCGCGAGGTCAGCCGGCGGCGCGGAGATCGGTGAGGAGGCGGTCCAGGGCCGGTACGGCGGTGAGGATCGCGTCGCGGTCGGTGGGCTTGAGCGCGGCCAGGGCCTCGGTGAGGAGGGCGGCGCGGTGCGTCTCGTGGTCGGCCATCCGGGTGTCGGCGGCTTCGGTGATCCGGAGCCGGACCACCCGGCGGTCCGCCGGGTCGCGCTCCCGGTGCAGCAGTCCGGCGTCGGTGAGGTCGCGGACCAGGGTGCTGACCGTGTTCGGGGCGGTGCCGAGCCGCCGGGCCGCCTCCTTGCCGCTGATCCCCGGCTCGGCCCGCACCAGCAACAGCAGCTCCACCTGAGCCTGGGGCAGGGCGACCAGGTTGGCGCGGGCGACGGCGCGGCGGCGCAGCAGCCGGTGCAGCTCCCCCACCAAGGCACCGAGCCGCGCGATGTCGTCCTCGCTCGACACGGGGGTCACCTACTTCACAGCGCAATAGTTCTGGGTACAGAGCTAAGGTTGGCCGGAGCTCATCGACCCCGAGGGGAACCTGCCGTGCACCGTACCGCGCCGACGACCGTGCGCCCGCCCGTCGCCGCGCCGGCCCCGCCCGCCGGTGGCGTGACCCTGCTGGTGCTGCTCGGCACGCTCACCGCGATCGGCCCGCTCTCGCTGGACATGTACCTGCCGGCGTTCCCCGCGATGACCCACGACCTCGGCGCCGACCAGGCTCAGATCCAGCTCTCGCTGACCACCTGCCTGATCGGCCTCGCCCTGGGCCAGCTCGTCACCGGCCCGCTCAGCGACCGCTGGGGGCGGCGCCGCCCGGTGCTGGTCGGGGTCACCGCGTACGCCCTGCTGGCGCTGGTCTGCGCGGTGGCGCCGAACGCCCCCGCGCTGGCCGCGGCCCGCTTCGCGCAGGGCCTGGCGGGGGGCATGGGGGTGGTGGTCGCCCGCGCGGTGGTCCGCGACCTCTACTCGGGCCGGGCCGCGGCGAAGTACTTCTCCCGGCTGACCCTGGTCTTCGGCGTAGCCCCGGTCGCCGCGCCGAGCGTGGGCAGCCTGGTGCTCCGGTTCGGCTCCTGGCGGGCGGTCTTCCTCGCCCTGGCGGTGATCGGGCTGCTGCTCGCCGCCGCGGTCGTCCTCCGCCTGCCGGAGACCCTGCCCGCCGAGCGGCGCAGCACCGGCGGCCTGGCCGCCACCGCCCGGACCATGCGGTCGCTGGCCGCCGACCGGGTCTACCTCGGGTACGCGCTGACCCAGGGCTTCGCGTTCGCCGGGCTCTTCGCGTACATCTCCGGGTCGTCCTTCGTGTTCCAGGACGTCTTCGGGGTGTCCCCGAGCACGTTCAGCCTGATCTTCGGGCTCAACGCGCTCGCCCTGGTGGCGACGGGCCAGGCCAACGCCCGGCTGCTGGACCACTCCGGCCCGCGCCAGCTGCTGGTCACCGCGCTGCTGGTCAACGCGGCCGCCGCGGTCGGCGTGCTGACCGGGGCGCTCGCCGGCGGCCTCGCCCTGGTGGCGGTGGCGCTCTTCCTCTTCGTCGGCTCGCTCGGCATGGTCACGCCGAACAGCACCGCGCTGGCGCTGGACGCGCACCCCCGGCACGCCGGCAAGGCCGCCGCGCTGATGGGCGGCGTCCAGTCGGTCGTCGGCGCGCTCGCCGCACCGCTGGTCGGGCTCGGCGGCGAGGGCAGCGCCGTGCCGATGGCCGTCGTCCTCACCGGCGCCGCCGCCCTCTCCCTCACCGCCGTCCTCACCCTCACCCGCCCCCGCTGACCCACCCCACGATCCGCGCTCATGCACGGAAAGAGTGGTCGCCTCCCGGGAAATGGCCACTCTTTCCGTGCACGAGGGCGCTCGCGCCGCGGCGCGGCGGGGGCGGCGGGGCGGGTCAGGTGGGGAAGCGGGCGGTGACGGCGGCGCGGGTGGGCATGGCGGTGGCGCCGCCGGGGAACTCGCAGACCAGGCCGGCCACCCGGAGGGCGAAGGCGACCCGCTCCTGCCAGCCGGTCGGGTCCACCGGCTCGCCGGCGGTGAGCAGTTCGGCGATGAGCGCGCCCATCACCGAGTCGCCCGCGCCGGTGGCGTCCGCCGCGGCGACCTTCGGGGCCGGGATGCGGACCACGTCCTCGGCGGCGGCGACCAGCGCGCCGTCCGCGCCGAGGGTGACCACCACGGTTCCCGCGCCCAACTCCCGCAGGTACGCGGCGACCCCCTCGACCGGCTCGTCCGGGTAGAGCAGCCGCGCGTCGGCGCTGCTCAGCTTCACCAGATGGGCGCCGGCGGCGAACTCGGCGACCACCTCGCGCAGCCCGGCCAGCGCACCGGGCCCGCCGAGCAGCCGGGGCCGCACGTTCGGGTCGAACACCCGCAGCGCCCCGGCGATCGACCAGGCCCGGCGCGCCGCGGCCAGCACGGGCGGGTCGAGCAGCACGATCGAGCCGCAGTAGAGCACGTCCGCGCCCTCGACCAGGGCCACGTCCAGGTCGTCGGGGCCGAGCAGGGCGTACGAGCGGGGCTCGCCGTAGAAGCGGAAGTCCGGTTCCGGGCCGGCGAAGGTGGCCACGGCCAGGGCTGTCGGGGCCGGTACGGTCACCGCCCCGGCCAGCCCGACGCCGGCGGCGGACAGGAAGGCGCGGATCCGCTCCGCGAGGGCGTCGTCGCCGAGCGACCCGACGAACTGGACGTCGCCGCCGAGCCGGGCGACCGCCACCGCCACGTTCAGCGGTCCGCCGCCGATCGCCTGCCGGTAGACGGGCTGCCCGTCGCACTCGGCGTCGAGCAGGTCGACCAGCGCCTCGCCAAGCACCACCGCGTACCCCATGCTGGCTCCTTCCGTACCGTCGTACCTCCGATCCTGGCGCATGGCGCGGCGCGGCGCGCCGAGACCCCCTCATCGACGGGGGGCTATTGCCATGCGCGCGGCGGACGTGATGGGATTGCGCTTGCCGGAGTGGCGCGGGGGGCTGCCGCGCCGCCGGCCGCCGGGTCGAGCCGACGCGAGGGCACACCGGTCCGTGGCACGGACCGCAGGCGGCGCGCGCCCCCGGACGGCCCCCGGCCGCACTCCGACCGCCGGGCGTGGCGCCGCGATCGTCGCATCCGCTCGTCGCAGCGGGGCGGGCCGAGGCCGCGCCCCGCGAGTCAGGAGAACCCGTGCACCGATCCCGTACGGCCGCGCTGCTCACCGCGGCCGCCACCCTGGCCCTGGGCGCCTTCGCCCTGGCCACGAACTCCGACCCGGCCGCCGCCCACGGCGCGGCGATGACCCCGGGCGCCCGGACCTACCTGTGCTGGAAGGACGGGCTCACCGCGACCGGGGAGATCAAGCCGAACAACCCCGCCTGCGCGGCGGCGGTCGCCGAGAACGGAGCGAACTCCCTCTACAACTGGTTCAGCGTGCTGCGCTCCGACGCGGGCGGCCGGACCGTCGGCTTCATCCCCGACGGCAAGCTGTGCAGCGGCGGCAACCCGAACTTCAGCGGCTACGACGCCGCCCGCAACGACTGGCCCCTCACCCACCTGACGGCCGGCCGGACCATGGAGTTCCGCTACAGCAACTGGGCCCACCACCCGGGCACCTTCTACTTCTACGTCACCAAGGACAGCTGGAGCCCGACCCGGCCGCTGGCCTGGAGCGACCTGGAGGACCAGCCGTTCCTGACGGTGACCAACCCGCCGTCGATCGGCTCGCCCGGCACCAACGACGGGCACTACTACTTCAACGGCACGCTGCCGGCCAACAAGAGCGGCCGGCACATCATCTACTCCCGCTGGGTCCGCTCGGACAGCCAGGAGAACTTCTTCGGCTGCTCCGACGTCACCTTCGACGGCGGCAACGGGGAGGTGACCGGGATCGGCTCCGGCAGCACCCCGCCGCCCACCACGCCGGTACCCACCACGCCGGTCCCGACCACGCCGGCACCCACCACGCCCGCCCCGACCACGCCACCGCCCGGCGGCGACTGCATGGCGGTCTACAAGGTGGTCAGCGCCTGGGGCGGCGGCTTCCAGGGCGAGGTCGAGATCATGAACCACAGCAGCCGGACGTACGCCGGCTGGACGGCCACCTGGACCTGGCCCAGCGGTCAGACGCTGACCCAGGTGTGGAACGGCACGGCGAGCACCAGCGGCACCACGGTGAGCGTCAGCAACGTGTCCTACAACGGCAGCATCCCGCCGGAGGGCACCACCACGTTCGGGTTCCTGGCCAACACGTCGGGCACCAACGCCCTGCCCACGGTCACCTGCACCGGCAGGTGACCGGATAGCGGAACGGGCCCCCGGCGGTGCCGGGGGCCCGTTTCCGCACCGACGTCAGCGGACCATGCTGCCCACGACGGGCTTGGTGAGCAGGGCGGACTGGTTGCGCTGGATACCCGGGTCGAGGGTCTTCGCCACGAAGATGGCGTGCCAGATGCAGAAGATCAGCACGGTCCACACCTTGCGGGAGTGGTCCGCCTCCTCCCGCTTGTGCTCGTCCAGCAGGCGCATCGCGTACGACAGGTCGATCAGGTCGCCCGCGCCCGAGGTGGCCAGCACGTGCCGGGCCCACTCGTACATCTCGCCGCGCAGCCAGACCCGGGTCGGGGTCGGGAAGCCCAGCTTCTTGCGGTTGACGATGGCGGGCGGGACGACGCCCTGCAACGCCTGGCGCATCGCGTACTTGGTGGCCT
Organism: Micromonospora solifontis; assembly: GCF_003725545.1. GTDB lineage: Bacteria > Actinomycetota > Actinomycetes > Mycobacteriales > Micromonosporaceae > Micromonospora > Micromonospora solifontis. Next base: position 3,890 of record NZ_RJLN01000114.1, on the reverse strand, counting down.
CGGAGCGGGGCGGCAGCTTGAGGTCGACCGGGATGCCGGCGGCGACGTTGAACACCTCCCGGTCCAGGAACGGCACCCGCACCTCCAGCGAGTGGGCCATGGAGATCCGGTCGGCCTTGACCAGGATGTCGCCGCGCAGCCAGGTGTAAAGGTCGACGTACTGCATCTTGGTGACGTCGTCCAGCTCGGTGGCCTCGGCGTAGATCGGCGCGGTGACGTCGGTGTAGCGCACCGAGGGGTCGTAGCGGCGCAGCAGGTGCTGCTTCTCCTCCTCGGTGAACATCCGGGCGTTGCCGTAGTAGCGCTGCTCGATCGGGGTGGTGCCGCGCTCCAGGAAGCTCTTGCCCTTCACGCCCTGGGGGATGGCCTTGGAGACCGCCCGCAGGCCCTTCTGCACCCCGCCGGGCAGGCCGTTGACCGTGCTCAGCGAGAGCGGCTCCCGGTAGATCGTGTACCCGCCGAAGAACTCGTCCGCGCCCTCGCCGGAGAGCACCACGGTGACGTGCTCGGCCGCCTTCTTGGCCACGAAGTACAGCGGGACCAGCGCCGGGTCGGCCACCGGATCGTCCAGGTGCCAGACGATCTTCGGCAGCGCCTCCATCATGTCCTGCGGCCCGATCTTCGTCGGGATGGTGGTGACGTCGAGGTGCCGGGCCGAGTCCTGGGCCACGTCGATCTCGGAGTACCCGGGCACGTCGTAGCCGACGGTGAAGGTGAGGATGTTCGGGTTGAACTCCCGGGCCAGGGCGACCACCGCGGTGGAGTCGATGCCGCTGGAGAGGAACGAGCCGACCGGCACGTCCGAGCGCATGTGCATCCGGACGCTCTCCCGCAGCGTCTCCCGGATCTCGTGGTAGAGCTTCTGCTCGTCGGCCACCGGGGCCGGGTGGAACACCGGCCGGTACCAGCGGCGCACCTCGATCCGGCCGCCCGGGCTCCAGGTCAGGTACTCCCCCGATCCGATCCGGCTGATCCCCTTGTGCAGGGTGCCGGGCTCCGGCACGTACTGCAGGGTCAGGTAGTGGCTCAGGTTCGCGGTGTCGATCCCGGCGTCGCCCTGGTACGCCGAGTGCGCGAACGGCAGCAGCGCCTTCTTCTCCGAGGCGAGGTAGAGGCCGTCCTGGGTCTGCAGGTAGTGCAGCGGCTTGATGCCGAAGTAGTCCCGCGCGCCGAACGCCCGCCGCTCCTGCCGGTCCCAGATCACGAAGGCGAACATGCCGCGCAGCTTCGTGAGCACCTGCTCGCCCCAGTAGTGGTACCCGGCGACGATCACCTCACCGTCGCCGTTGGTGGCGAACTGGGCGCCGTAGTCCCGGATCAGTTCGTCCCGCAGCTCGATGTAGTTGTAGATCTCACCATTGAAGGTGAGCAGGTAGCGGCCGTTCGCGTAGGGCAGCGGCTCGTGGCTGAGCGCCACGTCGATGATCGCCAGACGCTTGTGGGCGAACACTCCGTCCGCGTACCGGCCGGAGGCGTCACCGACCACCTCGACCCCGGTCTCGTCCGGGCCGCGGTGGTGCAGGCACTCCAGTGCTCCGGCGATGTGGTCGCGGTGGGCGGCGGCGTCGCCGCGCGCGCTGAAGAAGGCCAGGAGTCCGCACATGGTGGTCATCTTTTCACGCGGCACATCCGGGCGGTGCGGCACCGCTGGCTCTGCCCCTCTCCACGCGCCGGACACCACCGTCGCGGTACCGCAGGCTCCTCCCGCTCCCGTGCGCGCGATACCGTCTGGACCAGCGACGAGGCTCAAGGAGGACGGATCATGGCCGAGGAGCGGACGCAGCAGGGCAAGCCGGCGGACGGCACGGAGTCGCACGACCCCGACTTCCCGGAGGCGTTCCTGGCGTTCATGCGGCAGGGCTGGCGGGACACCGAACTGCCGGTCGGCCCCCGCCCGGAGGTGCCGAACCACGCCAAGCGGCGGGCCGCCCTCGCCGCGGCGTTCCCCGGGGAGACGCTGGTCATCCCGACCGGCAACGAGAAGGTACGGGCCAACGACACCGACCACCGGTTCCGGCCGGGCAGCGACTTCGCGTACCTGACCGGCGACCTCGAACCGGACAGCGTGCTGGTGCTGCGCCCGAACGGGGACGCCACGCTGTTCATGCGGCCCCGCTCCTCCCGGAAGACCGACGAGTTCTTCCGCAGCCGGCACGGCGAGCTGTGGGTGGGCCGCCGTCCCACGCTCAAGGAGAAGTCGACCGAGCTGGGACTGCCGACCGCCGACCTGACCGAACTGGACGCGGCGCTGGCCGAGCTGGCGCCGGGGCGTACCCGGGTGTTGCGCGGCTTCGACGCCCGGGTGGACGCGGCGGTGCGGCCGTACGACGGGGCCCGGGCCGACGGGCAGCCCGGCCGGGACCGGGAGCTGGCCATCGCGATCTCCGAGCTGAAGCTGGTCAAGGACGAGTGGGAGATCGCCCAGCTCCAGGAGGCCTGCGACGCGACCGTCCGCGGCTTCGAGGACGTGGCCCGGGCGCTGCCGGCGGACCGGGCGGTCTCCGAGCGGCTGCTGGAGGGGATCTTCGCGCTGCGCGCCCGGCACGACGGCAACGAGGTCGGGTACGGCTCGATCGTCGGCGCCGGCGAGCACGCCACGATCCTGCACTGGGTGCACAACCACGGCGTCACCCGTCCGGGTGAGCTGCTGCTGATGGACATGGGCGTGGAGAACCGCAACCTCTACACCGCCGACGTGACCCGGGTGCTGCCGGTCGACGGCCGGTTCACCCCGCTGCAGCGGCAGGTGTACGACGCGGTCTACGCCGCCCAGCAGGCCGGCATCGAGATGTGCAAGCCGGGGGTGGCGTTCCGCGACGTCCACCTGGCCTCGATGCGGGTGCTCGCCGAGGCGCTCAAGGACCTCGGGCTGCTGCCGGTCAGCGTGGACGAGGCGATGGACCCGACCTCCACGGTCTACCGCCGGTGGACCCTGCACGGCACCAGCCACATGCTCGGCATCGACGTGCACGACTGCGCGAACGCCCGCAAGGAGATGTACCGGGACGGGCCGCTCGGCGAGGGCTACGTGCTCACGGTGGAGCCGGGCCTGTACTTCCAGCCGGAGGACGAGCTGGTCCCCGAGGAGCTGCGCGGCATCGGGGTCCGGATCGAGGACGACATCCTGGTGACCGCCGACGGTCCGGTGAACCTCTCGGCCGGGCTGCCGCGCCGCTCCGACGAGGTGGAGACCTGGCTCGCCGAGCAGCGGGAGGCCGGCCCGCGCCTGCCGGGCTGACCCGGGAGGTACGACCCGCGCGACGGGCCCGCCCGCCGGCGTCTGCGACGTTTGTCGTCGTCCGACGTCGGCGGGCGGGCCCGTCACCGTTTCGCGCTCCGGCCGCCCTGCCGGGCGGTCCACGCCGGCCCGTACCACCCGATCGGATATGGGCGTAATGCGCGATTTTTTCGTATACGTCCGCGTCGCGAGGATCCTTCTCATACGGTGTCGATCAGAGGCTACAACCGGTTTGTAGCTGGTCGCCCCGCCTCGGGTGGTGCGACCCCTTTGGTAGAAACCGAAAGGGCGGAAGGCTCTGATGTCCAACGACGTAACGACTTCCGACGGCGGGGCCCCGATGACCCCGCCGACGAGCAGGCGGCGGGCGCTCTGGGTCGCCACCGGCGTGGCCGGGCTGACCGGCGTCGTCGGTCTGGCGGCGCTCGGTGGCCTCGCCGCTCGCGACAACGACAAGTCCGACGACGCGCAGCGCGTCGCGGAGAACCACGCGGCCGCACCGCAGAACGTCAGCGACGCCGGCAAGGCCGACGACAAGAAGGACGGCGACAAGGGCGACGCCGAGGCGCAGAACGCCGAGGACCAGTACGGCCGGGACGGCAAGGACCGGGACAACGAGGACCGGGACAACGACCGGGACCACGGCAGGGTC